>JAFANP010000057.1 GCA_019232625.1 Alphaproteobacteria bacterium | reverse complement strand
CGTTCGCGGGACAGGCCACGAAAGCGGAAGCCGTCGCGGAAATCTCTGCGCCCGCGGTGCGTACCGATTATGAGGAGTGTCTCGCATGTCAGTAGTCGATCTGTCCAAAATCGATCCCCGCACTCTCATCGGCAAGGGCCGCGTCGGCCTGCTCGACTCGACCGGGACCTACGACGTCGATCGCTATGCCTGGGCTTACGAGTTCTGGAAGCGCCAGCAGCAGACCCATTGGATGGGCGAAGAAGTGCCGCTGGGCGCCGACATTAAGGACTGGGCGTCGGACCGCATCACCGATGCCGAGCGCGCCCTCTTGACCCAGATCTTCCGCTTCTTCACGCAGTCGGACGTCGAAGTCGGCGACAATTACATGAAGCGCTACATCCCGATCTTCCAGCCGCTGGAGATCCAGATGATGATGGCCGCCTTCTCCAATATGGAGACGGTGCATATCGACGCCTATGCCCTGCTGCTCAAGACGCTGGGCATGCCCAAGGCTGAATTCGAAGCCTTCCGCGATTATTCCGAGATGAAGGCCAAAGCCGACTACATGCATACATTCGGCGTCGGCACCGTTTCCGACGTGGCCCGCACGCTGGCCATGTTCGGCGCCTTCACCGAAGGCATGTCGCTGTTCGCCAGCTTTGCCATGCTGATGAACTTCCCCCGCTTCAACAAGATGAACGGCATGGGCCAGATCGTCAGCTGGTCGGTGCGCGACGAGAGCCTCCATTGCGAGGGCATCACCCGCCTGTTCCACGCCTTCGTCAAGGAGCGCGGCTGCATGACCAAGGCGGTGCGCGACGATATCATGGACGTCTGCCAGAAGACCGTCCGCCTCGAGGACGCCTTCATCGACCTCGCCTTCGAGATGGGCCCGGTCCCCGGCATGACCCCCAAGGAGATCAAGAAGTACATCCGCTACATCGCCGACTGGCGCCTCGGCCAGCTCGGCTTCCAGCCCATCTACATGATCGACGACCACCCTTTGCCGTGGCTTGCGCCTCTCCTCAACGGCGTCGAGCACGCCAACTTCTTCGAGACGCGCGCGACGGAGTACTCGAAGGCCGCGACCCGGGGGAACTGGGGCGAGGTGTGGGACAATTTCGACCGCAGGAAGCAGGCGAAGGCGGCGAACGACGGGGCGGGCGCCGAACCGGCCCCGAAGACCGACGGCGACGACATGTTCACCCGCGCGGGCGTCGCGGCGGAATAGTGGAGGAGGTCGAGTTCGACCCCGTGAAGAGCGAGGAAAATCTCCGCCTGCGCGGCCTGCCGCTCGGCGCCGCGATCCTCCTGTTCGACGGACCCTACGTCGAGGAGCAGGACTCGAGACTCGATTATGGCGAGACCCGTTTCATCGCCACCGGGCCGATCGAGGCGTTTGGTGATCGCATCTTCGTCGTCGTATATACGTGGCGGGACGCGGTTCGGCGCATCATCAGTTTCAGGAAGGCCAATGACCGAGAAATCCGAAAATACCGTGCGGATATCGCGTGACGAGGCCGCGCGGCTGGCGAAGGAGTGGGCGACGCCCGAGAACCTCGCTCGCCTGGACGCGATGACGGACGAGGACATCGCCGCCCAGATCGCCGCCGATCCCGACGCCGCCCCCGAGCTCACCGACGAATGGTTCGAAAATGCCCGCCTCGTCATCCCGCTGAAGTCCCGCAAGCGCGCCGCGTGAGGACGGCCTTGGGCGAGGCGCTGTACACCGGCGGACTGCTGCGCGGAGCGCCGGCACGCGACGCGGCGCTGTGAGGGGAGCGGCCGAGCTCGGCTATAGGGCCGACGTGGCTTGGGCCTTTGCTGAACGGCGTCGAGCACGCCAACTTCTTCGAGACCCGCGCGACCGAATATTCGAAGGCCGCGACCCGGGGGAGCTGGGGCGAAGTCTGGGGCAATTTCGACCGGCGGAAGCTGTCCAAGGCGGCGAATGATGGCGCCGGCGCCGTCGAGGGCCCCGGCAAAGGACGACGACATGTTCACCCGGGCGGGCGTCGCGGCTGAATAGACCCCTCTCCCGCCCGCGGGAGAGGGACAGCCGCAAAGCGGCAGGGTGAGGGCCCGGCAAACACGGACTCAATGGCCGGGTTCCGAGGAGGATGAATTGCCGATCGTCTCCGTTTTCTTCGGCATCGTCATCCGCATGTACCATGACGACCACCCGCCGCCCCACTTCCACGCCGCTTATCAGGGCTTCGAGGCCTTCGTTGCGATCGAGACGGGCGAGATCCTCCATGGCAGCCTCCCTAAGAAGGCGACGCGCATCGTCCGCCAATGGGCGCTGGACCACCGGGCGGCGCTCATGGCAAACTGGGCGCTCGGCGAAAAGTTGCTGCCGATGGAGATGATTCCCGGAGCCGACCTTGATGATTAAGCTCGTCGCCATCTCACCGCACCGCCACCCCGAGCTGGACCTCACCTTCAGCGACGGCGCCCACGGCACCTGGTCCGCTGCCCCCCTCATCGCCCGCGACACCGAGCTCACACGGCCGCTCGCCGACCCCGCTTATTTCGCCCGCGCCTTCATCGAGGCCGGCGCCCTCGCCTGGCCCAACGGCCTGGAGCTGTCCGCGCCAAGCCTCCACCGCCGGCTGGACGAAGCAGGTCTGCTGCGGAAGCGCGCGGCGTGACCACTTCGCCCGAACCGGCGTACGTCCACTTCGACGACGCGGAGATGTGGGTCGAACTGGACGGCCGTACCCTCGGCATCCGCCACGCATGGTTCCCCGCCTCCTCCACGGCACCTCCGCGCAGCGCCAAGCCGTCGAATTGAGCCGTAACAGCCTTCAACCGGGAGGAACTGGACGAGGTTGCTGGACTCATCGCTGGCGCCGCGACAGGATCCGCTCACGTGCTCAGTCGGCGGAGTGATGGGGAATTGGAGCGCAGTCCTGGACAGCGTAGCCGTCCGCGGGACGACGGAGCCGCTCGCAGGAAGCAGGCCCAGGCGTCCAACGAAGGCGCGGGCACCGAAGCTGACTCGGCGAAGGCGGACGACGACATGTTCGCGCGAGTCGGCGTGGCGGCGGAGTAGTTAGAGGTCTGAAGATGAGTCTTCGAAGTCACTTTCAGAAGCACGGCATAGTTCACTCCGTCTGGCTTTTCTCGATACTTCTACTGACCATTGCCGCTCTTCTATTGGAAGTGCCAAACGGAGTTATTATTAGAGATTATATATCTTTTGCTGCATCCATTGCTTCCTTGATTTTAGCCCTTGTAGCCATATTCTATTCATTTATAGCTAACCAAGGCTTTTCCGGTTCGATTGAAGGGCTGAGTAGGTCATCTGTAGATCTCCAGAGCGCAGCAAAGAATATCAATGACACTTCGGCGGCGCTATCGGAGCAGTCCGAACGATTGATGACGGAGTTCTCTGTCCTCCGGCCGGCAGTCCAAGGCATAGCAAAGCGGATGGAAAGCCTCTCGCCACTTGCGGAGGGTCCTGCTCCCGAAAGTAAAGCTGGACACCTTCCGATAACCGCGATGGGTTCAGAAGAGGCAGAATTTTCAGCTGCCGTGTCGAAGCCGCGCGGTATCGGCGCGACAATGACTTTGTACATGATAGCAAGGTCGGCCCAAACTGGTAAAAAGATAGATTTGAGAGTTATTGCGGGCGCCCAGCCAATTTGGGAGTACTATTGTTCGGGATTCCTAGACTCCATCTATCAGTTTTCGCCGTTTGGCATAGAGCTTAGCCGGACCCCCGAGGAGGATGCTGCGACATATGTTGTACATTCCTTAGGCATTGGTGATATTAGCGAATTGTTTTCCGCCGTAGGGATGTCGGTTAACAAAGAAATGGCTACAATCAAGGCAGCGATTGACGACTATTTCTTTCCGCCGGGTGAGAGTTCGTCGGGCGATGACAAGCCTAACTCTGATTAGCGTCTGCGACGTTGTCGCACGGGCAAGGGTCGTTGCGGCCGAGCTTCTCGACCAGCTCCTTCTCGCCCCCGCGCACGAAGCGGAGACCCCGCTTCACCCGCGTTTCGGACGGGTAACCCTTACGACGCTTCGAGACGACCTCGAAAGCCTGGGAGGTCGTCGCTGTGGATGGTCTTCATCTCGGCCTCCTCTCGCTTCGCGTGCACCATCGCGCGAGACGGCGCCCTAGCCGCGGCGCTTTTCAGAATAGAGCCGGCCGTCCGTGCTTCCGGCCAGTCTGCGCCTCCGCCCCAATGCCGCACCTTCTGGTTGGTCATGCCGCCTTACCCCGCCGTTGACCTCGCCGTCGACGCCCACCGACTGGCCGGCCGCGTCTGAAGCCGGGCGGGGCGGCGGCGCCCCCCGGCCGCCCCCCTACCCGCACCAAGGCAGCTTGTGCCCCACCCAGCGTTGCGCCAGCCCCTCCGCGACCAGGACATCGCCGAGCGAGCGGCCGTCGCGGGTGACGACTCGAAGCTTGCGCCCGTAGACGTCCTCGTCGCGGCCCGGGACCGGGTCCAGCTCGAACCGCCCCTCGCCGAGCAAAGCCGCCATGCGCCCCGTCGCCCGCCGGGCGAGCGCCCGCTCCTCGGCGCACTCGCCGTGCACTTCGGGGGTGTCGATGTCGGCGATTCGGATGCGCGTGCCGCGAAGGTCGAACGTGTCGCCGTCCACCATGCGCACGTCGGCGGGATCGGCCGTCTCGCCCGCTCCCGGCGGCGGGGCGAGGCCGCGCCAGCCGGGCTCCCACCGGACGACGGCGAGCCCGAGCGACGCCCCGCCGGCGAACAGCAGGAGGATGCGGCCAAGCCCCTCGAGCGGGCGCCGCCGCGGCCGGCCCTTCGGCATCGGCCAAAGGTGACGGTCCCACTGCCCCGCCCAGCCCTTGCGGGCCCGGCGCGGCGCCGGAAGGCGGGGGTTCCACGGCTTCGACATCCCATCGGCCTAGCGCCCGGGCCCTAACGCTTCGCAAAGGCCGGCCCCCGCCCCCTCACTTCCCAACGAACAGGAAGGCGACCGCCGCCATGATGCAGGCGAAGGCGGCGAGGTGGCGCCAGTGGAGGGGCTCGCCGAGCGCGGTCACCATGAACAGGCCGAAGACGAGGAGGGCGATCGCCTCCTGCGCGATCTTGAGCTGGCCCGGAGTCCAGCCGGCGAGCGCGCCCATCCGGTTGGCCGGGACGGCGAAGCAATATTCGACGAGGGCGATGCCCCAGCTGATCAGGATCACGAGCGCGATCGGCTTCGACAGCGCCGCGCCGCGTATGTGCCAATACCAGGCGATCGTCATGAAGGTGTTGGAGACGGCAAGCAGCAGCAGGACGGGCATCGTCCCTCCTCGGGCCAAGCGGGTGCGCCGCCCGCTAGCCGGTCGCGCGGCGCCGCGCCAGCCGCCGCGCCGCCCGCCTCACCGCGCCCCGCAAAGCTTCCCCGTCCGGCGGCAGAAGGCGGCGAGCGTGTCGCCCTTGAAGTCCATCGGGCCGACCGCCTGCAGGGTCGCGGCGATCGCGGCGGGCATGGCGGCGCGGTAGCGCCGGGCGGCGGCGGTGCGGTTGAAGGCGACCAGGGCCCTGAGCTCGGCGACGCTGAGGCGCTCGGCATAGGCATGGCCGCTCGCCGCCAGCAGCTTCGCCTCGCCCGCGGCGAAGGCGGCGCGCGCCGTCTCGCGAAGCGCCGCCTTCTCCGCCTCGCTCAGCTCGGGATGGGCGGCGACCAGCTCCTCGGTCTCCTTCGCCGCGACGAGCGGAAGCAAGGCGGCGAGCGTGCCCTGGCCGGCGAGCGCGCGCCCGAGTCGCTCCGCCTCCGCGCCGGGCGCCGCCGCGCCCGCCAGCGCGAGCGCCAATGCCGTCGTCATCATCCGCTTTCTCCCCACGGGCAGGCAGGAACGCCCTTTTGAGGCCGGAGCGGGGGCGGGCACAAGCCTCTCCCCTTGCGCGGCCCTGCCCGGCGAGAGACAATCCGGACGCCATGTCCCCGCACCGCTCGCGCCTCATCCTCGTCGCCGCCGCCGCAGCCGCTCTCCTCCCGGGCGGCTGCGCGGGCGCGCCGGCGGGGGGCGCCCCGCCGCCCCGCGCCGCCGTCTCCGAGACCGCCCTCCGCCACGCGCTCGGCAAGGCCTATGACCGCAACCGCCGGGCGCTTCTGGCCCGCGACGCCGCCGCAGTGCTGGCGCTCCGGACCGCCGACTTCGCGGTCGAGACTCCCGACGGCAAGGTCCACGGCGCCGCCGAGATGGCCGGCTTCACCCGCGACCTGCTCGCCCGGGTCGCGCGGTGGGAGGCGCTGTCGTTCGACCTCCTGTGGGTCGCCCGGCAGGGCGCCGACGCCGCCGCCGAGGTGCGGCAGCATTCGATCCGCCTCATGCGCCGGCCCGAGGGCCGCATTCAGCGCGTCGAGAATTGGGTGACCCAGCGCGAGACCTGGACGCGCACCCGGCAGGGATGGCGCATCCGCCGGGTCGACCATATCCGCGAGCAGTGGGTCCTCGTCGACGGCGTGCCTCGCGCCTGACGGCGCGCCGAAAGGGACTGGCGCTGTAGGATTTCGCCTGCCACCCTCCGCCGGCCCGGCTCTTTGAACGTCTGAAGATCCTCCCGCCGACAAGCCCCCTCGCCCGCAAGGACAAAGGATTTTCTCCGGCGATTCGCGTGACGTTCGTGAACTTCGGACCTTCCGTCCTCGCCCCTCGATCCCGGCCCCCGAGTCGCGAACGCCCTTCCCGCGGCGCGATGGTTGACGCGCCTCCGCATGTGTATTAGGTGTATAACACACCATGATCGAAGGAACGTGCCGGATGCTGCTGCCCGCGATGCTCGCCCTCCTCGCCGCGGCGGCGCCCGCCCCCGCGCCTCCCGCCTCGCCCGCCCCTCCCGCCGCGCCGGCCTCGCCCGCCCAGGCCGAGCTCCCCGCCGGCGAGGCGCTGCGCGCCCAGATCGCCGCCGCCGACGCCGAACTGTTCGACACCTTGTTCCTGCGGTGCGAGCCCGCGCACATGCGCCGGATCGTCGCCGACGACCTCGAATTCTATCACGACAAGGACGGCGCCACCCGCGGCGCCGACGCCTTCGTCGCCGATTACGCCCGCTTCTGCACCGAGCGCCTGAAGCCCGACGCCTGGCGCGCCCGCCGCGAGCTGGTCGCCTCCTCCCTTGTCGTCGACCCGGTGCCCGGGGTCGGCGCCGTCGAGGCCGGCGAGCACGTCTTCTACGAGCGCAAGGGCGAGGGGCCGGAGAAGCTGGTCGGCCGCGCCCGCTTCGCCCAATTGTGGGTGCTGACGAAGGACGGCTGGCGCCTGTCGCGGGTCCTGAGCTTCTCCCACCGCCCGGCCCAGTAGGCGCGGCACGGCGGGGCGCCGGCCGGCGCCCCGGGGCCCGGCCGCCGCGTGCCGATTAGGTTTTGGCGGCCCGCGCCCCCATATCCCTTCCATGACAGAGCCCACCACGCTCGAAAGAGCCTTCGATCTCGCCCGCTCCGGCCTCTTCGCCTCGGTCAACGACATCCGCCTCGCGCTGAAGCGGGAGCGGTTCGACAATGTCGAGGCGCACCTTGCCGGGCCGTCGCTGGCGCGCCAGCTCCGCGCCCTCTGCACCGCCGCGCGGCTGCCCACCGACGCATGACGCGTGCGCCGGCCGGCGCCGTCGCGCGCCGCCCGGCCCGCCGCCGCAACCCGTCCTTAAGCCTCGCCGGCCCGCGGAAAGCCGCGCCCCGAGGCCCCTCCTGAACCGCGCCCGACGGCGCGTTCATGAAACCGCCGGCCGCGCCGCCCGTTATCCTGCGGCCCCGCGAGCTTCGGGGCGTCCCCACAAGGAGAGTAAAATGCGTAACCTCATCCTCGCCGCCGCGACGGCGGCCGTCGCCATGCCCGTCGCCTTCGCCGGGCCTGCCGACGCGCAGGGCTACAACACCCGCCGCGAGCGCCGCGAATGCGCCCGCGAGCTGAGCCGCGCCGACAGCCGCCGCGAGTATCGCCGCGAGCGGCGCGAGTGCGCCCGCGAGATCAACCGCGCCCAGGCGCGGGACTGGCGCGCCTACCGCAATTACGACTGGAACCGCTACGAGAACGGCCAGAACAATTATTATGCGGACCGCTATTATCGCGACGGCCGCTATTATGGCGAGGTGAGGCTGCGCCGCAACGACCGCGTCTATCGCGGCTCGGACGGCCGCTATTATTGCCGCCGCACCGACGGCACGACCGGCCTCATCATCGGCGGCGCGGTCGGCGCTCTGCTCGGCAATGCGATCGACAACGGGCGCTCGAGCGTGCTCGGCACCCTGATCGGCGCCGGCGCCGGTGCCGCGCTCGGCCGCGAAGTGGACCGCGGCAGCGTCCGCTGCCGCTAGAGCGGTCGGCGATGAGATTTGCCCGCCTCCGTTCGGGCTGAGCCTGTCGAAGCCCCTTCCTTCTCCTTTGCGAAAGGGGAAGGAAAGCCCTTCGACAGGCTCGGGGCGAACGGTGCGACTCGAGGGGGCTCCGGCGCTGCGTCGGGGCCCCCTTCGCTCCGCGCATTGGACGCGGCGCCGACTCACCCCTCGGGCGTCGACCGGTCGGCGATGTCGGTGATGTGCCAGCGCCTCTGCTCGGCGGTCGCGCCCGGCACATCGTTCACCCGCCGAAGCGTCGCCACGGCGTCCCGGCTGAAGGGGGAGCCGTCCTTGAGCCGCCCGTGGAGGCGGACCGGCACCTCGACGTAGGAGGAGCCCGCCGCCCCCTCCATCGCCCCCGGCGCCCCGACCTCGGCGCGATAGGCCGCGTAGCGCGCGAGGTCGGCGGCGAAGTCCGCCTCGGTCTTGCCGCTGCCGTCGCCGCCCCCGCTCCACAACCGCCGCGCCGCCGCAGGGCGACCGGCCTCGATCAGCCCGAAATAGGCCCGCACGACCGCCGCCGCGCCCTCGGCGCCCGTATCGGTGACCGGCGTTTCGGGAACGGTCCGCCGGGCCGCGGGCTCGGCCGCCGGCGTGCAGGCCGCGGCGAGGGCGAGCAGTGCGGCCGTCGCTGGAAGGAACCGGGCCATGGGGCGGCAACGTCGCCGCTTCGCCGCCGTTCCGCACGCCCGCCCGCCACCGGTCGAGGCTTGTGAGGGACGCGCTTTGGGCGCATCCTCGCCCCGGGCGCAGAGGGGAGAAGCGGCGATGTCGAAGGACAATGTCGAGCTGGTCCGAGCGATCTACACGGCGTTCGAGCAAGGCGACGTCGCGGGCGTCCTCGGCCGCATGGCGCCGGACATAGAGTGGAACGAGGCGGAGAACTTCCCTTATGCCGACGGCAATCCCTATCGGGGGCCCGACGCGATCCTCGGCGGCGTGCTGGCGAGGCTGGGCTCGGAATGGGAGGGCTTCCGGGCGGTGCCGGAGGAGTTTCTCGACGCCGGCGACACCGTCGTGATGCTCGGCCGCTACCGGGCCACCTGCAAGGCCACCGGACGGCCGCTCGACGCCCAGGTCGCCCACATCTGGCGCCTCGAAGGCGGCAAGGCGGTGCGTTTCCAGCAGCTCACCGACACGCTCCAGGCGGCCCGGGCCACGGGCGCCCTGTGAGCCGGCGCCCCGCCCTCCGGCCGAGGCGCTTGCCCTCGGCCCAGCGTCGGCGCATCGTGCCCTCATGCGCATCCTCGACGTGGACCGCGCGGCGCCGTCGGAGGCGCCCGCCCTCACTCCTCACCTCGTTCCAGGCGAGGCGGTGGACGCCGCCTTCGCCTCAGCCACCGGCGCCGTGCTGTTCACCGACCGGCGGATCCTCCTCGTCCAGCACGAGCATCTGCTCGAGGCGCGGGTCGAGACCATCTCCTGGCCGTATCGGGAGGTGCGCCATTTCTCGCTTCAGGAGAGCGCCGACGGCCGCAGCGGCCTTCGAATCTGGCTGGGAGAGGAGCCGCAGCCGCTTCACCTGCGCGCCCGCTCCGGGGACGATCTGGCCGCGCTCCAGCGGCTGCTTGCCGGGCGTTTGGGCTGAGGACCGCCGCGGCGGCGTGCGCATGACCCCTGCCGCCATCGCCGGCCCGGCCTAGGCTCGCGTCGAGGGAGGATCGCATGGAAGCGCCGCCGACCCGCTACCGGGTGATCGAGAAGGAAGGCCGGCTCGTCGTCATCGACACGGCGACCGGGGAGGCGGCGAGCCGCTCGCCGGCCCCGCCGCCCGAGCCCGGCGGCGGCTTCGTGGTCACCGAGGCGAGCTGGCTCGACCGTGCGGCCGATTTCGCGGCGGCCCGCGCGACTCGCGGCCGGGACGCCCAGGGCCGCGCGATCGTCGCCTGGGAGTGGAAGCGCAACGGCCGCACGCAGCGCTGGGACGCGGCGCTCGATTCCGGGCAGCAGCGGCGCCTCGGCCGCGCGCTCGTCGCCATGGCCGCCGCCTTCCCGATCGTCTTCCTCTCCTTCGTCTCGGCGCACCCGCTGATCGGCCTTCTCCTCGCCGCGCCGCTGGTCGGCGGCGGCGCGATCGCGCTCAACCGGCTTCAGGCGGAGACGGGCGGACGCTGATTTCGCCGCTTCGCAACGGCCGCCGGACGGCCTAATCTGCCGCGATGGACGAGCGCGACTCCCTTGCCGATCCGGCCTTCGAGGACGGCGCCCCGGTGCGCGCCGCGGACCGGCTGACGCTGGACATCGACGGCTGGGAGGGCCCGCTCGATCTGCTGCTGACCCTCGCCCGCTCGCAGAAGGTCGATCTCGCCAGGATCTCGATCCTCGCCCTCGTCGAGCAATATCTCGCCTTCATCGCCGACGCGCGGAAGCTGAAGCTCGAGATCGCCGCCGACTATCTCGTGATGGCGGCGTGGCTCGCCTATCTCAAATCCTGCCTGCTGCTTCCCAAGGACCCGGCGGTCGATCCGTCGCCGGAGGAGCTCGCCATGCGGCTGCAGCTTCGCCTCCAGCGCCTCGCCGCCATGCGCGAGGCCGGGGCCCGCCTGCTCGGCCGCGACCGGCTCGGGCGGGACGTCTTCCTGCGCGGCGATCCGGAGGGCCTGCGAGTCGTCCGCCGCTCCGCCTGGCAGGCCGAGCTCTACGACCTCATCGCCGCCTACGGCGCCGTTCGGGCCCGCTCCGAGCCCGCCGTCCACGTCGTCGCCCGGCGGCCGGTGATGACCCTGGAGGAAGCGTTGCTCCGGGTCGAGCGGATGGTCGGCGGGCGGCTGGAATGGGCCCGGCTCGAAAGCTTCCTGCCCGAGACCAAGGACGCCGAGTTCCGCAAGTCGGCGCTCGCGTCGAGCTTCGTCGCCGCGCTCGAGCTCGCCCGCAAGGGCCGAGTCGAGCTCGACCAGAAATCGCCCTTCGCTCCCCTCTTCATCCGCGCCGCATGAAGGAGCTCGCCGACGATCTGCGCGCCGTCGAGGCCGCGTTGTTCGCCGCCGCCGAGCCGCTCGGCGCGGACGATATCGCGGCGCATGTCGGGGACGGGGTCGACGTCGCCGCGGCGCTCGCCGAGCTTCAAGGCCATTATGCCGGCCGGGGCGTCAACCTGGTCGAGCGCGGCGGGCGCTGGCATTTCCAGACGGCGGCCGATCTCGCCCACATCCTTCGCCGCGAGCGCGAGGAGCCGCGCCGCCTCTCCCGCGCCGCGATCGAGACCCTCGCCATCATCGCCTATCACGAGCCGGTCAGCCGCGCCGAGATCGAGGCGATACGCGGCGTCCAGATCTCGAGGGGGACGCTCGACGTGCTGATGGAGGCGGGCTGGGTACGGCCGGCGGGACGGCGCGAGGCGCCGGGAAGGCCGCTGACCTACGCCACCACCCAGGCCTTCCTCCAGCATTTCGGCCTTGCCAGCAGGCGCGACCTTCCCGGCCTCGACGATCTCAAGGCGGCCGGCCTGCTCGACCCCATCGACGCGGCGATGGAGCAACTGGAACTGGAAAGTGGGCCCGAGGGCGACTAGGTACGCCCGACGGATCTCTGGAGAAGCATGATGGGCGGGTTGAGCATTTGGCACTGGCTGGTGGTCGGCGTGATCATCCTGCTGCTGTTCGGCAAGGGCCGCTTCTCCGACATGATGGGCGATGTCGCCAAGGGCATCAAAAGCTTCAAGAAGGGCATGAGCGAGGACGAGGAGGCCGAAGCGGCGCGCAAGGCCGAGGCGCAGCGCCGGCTGACGGTCGACAAGGTGAGCGAGATTCCGCCCGAGGCGAGCCGCAGCGCCGACCCGCTCGACCGCCGCGAGCCCTGAGCGCCGGCGCCCGCCGAGCGAGGCCGCCATGTTCGGCGTCGATTCCTCCGAGCTGCTGATCGTCGCTTTGGTGGCGCTGGTCGTCATCGGCCCCAAGGATTTGCCGCGGGTGATGCGCGTGGTCGGCCAGTGGGTCGGCCGCGCCCGCGGCATGGCCCGCCATTTCCGCTCCGGCTTCGACGCGATGATGCGCGAGGCGGAGCTGGAGGAGATGGAGAAGAAGTGGCGGGAGGAGAATGAGCGGATCATGCGCGACCATCCCGCCTCGGGCGAGTGGGCGCCGATGCAGCCGCTCGCCGGCGCGGGCGCCGACGAGCCGCCGTCGGACGCCGTCCCGGCCGAGCCCGGCCCGCCGCCGCCTCAGGAGGAGCTGCCTCTGCCCGAGCCCCCCTCCCCGGCCGAGACCCGGCGGGAGCTGCCATGAGCGACGAGATCGACGAGAGCCGCGCGCCGCTGATGGACCATCTCATCGAGCTGCGCCGGCGGCTGCTGTGGAGCTTCGTCGCGCTCGGCGCCGCCTTCTCGGTCTGCCTCTATTTCGCGCGGCCGATCTTCGCCTTCCTCGTCCAGCCCTTGCTGCGGGCGGGCCAGGGGAAGATCATCTACACCGACATCTTCGAGGCCTTCTTCGTGGAGGTGAAGGTCGCCTTCTTCGCCGCTTTGATGATCGCCTTCCCGGTCATCGCCAACCAGCTCTGGAAGTTCGTCGCCCCCGGACTCTACGGCCGCGAGAAGAAGGCGCTGCTCCCCTTCCTCTTCCTGACGCCGATCTTGTTCCTGTCGGGCGCGGCCCTGGCCTATTACGTCGCCATGCCGCTCGCCCTCCATTACCTGCTCGGCTACCAGGGCAATGTCGGCGGGGTGCAGCAGGAGGCGCTGCCGGCGGTCGGCAACTACCTCGCTTTCTCCACCCGCTTCATCTTCGGCTTCGGCGTCGCCTTCCTCCTCCCCGTGCTGCTGATGCTGCTTGAGCGCGCCGGCATCATCAGCCGCGACCAGCTGAGGAAGGGCCGGCGCTACGCGATCGTCGCCGCCTTCGCGGTGGCGGCCGTGCTCACGCCGCCCGACGTCGTGTCCCAGCTCATGCTGGCGATCCCTTTGGTCGCGCTCTACGAGCTGTCCCTCGTCGCCATCTGGTTCACCGAACGGCGCCGGGCGCGCGAACCCGCCGATGCCGCGTCCTGAGCGAGGCGGCAGGACCGATCCGGCCCCGCCGGCGCGGAACCCGCGGCCCGGCCCCGCGCGTTTAGGCCGTTGATGCCGCGCTTCTATTTCAACTTTCACTGCGACAAGTTCGAGGCGACCGACGTCGTCGGCGAGTTCTGCCGCACCCCTGCCGATGCCCGGTTCGAGGCGATGCGCGCGGCCCGCCGCATCGTCCGCCAGCGCCTGCTCGAGCAGGATTTCACCCATATGGGCTGGATCGAGGTGGAGGACGAGGCGCATCGGCCCGTCCTCAAGGTCCCGCTCTCCGCCGTCGCCTTCTAGGTACCCCCGCGTCTGAACTGGATCGTCACACCGGACTTGATCCGGGGTCCACCTTCTTAGCCGCGGGCCAGGAAGTAAGGATGGATGCCGGATCCAGCCCGGCATGACGCAGACGGGGGCACCTGAATGCTCGACGCTCCGGCCGGATGATCGGCGCGTCGGAACGGGGAACGCGGAACGGGGACGGGCGTTCGGATCGTAACGTGCCCGGAAAGAACCCGCCCTTCCTGCTCCTCGCCCGGTGCGGCTTCGCCGCCCGCGGCTTCATGTATCTCCTCGTCGCCTGGCTGGCGCTTCGGCTCGGCCGGACGGAGGATCCGGGCGGCGCCCTCGCCTATCTCGGCAGCGGCGGCGGGCGCGCCGTCCTCGCGGCGATGGCCCTTGGCTTCGCCGGCTATGCGGCATGGCGTCTCGTCGACGCTGCGCTCGCCACCGAAGGCCGGGACGGGCTCGGCCACCGTCTCGCCGCCGCCGGCAGCGGCGCCGTCCATCTCGGCTTCGCCGTCACCGCCGCCAGGCTGGCGCTGGGCGGCGGCGGCTCGGGCGGCGGCGCGGCGGAGCAGGGCGCGAAGACGGCGATGACCTTTCCGGGCGGAAGCGCGATGCTGCTGGCCGCCGCCGCCGCTTTGGCCGCCGCGGCCCTGTTCCAGTTCGTCGTCGCCGCGCGGCGGCGGTTCCTGCGCCACATGGCGGCGGAGGCCGCGCGGCGCTGGTGGATCGTCGCCCTCGGCACCGCCGGCTATGCGACGCGCGGCCTGCTCTTCGCCGTCGCCGCCTGGCTGATGGTCGGCGCCGCCACCCACCACCGCCCGGGCGAGGCCGGGGGGCTCGGCGATTCGCTCGAGGCCCTTCCGGCGGGCGTGGGCGCGGCGGTGGCGGCGGGCCTCGCCATGTTCGGCCTCTTCAGCCTGGTCGAGGCCTGGTATCGGGTGATGCGCGATCCGCACCTCAAGGGTCGCCTGAAGTCGGCCGCCGCTTGAAGCGCTAGCCGCCTGGAGCGATCAGGGACTGGATTGAATCCCCCGCACCGTTCGCCCTGAGCCTGTCGAAGGGGCTTCGACCGGCTCAGCCCGGACGGTGGAGGTTGGTTCGATCCGATCCCCGACGCCGCAAAGAAAAGGGGCCGCGGCGCGGCCCCTTTTAGTGCTGCGCGGGCCGTCGGCCTCAGGTGGCGCGGTCGCCCGCCTCACCCACCGACTTGATGTCCTCGCCCACGCCCTTGACGGTGTTGCAGGCGCTGAGCGCCAGCCCGGTGCTGATCATGACGAGGGTGATAAGCTTACGAACCATGATTCTTCTCCTGATGCCGTCCAGCGCGTCGAAGCGTCTGGCGTGCGGGCGCGAGGTAAATGCCCTCCGCTCGCGGAAGGTTCCGGAAGGGCGCGAAGGGCTGGGCGGAGAAGAGGATCGAAGGACCCCGGACAAATTTGAGCCCGGAGGCGCCACCGGGGGGGGGGAGGTTGGCGCGTCCGGGCTCATGTCGTGGATAGCGAGAGCGGGGGGGCAAAAGGTCACTATCCGAACTGCATAACGGCGCAGCACCGGGTCGGTTCCGCCGATCCGCAAAAAAAATCGAACATGCGCGATTTTTTTCCGCAACCCGGCCCCCGCCCCGCCGGTTCACCGCTCCACGAGGAGAGCGAAACGTGCCGAAGCCCCCCAAGACCACCCCCCACAGCGATCTCGACGGCGTCCATCAGGACGAGAGAAGCAATGTCGACAGCGCCAACGAGGCGGGGCAGGACAGCGGCGATCTCGAGCGGGCGCATCGCGGCGGCGCGGCCCGGCCGCCCTATAGCGACGATTCCGGAGGGTCCTGAGCGGCCACCCCCATCGCGGAGCGATGGCTCAGAAGCGGACGCGGCCTCCCAGGGCCAGGACGAACACCTTCTGATCCCGCGCGCGCCCGGCGGTGAGCACGTCGGTCTGAGCGCCGGTGCCGGCGTAGAACCGCTCCTGCCGGGCGATCGGGCTGCTGCCCGGGTCGGTCAGCGCGGCGGCGCCGTCGAGGACGAAGCGCTCGTTCAGCCGGAAGCTGAAGCCGGCATTATAGTCGATCCGGTCGGCGTCGGGCACTCGGGCGTCGCGGGTCGAGTCGCGGGTCGGCGTCGGATCCCGCTGGATGCCGGCGCGCAGGGTAAGCCGCTCGTTCGCCTGCGCATCGAGGCCGACGGCGAAGCTCCATGTGTCCTTGTAATTCTCCGGGATCGTGTTGTTGAGCGGCGCCGCGATGGCGATCCGGTCGAACTCGCTCCAGCCGAAGCGGACCGCCTGGACGTTGAGCGTCAGCCGCTCCTGCACCCGGAAACGGCCGCCCATCACCAACTGCCAGGGCGTGGTGAAGCGGGCCACGGTCGGCGCGCGGACGTTGCGGGCGGCAAGCGGGCCGAGCAGGCCGGAAATATCCACCGGGCCGCGCAGGCGATGTTCCACCGAGGACTTGTAGGCGACGCCGAGCGTCACGCCCGGGGCGGGCCTGACCTGCGCCCCCGCGCTCCAGCCGAGATCCCATCCGCTCCCCGTCAGCCGAAGCCGCGCGTCGGGCGAGCCCGGCGCGAGGTTGGGCAGCGCGTTCGACAGCCATGCATCGGCATATTGGACGTTGAGGCCCGCGCCGAGGCTGACCGCGCGGGACGGCGCCCAGGCGACGCTCGGTTGCAGGTCGAGCGTGACGAGGCGCGTTCGAATCGCCGAGTAACGCTGCCATCCCGCAGGATCGTAATCGGTGGTGAAGCTGAACGGCGAGGCGACGTTGAGGCCGAGCGCCAGCCGGTCGGAGAGCCGCAGCGCCAGCGCCATGTTCGGCGCGATCCCCTTCTGGATGGGGTCGCGCATGACGGCCTGGCCGCCGACGGGCGCCGGGGGGACCACGGGCCGATCGATCAATGTTCCCCTGTCGGCGAGCGCGCCGGACGGGAGGACCGCGGTCGCGCCCAAGCTCGCTTCGCTCGAATCGATCCCGCCGATCGCCGCCGGGTTCCACCACAAGGACGCGGCGCCCTCGTCGGCCACTTCCCCCGAATTCGCCCGGCCCCAGCCTCTAACCGATTGTTCCTGAAGATAGAATCCGGCGGCCGCGGCGGGCCTGGCGGGGATTAAGAGGATCGCGGCAGCCGTCCCGAAAAGCAACATGGCGTGCGCGCCGCCCACGCTCCTGAACCTGCTCCCCTGCATTCGATCACCCCCAAATCGACGCTCGCGGCGCCCCCTGCCGCCGCATCGGGTTACGTGGCAGATGCTTGTTTCTCAAGCGCTTTTGAGACGGAATCGGAGGCGTCGCCGCGGTTCCCCCAAAGTGCATCCAAATCGAGTCTTTCCGGCAACAGTTTCACGGTTAACGTAATCGCGGTGTCCGGGCCCGATTGTTACCGATCCCACAATATGCTTACTTAGTGGTGAACCAACTCCTTGGAGGGCAACGATGAATCATCACTTCAGTCTCCAGCCGGCGGAGGACACGGGTGGGCTCCCGCTGTCCTCAGGGACGCTGGCCGGGACTATTGCCCTGCAGCATCGCGAGAGGCCGGCGGGTACCAGCCTCTTCGATCTGGGGCAGCTCGACGTCACCTGGGAAGCGGCGCTGGGGACGCTGTGGACCTACATGACGCCGGTGGACCGGCCCAATTTCAACCGTCCGATGCTGCGCGACTTCCAGCGCTGGCAGTCCGAGATCCGGCGCGAATTCGCCGATCCGACCGAGGGGCTCAAATATCTCGTCCTCGGCTCCCGCTTTCCGGGCGTGTTCAATCTCGGCGGCGATCTCGACCTGTTCGCGGGCTTCATCGCCGCGGGCGACCGCGAAGGGCTGGTCCGCTACGGCCGCGACTGCGTTTCGATACTCCACGAGAACATGCGCAGGCTGGAGCTGCCGATCGTCACGATCGCGCTGGTCCAGGGGGACGCGCTCGGCGGCGGCTTCGAGGCCGTGCTCTCGTTCAACGTCGTCGTGGCGGAACGGGGCTCCCGGTTCGGGCTGCCGGAAATAGCCTTCGGCCTGTTCCCGGGCATGGGCGCCCATTGCCTGCTCGCGCGCAAGGTCGGCCTCGCGAAAGCGGAGGAGATGATGCTCTCCAACCGCATGTACTCGGCGGAGGAGATGCACGAGCTTGGGCTCGTCCACGTTCTCGCCGAGCCCGGCCAGGGCGAGGAGGCGGTACGCGCCTATGTCGCCCGCAACGGGCGCAGGCAGTCGGGCCACCGCGGCATCTACCATGCCTCGAGCCTGGTCGACCCGATCACCCTCGACGAGCTCAACGCCGTGGTGGACGTCTGGGCCGACAGCGCGCTTTGCCTCTCGGCGAGCGAGCTCAAGCTGATGAAGCGGCTCGTCGAGGCCCAGGCGAGGCTGGCCGGGGCCTGAGCCCGGCTTGCGTCTCCCCTCGCGAGCTGGCTAAGTTACTGCAGACAAAAGAACCCTTGGCCTGCCCGGCCAAGGCAGCGGGGGGGAATGCCAGTGCCTGAGACGGCGATCGTCTTCGAGACGGTGGGGACGAGCTTCACCATCAATGCCTCGCTTCCGGGGCTTCAGCAGTCGCCGGACGTGGCGGCGCTTGCGACCGGGAACTTCGTCGCCGTCTGGATCGAGAATGACGGCGGCAATCCGCAGAATTCCGACCAGGATGTCCGCGCCCAGATCATCAGCCCGCAAGGCCAGAAGATCGGCCCCGAGATCCTCGTCAACCCGGTCAGCGCCGGCAACCAGCAGGCTCCGGCCGTGGCGGCCCTGGCCGGCGGAGGCTTCGTCGTCGCCTGGACCGACTTCGGGGTTCCGTCGACGGTGCGCGCCCAGGTCTTCGACGGCAGCGGGAACAAGGTCGGCAGCGTCATCGCGGCCCAGGGCGACGGCTTCAACGGCCAGCTCTGGCCCGACGTCGCGGGCCTCGCCGACGGCGGTTTCGCGCTGGTATGGCGGCAGCGCTTCGCGACCCAGCAGGACCCGCAGGGCGACTATCCGGTCAAGCTCGAATGGTTCAACGCCGACGGATCGCCGCGCGGCCCCGCCGTGCAGGTGAATTCGACCTCCACCGGGATGGGCGGCAGCCTCAGCATCTTCGACAAGCCGACGGTCGCCGGTCTCGCGGGCGGAGGTCTGGTGGTGGGCTGGGCCGACAAGAGCCACTCGCTCGCCGACGCCAGCGCGACCGCGGTCTACGGCCAGGTCTATGACGCGTCGGGCGGCAAGGTCGGCGGGGCGTTCCTCGCCAACAGCTCGACCGCCGGGGAGCAGAGGAGCATCGGCGCCGTCGCCCTCAGCGGCGGCGGCTTCGCAATGACCTGGAACGACGAGAATGCGTTCGTCGGTCGCGCCCAGGCCTTCGACGCCCTCGGCAACAAGCTGGGCTCCGAGCTCCAGGCCGGCTTCAACGTCACCGCGCTGGCCCTTCCCGGTAACCGGTTCCTGCTGGCGTGGAGCCAGTCGAGCGCGCTCCTGACCCAGCCTTATGACGGGAACGGGCAGTTCGTCGACGGCTCGTCCTTCACCCCCAACGTGACGAGCGCCGGCCAGCTCACCATCAATACGGACGGGCTCATCCTCATCGCCCGCCCGCAGCAGGGGACGGGCAACGACCAGCAGGACATTGGCGGCCAGTTCGCCGTGATCGGCACGCACGGCACCAGCGCCGACGACATCATGATCGGCACCGGCGGCATCGACGTCTTCTACGGCCACGGCGGCAACGACACGCTCCGCGGCGAGGGGGGCGACGACCGGCTGTACGGCGGGCCGGGCGACGACAACCTTCGCGGCGGCGCGGGCGTGGACAGCTTCGACGGGGAGTCGGACGACGGCGCCGAGAATATCGACACGGGCTTTGGCGACAAGCTCAGCTTCTTCGAGCGGACGGCGACGCAGGGCGCCGTCGCCGACCTTCGA
>JAFANP010000014.1 GCA_019232625.1 Alphaproteobacteria bacterium | reverse complement strand
GCTGCTGCTGCGCAAAGCCGCCGAGCGGTCCGTAGACGCGACATGGAAGCGCATCGGCACCCTCCTCGACGCCTTCCAACCCAACGAATGCGCCAACTACCTGCGCAACGCAGGCTACGCTTCAATATGAAGAGGACTCACTCTAGGATCAGGCGCTGGATGGGGACAGTAACTATTTTCCGGACGCCGCGGCCTCACCCGCCCCGGCCGTTGGGAAAATAGTTACTGTCCCCGTGCCCGCTTCCGGCGGTCAGTCCATCAGCTTGCGGGTCAGGTAGATCATCTCCAGCGCGCTGGTGTGGGCGGTCTGCTTGAGGTTGGCGCCGGCCGCGTGGCCGCCCTCGGTATTCTCGTAATAGAAGAAGGGCAGGCCCATCTCCTCCATCCGCGCGGCGAACTTGCGGGCATGTTGCGGCCCGACGCGGTCGTCCTTGGTGGTGGTGAAGATGAAGGGCTCGGGATAGGCGGTGCCGCGGCGCAGATTGTGGTAGGGCGAGGTCTTCTCCCAGAAGGCGCGCACCGCCGGATCCTTGTCGACGCTGCCATATTCCCCCTCCCAGGAGGCGCCCGCGGCGATCTTCGAGATTCGGATCATGTCGAGCAGCGGGACCTCGATCAGGGCCGCGTTCCACAGCTCCGGATGCTGGGTGAAGGCGACTCCGGTGAGGAGTCCGCCGTTCGAGCCGCCGCGTATGCCGAGGCGGCGGGGGCTGGTGATCCTCCGGGCGATGAGGTCGCGGCCGACGGCGACGAAGTCGTCGAAGACGATCTGCCGCTTCACGCCCAGGCCGGCCTCGTGCCATTTCGGCCCGAACTCGCCGCCGCCGCGAATGTTGGCGAGCGCGTAGACGCCGCCCTGCTCGAGCCAGAGCTTGCCGGTCGTCGCCGAATAGCCCGGCGTCTCGCTCGATTCGAACCCGCCATAGGCATAGAGCAAGGTGGGGTTGGCGCCGTCGAGCTTGATGTCCTTCCGGTGGACGAGGAAATAGGGGATTTTCGTCCCGTCGCTCGACGTCGCCTCATATTGCTCCGCCACCAGGTTGGACGCGTCGAACTTGGCGGGCTGGCTCTTGATCCGCCGCGCCGTGCCCGTCGCCGCGTCGGCGAGGTAGAGCGCGGGCGGCGTGAGGAAGCTGGTGACCGCGATCAGCGCCCGGTCGTCGGTCTGGCCGACGTCGACGACGCCGACGGTGGAATTGTCGGGCAGCGGCAGGGACGAGCGCTTCCAGCTGCCGTTGGGCCCCGGCGTGAACAGCAGGGTGCGGCCCCGCACGTTGTCGAGGGTCGAGACGACCAGCACCCCCTTCGAGGCGGAGGCGCCCTCCAGCGCCTCGCGCGGCCCGGCGGCGTAGATGAGGGTGGGCTTGAGGTGCGCGGGATCGGCCTTGAGCTGGGCGAGGTCGACCGAGAGCAAGGCGCCCGCTGGGAAGGTCGTGCGGCTGCCCGCGGGGGTCCATTCCTCGCGGGTCTGGATGACGACCCGGCCGGCGACCATGTCGCTGAGGCTCGCCTTGGCGGGGATGCCGACCCGCTGCGGGCCCTTCGGGCCGAGGATGTAGGTTTCCGACGTGAAGGTGTCGAGCGGACGGTCGAGCACCGCCAGCGTGCGGTTCTCGCCGTCGCGCAGAACGTAGGGCGTTACTCCGTAGCCGCCGTCGCCCGGGTCGGCGCGATAGACCTCGGTGGCCGCCGAAAGCGGCTGCCCCCGCTTCAGCCGCTTGACGATGTAGGGATAGCCGGTGCGGCCGAGCTCGCCCGGCCGCCACTCGCGGGCGACGAGGAGGGTGTTCTCGTCCTCCCAGGCGACGCGCTGCTTGCCCTTGGGAAGGACGAAGCCGCCGTCGACGAACTTGCCCGAGGGGAGGTCGAACTCGCGGACGGTGACGGCGTCCTCGCCGCCGTCCGACAGGCTGACCAGGCAGCGCCGCTCGGCGGGACGGGCGCAGGAGACGCCCTTGTAGACCCAGTTCGCCTTCTCCGCGGCGGCGAGCGCGTCGATGTCGAGCACCGTCTCCCAGGCCGGCTGCGGCGCCTCGTAGCCGGCGAGCGTGGTGCGCCGGTAGATTCCGCGGACATGGTCGGCGTCCTGCCAGAAATTGTAGATCTGCCCGCCGAGGAAGCGGCCGTAGGGGATGCGGTCCTTGGCCTGAGCGATGGCAAGTGCCTCGGCATAATAACGCGCGTAGCGGGGGTCCGCCTCAAGCACCGCCTGGGACTCGGCGTTGTGGGCTTCGACCCAGCCCATCGCCCGGGGCCCGGCAACATCCTCCAGCCAGATATAGGGGTCGTCCGACACGGCCTGAGCGTGCGCCGCGACGGCGGCTCCGGCAAGGGCGGCGGCGAGGATCGAGGTCTTGAGGCGGCGCATGGACATCCCTTCTTGCGGAAAGGGGCGCATCGTCAGCAGCATAGGGCCGGTGTCAAGGCCGCGCGCCGGGGCCGAAACATCCCGGCAAGAGCGGGCAAGTCTCCAGCCGATCCTTGCCGCTCTTGAGCCCCCACCCTAGGCTGAGGGGGAAAGGATCCCGCCATGCCCCGACATCTGAGCCCCCTCCTGTGCGCGGCGCTGATCGCCGGCCCCGCCTCCGCCGCGCCGCGGACCGAGACGCCCGAGCAGCGCGTCGAGCGGGTGCTGAGCGCGACGCCGGTGATCGACGGGCATAACGACCTCCCCTGGGAGATACGCGAGAGCTACGACAGCTGGCGCCGGCCGCTCGACCTCGGCGCCGACACGTCGCGGCTCGGCCATCCCCTCCAGACCGACCTGCCGCGGCTGAGGCGCGGACATGTCGGCGCGCAATTCTGGTCGGTCTGGATACCGGTGACGGCCACCGGGGCGGCCGGCGTCCAGACGACTCTGGAGCAGATCGACATCGTCCACCGCATGGTCGCGCGCTACCCGGACCGGCTCGAAATGGCCTCCACCGCCGCCGACATCCGCCGCATCGAGAAAGCGGGCAAGGTCGCCTCGCTGATCGGAGTCGAGGGCGGCCACCAGATCGGCAATTCCCCCGCCGTGCTGCGGCAATATTATGCGCTCGGCGTCCGCTACATGACGCTCAGCCACTCCGCCAACAACGACTTCGTCGATTCCGCGACGGACGATCCCGTCCATCACGGCCTGACCCCCTTCGGCAAGGCGATCGTGCGCGAGATGAACCGGCTCGGCATGCTCGTCGACCTCAGCCACGTTTCCGCCGAGACGATGCGCCAGGCGATCGCCGTCTCCCGCGCGCCGGTGATCTTCTCGCACAGCTCGGCGCGGGCGGTGATGGACCATCCGCGCAACGTCCCCGACGACGTGCTGCGCCTGCTTCCGGCCAATGGCGGGGTGGTGATGGTGAACTTCTTCCCCGGCTTCCTCTCGGCCGACTATCGTGCCCGAAGCGCCGCCCGCGACGCCGAGGCGGCCCGGCTCAAGAACGTCTATCCCGGGCAGCCGGAGCGGCGGCAGGCGGCGCAGGACGCGTGGGACTCGGCCCATCCGATCCCCCCCGTGCCGGTGTCGCTCGTCGCCGACCATGTCGAGCATGTCCGCCGCCTCGCCGGCATCGACCATGTCGGCATCGGCTCCGACTATGACGGGATAGACGGCACCTCGCCGACCGGCATGCCGGGCGTCGAATCCTATCCGGTGCTGTTCGCCGAGCTCGCCCGGCGCGGCTGGAGCGACTCCGACCTCGCCAAGCTCGCCGGCGGCAACCTGCTGCGCGCGATGGAGCAGGCCGAGCGGGTCGCCGCCTCGCTGAAGGGCGAGCCGCCGATGATCGACACGATCGAGGGGCTCGACGGGAAGTAGGGGCCCCCGCCCGGCGAACGGGGAGGGGTCAGGGGGCGAGCGTGGGGGCCGTGTTGACCGGCCCGGCCGGCTCGGCCTCGCCGTCGGCGGAGGGGAGCACCTCGCCGTCCAGCGCCAGCGGCTCGCCCAGCCAGAGGGCGTCGTCGAGATGGTCGCGGCGCTGGTTGACGGTGTTAGGGTGGAGGAGGACGGAGAGGCCGCGCCGGTTGAGCATCAGCCACGGCACGAAGGTCCCGAACAGCTCCGGCGCGAACGCGACCTGGTACATGGCGCGGCTGTGCGGACCGACCGGCCGGTCCCACACCGTGCCGAGGCGGACCGCGAAACGCTCTGCGATCGCGGCCCGGATCGCCAGCGCGTCCTCCCGCTGGGTCCCGGGATCGAAATAGAGGTGGGCGTGGTAGCTCGCTATCTCCGCGACGGGACGGACCGGCCGCGCCGCCATCTCAGCCCCACCAGCTCTCGACGAACGCCCAGGCGACGGTGATCACGCTGCCGACGGCGACGAAGATTCCGACGAAGAGCGGCCATCTGGGCCGGGAGCGGCCGCCGTCCGCCACGGCTCAGACCGCCGGGTAGCGCAGCCGGCCGAGGAACCGGCTGAGGGACGGGAGGCGCTCGCGATTGCCGCGCCACTGGGCCTTGACCTTCTCGAACCGCATGACGTCGTCGATGCGGCGCTCGAGGAAGGCGCGGGTGGCGGCGAGCCCCTCGCCCTCGTCGTCGAGATAGACGAGCTGGGTGGAGCCGTAGACGCCCATGAGGATGGCCCGCTTCGAATAATGGTTGAAGTCGGTCGCGCGGTCGCCGGCGATCCGCCACATCCGGTCGGCGGCCCGCCAGGCGAGGCGCGCGGCGAGCGGCACATTCTGCGGCTGGGCGAGGATGGCGATGGCGCGGCGCAGCGCCTCCTTGTCGGGATGGACCCGCTCGATCCGGAACATGACGAGGGCGCGGATGCGCTCGCGTATCTTCATCGCCTCGATCCGCTCGAGCGGAAAGGCGAGCGCCGCGGCGCGGTCTATCGAATCGAACCAGGCGTCGATCATCTCGACCGCGCCGCGCGGGAAGCAGAGCCGCGCCCGCGGCGCCGGGACGCCGAGCTCCGCCGCGGCCATGGCCAGCGCCTTGTCGCTCCACCCGTCGAACACGGCGTTGGGGGCGATCCGCGGGGCGAGCGCGAGCCTCAGCTCGTCGAGGGTCATCTCAGGCGGCGCGAGGTCGGCCATGGCGGCTCAATGATCCTGTGCGCCGCCGGTTGCAAGATCGGCTTTGCGCTCCGGCAGGCGGATCAGCACCAGCGCGGCGGCGATCAGCACCGCGCCCGCGGCGTCGGCGAGGCTCATCGTCTCGCCATAGGCCAGCCGCCCGATGACGGCGCCCGCGGCGGGCTGGGCGAGGAGTCCGAGCCCGACGACGACCGGCGAGAGATAGCCGACGGCGTAGACCAGCAGCCCCTGGCCGATCACCTGGCTGCCGATCGAGAGGATGACGAGCGGGGTCCAGTCGCCCGGAAGGACCTTCTGGCCGAGGAGGTTGGCGAGGATCAGGAGCGGCAGCGCGCCCGCCGTCGTTGCGATGGCGAGAACCGGCATCGGCGCCATCGTCCGCCGGGCGCGGTCCACCGCGACGAGGTAGCCTGTGTAGAACAGCCCCGCCGTCAGCGTGAACAGGTCGCCGGTGAAGTGGGCGGGGGAGGCTTCGTAACTCGACCCCATCAGCAGGGCCGCCCCGGCCGCCGCGCACAGCAAGGCGAGCAGCTGCACCTTGCGCGGCAGCCGCCTCAGCGCGACGAAGCCGTAGACGACGAGGATGAAGCTCGACGAATTGCCGAACAGGCTCGCATTGGCGAGCTTGGTGAGGCCGATGCCGACGTGCCAGGCGGCGAGGTCGGCGGCGAAGAACAGGCCGCCGGCGGCGACCATGGCGACGAGCGGCGCCGACGGGGCCTCGCGGCCGCGCTGCTGCCCCAGCGCGAACAGGGCGAGGAACGGGATGGCGATCGCCAGCCGCCAGAAGCCGGAGGCGACCGGCCCGACGTCCGCCAGCCGCACCATCCACGGCCCGACGGCGAGGATCAGATTGCCGAGGAGGAGCGCCGGAAAGGCGAGGCGCGTCGCCCGCGCGTCGGAGGATGATCGATTTTGGTGCATGAGCGCTCGCGGCGCGCTAGGGGGCGCGGCCCAGCCACGTCAAGGAGCGCCCGTGCCCACCCTCTTCGATCCGATCCAGCTCGGCGCCGTGCTCTGCCCCAATCGCGTGGTCATGGCGCCGATGACGCGAGGCCGCGCCACCCGCGACCACGTCCCGACCCCGATGATGGCGGACTATTACGCCCAGCGCGCCTCCGCCGGGCTGATCCTCACCGAGGCGACGGGGATCAGCCGCCAGGGCCTAGGCTGGCCCTTCGCGCCCGGGATATGGAGCGAGGAGCAGCGCGAGGCGTGGAAGCCGGTGGTCGAGGCGGTGCACGAAGCGGGCGGCCGCATATTCTGCCAGCTCTGGCACATGGGCCGGGTCGTCCATCCGAGCTTCCTCGGCGGCGAGGCGCCGGTTTCCGCCTCGGCGACGACGGCGCCCTACAAGGCGCACACCTACGAGGGGCGGCAGCCTTATGCCGAGGCGCGGGCGATGCGCTCGGACGAGATACCCGCGCTGCTCCACGATTATGCCCGCGCCGCCGCCTACGCGATCGCCGCCGGCTTCGACGGCGTCCAGCTCCACGCCGCCAATGGCTATCTGATCGACCAGTTCCTGCGCGACGGCACCAACGCGAGGGACGACGATTATGGCGGCCCGGTCGACAACCGCATCCGCCTGCTCGTCGAGGCCACCCGCGCCATCGCCGACATGGTGGGGCCGGAGCGGACCGCCGTCCGCCTCTCCCCCAACAGCGAGACCCAGGGCTGCCGGGACAGCGACCCGGAGACGCTGTTCGGCGCGGCCGCCGCCGCTCTCGCCGACATCGGCATCGCCTTCCTGGAGTTGCGCGAGCCGGGGCCGGAGGGGACGTTCGGGCAATCCGACGTGCCCCCCGTCTCCCCGACGATCCGCAAGGTCTTCCCCGGGCCGCTCGTCCTCAACTCCGATTTCGACGGCCCCCTCGCCGAGGCCGCGGTCGAGGAGGAACGGGCGGATGCGGTGAGCTTCGGCCGGCCGTTCATCGCCAATCCCGATCTTCCCGCCCGGCTCGCCGCGAAGGCGGCGATCGCCCCCGACGTCCAGGCCACCTGGTACAGCCAGGGCCCGGAGGGCTATGTCGACTATCCGCCGCTGGACAACGAGGGCGCGTGAGCGGCGAGGACGCGCCGCTTTGCTTCCTGTGCGGCCGGCCGCTCGGACGCCGCACCGAGCGGCACCATCCGGTGCCCAGGAGCCGCGGCGGCCGTGAGACGGTGCCTGTGCATCCGATCTGCCACCGGACGATCCACCGCACCCTCTCCAACAAGGCGCTGGAGCGGGATTATGCCGCGCCCGAGGCGCTGCGCGGCCATCCGGAGATCGCCCGCTTCATCTCCTGGATCGCGGGCAAGGACCCGGACTTCCACGCGCCGACGCGAAAGCCCAAGTCCTGAGGCGCCTGCTCCTCCTGCTCCTGCTCCTCGGGCTGGGCCTGCTCGGCTACGCGTATCGGGAGGCGACGTCGGACCCGATCGTGCGCCGGGCCGCAGTGACGCTGGCCGGCTGGCCGGCCGGGGCGCCGCCGGTGCGGGCGCTGCTCATCTCCGACATCCATGTCGGCGGGCCCGACATGCCGCCCGAGCGGCTCGCGCGGATCGTCGAGCGGGCCAACGCGCTGAGGCCGGACCTCGTCCTCCTCGCCGGCGACTTCATCAGCGACAAGCGAACGGGCACGCGCGACTATCCCTATCCCGCGGCGGTCGCGCCGCTCGCCGGGCTCCGCGCCCGGCTCGGCGCCGTCGCGGTGCTCGGCAACCACGACCATTGGAAGGACGCCGGGGAGGCGCGGGCGGCGCTGCGGGCCATCGGCGTGCGGGTCCTGGACAACGACGCCGCCGCGGTCGGCCCGCTGGCGCTGGGCGGGCTCGACGACGCCTTCACCGACCATGCCGACCTCGCGCGCACCCTCGCGCGGATGGACCGCCTGCCCGGCGCCAAGCTGCTGCTCAGCCACAGCCCGGATCCCTTCGCCCGCCTTCCCGACAGGGTGGGGCTGATGCTCGCCGGCCATACCCATTGCGGCCAGATCGCGCCGCCCCTGATCGGCCCGCTCTCCACCCAGTCGCGATACGGCCGCCGCTACGCGTGCGGCATCGTGCGCGAGGGCGGCCGGACGCTGATCGTCTCCGCCGGCCTCGGCACCAGCATCGTGCCGCTCCGGGTCGGCGCGCCGCCCGACATGTGGCTGATCCGGCTGAGCGGTGGCCGCCCTGCCGCGCTCAGGCCAGGCGAAGGCTCGCTATCCCGATGACGAGGCCGGCCGCGAGGAAGAGCGCCCCCGCGGCAAGGCGGATCGGCCTCAAGGGCGCGGCCCGGGGGAGGCGGGCGCCGAGCGCCGCCGCCGGCAGGCTCGACGCCAGGATCCCGGCGGTGGCGCCGAGCGCCGCGAGGGCGAAGCTGTCGAACTGGGCTGCGAGCGCGGCGGTGACGAACTGCGTCCTGTCGCCGAACTCAACCAGGAAGAAGCAGGCCGCGGTCGTGACGAACGGCCCGGTTCTCCACGCGGCGGCCATGACCGGGGTCTTGGGGCGCGACACCGCGCCCAGGGCGGCGAGCAGCAGCGCCATCGCGACGAGCAGGGACACGGCGCGCGGCGTGATCGTGCCGTGGATGAGGGTCCCGCCGAAGGCGGCGAGGGCGCTGTTCGCCAGCGCCGCGACGCAGACTCCGGCGAGAACCGGGCCCGGCCGGCGGTAGCGCGCGGCGAGAGCGGCGACGAGCAGCTGGGTCTTGTCCCCCCATTCGCCGAGCGCCGCGGCGATGAAGGTGGTGAGGAGCGCTTCCAAGCTTCGGGTCCGTACCCTAGCAGAGACGAACGGAGACGGAGGCGAGCATCGCCTCCCCGGCCGCCGAGTCGAGCCGCTCGCAGCCGATCGCGTCCTGGAGGCGGGAGAGGTAGAGCGCCGTCGGGCAGTCGCGGTGTCCGCGGCGCCCGCCTTCGGCCACCGCGCGCTCGAGCGCCTCGGCCAGGGCGACGACCGGCGCCATTCCGTAGGCGGCGGCCAGCCGGCGAAGGCTCTCGACGCTTTCGTTGAAGTCCCTTGCCGACGTCCGCAGCGCGAGGGCGCGGAGCAGGTCGAGCCGCTCGCACAGATCGGCCCGAACCAGCATCATCGCATCCTGCTCCACCCGCATCGCCCGCTCCCTCCGGTGGTGATCCGCCGAGGATGCGCGCATATGGTTACCGCAATGTTAAAGCGGCCCGGCCTTGACATGCCGCCTCATGCGGGGCAGAGGCGGCGGCGCATTTGAGCGGCGCCGTGCGCCGCTCTCGTCGTTTCAAGAACCCCGAATTGAGAGGCTGTCATGGCCAAGCCGACCACGGTCAAGATCAAGCTCGTCAGCACCGCCGACACCGGCTTCTACTACGTGACCAAGAAGAATCCGCGGAACATCACCGAGAAGATGACCTTCCGGAAGTACGACCCGGTGGCGCGCAAGCACGTCGACTTCAAGGAAGCCAAGATCAAGTGATCGTAGGGACGCTCGACGGAGCGTCCCCGCCGAGACGGCGAGGCCTCAGAGGCTCGCTCCGTCGAACGGCTTCACCTTCAGCGCCTCCAGGTCGATCCCTTCGGCGCACCGGAGGTTGATCTCCACCATCGCCTGCCCGCCCGGCCCCGTCCCTTCCGCGAAGGGCGCGCAGCCGCATGTCGTGCAGAAATGGTGCCGCACGACGTGCTTGTTGAACTCGTAGGTGCGGATGTCGCCGCGCGACGTCTCGAGACGGAAGCGTTCCGGCGTGGTGAAATGGTGGAGCGCGCCCTTGCGGCGGCAGATCGAGCAGTTGCACGCCATCGCCTCGGTCGGCGGATCCTCGTCGACCGTGTAGGCGACCTTGCCGCAATGGCAGCTACCCCGGAAGCTCATCCTCTTCTCCTTCGCCGAGCGTCGCGGCCAAGGCCGCGAGGACGTGGCCCCAGCCGCGCTCGATCTGATCGGGGCTGGCGCGGGCGTCCGCGCCATAGGTCTGGACGAGCGTCAGCGCGCACCCGCCTTCGACGGCCGAGAGGGTGACCGTGACCCGCGCCTCGGCATCGGAATATTTCGGAACCGAGAGCGTGAAGGCGAGCCGCTCCGGCCGCTCGACCGCCTCGTAGGTGCCGGTGTGGAGGACGTCCTCGCCGTCGCGCCGCTCGACGACCTCCCAGCGGCCGCCCGGCCACGGCTCTATCTCCACAAGCTGCATCTCGCCGTCGGGCGTGGCGAACAGCCATCGACCCGCCGTCCGGGCATCCAGCCAGGCGTCGAACACCCGCTCGGCCGGCGCCTGGAAGCGGCGCGACACCCTCACCTCCGCCGGGGCGGGCGGTCCGGCTTCCTCCTCCGCGCCTTCCGCGTCCTCCGCCGCCTCCGCCTCCTCTTCCCCGGCGTCCAGCCGCGGCGCCGCGAGCAGAGCGCGCACGGCCTCGACGAAGCGGACGACCGAGATCGGCTTCGACACATAGCCCTCCGCCCCGGCGTCGCGGATCCGCTCCTCGTCGCCCTTGGCGGCATAAGCGGTGACGGCCATGATCGGCGTTCGCCTGAGCTCGGCGTCGGCCTTGAGCTGCTCGATCAGCTCCAGCCCGCTGATATGCGGCATCTGGATGTCCATGACGATGAGGTCCGGCCGGAAGGCGCGCGCCTTCGCCACCGCCTCCCGTCCGTCGCGCACCGGCTCGGCGGCGTAGGCGTGCGCGCGCAGCAGGTCGCAGAACAGCTTCAGATTGAGCTCGTTGTCCTCGACAACCAGGATTTTTTGTCCCACCGGCGCATCCGTAGAAGATGCTTCGAGATCGCACAAACCCGCCCGACCCGGAAGCGCTCGCCCTCTCCGCCCTCGGCTGGGCGCTGGCCGAGGACGATCGTGCCCAGCGCCTGCTCGCGCTGACCGGCCTGACCGGGGACGACCTGCGCGCCCGGCTCGGCGAGCCGGCCGTGCTCGCCGCGATCCTCGGCTTCCTGGAAGCGCATGAGCCGGACCTCGTCGCCTGCGCCGAGGCGCTCGAGGTCGCGCCGGCCGCGCTCGTCGCCGCCCGCGGGAGCCTTGAGCGATGAGCGGCCGGCCGCTGCTCGTCACCGACTGCGACGAGGTCCTCCTGCACATGGTCGCGCACTTCGCCGAATGGCTGGCGGAGGCCCACGGCTACAGCTTCGACCTCGCGTCGCCGGGCTTTCGCGACGCGATCCGGGACGGCGGCGGGGCGCCGGTGGGCGAGGCGCGGGTCTGGCCGCTGCTCGACGGCTTCTTCGGCAGCGAGATGCACCGCCAGAACGCGGTGCCGGGCGCGGTCGAGGCGCTCGCCGAGATCGGCCGCGCGGCCGAGATCGTCGTCCTCACCAACATCGGCGAGGAATATGAAGCGGGGCGGATCGAGCAGCTGGAGCGGTTCGACATCCGCCACCGGGTGCTGTGCAACCGCGGCGGCAAGGGACGGCCGGTGCTGGAGCTGATCGAGACGTTGCGGCCCTCCTCCACCGTTTTCGTCGACGACCTTTCCGTCCATCACGAATCGGTCGCCAAGCACGCGCCCGGAGTCTGGCGCCTGCATATGGTCGCCGAGCCTCGCCTCGCCGCGCACACGCCGCCCGCGCCCTACGCCCATGCGCGCATCGACGACTGGGCCGCCGCCACACCCTGGATCCTCGCCCGCCTCGCCGACGGGCCCGCCGACCCCAAGGAGCTTGCATGACCTCGACGATCTTCATCACCGGAACCACCGCCGGCATCGGCGAGGCGGCCGCCCGCCGCTTCGTCTCCGGCGGCTGGCGGGTGGTCGGCACCGGCCGACGCCGCGACCGCCTCGACGCCTTGAGAGGAGCGCTCGGCGAAGCCTTCCACCCCCTCCCCCTCGACATGCGGGACGCGCAGGCGCTGGAAGCAGCGGTAGAGGGCCTGCCCGAGGGCTTCCGCGACATCGACCTGCTGCTCAACAATGCCGGCCTCGCCCCTCCGCTGGCGCCGCTGCAGGAGGCCGAGCTCGCGCCCGCTTTCCAGGCGATCGACACCAACATCACCGGCCTCGTCGCGCTCACCCGCCGGCTGCTGCCCGGCCTCATCGCCCGCAAGGGGGCGGTGATCAACCTCAGCTCGGTGGCGGCGACCTACCCCTATCGCGGCGGCGCGGTCTACGGCGGCACCAAGGCCTTCGTGACCCAGTTCTCGCTGGACCTGCGCGCGGACCTCCACGGCACGGGCGTGCGCGTGACGTCGATCGAGCCCGGGATGATCGAGACCGAGTTCACGTTGGTCCGCAACGGGTGGGACCAGGCGGGCTCGGACGCGCTCTACGGCGGAATGGACCCGATGACCGCCGAGGACCTGGCCGAGACGATCTGGTGGGTCGCCAACCTGCCCCCCCACGTCAACGTCAACCGGCTCGAGCTGATGCCGGTCTCCCAGAGCTTCGCCGGCTTCCAGGTGGCGCGGAAGGGCTGACGGGAAAGGGGCGGCAGGCTCGCGCCCACCGCCCCTTTCCGTCTCCCGGCCCGTCCTTAAAGGACGAAGTGGCTCGCGTTCAGCGGGTCCGGCTGGAGCGACACCACCTGCAGGACGAAGTCGGCCGTGCCGTCGCCGTTGACGTCGCCCTCCACCGTCCACAGGTTGTTGCCCGCGTCGAAGGTGGCGCGAAGCTGGCCCGCCCCCGAGAAGGCGGAGGCCCCGATGAAGGTGAAGGCCTGGTTGCCGTCGACGCCGGAATTGGCGTCGATCGCCGAGAGGTCGATCTTGTCGAACCCTTCGAAGTCGACGATCTTGTCGGTCGCCGAGGCGGTGGAGTCGGTGACGCTCTCGTAGCGGAAGAAGTCGCCGCCGACGCCGCCGCGCAGAATGTCCGCGCCGCCGCCGCCGACCAGGGTGTCGATGCCGCCGAGACCGTAGAGCTGGTCGTTGCCGGCATTGCCGATCAGATAGTCGCTGCCGCCCCCGCCCGCGATGGCGTCGTTGCCGGCGCCGCCATGGACGTAGAAGGCGTTGGTGGTCTCGGCCGTGCCGTTGAAGGTGAGCGTCTCGCCCGCCTGCAGCGACGCCGCCGTCACGAACAGCGACGTTCCGATCACGTGGTTGGCGAAGGTGATGTTGTAGGCCGCCGGTGCGGAGCCGGGCAGGTAGGAGCTGGTGTAGAGCGCCAGCCGCTCGATCCCGTTGAGGCTGCCGGCGCCGAAGCTGAGCGACGAGTAGGTGCCGATGAGGCCGACCGTATCGGTGCCGGCGCCGCCGTCGATCACGTCGTCGGACGTGTAGGCGCCGCCGAAATAGATATAGTCGTTGCCGTCGCCGCCGTAGGCGGTGTCGTTGCCGCCGTCCTGAAGGAGGATGCGGTCGTTGCCGGCGCCGGCCGTCATCACGTTGTTCGCCGCGTTGCCCCAGAGCTGGTCGTTGCCGGCTCCGGAGGTGGCGTTCTCGATGGTGACGCCGTTGGCGACGGTGAAGCCGCCGTAGATGCCGTAGGCGTAGCTCACCCAGCCGCCGCCGCCCTCCTCATATTTCAGCGTGGCGGGCCGCAGGTCGATATTGGCGTCCCTGGTGCCGTTGTAGACGATCTGGTCGATGCCGCCGGCGTCCCAGATCGACGTGTAGAACGTGCCGGGCGCGTTCTCGTCCTTGATCGTGTAGGTGTCGTTGCCGGTCGCCCAGTCCTCGTTGACGCCGTATTTGTCCTGGATGGCGGCGATGTCGAAGGCCATCAGGCCGCCGAGATAGCCGTAGCCGCCGGTGGTGGGGGCGTTGCCGTAGGGCGAGTCCTGCCAACCGTCCTCGTAGGACATCATCGTGAAGACGCCCTGGTTCAGGTGATAGTCGCCGGTCGTGTAGTCGGCGACTCCGGCGCCCTCGGGCTCGACGCCGTGCATGATGCCCGAATGGCCGCCATTGTCGTGCGGGTGGGCGAGGCCGTGGCCGTGGCCGAGCTCATGGATGAGGGTGACGAAGGAGAAGCCGCCCTGCTGGAGGTCGGTCGCGTTCCAGCGATAGTCGCCGGAGTTGAACAGAGCGAGGCCCTCATCCGGCTCGTCCGGCGGGGACATCGAGCCGAGCAGCGAGATGCCCGGCCCGGGCGTGCCCTTGTAGCTGGCATATTCGAAGTCGGCCTGGTCCCGGCTCTGCACTTCGAGATAGACGACGTCCGCCACCTTCTCAAACTGGTGCAGCGCGGTCATCACCGCGGCATGCTCGAAGTCGGAGACGTCCGACGTCTGCACGGCGACCGGCGGCAGGCCGGGGCTGCTCGGATCCTCCAGCGAGGTGACGACCTCGCCGGCCTTGGCGAAATAGATGGTGATGACGTTCTTGCCGACGATGTCCGCCGCGGTCTTGCCGTTGGCGGCGAGGATCGCGTTCATGTCGAGGGCGCTTCCGTAGGTCGGCGTGCCCTGGGCGTTGCCGGTGTCGCGCGGGCCCTCGTTGCCGTCGGGATTGGCGGCGGTCTGGTTGACCCGGTTGACCCGCGTGCCCCAGTCGATCGCGTAGAGCGGGCTGTCGACGTCGTAATAGGGCCGGTAGATGGTCGGGTCGTTGGTGGCGTCGTGGACGAAGATCTCGTAGTCGCCCACGCCCTCGCCGGTCGTGCCGTCGGCCGCGTTGTTATCGAAGGACTGGGCGTTGATGTAATAGGTGCCGGTCGTGTCGGGCGTGAAGGTCAGCAGCACGTCGAAGCCCGAATTGGCCGCGTTGTGGGGCGTGTCGGCGCCGCCGTCGGCGCTGACCACCAGCGAGGTGCCGTCGGCCCGGTAGATCTCGATGTAGGAATCGACGAGCGGCGCGCCGGTCGGCCCGGGCGAGCCGGCGGGGCCGGTATAGCCGTACATGCCGATCTGGTAGGTTTTGCCCGCCTCCAGCGTGACCTGGTAATAATCCTGGTCGCCGTTGGTGTTGATCGCGCCGATGGAATGGGCGGCGTCGACGGTGAGGGTGGGGTTGCCGGGGGCGACGCCCTTGCCGTTGCCGGCTTCGTCGGCGGTGACTCCGATGATGCCGGTCGTGACCAGCGCCTTGAGATCGCCGACTCCGTCGACGGGGAGGGCGGTGGTCAGCTTGGCGAAGGTCATGCCCTTCTGCCACAAAGCGGACGAGAAGGCGGCGTCCGACAGCTCGAAGCTACGGACGCCGTCGACGCCCGCGCTTTGCGCGGAGAACAGCTCCCGCTGCTCGCTGCCATAGGGGGATAGGTTCGAAAACCGGCGCATGGAGGTCTCCTTCAGGAGGAAAGGGAAAGGTCAGGAATAATCAGGAAAGCGAGGCGCAACCGGCGACCCGCGCGCAGCGACCAGGACCGGCGGAAGCGCCGGGCGGCAGACGGGAGGCGTTGGGAAGAGGGAGCGCTGAAAGCGGCGGACGCACGGCGGCGGCGTACCCATAACGCCTGCGCGACGATGCCCATCCTGCCAAATTCCAGCCCTTTTCAACGGACTCGGGTCGGATGACCCTTAACGGCGCGTAAACCGTCCCCACCCCGTTTCGGTTCCCGGGGCGGCTTGACCGGATGCGGCGAGCGGTGCTTACGCGTCGGCATATGACACAGATCGCCACCCGAATCGCCGAGCTGGGTATCACCCTTCCGGAGCCGGCCGCCCCGGTCGCGGCCTACGTGCCGACCGTCCTCGCGGGCAGCCTCCTCCACATTTCCGGACAGGTGTCGTTCGAGGACGGCGCGCTGCTCACCGGCCGCCTCGGCGAGGATCGCGACCTCGAATACGGCCAGCGCGCGGCCCGCGCCTGCGGCCTGATGCTGCTCGCCCAGATCAACCGCGCGCTCGGCAGCCTCGACCGCGTCGAGCGGATCGTCAAGCTGGGCGTCTTCGTCAACAGCGCCGGCGGCTTCACCGACCAGCCCAAGGTGGCGAACGGCGCGTCGGAGCTAATGGAGCAGGTGTTCGGCGAGGCCGGCCGCCACGCCCGCAGCGCCGTCGGCGTCTCCGTCCTCCCACTCGGCGCGGCGGTCGAGATCGATGCCGTCGTCGCCGTCAAGGCGGGCTGAGCTCGACCGCCTCGGCGCCCGGCCGTTCGCCCATCGCGGGCTGCACGGCAGGGACGCGCCCGAGAACGGCCTCGCCGCCTTCGCCGCCGCCGTCGCGCGGGGAGACGGCATCGAGCTCGACGTGCGGGCAAGCCGCGACGGCGAGGCGATCGTCTTCCACGACGAGCGGCTCGACAGGCTCACCGCCGAATGCGGAACGGTCGGCGAGCGGGACGCCGCCGCGCTGAAGCGGATCGCGCTTCGCGGCGGCGGGACGATCCCGACGCTCGCCGACGCGCTTCACGGCATCGGCGGCCGCGCGGGCCTCCTCATCGAGGTGAAGGCGCCGGGCCGGCGCGTCGCGTGGCTCTGTGCCGCCGTCGCCGCGGCGCTCGAAGGATATGCGGGGCCCGTCGGCGTGATGTCCTTCAATCCGGAGGTCGGTCGCTGGTTCGCCGCGCGCCGGCCCTCGCTCCTGCGCGGCCTCGTCGTCGCCGAGGGTGGGCGGAACGGCCTTCGGGGCCGCGTCGAGCGGCGCCTCTCCCTGTTGCGGGCGAGGGCCGATTTCCTCGCCTGCGACGTGCGCGACCTGCCGTCCGCCTTTGCATCCGGCGCGCGCTCGCAAGGCCTGGCGGTCTATACCTGGACCGTGCGCACCGCCGCCGACCGCGCGCGGGCCGAGGCCCATGCCGACCAGATCATCTACGAGGAGCCGGCGTGAGCGAGGTCGTTGCGCGGATCGCGCCGGGCGTCGCCAGCTTCGAGGCCGAGGCGTGGGACCGCTGCGCCGGCGCCGGCAATCCCTTCCTGACGCACGCCTTTCTCTCCGCGCTCGAGGAATCCGGGAGCGCGACCGTGGGTACCGGCTGGCAGCCCGTGCCGATAGCGATCGACGGAGAGGGGGGCGCTCCGGCGGCGGTGATGCCGGCCTATCTCAAGAGCCACAGCCAGGGCGAATATGTGTTCGACCACGCCTGGGCCCATGCCTTCGAGCAGGCGGGCGGGGACTATTACCCGAAGCTACAGATCGCCGTGCCGTTCACGCCGGTGCCGGGCCGCCGCCTGCTCGCCCGGCGGCCGGAGCTTGCGCCGGCGCTGATCGGAGCGGCCGAGGCGGTGGTTCGGCAGAACGGCCTCTCCTCGGCGCACGCCACCTTCATCGCGGAGGAGGAGGTCGGCCTGTTCGAGAAGGCGGGCTGGCTGATCCGGGTCGACAGCCAGTTCCACTGGTCGAACCGCGGCTATGCCGGCTTCGAGGACTTCCTCGCCGATCTCTCCTCACGCAAGCGCAAGGCGATCCGCAAGGAGCGCGCCGCGGCGCTCGAGGGGCTGACGGTCGAGCATGTCACCGGCGCGGCGATCACCGAGGCGCATTGGGACGCCTTCTGGGCCTTCTACCAGGACACCGGTTCGCGCAAATGGGGGCGCCCCTATCTCACTCGCCGGTTCTTCTCGCTGCTCGGGGAGCGGATGGCCGACCGGGTGCTGCTCATCTTCGCCCGTGAGGCGGGGAGGCCGATTGCGGGGGCGCTGAACCTGGTCGGCGCCGACACGCTCTACGGGCGCTATTGGGGCACCGTGGCCGAAGTCCCGGGGCTCCATTTCGAGATATGCTACTACCAGGCCATCGAGGCGGCGATCGCCCGCGGCCTCGCCCGGGTCGAGGCCGGCGCGCAGGGCGCCCACAAGCTGAGCCGCGGCTACGCCCCGGTGCCGACCTGGTCCGCCCATTTCATCGCCGACCGCAATTTCCGCGGCGCCGTCGCCGACTTCCTCGCCCGGGAGCGGGCCGCGGTGACGCACGAGATTGCCGAGCTTCGGGAAATGACGCCTTTCCGCAAGAGCGGCGCTGACGCATAAGCCGCTGCCGTAACGAACCAAGGGGCCGCCATGCTGAAGCGAATCTGCGCCGTCATCCTGCTCGCCGGGCTCGCCGCCCCCGCCGCCGCCGCGCCGCCGGAAGGCCCTGCCACCACCTTCGCGGGGATCGACCTCTTCTCGCTCGAAGTCGCCTCGGATCCGCAGATCAGCCCGGACGGGACGAGGATCGCCTACGTCCGCCGCTCGGGCGACGTGATGACCGACCGGATGCGCTCCACCCTCTGGCTGGTCGACACGCGCAGCGGCGAGCAGCTGCCGCTCGTCGCCGGCCCCGGCAATCACAGCCAGCCCCGCTGGTCCCCGGACGGGCGGCGCCTCGCTTACGTCTCGAGCGGGGAAGGCGGCGCGCCGCAGCTCTTCGTGCGCTGGATGGAGAGCGGCCAATCGGTGCGGATCACCGGCCTTCCGCAATCGCCCTCCTCGATCGCCTGGTCGCCCGACGGGCGGCGGATCGCCTATTCCATGTTCGTCCCCGACGACGACGCCAAGCTCGGCGCCGCGCCGCCCAAGCCCGACGGCGCGCAATGGGCGCCGGCGCTCGAGATCCACACCGCCGTCGCCTACCGCTCGGACGCCGACGGCTATGTGAAGCCCGGTTACACCCAGCTGTTCCTGGTCTCCGCGGACGGCGGAGCGCCGCGCCAGCTCACCTTCGGGGCCCGCAACAATGACGGCCCGCTCTCCTGGTCGCCGGACGGCCGAACGCTCGTCTTCTCCGGCAACCGCAACGCCAATTGGGAGCGCGAGCCTTTCGACACGGAAATCTACGCGCTCGACGTGGACGGCGGAACGGTGCGGACCCTCACCGACCGGCGCGGCCCGGACGAGCAGCCGGTCGTCTCGCCCGACGGAAGGCTGATCGCCTATGTCGGCTATGACGACAAGCGCCTCTCCTATCAGAGCGACGTGCTCTACGTGATGAATCGCGACGGCAGCGGCCGCCGCGCGCTCGCCGAATCGCTCGACCGCAGCGTCAACGCGCCGGTCTGGGCGGCGGACGGCCGCTCGATCTACGTCTCCTACGAGGATCGCGGCCTCACCCGCGTGTCCCGCATCGGCCTAGACGGCAGCGTCCGGCCCGTCACCGACGCGCTGGCGGGGAGCGGTCTCGACCGGCCCTATGCCGGCGGCAGCTTCACCGTCGCCCGCAACGGCGCCGTCGCGATCACCGCCGGCTCGCCGGCCCGGCCGGCGGACGTGGCGGTCGTCAGCGGGGGGGCGTCGCGGCAGCTGACGCACCTCAACGCCGACCTGCTCGGCGGGAAGCGGCTCGGCGAGGTCCGCAAGATCGCGGTGACGTCGTTCGACAATCGCCCGATCGACGCCTGGCTTACCCTCCCGCCCTCCTGGCGCGAGGGCCAGCGCGTGCCGCTGATCCTCGAGATACATGGCGGGCCGGTCGCCGCCTACGGACCCTATTTCTCCACCGACAACCAGCTCTACGCCGCCGCGGGCTATGCGGTGCTGTCGACCAACCCCCGCGGCTCCTCCTCCTACGGCGCCGAATTCGCCAACCTCATCCACCACGCCTATCCGGGGCGCGACTATGACGACCTGATGGCGGCGGTCGACGCGGCGGTGGCGCAGGGCTTCGCCGATCCGCAGCGGCTGTTCGTCACCGGCGGATCGGGCGGCGGCGTGCTCACCACCTGGATCGTCGGCAAGACGGACCGGTTCAAGGCCGCCGCCGCGCAGAAGCCGGTGATCAACTGGACGAGCGAGGCGCTGACCATGGACATGACCTTGTTCACGTCGCGCTACTGGTTCGAGAAGCTGCCCTGGGAGGATCCGACCGCCTATTGGTCGCGTTCGCCGCTGTCGCTGGCCGGCAACATCCATACGCCGACCCTGGTGGTGGTGGGCAGCGAGGATTACCGCACGCCCGTCAGCGAGGCGGAGCAGCTCTATGCGGCGCTGCAGATCCGGGGCGTGCCGACCGCGCTGGTGAAGGTGCCGGGGGTCGGCCACGGCGCGATCGCTTCCAGGCCCAGCCAGGCCGCGGCGAAGGCGGCGGCGATCATCGCCTGGTTCAGGAAATATGAGAACGGAGCGAACTGAGTCCCCCTCCTTCGATACGAAGAGGGGCTTGGGGTGGGTCGGTCGATGAAGGGCGGTAGGCGTCCCGAGACGCGCCCACCCCCCGACCACTCCCCGCGTGCAGGGAGGGGAGCTTAGGCGGCGCGGCGCATCGCCGTCTCGCCGAGCCAGGCGCGGGCCTGGCGCTGCGCCTCGGCGATCTCACGCGCGGTCATCTCCTCGGCGATCTCGGCACGGCAGGCCTGGCCCCGCTCGCTGCCGTTGAGGGCGGCGAGGTTGAACCATTTGTGCGCCTCGATGAGGTCGACCTCGATGCCGTGCGTGCCGGTCGAATAGGCGATCCCGAGCTCGTAAAGGGCCTCGGCATCGCCGAGCGCGGCTTCGCAGAGGCGGCTTTCGATCAGGAAAGCGGCGGATTTCAGGCTGTTCCCCATGTTCATTGCCCTCGTCGTCGTGGCGTTGAACGCGAGGTTGCGTCGGCGATGTACAACAAATGGTTAACGCCGCCGATACCATGCGGCGGGGTGCCTCAGGCCGGGGCGACCGGCAGGTTGTCGATGAGGCGGGTGCGCCCGATCCGCGCCGCCGCGAGCAGGCGGGCGGGACGGTCGAGCGCGTCGAGCGGCGCCAGCGTCTCGGCGTCGCGCAGCTCGACATAGTCGATGGGGTCGAAGCCCGCCTTCGCCAGCTTGTCGACCGCGGCGGCGAGGGCGGGGGCGACCGCCCCTCCCGCCCGGATGGCGCCGGCGGCCTCGCCCAGCGCGCGGGGCAGCGCCCGGGCCGCCCGCCGCTCCTCGTCGGTCAGATAGGCGTTGCGCGACGAGAGGGCGAGGCCGTCCGCGTCGCGCTGCGTCGGCACGCCGACTATCTCCACCGCGAGATCGAGGTCGCGCACCATCCTGCGGATCACGGCGAGCTGCTGATAATCCTTCTCGCCGAACAGGGCGACGTCCGGCCGCACCTGGTTGAGGAGCTTCAGGACGACCGTCGCGACGCCCTCGAAATGGCCCGGGCGGGCGGCTCCGTCGAGGCCCTCGCCGACCCCGCCCACCCTCACCGCGCTCGCGAAGCCGGCGGGATACATGGCCCCGACGTCCGGCGCCCAGAGCAGGGCGCACCCCTCCTCGTCGAGCATCTTGGCGTCGCCCGCCTCGCGGCGCGGATAGGTGGACAGGTCCTCGTTCGCAGCGAACTGCATCGGGTTGACGAAGATCGAGGCCACGACGTGGCTCGCCCGCCGCCGGGCCTCGGCGACGAGCGCCATGTGGCCGGCATGCAGCGCGCCCATGGTCGGCACCAGGGCGATCGGCCCGCCGGCGGCCCGCAGGTCGGCGACGGCCTGGCGCAGCGCTTCGATGTCACGGACCGTTTGCACCCTCTTGCCGCCTCCGATATCAGCTTGGCCGTCGCCCTTGGGCGGCGATCGGGGCAGAATCAAGACATACGGCTGGGGTTACATGGCGGCGCCGCACTTCATAATATTCGCCAACGAGAAGGGCGGAACCGGCAAGTCGACCACGGCCGTGCACAGCGCGGTCGCTCTGGCCGCCGCCGGCCGCCGCGTCGCCGCGGTCGATCTCGACACGCGCCAGCGCACCCTCGGCCGCTATCTCGACAATCGCGGCGAGACGGTGAAGCGCCTCGGCGTCGCGCTGCCGATGCCGGTCTACGAGACCTTCGATCCCGCCAAGGGGGAGTCGCTCGACGCGGTGCTCGACCGGGTCTCCGAAGGCGTCGACGTCGTCGTGGTCGACACGCCCGGCCGCGACGATCCGGACGCCCGGCTGGCGATGCTGCGCGCCGACACCCTCGTCACCCCGATCAACGACAGCTTCGTCGACCTCGACCTCATCGGCCAGGTCGATTCCGAGACCTACCGCGTCCGCCGCCCGAGCTTCTACGCCGAGCTGGTGTGGAACAGCCGCACCCAGCGCGCCAAGACGCACGGCGCCAGCGTCGACTGGGTGGTGCTGAGGAACCGGATGCAGCATATCGAGGCGCGCAACATGCGCCGGGTCGGCGAGGCGCTCGGCGAGCTCTCCCGCCGGGTCGGCTTCCGGGTCATCCCCGGCCTCGGCGAGCGGGTCATCTACCGCGAGCTCTTCCCGAAGGGGCTCACCCTCCTCGACCTTCCGCATCTCGGCGAGGTCGGGATCGCCCATATCGCGGCGCGCCAGGAGCTTCGCGAGATGATCGCCGGCTTCGGCCTCCCGCAGGAAGGCCATCCCGCCGCGCCGCGCGCATCGGCCGCGGGCTGATGGGGCTCCTGCTCCTCCTCGCCGCGGGCGCCCTCGTCTGGGCCTGGTCGACGGGGCGCCTCAGGGGCTTCACCTACGAGGACATGGCGGCGGGATTCGTCTTCCTGCTCGGCCTGCGCTTCCTCACCACCGGTCGGCTGATCCCGGGCGCGGCGCTGATGGGCGGCAGCCTCCTCTGGGCGGCGTGGCGCCGGCCCAGGCCCGCCGCGCCGACCATGCCGGTCGACGACGCGCGCCGCCTGCTCGGGGTGCGGGAAGGGGCGACGCTGGCCGAGATTCGCGACGCCCACCGCCGCCTGATCGCCCGAGTGCACCCGGATGCGGGCGGCTCGGCCGAGCTCGCGCGCCGGGTCAACGTCGCGCGCGACACGCTCGTCGCCGAAATGAACCGCCGCACGCCTCGCGCGTCTTAGGGGCGCGTCTTCTTCCCCGTTCCCAATCCCTGCCGGAGTCCGCGATGAGCCACCGCTTCAATCCCACCTCGCTGCGCGAATATGACATCAGGGGGGTGGTCGGCGACACGCTCGGCGAGGACGATGCGGAGGCCGTCGGCCGCAGCTTCGGAACGTTCGTCCGGCGGGCCGGCGGCCGGCGGGTGGCGGTAGGGCGCGACGGCCGGGAAAGCTCCCCGGCGCTCGAGGCCCGGCTGATCCAGGGCCTGGTGCGGAGCGGCTGCGACGTCGTGCGAATCGGCCTCGGCCCCACGGCGATGCTCTATTATGCCGAGGCGGAGCTGGACGTCGACGGCGGCATCCAGATCACGGGCAGCCACAATCCGGCCGATTATAACGGCTTCAAGATGGTTCTCCGGCACAACGCCTTCTTCGGCGAGCGCATCCAGGCGCTGGGCCGCATGGCGGCCGAGGGCGACTGGGAGGAAGGGTCCGGCAAGGTCGCGGACGAGGCGGTCGTCGAGCGCTATGTCGACCGGCTCCTCACGGGCTTCGACGCGCGGCCGCTCCGGATCGGCTGGGACGCGGGCAACGGCGCCGGCGGACCGATCGTCGACAGGCTGGTGAAGCGCCTGCCGGGCGAGCATTTCACCCTCTACACCGAGGTGGACGGGCGCTTCCCCAACCACCATCCGGACCCCACCGTCGAGGCCAATCTCGAGGACCTGAAGCGGCTCGTCCGCGAGAAGGGGCTCGACTTCGGAGTCGCGCTCGACGGCGATGCCGACCGGATCGGCGCGGTCGACGGCGAGGGCCGCGTCGTCTGGGGCGACCAGCTGCTCGCCATCCTCGCCGAGCCGGTGCTCGAGGCGCTCCCCGGCTCGACGATCATCGCCGACGTCAAGGCGAGCCAGGCCCTGTTCGACCGGGTCGCCGAGCTCGGCGGCAAGCCGGTGATGTGGAAGACCGGGCACAGCCTGATCAAGACCAAGATGAAGGAAACGGGCGCCCCCTTGGCCGGCGAGATGAGCGGCCACGTCTTCTTCGCGCACGAATGGTACGGCTTCGACGACGGCATCTATGCGGCGCTCCGCCTGATCCGGGCGGTGAGCGGGCTCGGCCGCAGCCTCGCCGCGCTTCGCGACGCCATGCCGGCGATGGTCAACACGCCCGAGCTACGCTTCCAGGTCGACGAGAGCCGCAAGTTCGCGGTGGTCGACGAGGTGCTGGACCGGCTCGAGCGGGACGGGGCGCGGGTCGATCGCACCGACGGCGCGAGAGTCTCAACCGACGACGGCTGGTGGCTGCTGCGCGCGTCCAACACCCAGGACGTGCTGGTGGCGCGCGCGGAGGGACGGGACGGCGAGGCCGTCGAGCGGCTGATGAGCCAGATCGACCGGCAGCTGGCCCTCTCCGGCATCGCGCGCGGCCCGCAGGCGGCGCATTGATGCCCAAGCTCTACCCCGAAGCGCTGGCCTTCTGCATCCTGTGGGCGGCGCTTGCGGTGGCGGGGTTCGCGCTGGTCGACTGGAAGGCGGGCATCGCCCTTTCCGTCGGCCTGTTCCTGATCATCATGCCGGCCAGCGCGGTGATCCTGTCGCGCACCAGCAACTTCGCGCTCGAACGCGCGGTGCGCTGGGGGATCCTGATAATCGCCGGCCTCGTCCTGCTGTCGGTCGCCGACCTCGGCTGAGCCCGAGCGGGGCCGAGGCGCCGCCTCAGCTGTAGAAGATGTGGGTGCCGATCTGCGCCGCGCGGGTGCGCTGGCGGCCCCAGGCGGGGGCGACGTAGGTGGCGTGGTACCAGAGGACGTCGCGGCCGACCTGGCTGGCGAGGCGCTTGGCGGCGATGTCGGCGATGGCGAGCGCCTTGTGCCAGCCCTCGCTGCTCGTGTCGGGCGTCGGGAAGCGGCCGGCGCGGATGAAGGAGAATTGCGCGTGCTGGGTGACGACGGCGCAGACCGTCGGCGGGTAGCGGCCCGACGCGGCGCGGTTGAGCACGACCTCGGCGACGGCGAGCTGGCCTTCGAGCGATTCGCTGCGCGCCTCGAAATAGACCGCCTTGGCGAGGCAGAGCTGCTCCGCGTCGTAATTGCCGTAGTCGACGAACGAGACGACCATGTCGCGCAGGGGCCGCGGCGTCGCCGTGGCGATCGCGGCCGTGGGGGCGGGGGCGGCGCTCCGCTCGGCCTGGGCGGTCTGGTCGCGCACGATGGCGGCGAGATTGGGAAGGGTCGCGATGGAGGCGGTCTGCACCACCGGCGCCCCCTCGCCGTCCGCGGCCAGAGCCGGCGTGGAGACGAAGGCGAAGGCCGCCAGGACAAAGGCCGCAAAAAGCCGCGGCCGGAGTGAACCGAGCATTCGGATCCCAATTTCATGCGGCCGGCTGATCTGAAGGAGCGCCTCGCGCCCTCGATGCCCCGCCCGTCTCGCGCCGCCCTTCGGTTCCCCCGGGGGCCGCGCTCCCGCTAACGAGGATCGGAATGCGGGGGTGGCGGCGAACCGTCAACGAAAGCCGGCACAACCCACGACGGACCGCGCCTTCGACGGGACGAATCGCCGGAACCTTGCCTCAATCCGGGCGCGAAACTCGATCCGGATCCGAATCGACGGCCGCGGCGGGGGCCTTGGCGGGAAGCGCGAAGAGGCCGACGAACCGCTCCGCCAGCGCCGGGTTTCCCTCGACCCGAAGCGGCACTTCCGAGAGAGGGGCTCCGCCGTAGACGGCGGCGGCGACGCTCGCGGGATCCCCGACGAAGCGGACGTCCGCCGAATCGATGTCGCCGCGGACGATGACGATCTCACCGTCGCCTATCCGGGCGAGGAAGGTCTCGGCGCCGAAGCGGAAGCCGATGCGCAGGTTCACGCCCTTCGCGGCCTCGCGGTCGAGCATCGTGCGGAAGGAGAGCATCAGCGAGGCCGGGCTGAGCGGCAGGGTCGGATCGTGGCAGGGGGAGCGCGCGGCCCAGCGGCCGAGGGTCTGGAACACGGGCTCGATCTCATACCCCCACGCGGTGAGCTCATAGACCTGCGCCGAGGCGGGGGGCGGCAGCTTGCGCCGGATGAGAATGGAGGACGCCTGAAGCTCCTCCAGCCGCTCGGTCAGAACCTTGGCGCTGATCCCCGGCAGGCTCGAGCGTATCTCGCCGAAGCGCTTGGCGCCGAACATGAGCTCCCGCACGACGAGCAACGACCAGCGGTCGCCGACGAGGTCGAGGCCATGGGCGGCCCCGCAGGCATCCTGGTAGCGGCGTCTGGCCGGTATCCGCTGCACTCAGTTACCTTTAGAAACTTTGTAGTTGCTTTATGTAACTACGAGGCGCATCAGCGTCAAGGCGTGATTCGGCGCTCAGGGAGAGGAAGCATGTCGAAGCTCATTTTCGTGAACCTGCCCGTCGCCGACCTCGGCCGGTCGATCGCCTTCTACGAGGCGATCGGGGCGACGAAGAACCCGATCTTCTCGGACGAAACCGCGGCGTGCATGGTGATCTCCGACGTGATCCACGTCATGATCCTGACCCACGACAAGTTCAGGCAGTTCACGCCCCGCGCCGTCGCCGACGCCCGCTCGGCCACCGAGGTGCTGCTCTGCCTCTCCGCCGAAAGCCGGCAGGCGGTGGACGACATCACCGAGAAGGCCCTGGCGGCGGGCGGCGCCGAGGTGCGGCCCGCGGAGGACCACGGCTTCATGTACGGCCGCGCGTTCGAGGACCCCGACGGCCACATATGGGAGCCGATGTGGATGGACATGGCCGCGGCAAGCGAGGCGCTCGGCGCCGCCCCGGTCGAAGCCGCCTGATCGGCGAGGGAGGAGACGCAAGATGGGACATGAGGGCAGGTTCATCTGGTACGAGCTGATGACCGGCGACCGACAGGCAGCCGAGGCCTTCTACACCGCCGTCGTCGGGTGGAACGCCCGCGACGCGGGCGGCGAGAACGAGGGCTATACGATTCTCTCCGCGGGCGAGCGGGGGGTCGGCGGGATGATGACGATGCCGCAGGAGGCGCGCGCCGCGGGCGCCGAGCCGGGCTGGATCGGCTATATCGCCGTCGACGACGCCGACGCCGCCGCGGCGCGGATCGAGGCGGCCGGGGGCCGGGTCCACCGCGCTCCCGCCGACATACCCGATGTCGGCCGCTTCGCCGTCGTCGCCGATCCGCAGGGCGCCGTCTTCCAGCTGCTGGCGCCGCAAGGGGAAGGGGAGATGAAGCCGCTCGACCGAATGGCGCCGGGCAATGTCGGTTGGCACGAGCTCTACACGACCGACTGGGAGGCCGGCTTCGCCTTCTATTCCGAGCAATTCGAATGGGTGAGGGACCGCGCTATGGATATGGGCCCGATGGGCACCTACCAGCTCTTCGCCCCGGCCGAGGGATCCGAGGCCGTCGGCGGGATTATGAACGTCGCCGACCAGCAGCGCCCGACCTGGAGCTTCTACTTCGTCGTCGCCGGCATCGACGCCGCGGCGGAGCGGGTGAAGGCCGCCGGCGGCGAGGTGGCGATGGGCCCGATGGAGGTGCCCGACGGCAGCTTCGTCATCCAGGGCCGCGACCCCGAAGGGGCGGCCTTCGCCCTCGTCTCAGCGACGCGCTGAAAGGAGCATCCCATGCCGAGCATCGCGACCTGCCTCTGGTTCGACAAACAGGCGGAGGAGGCGGCGAATTTCTACGTTTCGCTCTTCCCGGATTCCCGCATCGACAAGATCGACCGTTCGCCCGCCGATTATCCCAACGGCAAGGCCGGCGACGTGCTCGTCGTCGAGTTCACGCTCGGCGGCCGGCCCTTCATCGCCCTCAACGGCGGTCCCGAATTCACGTTCGACGAGGCGATCTCGATGAGCGTCAGCGTCGAGGGGCAGGCGGAGACCGACCGTTATTGGGAGGCGCTGACGGCCGATGGCGGGCAGCCCAGCGTGTGCGGCTGGCTCAAGGACAGATACGGCCTCTCCTGGCAGATCGTTCCGAAGGAGCTGACCCGGCTTCTCTCGGACTCCGATCGCGACCGGGCGAAGCGGGCGATGGAGGCGATGATGAAGATGGGCAAGATCGACATCGCCGAGCTGCAACGCGCCGCCGACGCGGCCTGACCCAGGGAGAAGAGCCATGACCTATGTGGACGGATTCATCGCTCCGGTGCACCCGGACAAGAAGGAAGCCTATCGGGCGATGGCGGCGAAGGCGGCCGGGATCTTCCGGGAATATGGCGCCCTGCGCGTCGTCGAGAATTGGGGAGACGATCTGCCGCGGGGAAAGACGACGGACTTCTTCATGTCGGTGAAGGCCGGGGAGGGCGAGAATGTCGTCTTCTCGTGGATCGTCTGGCCCTCGAAGGACGCGCGCAATTCCGGCTGGGCCAAGGTGATGGCCGACGAGCGGATGAAGCCGGACGGGGACATGCCGTTCGACGGCGCCCGGATGTTCTGGGGCGGCTTCGAGACGATCGTCGACGAAGGCGAGTGATGACGGCCCTGGGAAGAGGGGAGGCAGCCGGATAGGCTGCCGCCCCCCGGTCAGTCGACGTGCGGATTGACGGCGGGCGGATCGCTGGCCGGAAAGCTCTCGTCGGAGGCTTCGTCCACCCTTTCCCATTCGCGCGGCGGGTCGCGCATCGCCTCCGGGCCCGCGGAGCGGGCGGCGCCGGAATGGCCGACGGCGCCGTGCCCGCCCGAGCCGCTGATGGCCGGGCGGGCGCCCTGGTGATTGCCCTGGTCGCCGCGGCGGCGCCACATGACCGTCGCCATGTAGCCGAGGCCCGCGGCGCAGGCCGCGCCGAGCCCGAGCAGCACCTTGCGCCCTGCGCCCATCGTCACGCTTCCTGCGTCAGCGTCGCGGGCTGCGCCGGCGGCAGGCCGGACGTCTCCGCCTGCCGCATGAGCTCCGCCTTGCGCGCGGCCATCTGCTCGCCCAGCGCATCGAGGTCGACGTCGGTCTTGCGCGCCTGGCTGAAGATGTTGTCGCGCTGCTTCTCCTCTTCCTTGACGTGGTGCTCGATCTCCTCCTGGAGAACCTTGACCTTCGCGTCGTAGAAGTCGTCGGACGGCTCGCCGGCCTCGATGTCGTTGATCAGGACCTTGGCGCCGTCATGCTCCACCAGGGCCTCGTCGAGATCGTCGTCGTCGATCTTGCCGCGCAGGGCCGGGTAGAAGATCTCCTCCTCGATCATGGTGTGGACCTTGAGCTCGGTGCAGATCTGCCGCGCCAGCTTCTCCTTCGTGCCGTCGCGGCTGGCTTTCTCGAACTTCTCGAACAGCGCCTCCACCTCGCGGTGGTCCTGAGTCAAAAGCCTGATCGCGTCCTGCCTCTCTTGGGCCATGTCGTTTCTCCCTCGTTTCGGTCTGGAACCATCGGCGCGGGGGGCCGGTTCCTTGGCCATGACGCACACCGAGACCCTCTCCCCCGTCCTCCCCACGGAGACCGAGGAAGCGACCCGGCGGCTTCTCGAAAAGGCGCATGAGCGCGACCTCCTGCTGGCCACCGCGGAGAGCTGCACCGGCGGAATGCTCGCCTCGCTTCTGACCGACGTGCAGGGCGTCGCCCACGTCTTCGACCGCGGCTTCGTCACCTATTCGAACGAGGCCAAGAACGAGATGCTCGGCGTCCCAATGGCGACGATCGAGGCGGAGGGCGCGGTGTCGAAGGCGGTTGCGATCGCGATGGCCGAAGGCGCGCTGGCGCATAGCCGCGCCAACATCGCCCTCGCCGTCACCGGCTTCGCCGACGCCGGCGACGAGCCCGGCCTCGTTCATTTCGGCTGCGCCCGCGCCGGACGGGTCACCGCGCACCGGGAGGAGCATTTCGGACCCGGCGGGCGAGGTGCTACACGCGTCAAGTGCATGAAGGTGGCGGTCGAGATGATGACGGAGATGCTGTGAGCATGGCGAAGACGCTGCCCTTCGGGGCGATCCACCGCCACGGCTTCGTCCGAGTCGCGGCCGCGAGCCCGACGGGATCGTCCGGAGACGTCGCCTTCAACGTCGCCCAGGCCATCTCCCTGGCGCGGGAGGCGGACCGCAGGGGCGCCGACCTCGTCGTCTTCCCCGAGCTCAACCTCTCCTCCTACGCGGTGGACGACCTGTTCCTGCAGGAAGCCTTCCTCGACCGGGTGGAGGAGGGGATAAGCGAGTTCGTCGCCGCCACCGCGAAGCTCGCCCCCTGCTGCGTCGTCGGCGCCCCGCTGCGGCGCAACGGACGGCTCTACAATTGCGCCCTGGCGGTGAGCCGCGGCCGCATCCTCGGCGTCGTGCCGAAGAGCTTCCTTCCCAACTACCGGGAATATTACGAGAAGCGCTGGTTCGTCTCCGGCATAGGCCTGAACGGCATCGACATCGCCGTCGCGGGCGCGACCGTGCCCTTCGGCACCGACCTCATCTTCGCCGCCGAGGATCTCGACGACTTCATCTTCCACGTCGAGATATGCGAGGATTACTGGGCGCCGCAGCCGCCCTCCACCGTCGGCGCGCTGGCCGGCGCTCTGATCCTGTGCAACCTCTCCGCCTCTAACATCACCATCGGCAAGGCGGACGAGAGGAAGCTGCTCTGCGCCGCCCAGTCGAGCCGCTGCACCGCCGCCTACGTCTATGCCGCCTCCGGCCCGGGGGAGAGCACCACCGACCTCGCCTGGGACGGGCAGAGCTCGATCTACGAGATCGGCGAGCTGCTCGCCGAGTCGAACCGCTTCGACGTGGAGCCGGAGCTGTGCGTCGCCGACGTCGACGTCCAGCGCCTGAGGCTGGAGCGGATGCGGATGCCCACCTTCAACGACAATGCCGTGGCGGCGGGCCATCCCGAGAAGAGCGCGCGCCGCCTCCATTTCGAGCACCGGCCCAACGGGGGCGACATCGGCTTCGAGCGCAGGCTGAGGCGCTTCCCCTACGTCCCCAACCGAATCGAGCAGCTCGACCAGGATTGCTACGAGGCCTTCAACATCCAGGTCCAGGGGCTCGCCAAGCGCTTCCAGACGACGAGCGGCAGCCATCTCGTCATCGGCGTGTCGGGCGGCCTCGATTCGACCCACGCGCTGATCGTCGCGGCCAAGATGTGCGACTTCCTCAAGCTCCCGCGCGAGACCATCCTCGGCTTCACCATGCCGGGCTTCGCCACCGGCGAGTCGACCAGGTCCAATGCCTGGGCGCTGATGAGGGCGCTCGGCGTCGTCGGGGAGGAGATCGACATCCGCCCCGCCGCGATGCAGATGCTGACCGACATGGGGCACCCGTTCGCCAAGGGGGAGCGGGGAGCGGACGTCTACGACGTCACCTTCGAGAACGTCCAGGCGGGTCTGCGCACCGACTATCTGTTCCGGCTCGCCAACCAGCGCCGCGGCTTCGTCGTCGGCACCGGCGACCTCAGCGAGATCGCGCTCGGCTGGTCCACCTACGGCGTCGGCGACCAGATGAGCCACTACGGCGTCAACGCCGGGGTTCCCAAGACGCTGATGCAGTACCTCATCCGCTGGGCGGTCAAGAGCGGCCAGTTCGACTCGGAGACCAACCGCGTCCTGGAGGCGATCCTCGAGACCAAGATCTCGCCCGAGCTTGTCCCCGCCGACGAAAAGGGGGAGATGCAGTCTACCGAGGACCGGATCGGACCCTACGAGCTGCACGATTTCTTCCTGTTCCACATCCTGCGGTCGGGGCAGCCGCCCTCGAAGGTGGCGTTTCTGGCCTGGCAGGCGTGGGGCGAGGTGGAGCGCGGCCTCTGGCCGGTCGGCTATCCCGACGCGCTGAAGCGCGCCTACGACCTCGACACGATCCGCAAGTGGCTGGAGGTGTTCCTGTTCCGCTTCTTCCAGATCAGCCAGTTCAAGCGGACGGCCATACCCAACTCGCCGAAGGTTTCGGCGGGCGGAGCGCTAAGCCCGCGCGGCGACTGGCGCGCGCCCGCGGACGGTAATGCAGGCCCATGGCTGGAGGAACTGAAGGCCGCTTTCGGGTCGTGACCGGAACGGCACGCCTGCGTAACAATCCAGCTTAGTCCTTAACTAGATTAATAATTATTCACGCTGCACTGCGGAACCCACTGGCTCAGGAGCACGTTGTTCGAGGGCGTCCTCATAGTTCAGGGAAACCCGCGTTGATCAAGCTATCCACCGCCTCCGAGCTGGGGCAGAGCCAGTTTGCGTCGCTTCCAGCCGATGACCATACGCTGATCTGCTTCTCCCACCTGCGGTGGAACTTCGTCTTTCAGCGCCCTCAGCATCTGATGAGCCGCTTCGCCGAGGCGCGGCGCGTGATCTTCTGGGAGGAGCCCGAGGCCGCGCTTCCCCATCTGGAGCCGGCGCTGGGCGTCAGGACCTGCGCCGAGACGGGCGTGGTCGTGGTGACTCCCTCGCTGCCCGAGACGCTGGGCGAGGCGGAGCGCGAGGAGACCCTGAAGGCGCTGCTCGAAACCTATCTCGCCGGCGAGAAGGGGCCCTTCATCCGCTGGTACTACACGCCGATGATGCTGCCCTTCTCGCGCGACGTGCCGTCGGTCTGCACCGTCTACGACTGCATGGACGAGCTCGCCAACTTCCGCTTCGCCCCGCCCCAGCTGCTCGGGCTCGAGCGGGAGCTGCTGAAGGCCGCCGACGTCGTCTTCACCGGCGGCTACAGCCTCTACGAGGCGAAGAAGGGCCTCCACCCCAACATCCATCCCTTCCCCTCCAGCGTCGACCGGGCGCATTTCGCCAAGGCGCGCGGCGTCGACGCGAGCCCCGACGACCAGGGGCCGATCGGCAAGCCGCGCCTGGGCTTCTACGGCGTCATCGACGAGCGGATGGACCTGGAGCTGATCGCGGCGGTGGCCGACGCCCATCCCGAATGGTCGATCGTCCTCGTCGGCCCGGTGGTGAAGATCGACCCCGCCGACCTGCCGGTCCGGGCCAACATCCATTATGTCGGCGGCAAGAGCTACGAGGAGCTGCCGCTCTATCTGGGCGGCTGGGACGTGGCCCTGATGCCCTTCGCGATCAACGATTCGACGAAGTTCATCTCGCCTACCAAGACTCCGGAATATCTGGCCGGCGGGCGGCCTGTGGTGTCGACTCCGATCACCGACGTGATCCGCCACTACGGCGATCTCGACGCGGTGTTCATCGCCGAGGGCGCCGAGGCGTTCGTGGCGGCGTGCGAAGAGGCGCTCGATCTCGCCGCCTCGGGCGACGAGTGGCTGAAGGACGTCGACCTCAAGCTCTCCAACCTCAGCTGGGACATCACCTACGCCCGCATGGCCGGGCTGGTGCACGAGGCGATCAGGACGCCGAGCGACGGGCCGAACATCGTCAAGGCGGCGGCCAGGAAGAAATACGACTATCTCGTCGTCGGCGCCGGCTTCGCCGGCTCGGTCATCGCCGAGCGGCTGGCGAGCCAGCACGGCGCCGAGGTGCTCGTCATCGACCGGCGGCCGCATGTCGGCGGCAACGCCTACGACGTGCTCGACGAGGCCGGGGTGCTGATCCACCAATACGGGCCGCACATCTTCCACACCAACAGCGACGAGATATTCGACTATCTCTCGCGCTTCACGCAGTGGCGCCCCTACGAGCATCGCGTGCTCGCCCAGGTGCGCGGGCAGCTGGTGCCGATCCCGATCAACCGAACGACCCTCAACAAGCTGTTCGGCCTGAACCTCGAGACCGACGAGGAAGCGGCGGAATATCTCGCCTCGCGCGCCGAGCCGGTCGACGCGATCGAGACGTCGGAGGACGTGGTGATCAACGCGGTCGGGCGCGAGCTCTACGAGCTCTTCTTCCAGGGCTATACGCGCAAGCAATGGGGGATCGACCCCTCGCAGCTCGACAAGGCGGTGACGTCGCGGATCCCGACCCGGACCAACACCGACGACCGCTATTTCGGCGACAAGCACCAGGCGATGCCGAAGCAGGGCTATACGGCGATGTTCAACCGGATGCTCGACCATCCGAACATCGACGTTCTGCTCTCGACCGACTATAAGGACGTCATCGACGGGATCGACGCCGGACACATCGTGTTCACCGGACCGATCGACGAATATTTCGGCTTCCGCTACGGCAAGCTGCCCTACCGGAGCCTGCGCTTCGAGCACAAGGTGGAGGACCGGGAGCAGTTCCAGCCGGTCGCCGTGGTCAATTATCCGGACCCTGAGGTGCCCTACACACGGATCACCGAGTACAAGCACCTGACCGGGCAGAAGAACGCCAAGACGAGCATCACCTACGAATATCCGTCGGCGGAAGGCGATCCCTATTATCCCATCCCGCGGCCGGAGAACCAGGAGCTGTTCAAGAAGTACGAGGCGCTGGCCGACGCGACGCCGGGCGTCACCTTCGTCGGCCGGCTGGCCACCTATCGCTACTACAATATGGACCAGGTCGTCGGCCAGGCGCTCGCCACGTTCCGCCGCCTGGACGCGAGGCTGAAGGCGGACGCGGCGAAGCCCGACGTCTGGACCGAAGCGGCCGAATAGCCGCGCGCCCGACCCGCCTCCAAAAAAGGGGGACACGTACCTTTCCGAGAGAAAGTACGTGTCCCCTTTTGTCAGGCGACGGCTTCTCCCTCCGTCGCCGGCTTCAGGGACAGGGCGCCGTCCCCTTCCTCCACCCGCACGACGGACCCGTCGGGTATCTCGCCCCTGAGGATCGCGTCGGCGAGCGGGTCCTGGAGATATTTCTGGACGGCGCGCTTCAGCGGCCGGGCGCCGTAGATCGGGTCGTAGCCCACGCGGCCGAGCCAGGCGCGGGCGCCGTCGGTGAGGTCGAGGCGGATCTTGCGGTCGGCCAGCAGCTGGCCGAGGCGCGCGACCTGGATATCGACGATCGGGCCCATATGCTCGGCCGCCAGCCGGTGGAACAGGATGATCTCGTCCAGCCGGTTGAGGAACTCGGGACGGAAGTGGCCGCGGACCACCTCCATAACCTGCGGCTCGACCTTCTCCACCCCCTCGTCGTCGGTGAGGCTGGAGAGATACTGGCTGCCGAGGTTGGAGGTGAGGATGATGATCGTGTTGGTGAAGTCCACGGTCCGGCCCTGGCCGTCCGTGAGGCGGCCGTCGTCGAGCACCTGGAGAAGGACGTTGAACACGTCCGAATGCGCCTTCTCGACCTCGTCGAACAGCACGACCTGATAGGGCCGCCGCCGCACCGCCTCGGTGAGCACGCCGCCTTCCTCATAGCCGACATAGCCGGGAGGAGCGCCGATCAGCCGGGCGACGCTGTGCTTCTCCATGAATTCCGACATGTCGATTCGGACCATCGCCGAGGCATCGTCGAACAGGAATTCGGCCAGCGCCTTGGTGAGCTCGGTCTTGCCGACGCCGGTGGGGCCGAGGAACAGGAAGGAGCCCAGCGGGCGATTCGGGTCCTGGAGGCCCGCGCGGGCGCGGCGGATGGCGCGGGAGACGGCGGCGACCGCCTGGCCCTGGCCGATGACGCGCCGGCCGATCTGGGCCTCCATCTGAAGCAGCTTCTCGCGCTCGCCCTCCAGCATCCGCTCGACCGGTATCCCCGTCCAGCGGGCGACGACTCCGGCTATGTCCTCGCTGGTCACCTCCTCGCGCAGCATGGCGCCGGCGCTCGCCGCCTCGATCTCGGAGAGCTGCTTCTCCAGCTGGGGAATGCGGCCGTACTGGATCTCGCCCGCCTTGCCGAGGTCGCCGGCGCGCTGCGCCTGCTCCAGCTCGATGCGGGCGCGTTCCAGCTCCTCCTTGATCTTGGCCTCGCCGGCGAGTTTCTCCTTCTCGCTCTGCCAGCGCTGGGTGAGCTCGGCGGACTGCTGCTCGAGATTGGCGAGCTCCTCCTCGAGCGCCTTGAGGCGCTCCTGGCTGGCGCGATCCTTCTCCTTCTTCAGCGCCTCCCGCTCGATCTTGAGCTGGATGATCCGCCGGTCGAGATTCTCGATCTCCTCCGGCTTCGACTCCACCTCCATCCTGAGGCGCGAGGCGGCCTCGTCCATCAGGTCGATCGCCTTGTCGGGCAGGAACCGGTCGGTGATGTAGCGGTTCGACAGGGTCGCCGCCGAGACCAGGGCGCCGTCGGTGATGCGCACGCCATGGTGAAGCTCGTATTTCTCCTTGAGCCCGCGCAGGATCGAGATCGTGTCCTCGACCGTCGGCTCGCCGATGAACACCGGCTGGAAGCGCCGCTGGAGGGCCGGGTCCTTCTCGACATGCTTTCTATATTCGTCGAGCGTGGTGGCGCCGATGCAGTGGAGCTCGCCGCGGGCCAAAGCGGGCTTCAGGAGGTTTGAGGCGTCCATCGCGCCTTCGCTCTTCCCCGCGCCGATCAGCGTGTGCATCTCGTCGATGAAGAGGATGATGTCGCCCTCGGCCTGCTTGACCTCGTCGAGCACGCCCTTGAGGCGCTCCTCGAACTCGCCGCGATATTTGGCGCCGGCGATCAGGCTGCCCATGTCGAGCGCCATCAGGCGGCGGTCCTTCAGCGAATCGGGAACGTCGCCATTGGCGATGCGAAGCGCCAGCCCTTCGGCGATGGCGGTCTTGCCGACGCCCGGGTCGCCGATCAGCACCGGGTTGTTCTTCGTCCGTCGGGCGAGGATCTGGACGGTGCGGCGTATCTCCTCGTCGCGGCCGATCACCGGATCGAGCTTGCCGTCGCGCGCCGCCTGGGTGAGGTCGCGGGCGAACTTCTTGAGCGCGTCGTAGCGGTCCTCGGCCGACTGGGTGTCGGCGCTGCGGCCGCCGCGCAGCTCGTTGATGGCGGCGTTGAGCGCCTCGGCCTTGACCCCGGCATCGGCGAGCGCGCGGCCGGCGGCGGTGTTCGACGCCAGCACCAGAGCGAGCAGCAGCCGCTCGACCGTGACGTAGCTGTCGCCGGCCTTCTGGGCGATCTGTTCGGCGGAATCGAGCACGCGCAGGCTCTCGGCGTCGAGGCCTGGCGTCTGGCTGGCGCCCCCGCCGGTGACGGTCGGGATCTTCGCCAGCGCCTCGTCCGTCTCGCGCCGCGCCGCCTCGGCGCTGCCGCCGGCGCGGGCGATCAGGCCGGCCGCCATACCCTGCTCGTCCTCGAGCAGGGCCTTCAGCAGATGCGCCGGCGTGATCCGCTGGTGGTCGAGCCTCAGGGCGACCGTCTGCGCCGCCTGAAGGAAGCCACGGGCGCGGTCGGTGAATTTCTCAAGGTTCATGTCGGCCCTCAAAAGCTGTCCGCTTGGATATGGTGTTGCATTCGGGCAACACAAGGGGCGGATGCGTCCGCTTTCGGACAAAGCAGAAAGCGTGTTGTTTCAGCTACTTGGCTCCCCATTGCATAGGTCGCCGCCGCCGCTATGGTGCGCGCCGACCAACGTCCGGAGGATCCTAAATGCGCCGCAAGCTGCTCCCGTTCATCCTGGTTTCGGCGGTCGCCGCCGCTCCGCTCGCGGCGACCTCGGCGGGCGCGCAGCCTGCCGCCGCCAGCGCGGCGCCGGCGCCCCTGTCGCAGCTCGTCAGGCAGGTGGACATACCCTATCAGTCCTTCACCCTTCCCAACGGCCTGCGCGTCTACGTCCACGAGGACCACAAGGCGCCGGTCGTCGCCGTCTCCGTCTGGTACCATGTCGGCTCGAAGGACGAGCCCCGCGGCAAGACCGGCTTCGCCCACCTCTTCGAGCATCTGATGTTCAACGGCTCCGAGAACGCGCCGGGCGATTTCTTCGCTCCGCTGCAGCAGGTCGGCGCAACCGATTTCAACGGCACGACCTGGTTCGACCGCACCAATTATTTCGAGACGGTGCCGACGCCCGCCCTCGACCTCGCCCTCTTCCTCGAGAGCGACCGGATGGGGCACCTGCTCGGCGCCGTCACCCAGGAGAATCTCACCAACCAGATCGGCGTCGTCCAGAACGAGAAGAGGCAGGGCGACAACGAGCCGTACGGCCTGGTCGAGTACAAGCAGCTCGAGGCGCTGTTTCCGGAGGGGCATCCCTACCATCACTCGACCATCGGCTCGATGAGCGACCTGACCGGCGCCAGCCTTGAGGACGTCAAGAACTGGTTCCGTTCGCGCTACGGCCCGAACAACGCGGTGCTGGTCCTCGCCGGCGACGTCACGCTCGCCAAGGCCAAGCAGCTGGTCGCGAAGTATTTCGGCGACATACCGCGCGGCCCCGAGGTTCGGCCGGCGGCGGCGGACGTGCCGACGCTCGCCCAGGCGCGGAGCGAGGTGACCCACGACCGCGTCGCCAACACCCGCCTCTACCGGATGTGGGCGGTGCCCGGCCTCACCAACGGCGACACCGTGCCGCTCGACATCGCCGCCAGCGTGCTCGGAGGTCTCTCCAGCTCGCGGCTCGACAACGCGCTGGTGCGCGGCGAGAAGGTCGCGGTCGGCGTGTCGGCCAATGTCCAGCCCTTCGAGCGGGTCAGCCTGTTCGAAGTCACCGCCGACGTGAAGCCGGGCGTCGATCCCGCGCTGGTCGCCCGCCGCCTCGACTCGATCATCGCCGACTTCATCAGGACGGGCCCGAGCGCCGACGAGGTTCGCCGGGTCGCCACCCGCGAGGTGGCGAGCCGGCTGAACGGCCTCGAATCGGTCGGCGGCTTCGGGGGCAAGGCGGTGACTCTGGCCGAAGGCGCGCTCTATGCGGGCGATCCGGGCTTCTACAAGAAGCAGCTCGCCGCCTATGCGGCCGCCACCCCCGCCGAGGTCAAGGCGGCGGCGCAGAAGTGGCTGTCGCGTCCGGTCTACGCCCTGACCGTCGCGCCGGGCGAGCGCGAGGCCTATGAGGAAGCCAAGGGCGGCGAGGGCGGATCGCACCATCCGGCCTATTACCGCCCCCCCGTCGCCGGCGAGAAGCCGCTCGCGCCGCTTCCCGCGGCCGCCGCGGAACAGGACGGGGCCGGCGCCGCCGCCCGTCCCGCGGGCGTCGACCGCTCCAAGTTCCCGCCGGTCGGCGAAGTGAAGAACATCGACTTTCCCGACATCCAGCGAACCCGCCTCGCCAACGGCATTCCGGTGATCTACGCGCAGCGCACCGCCGTGCCGCTGACCCGCGTGACGGTGAGCTTCGACGCCGGCAACGCCGCCGACCCGCGGAGCGCCCTCGGGACCCAGGCGCTGATGCTGTCGCTGCTCGATGAAGGGACGAAGTCGCGCAACTCGATCCAGATCGCCGAGGAGGAGGAGCGCCTCGGGGCCTCGATCGCCGCCGGCGCGTCGATGGACCGGACCAATGTCGGCCTCTCGGCGCTGACGCCGAACCTGGCGCCCTCGCTCAACCTGCTCGCCGACGTGATCCGCAATCCCGCCTTCGACCCGGCCGAGGTCGAGCGGCTGCGCGGCCAGCAGCTCGCCCGCATCGCCCAGGAGATGACCGAGCCGCAAGGCCTTGCGCTGCGCACCCTGCCGGGCCTCCTCTACGGCCCGCAGCACCCTTATGGCGTGCCCTTCACCGGCACCGGCGACGCCAAGGCCGTGGCCGCTGTCGGGCGGAGCGACCTCGTCGCCTTCCACGACGCCTGGCTGCGCCCCGACACGGCGCGGATCTTCGTCGTCAGCGACCGGCCGCTGGCCGAGCTGACGCCGCTGCTCGAGCGCGCCTTCGGCACCTGGGCGGCGCCGGCGACGCCCAAGGGGACGAAGAATCTCAACGCCTCAACCGCCGCGCCGCAGTCGAAGATCTACCTGATCGACCGCCCGCAATCGCCCCAGTCGGTGATCATGGGCGGGATGCTGCTCCCCTATACGGGCGGGCAGCCGATCGAGCCGCTGATAGTCTCCAACGACGTTTTGGGCGGCAGCTTCCTGTCGCGGCTCAACATGGACCTGCGCGAGACCAAGGGCTGGTCCTACGGCGTCAACGGCCGCGTCAACCGCCTGGTCGGCACGGTCCCCTACATCGTCAACGCGCCCGTCCAGTCGAACCAGACCGGCCCCGCCTTGGCCGCCCTGCAGGCCGACATGCGCGAGTTCCTGACGCAGAAGGGGATCGGCGCGGAGGAGCTGGAGCGGACGATCAACAACCGCGTCCGCAACCTCGCCGGCAACTTCGAGACGTCCGAGGACGTGCTCGGCGGCCTTCAGACCATCGACCTGCTCGGCTTCCCCGACAATTATTACGAGACCCTTGCGGGCCGCTATCGCGGGATGACGGCGGTGCAGCTCGACGAAGCGGCGCGGAAGGTGCTCGACCCCGCCAAGTTCGTCTGGGTGGTGGTCGGCGACGCGGCCAAGGTGCGGCCGCAGCTCGACAAGCTCGGAATGCCGATCGAGGTCGTGACGCCGAAATAGCCGCGCGCCCGGGTCCCGGCCCGCGCCGGGACCCCGGTCACGCGGCGAATATCCGAGTCACGTGGCCCATCTTTCGGCCGGGGGACGCCTCGTCCTTGCCGTAGAGGTGGAGATGGGCGCCGCGCTCGGCGAGGATGCGCGGCCACCCCGCGGCCTCGTCGCCGATCAGATTCTCCATCTCGACGCGCCGCCCGGTGAGCGCGGTGGAGCCCAGGGGCAGCCCGCAAATGGCGCGGATGTGGTTCTCGAACTGCGACGTCTCGGCGCCCTCGATCGTCCAGTGGCCGCTATTGTGGACGCGCGGCGCCATCTCGTTGAACACCGGCCCCTCGGCGGTGGCGAAGAATTCGAGCGCCAGGACGCCGACATAGTCGAGGGCCGCCGCGACCCGCTCCGCCAGCGCCGCCGCCTCGGCCGCCTGCGCGGCGATCGACGCAGGCGCGGGGACGGCCGCGCGGTGGAGGATTCCGCCGCGGTGCACGTTCCAGGTCGGCGGATAGGCGACCGTCGCGCCGCCCTGGCCGCGGGCGATCAGGATCGAGAATTCGTGGCTGAAGTCGACGAAGCCCTCGACGATCGAGGGCTGGCGCCCGACCGCGTGCCAGGCCTGCCTTGCCTGGCCCATGTCGTCCACCCGCGCCTGGCCCTTGCCGTCGTAGCCGAGGCGGACCGTCTTGACGATCGCGGGCAGGCCGACCCGCTCCAGCGCCGGGACCAGCTCTTCGACGTCGTTCGCCATCTCGAAAGGCGCGGTCCGGCCGCCGAGATCGCGGACGAACCCTTTCTCCGCGTACCGCACCTGCGCGATCTCCAGCGCCTTGAGGCCCGGCAGCACCGGCACCTCGCCGGCGATCAGCGCCAGCGGGCCGAGCGGCACGTTCTCGAACTCGTAGGTGACGACGTCGCAGGCTCCGGCGAAGGCGGCGAGCCGATCCGACTGGTGATAGGAGGCTTCGGTGAAGGCGGAGGCGACGTCGTTCGCCGGCCCGCTCGCCGGGGCGAAGACGTGGATGCGATAGCCCAGCTGCGCCGCGGCCATGCCCAGCATCCGCCCGAGCTGCCCGCCGCCGACGATGCCGATGGTGGAGCCCGGCGGAACGAGGGTCATTCCGGCCTTTCGTCCACCGCGTCGGTCTGCCGCTGCCGCCAGTCCCTGAGCCGGCCGGCGAGCGCCTCGTCGCCGAGCGCCAGGATCGAGGCGGCGAGGAGGGCCGCGTTGACGGCGCCCGCCCGGCCGATGGCGAGCGTCCCCACCGGCACGCCCGCCGGCATCTGGACGATGGAGAGAAGGCTGTCGAGGCCCGAGAGCGCCTTGGATTCGACCGGCACGCCGAGCACCGGCAGATGGGTCATGGAGGCGGCCATGCCGGGAAGGTGCGCCGCGCCGCCGGCGCCGGCGACGATCACCTTCAGGCCTCGCCCCGCGGCGCCCCGGGCGTAATCGTAGAGCCGCCCGGGGGTCCGGTGGGCCGAGACGATCCTCGTCTCGTGCGCGACGTCCAGGGCTTCCAAGGTTTCGGCCGCATGGCGCATCGTCTCCCAGTCGGAGCGGCTGCCCATGATGATCCCGACCTCGGCCATCGCCTCCCTCTATCGGCGCGGCGGCGGCGAGGCCAGACCTTCGTTCTTAGTTAACCCGCCCGCGGTACAGACGGCGCCATGTCGAAGCACAGCTCAGATTTCGCCGGCATGCCGGTCGAAGCCACCGAAGAGAACGCGCTGCTGCGCGCGGCCCTCGAGGAAGCCCAGCAGCGGATCCGCGAGCTCGAGCGCAATTCCGAGATCGACGACCTGACGCCGCTGCCGGGCGCCCGCCGCTTCCGGGCGGAGCTCGAGCGCGTGGCGGGCCTCGCCCAGCGCCACGGCACGCCCGGCGCGGTCGTCGGCCTGGAGCTGGTCGGGCTCGGCGCCCTCAGGGAGGAGCACGGCCATTTCGCCGCCGACGCCGCCCTCGTCCATGTCGCCCGCCTGCTCTGCGGCCTCATCCGCACCACCGACGTGCTCGCTCGGGTCGGCGACGCCGAGTTCGGCCTCATCCTCGACCATCTCGATCTCGACAGCGCGATCGACGCGGCGGAGCGGCTCGTCCGCTGCGTCGCCGACAACCCCCTCGACCTCGGCCATGTCGCGGTTCCGCTGAAGGCGGTGGCGGCGACGACCGGCATCCTCCCGGGCGACAGCGCCGACGACGTGATGAACCGCGCCCGCGCCAACCTCCAGCGGGTGAAGGCGGAGGGGTGATCCCGGCCTTTCCCGCCGCGTGCCGCGACGGGAGGGCGGGCGCTACAGATCCTTCAGATAATAGCGGTCCGTTGCGGCGAGGTCGCCGTCCAGCTCGTAGACGATCGGCTGTCCCGTCGGGATTTCGAGCGCCGTGATCTCGTCGTCGGGAATGGCGGAGAGGTGCTTGACGAGCGCCCTCAGCGAATTGCCGTGGGCCGAGATCACCACCCTCTGCCCCTGCCGCAGCGACGGCGCGATCCGGCTCTCCCAATAAGAGAGCACCCTTGCGATCGTGTCCTTGAGGCTCTCGGTCGCGGGAACCTCGACCCCGGCATAACGGCGGTCGCCGGAGAGGTCGTAGGGGCTGCCCGGCTCAAGCGGCGGCGGCGGAACGTCGAACGAGCGGCGCCAGACATGGACCTGAGCGTCGCCGTGCTTCGCCGCCGTCTCCGCCTTGTTCAGCCCGGTGAGGCCGCCATAATGGCGCTCGTTGAGGCGCCAGTCCTTCTCGACCGGAAGCCACAGCCGGCCCATCGCCTCCAAGGCGAGGTCCAGGGTCTTGATCGCGCGGGTCTGGAGGCTGGTGAAGCAGAGGTCGAAATCCAGCCCCTTCGCCGCCATCAGCTCGCCGGCGAGCCGCGCCTCCTCCACGCCCTTCTCGGTAAGGTCGACGTCCCACCAGCCGGTGAATCGATTCTCGAGGTTCCAGGCCGACTGGCCGTGACGGACGAGGACGAGGGTGGGCATGGCGGCTCCGGTCAGATTCAAAAAGTTTCGCTCATGCTGAGGAGGGACTGAGCCTGGCGAAGGCCCGTCTCGAAGCACGCAACGGCCCTTCGAGACGCCGCTTCGACTTCGCTCAGCGGCTCCTCAGGATGAGCGGGGCAAGGTGTTCAACTTTCAGCCCCGCTTCCTCGCCTCGAGAGCGGGAAGAATGGCGTGGAGCGCGGCGAGGCAGTCGCGGGCGAGGAGGCGGGAGCGGCCGGGGGACCAGCCGAAGCGCTCGTCCGGCAGATCGGCATTGTCCTTGAACGGCATCTCCAGAGTCATCGACACCGCCCCGTAGCGCTCGGCGAGCTGGGCGGTGGACATCGACATGTTGGCCTGGCCCGGCGCGGCGATCTCATACCCCTTGGCCGTCTGGAAATCCGGGGAGAGACGCACCAGCGCCTCGCCGAAGCGGTCGAACAGCGCCTGCTGCGCCTCGTTCCAGCTCGGAATGCCCTCGAAGCCGGCGAGGAAGTTTGCGGCGATCGCCTCGTCGCCATGGACGTCCATCGCGAAATCCACGCCGGTGCGATCCATCTCGTTGCGGACGCAAAGCACCTCTGGGCTCCGCTCCGCGCTCGGCTCGTGCCACTCGCGGTTGAGGTTGGTGCCGACGGCGTTTGTCCTCAGATGCCCGCGCCGGGAGCCGTCGGGGTTCATGTTGGGCACGATGTGGAAGGTGGCGCGGCGGCGCAGCTGGCGCGCGATCGGATCCGCTTCGTCGGTGAGCCGCTCCAGCGCGCCCTCCATCCACCATTCGGCCATGGTCTCGCCGGGATGCTGCCTCGCATAGAGCCAGACCTGCAGCGGACCCTCGCCGAGGGTCAGATAGTCCATGTCCTGGCCGTCGAGGGTCTTGCCGAGCGAGCGATAGTCCACCCCCGGGGCGCTCGCCGCCTCGGCGACCAGATCGTGATGCCGCTCCATCGTGTAGGGCGCGAAATAGGCGATCCAGACGCTGTCGGACGCGGGCGTGACGGCGATGGTGAGGATCCCGTCGGCATAGGCCGTGTCCGTCCTTTCCCAGAGCTCCCGGTCGTAGGACAGGCAGGCGCGATAATCGTCCCAACCCAGCGGATAGGCGGCGCCGGCGCAGTTCAGGATCCTGAGCTCGACCGGCTTTCCCTTCGCGCCCGTCAGGCGAAAATAGAACCACTGGTAGAAATCGGACTGGTTGTCGCGGACGATTTCGAGATCGACGCGGCTGCCGTCGATGGCGACGGAACGGATGTTGCCGCCATCGAAGGCGCTCGTAATGCTGAGGGTCATCTCACCCTGATAATGCGGCCCGACTCCCCGGGGAAGTCCCGAAACAGCGCGTTCGCCAGCCGCCCGACGGCGGCCGTGCCCCGCGCCTCGGCCGACCCGGTCGGGGCTTCGCCGACCGCCCGCCCTTCCCAGAAGACGGTCCCGTCCGACCGGCGCCGGATGGCCACCTCGAGCAAGGTTGCCGTCACGTTCGCGCCGCTTCCGGCGGGCGGCGCGCCGGCGATGCCGCGGCCGATGCGGGCGGCGCTGAGCGCGGCGATCGCCTCCCGGCTCCCCTGCTCGACGTCGATCAGCGCGATCTGCTCGGATTGCCGGCTGGTAGGAACGACCGTCCAGCCGAGGCGGGTCAGCTCGGCGGCGACGGCCGAGACGAAGGCGGGGAAGTCGGCGCGGTTGGCGTCGGCGCGGTCGAACGGCTCGATCGCGATCTGCGAGCGCGCGATCGTGGTCTCGCCAAGGTGGAAGCGGCCCACCTCAACCCCGCCGGCCGTCCCGCGCCCGCCGTGCCCGGCGGTGGTCGAGCAGGCGGCGAGCGCGCTGCCGAGCAGGATCAACGCGGACCGCGATAAAGCTGATTTCATTCCGGCACCTCTTCGTCTAGCGGGCGCGTTCGTACAGGGTCTGAAACGATCCGTCAGCGCTTTTGCTGCCCGTCCGGTTCCGTCGAGGAGTATAATGGCCCAATCGTCCCAGAAACCCGCCGTGCTCGTGACCGGCGGCGCCGGCTATATCGGTAGCCACGCCGTGCTCGCCCTGCTCGACAACGGCTGGAGCGTGGTGGTGATCGACAACCTCACCACCGGCTTCGAATGGGCTGTGCCGGACGGCGCGGCGTTCGCGAAGGGGGATATCGCCGACCAGGCGCTCGTCGCGCAACTCATCGCCGAGCACGGCATCGGCGCGATCATCCATTTCGCGGGATCGGTCGTGGTGCCGGAATCGGTCGAGAACCCGCTCAAATATTATGAGAACAACACGGTGAAGAGCCGCTCGCTGATCGAGAGCGCGGTGAAGGGCGGCGTGCGCCACTTCATCTTCTCTTCGACCGCGGCGACCTACGGCATCCCCGAGCAGGTGCCGATCACCGAGACGACCCGGACTCAGCCGATCAACCCCTATGGCTGGTCCAAGCTGATGACCGAGCGCATGCTGGCGGACGTCGCCGCCGCCCACCCGCTCAATTTCTGCGCGCTGCGCTACTTCAACGTGGCCGGCGCCGATCCGAAGGGGCGGTCGGGACAGTCGACGGCGGGCGCCACCCACCTGATCAAGGTCGCGGTCGAGGCGGCGGTGGGCAAGCGCGGCCACGTCTCCGTCTACGGGACTGACTATGCGACGCCCGACGGCACCGGCGTGCGCGACTATATCCACGTCAGCGACCTCGCCGCGGCCCACGTCCACGCGCTGGAGACGCTGGTCGCCGATCCCGCCTCGAGCCACATCATGAACTGCGGCTACGGGCGCGGCTTCTCGGTACTGGAGGTGCTGGACGCCGTCGACAGGGTGACCAACCTCAGGATCGAGCGACGGATGGAGGCGCGCCGCGCCGGAGACCCCGACGCGCTGGTCGCGGACAACGGCAAGATCCTCGCCACCCTTCCCTGGCGGCCCCGGCTCGACGATCTCGACACGATCGTCGCCCATGCTTTGGCCTGGGAGCGCAAGCTGGCGGAGCGGCGGGATTCCTGACCCTGTCCAAGCCCATGTCGGCCGGCTCCTCGCCGAGGCGGAGAGTCACGAGCGGCGCGGGGAGCGGCGCGCGGCGGCGAGCTTCTACCAGGCGGCCCTGAAGGCGGCCCAAGAGGCGGGGCAGCTTCCGAGCGAGTTCCGACCGCCGCTGGAGAGGGCGCAGCGGTTCCTGCGGCAGGCGGCGGAGGAGTATGAGGCGCATCTCGAGCGGGTGCTGGCGCGGACCGAGGCGGGCCCCCGCTTCACGGAAGCGGTCGACATCCTCCTCGGGCGCAAGGCGGTCCAGCTCCAGCAGCCGAGCGCCTTCTACTTCCCCGGCCTGCCGCAGCGGCCTTTCTACGCGCGGGAGGAATTCCCCTGGGCTCCCCGGCTGGAGTCGGAGACGGCCGCGATCCGCGCCGAGCTGCAGGCGCTGGTCGGCGACGAGGCCGCCTTCCAGCCCTATGTCGAGGCGGAGCGGAACCGGCCGACGCAGGACTTCCACGGCATGCTCGGCGATCCCAGCTGGGGTGCCTTCTACCTCTGGAGGGACGGCGCCCTCGTCGAGGAGAATGCGGCGCGCTGCCCGCGCACCGTCGAGGCGCTGTCGAAAGTGCCGATGACCCGGATCGGCGCCCGCACGCCGTCCGTGCTCTTCTCGCTGCTCCGGCCCGGGGCGCATATCCCGCCGCATACCGGCATGCTCAACAGCCGCCTGATCTGCCACCTCCCCCTCGTCGTGCCGCCCGGCTGCTGGCTGCGCGCGGGCAACGAGGTGCGGGCATGGGAGGAGGGCAAGCTGCTGATCTTCGACGACAGCTTCGAGCACGAGGCCCGCAACCCCTCCGACGCCTTGCGAGTCATCCTCCTGTTCGACATCTGGAAGCCGGAGCTGAGCGAGGCGGAGCGGGCGGGCGTCTCGACGCTCTTCGAGGCCATAGACGGCTTCGGCGGCTGAGGGCGCCTGCTTGACTTGGCGAACGTGCCCGACTAGGGGAGCGCCTCGCTTTTCCAGCAGATATTTCGAAGAGACAGGCAGGCGTCCCGAGCCATGAAGATCCGCAACTCGCTCAAATCCCTGAAGTCGCGCCACCGCGACTGCCGCGTGATCCGCCGCCGGGGCCGCACCTACGTCATCAACAAGACCAACCGCCGCTTCAAGGCGCGCCAGGGCTGATCTCCTTTTCGGTTGTCCTTCGAGACGCCGGTTCCGACTTGGCTCAACGGCTCCTCAGGATGAGCGGTTGAGGCTGCTCTTCCGCTCGTGCTGATCAGGGGCTGAGCTTGGCGAAGACTCGTCCCGAAACGCCGACCGCCGTCGTCTTCGACGTCGGCAACGTGCTCTACGGCTGGGACCCGGAGAGCTTCCTCGCCCGCCAGATACCCGAGGACGAGGCGCGGCTGCGCTTCATCGACGACATCGACCTGTGGGGCTGGCACGACAGCCTCGACGGCGGCCGTCCCTTCGGCGAGGCGGCGGCCGAGCTCAGCGAGAAATTCCCGGATTATGCCGCCTACATATCGGCCTGGGGCGAGCGGTTCGGCGAGACGATCAGCGATCCCGTCCCCGGCATGCACGCGCTCGTCGAGGCGCTGGACGCGCGCGGCGTTCCGCTCTTCGCCATAACCAACTTCTCCGCCGACTTCTGGAAGCCGTTCCGGGCCAAGGAGGACGCCTTCTTCCGGCGCTTCCGCGACATCGTCGTCTCGGGCGAGGAGAAGCTGCTCAAGCCCGACCCCGCCCTCTACTATCGGGCGCTCGACCGCTTCGGCCTGAAGCCGCGCGACGCCCTGTTCGTCGACGACCGCGCCATCAACGTCGAGGGCGCGCGGGCGGTGGGGATGCACGCCCACCTGTTCACCGGGGCGGAGGACCTGCGTCGAAGGCTGGTCGAAGACGGACTGCTCTGAGCCGCCAGAGCAGAAGATTGCTCTGAGCTGCCCAGAGTAAAAGATCAGTGTCGCCAGTTTTCGTACGCTTGGGCGAATGCTTTTCCCTTGCGCCGGCGGACAGCGCTGATCAAACCGTTCCTGTGCCGTTTTCGCAGCAGGGGACGAGGGATGGCGCTACGGGTCGGTATTACCGACTTCAGCAGTCAAAGGCCGGCGATAGACATCGTGCCGCCAGCATTGACGCGACACGTCACTTTCAGAATGTCGATCCACAAGAACCCGCGTCTGGGACCCAGCAAGCCCGAGCGTGACGAAAGGTGGGAAACCCTCTGCAAGGTCTTTGCTGGCCACGTCAACGAACTGCGCTCGGCTTATGCCGCGGGCACCCCGCCCAAGGTCAATTTCATTCAGCCGACGAGCGAGGTCTTCGAGCATCCGCTCCGGTTCACGCTGGAACGGACTGCCGTCGTCGAGATCACCCCGCAGCGCCACAAGCCGTTCAGGATCCGCGCCCGGCTCGACGTTTACACCGAAATCTGCAGCATCACCTACATAGTCGACCGGATCGGCGCCGGCGCAACTGACATCTACCCGCTCATGACCGGACTTCTCGCTCCGGGCGATGGCAGCGGAGCAGGGCCGGCCCAACGGGTCGAGGCGGCCCTGGACGGGCTTTACAACCGCCTCTGGTCCCTCAATTCGCCCATCGATGCGGCGGTGACGGCGCAACGTTGGTTCGAGGGCGAGAGCGAGCAGCCCGGAATACCGCTGACCGACTTCCGGGGGGTCGTTCTGCCTGTGTGCGAAGCGGCTGCGACGCCGCGGACGGCGCGCATTGCCCGCCCGGCGCTACGGCCGGAGCTGCGGCGGTTCGTCGACGAGCATGCCGAACTGCTCCGCATCGCCACCGGACGGCTAGACGAGGCCGGACAATCGCCGCTTTCCGGGGAGCCCGTCTGCTGCGGGATGCTGGGCGGAGCGGCGCTCTACGTCGCCGAGCTCGGAAAGCGCAGCCCCGGCGTCGCGATCGAGCCCGTACGTCACATGCTCCTGTTCGGCGACTGCTCGGCGAGCCAGGTCGGCCGGCTGGTCCGCCGGCTCCACGTGCTCGGGGAGTTCCGCCATGCCGCGCTGCTCGATTACGACAATGGCGAGCAGAATGACCTGAAGCGGGTAAGCCGCGAGCTGCGCGAGCTCGGACGCAGGGTCGACGAAGTGTTCGGACTGGGTCCCTCCGCCCGTATCGGGCAACTGCCGGATCTGCTTACGCGGCTGAACGACCTGCGCGCGAATCCGAACGAGACGGGTGTACTCTACCGGATCGAGCAGTCGCGTTACTATGCCGGCGAGTTCAAGCGCACGGTGCCACACCTGCGTAGCCTGCGGCTCGAGAACTGGCAGACATACGACGATTTCGTGGCCCGCTACGTGTACCAGCTGTTCGCGAGGATCGATCGGGTCGGCACGCGCTACGACGCCCTCATGCGCCGGCTGAGCCTGCTGACCACGTTCAGCCTCGCCACCGAGATCAGCGACTACCAGAAGAACGTCGCCGGAGTGCTCAAAAAGCTGCACCGCGCCGCGGAAGCACTCAAGAATTCGGCCGGAAGCCAGGTGAGCGTCTCGGAGAAGCAGCGCAGCCTGCTCCACGAGGCCTCCTTCATCGCTATGGCTTTCCTGTCCTACTACGTGAGCTCCGTTCTCTGGCACATATTCGACGTCCGTTTGGATGACGGCATCGATCGTCGCGAGGCGTTCCACCTCGCCAGCATGGCCGTCACCGGCCTTCTGTCGGCCTATGCCGTCTGGCTGATGGTGGCGAGGCTGCGCAACGAGCGTCACCGCGCCGGGGCCCCCGCTGACCCCGCCGACGAAAAGCCGCCGGAGCCTTGAGCGGCAACCGTTGCGCGTTTCGCGCTTTCTCCCCCCGATGAGACAAAGATGGCCGGCCAAGCTGTGGATCGTGCGCCATGGGCAGAGCGCGGGGAACGTCGCCCGCGACGCCGCCGATGCGGCGGGGCTCGGAACGATCGACATCGCAATGCGCGACGTCGACGTGCCGCTGAGCGATCTCGGCCAGCGCCAGGCCGAGGCGCTCGGCCGCTGGTTCGCATCCATGCCCGAGACGGAGCGGCCGGAGGTCGTGCTCGTCTCGCCCTACATACGCGCCCGCCAGACTGCGAAGGCGGTCTGCGAGGCGGGCGGCGTCACCGAGCAGGCGAGGCAGCCGATCGTCGACGAGCGGCTGCGCGAGCGGGAGTTCGGCCTCTGGGACCGGCTCACCACCGCGGGTGTTCGTGCGAAATATCCCGAGCAGGCGGAGCAGCGCAGCCTGCTCGGCAAATTCTACCACCGGCCGCCGGGGGGCGAGAGCTGGGCGGACGTCATCCTGCGCCTGCGCAGCGCGCTCGACACGGTCAGCCTCCATCATGCCGACCGGCGGGTGCTGATCGTCTGCCACCAGGTCGTGGTGCTGTGCCTGCGCTACATACTCGAGGAGATGGACGAGGCTCAGATCCTCGCCATCGACAAGCAAGGCGACGTCGTGAATTGCGGCGTGTGCGAATATGATTTCGAGCCGGACGACTCCAAGGCCTGCGTCCCCGCCCTCGCGCGGTACAATTTCGCGGCGCCCTTGGTCGAGGAGGACGCGCCGGTGACCTCTGCGCCGGACGCGATGGTCGCCGCCCGGTGAGCCCTCCACTCACTCTCGACCGCGAGCGCCTGGGGGACTTCCCGCTCCCCTGCCACCCCGACGACAGCGACAAGGAGGAGCGGGGCCGCCTGCTCGTCGTCGCCGGAAGCCGTGAGCTGGCCGGCGCCGCCTTGCTGGCCGGAGTCGGCGCCCTGCGCGCCGGCGCCGGCAAGCTGCAGATCGCGACCGCCGAGAGCGCGGCGGTGCCGCTCTCGGTCGCGGTGCCGGAGGCGCGCGTGGTCGGCTTCGCGGAGACGGAGGAAGGCTGCTTCGCGCCCGCCGGGATCGCTCGGCTGCTGAAGCTGGTCGAGGGCGTTCAGGCGGTGACGATCGGCTGCGGGCTTCAGCACGGGCCGCCGCTCGACGCGCTGCTCGACGCTCTGTTCGCCTGCGGGGCGGGCATGCCGCTCGTGCTCGACGCGGCGGTGCTCGGCTCGCTTGCGCCGCGGGCGGAGGCGCTGCGCGCCTGGGGCGGCGGCGCCATCGTCCTTCCCCATTCCCGCGAGATGGCGCGGCTGCTCGAATGCGAGGCCGAGGAGGTGGAGGCGGACCCGCTCGCCGCGGCCCGCGCCGCCGCGGAGCGCTACGACGTCGTCGCGCTTGTGAAGGGCCAGTACAGCTTCATCGCCCATCCGGACGGCCGCGCCTTCCGGTTCGAGGGCGGCGGCGTCGGCCTCGCCACGTCGGGGTCCGGCGATACGCTGGCCGGCCTGGTCGGCGGCCTCGCCGCCCGCGGCGCCGACCCGCTGACGGCGGCCTTGTGGGGCGTCTACCTGCACGGCGAGGCGGGGCGGACGCTGGCGAAGCGGGTCGGCCGGATCGGCTTCCTGGCGCGCGAGCTGCTCGACGAGGTGCCGGCGCTGATGGAGGGCTCCTCGCCTTCCTGAGCGAGCCGGCGGGCTTACCGGCCTTCCTCCGACCTCCGGTGCCGCTCCAGCTCGTCGCCGACGAGGCGGACGATGTGGATGACGTTGGTCGACCCGGGAGTACCGAACGGCACGCCGGCGGTGATGACGATCCGGTCGCCGCCCCTGGCGACTCCGTGGCGCAGCGCCATGCGCTTCGCCTTGGCGATCATCTCCTCGAAATTCTCGATGTCCCGCGTCCGCACCGCATGCGCGCCCCACAATATGCCGAGCCGGCGGGCGGTCTTCACCGACGGCGTCAGCACGAGCAGGGGGACGCCCGGGCGCTCGCGCGACAGCCGCCGCGCCGTGGAGCCGGAGGAGGTGAAGCAGACGATCGCCTTGGCGCCGACCGTCCCCACCATCGTGTTCGCCGCCTGCGCGATCGCATCGGCGGTCGTGCCCTCGGGCAGGGTGCGGGTGAAGTGGACGCGCTCGGCGTGGCTGGGATCGTGCTCGACGCTGGTGGCGATGCTGTTCATCATCGTCACCGCCTCGCAGGGATATTTGCCCGACGCGCTTTCCGCCGAGAGCATCACCGCGTCGGCGCCGTCGTAGACGGCGGTGGCGACGTCGGAGACCTCGGCACGGGTCGGCGTCGGCGCCTCGATCATCGATTCGAGCATCTGGGTCGCGACCACGACCGGACGGCCGACGCGCCGCGCCGCCTCGACGATCATCTTCTGGAGCGGCGGCACGTCCTGCGGCGGCAGCTCGACGCCGAGATCGCCGCGCGCCACCATCACCGCGTCGGCGAGCTCGAGGATGCCGTCCAGCCGGTCCACCGCGGCCGGCTTCTCGATCTTGGCGAGCAGCGAGGCGCGGCCGCCGATCAGCCTCTTCGCCTCGGCGACGTCCTCGGGCCGCTGGACGAAGGAGAGGGCGATCCAGTCGACATGGTGGTCGAGCGCGAAGGCGAGGTCGGTCCGGTCCTTGTCGGTGAGCGCGGCGAGCGGCAGCACCACGTCGGGGACGTTGACGCCCTTGTTGTTGGAGATTCGCCCACCGACCTCGACGACGGTCTCGATCCGGTCGGCCGTGGCGCTGATCACCCGCTGGACGAGCTTGCCGTCGTCGATGAGAAGCCGCGTTCCCTCCTCGACGCCGCCGAAAATCTCCTTGTGGGGCAGGTTGACGCGGTGGGAGTCTCCACCCTCCCTGCTGCGGTCGAAGACGAATCGCTGGCCCTTCTCCAGCATCGCCCCGCCGCCGTCGAACTGGCCGACCCGAAGCTTCGGGCCCTGGAGGTCGGCAAGGATGGTCGTGGGCCGGTCAAGCTCCTTCTCGAGGCCCCGGATGATCTCGATGGCGCGGGCATGATCCTCGTGGGTGCCGTGGCTCATGTTGATCCGGAAGGCGTCGGCCCCCGCCTCGGCGAGCCTGCGGATCATCTCGGGCGTGTTGCTGGCCGGGCCGAGGGTGGCGAGAATCCTCACCTTGCGCGTGCGCGGGACGAACTTGCTGGGGGTCGTTTCCGAATGCGGCATTGCCGGGTCGCATAGCCGCCCTTAAGGCCGCGGCTCAACCCGAAACACCGAAAGACGGACAAATGGCGGAAGGCAACATCGCGGCGGACGAACTTCGGCTGCTGATCGAGCGGATCGAGCGGCTCGAGGAGGAGAAGAAGGCGATCGCCGACGATGTGAAGGACGTCTACGGCGAGGCGAAGGCGCGCGGCTACGACACCAAGACGATGAGGACGATCGTCCGCCTGCGGAAGATGGAGACTCACGTCCGCCAGGAAGCGGACGCGCTGCTCGAGACGTACAGGGCCGCGCTCGGCCTCGAATAGAGACGATCCTCGATTGCGCTTCCCGCGCCCGCGGCTAGGTTCGGCGGGGCGGGGAGGATGCGATGGGCGCGCGGGGGACGACGGATTTCGTCAGGGAGACGGCGGCGCGGGCCAAGGCCCTGCCGGCGCCGTGGTGGCTGCTCGTCGCCGCGATCGCGACCGGGACGAACGCGGTCGACTTCTTCGCGGCCGCCGGGCCGGATCCGAAACATAGCCTCGCCTTCATCCTCTCCGCGCTGGTGCGGGTCCTGCTCGTCTTCTGGGTGGGCTATGCCGTGCTGCGCAGGCTCGCGGACGTGCCGGCGCCGATGCGCGTGGGCATGCCGTTCCTGCGGACCCTGCTGTTCATGCTGGGAAGCGCGGCCCTGATGGCCCTTGCCACCGGTATCGGCGCGAAGGCCGGAGGCGGCGGCCCGCGCGGCATCACCGCCGGGATCGTGGCATGGCTCGTCATGACCGTCGTCGGCATGGCCCTGGTGCGGCTCGACGCCTGGCTTGCGGCGCTCGCCGTCGGCGATCGCGGCCTCGGCCCGACCGGCGCCTGGCGCAGGCTGGCCGGCGGTCATGGCGGGCTCGCCCTCGCCTCGCTGGTCATCTCGCTGGTCGGCGCCGTTCATTCCGCTTCGACGAGGCTGGCGCTGCTGCCGGGCCTCGAGCCCTCCTCCCTTCTCGGGCTGGCGCTCGTCGACGGCATCGTCTCGTCCGTCCAGCTCGTGCTCGGCGCCGCGCTCGCCGTCGCGGCATGGCGCGCGGCGACGGATCGGGCGCAGCCATTGCGTGACTCCCTCGCCCTCGCTTAGAGAGCGGCCATTCCAACAGACCGGAAGGCGACCGACGGCGATGGCCGGCCACAGCAAGTTCAAGAACATCATGCATCGCAAGGGGGCGCAGGACAAAAAGCGCTCGGCGATGTTCTCCAAGCTCTCGCGCGAGCTTACCGTCGCGGCGAAGATGGGGACGCCCGATCCCGAGATGAACCCGCGCCTGCGCGCCGCCGTGGCGGCGGCGAAGGCGCAGTCCATGCCCAAGGACAATATCCAGCGGGCGATCGACAAGGCCTCCGGCGGCGACGCCGAGAATTACGAGGAGCTGCGCTACGAGGGTTTCGGCCCCGGCGGAACGGCCCTGATCGTCGAGGCGCTCACCGACAATCGCAACCGCACGGCGACCAACGTGCGCACCATCTTCTCCAAGAACGGCGGCAATCTCGGCGCCTCCGGCTCGGTCAGCCACGGCTTCGACCGGCTCGGGCAGATCGCCTATCCCGCTTCGGCGGGCAGCGCCGACGAGGTGCTGGAGGCGGCGATCGAGGCCGGCGCCGACGACGTCGAATCGGACGAGGACGGCCACCAGATCTGGACCTCCATCGACAGCCTCCATCCCGTCGCCCGGGCGCTCGAGGCGGCGCTCGGCGAGGCGGAGAGCGTCAAGCTGGCCTGGCGGCCGACCACCTCGGTCGAGCTCGGCGGCGACGAGGCGGGCCAGCTGCTGAAGCTGATCGACGCGCTCGAGGACGACGACGACGTCCAGACCGTCTGGGGCAATTACGAGGTCTCGGACGAAGTGATGGAGAGGCTCGGCTGAGGGCGCCCGCCCTGCTGCCGCTCACCCTGGCGGCGGCCGCTTCGGCGCCGGCGCCCGGCCTGCCGCACCGCCCGCCGCCGGCGAGCCTCTGCAGCCCCGCCGAGACGGCGCTCTATTCCTGCCGCTTCGGCCCCAAGCTCGGAAGCCTCTGCCTGTCGGCGCGGGGCATCCATTATCGCTACGGCAGGCCCGGCCGGCCGGAGATCGACGTCTCCAACACGCCGGACTGGAGCAACGTCCATGTCGGCGGCGTCGTCGGCGGCGGGCATGGCTACCAGCGCCACGTCAGGATCACCGCCGGCGATCGTCATTACGTCGTCCACCAGGGCCAGGCCGGAGAATATACCGACATCCCCGGCCGCACATGGTCCGGCATCGCCGTGCTGCGCGGCGAGGCGGACCTCGCCAGCCTGGACTGCCCCGGCCGGCCCCGGCTTCTCCCGGACTGGGAGGAGCGGCTCCTCGCCCGCGTTCCCGCCGCCCGCCGGGACGCCGTGGGGGACGAAGACGAAAGCTTCGAGCGGTGGTATTGATCCGGCCATGCTGATCCTCGGCCTCGATCCCGGCCTCGGCACGACCGGCTGGGGCGTGATCGCGGCCGACGGCAACCGCCTCGGCCACGTCGCCAACGGCCATATCCGCACCGATCCCAAGCTGGCGCTGCCGGCCCGGCTGGTCGAGCTCCACCGCCGGCTCGGGGAGGTGCTCGCCGAGCACGGCCCCGAGGCGGCGGCGGTGGAGGAGGTGTTCGTCAACGAGAACCCGCAGTCGACGCTGAAGCTCGGCCAGGCGCGGGGCGTGGCGCTGCTCGCCGCCGCAGCGCTGGGCCTCGAGGTCGGCGAATATGCGCCGCGCCTGGTCAAGAAGGCGGTGGTCGGCACCGGCGGGGCCGACAAGCGCCAGGTCCATGCCATGGTGCAGCGGCTGCTTCCGACCGCGAAGATCGCGGGCGCCGACGCGGCCGACGCGCTTGCCGTCGCCATCACCCACGCCCACCACCTCGCCAGCGCGCGGGCGGTGGGGCGCAGCGCGGCCTGAGGCCCGGAGGGGCTTCGACAAGCCCGGCGCGAACGACTAGGTTCCGCCGATGATGCCCTATCCGCCCCCGAAACCATGATCGCCCGGCTCCGCGGCCTTCTCGACGGCACTTCGGCGGACCATGCCGTGGTGGACGTGAACGGCGTCGGCTATCTCGTCTACGCCTCCAGCCGCACGCTCTCCAATCTCGGCGGCGCCGGCGCGGAGGTGGTGCTCCACACCGTCATGCAGGTCGGCCAGGACGACATCCGGCTGATCGGCTTCGCGACCGGGGAGGAGCGCGACTGGTTCCGCCTGCTCACCGCCGTCCAGGGCGTCGGCGCCCGCGTCGCGCTCGCCATCCTCTCGGCCCTGTCGGTGGACGAGCTGCACCGAGCGGTGGCGGCGGGGGACAGCGCGATGATCGCCCGGGCCCAGGGGGTCGGGCCGAAGCTCGCCCAGCGCATCGCCCACGAGCTGAGGGACAAGGCGGGCAGCGTCGCCCTCGGCGGCGGCGGCGCGGCCGCGCCCGCACCGGGCGGGACGGCCGCGGATGCGGTCTCCGCGCTCCTCAACCTCGGCTTCCGCGCCGGCGAAGCCTCGTCGGCCGTGGCAAAGGCGGAGGCCGATCTCGGCCCCGGCGCGACCCTCGACTCGCTCGTCCGCCTGGCGCTCAAGAAGGCTGCCCGCTGACCGCTCAGATGAGCATCCGGAAACAGGCGCCACCCTGCTCCCCTTCGGCGAGGGCTATCGAGCCGCGATGGGCGAGCACCACCTGGCGGGCCAGGCTGAGGCCGACGCCGGTGCCCTTGGGCTTGGTGGTGAAGAAAGGCAGGAAGACGTCCTGGCGGAGCGCCTCGTGCACGCCGGGGCCGTTGTCGGCGACTTCGATCTGCACCCGGCTCCGGGCGGCGCGGGCGAAGACCAGCGACACGGCGGGTGCTGCGGCGTAGCCTGCCGCCGCTTCGGCGCCGTTCTTGAGCAGGTTGATCAGCACCTGGCAGAGAAGGTCCGGATCGGCGTCGATGGTGAGATGCTCCGGGGAGACGTCGAGGCTCATCGCCACGCCCTCCGCGACCGCGCTGGCGCGGAACAGCGCCTGGATCTCGAGCGCCCAGGGCAGGAGCTCGAACACGCGGCGGCGGACCTCGGGCGTGCGGCTGATCTGGCGGTAGCTCTCGACGAAGTGCATCACCCCGTCCGCCCGTCGCGCCAGGGTGTCCACGGCGGCGCGGGCGTCGGCGATCAGCGGGCTGCCGCCCGTGTCCGCCTCCGCGATGAGGCCTGCCGCCGTATGGGCGAGCGAGGTGACCGGAGTGATCGAGTTCATGATCTCATGGGTGAGCACGCGCACCAGGTCGCTCTGCGCCGCGATCTCGACGGCGTTGAGCTCCCCCTGGATCGGCTGGACGGCCACCACCCGGACCATGCCGCCGAGCCGGTGCACCGCGGCGGCGCTGACCACCGCCGTCTGGGGCATGGCGTCGAGGGTGAGCGGGACGAGGCGCGGCTTGCCGATCGCCTCGTCGGCGAGGGACTTGGCGAAGGCGTCGCCATAATCGGCGAAATCCTGGACCCGCACCCCCTGGTGGCGGACGAACAACCGGCGGGCGGCCTTGTTGGTGAGCTCGACCCGCCCTTCCTGGTCGACGGTGAGAAGCGGCGTCGGCGCGTCGTCGAGCACGGCCTCGTAGAAGCGGCTGGCGTCGGTCAGCCGGTGCCGCTCCTCGCGGAGCGCGCGTATGCCCTGGTCGAGCGCCTCGCTGATCTCGGTGAAGCCGCTGCCGGCGGCGCGGTGCGAGAAGCTTTGCGAAAGGTCGCCGAGGCGGACGGCCTCCAGGAAGCGGGCGACTTCCCGGTTGGTGCGCTGGATGTACCGCCAGAGGTCGGCGACGGTCCACACGCACGCCGCGGCGGCGAGGAGCCGCGCCGCGCCGAGGCCCTCGCGGGTCAGCGAGCCGGCGAACAGGAAGGCCGTTGCGAAGAGCAGAGCCGCGCGCCAGGCGAGCCCGGCGACGAAGCGTCCCCTAAAGGCCATGCTTGTCCATGCGGCGGTAGAGCGAGGCGCGGGTCAGGCCGAGCTCGGCGGCGGCGAGCGAGATGTTGTAGGAATGCTTCTTGAGCGCCTGCTCGACCATCTGCTTCTCGGCGCGCTCCAGATTGAGGTCGGCGCCCGCCGCGGGCGGGGGCGGCGCGACCCCGCGGGGCGCCCCGCCGCGCGACAGCGAGAAGTCCTCGACGGTGAAGGCGGTGTCGCCGGCGAGGATGACCGCCCGCTCCGCAGCGTGGCGCAGGGCGCGGACGTTTCCCGGCCAGTCATAGGCCTCCAGCGCCGCCATGACCTGCGGCGGGACCTCCCGCCGCGGCTTGCCGTACTTGCGGGCGTAGAGCGCCACATAATGGTCGACGAGGAGGGGGATGTCCTCGCGCCGCTCCCGGAGCGGCGGCAGCTCGATCTCCACCGTGTTGAGCCGGAACAAGAGGTCCTGGCGGAACAGCCCCTCGTCGGCGAGCCGCTCGGGGGGAAGGTTGGTCGCGGCGATCACCCGGACGTCGATCGACACCGGCCGGTTGGCGCCGACGGGAACGATCTGCCTTTGCTCGAGCGCCGTCAGCAGCTTGGGCTGGAGATGGAGGGGGAGGTTGCCGACCTCGTCGAGGAACAGCGTCCCTCCATCGGCCGCCTGCATCCGCCCGATGCGGTCGCCGCGGGCGTCGGTGAAGGAGCCCTTCACGTGGCCGAACAGCTCGGACTCGAACAGGTTGGCCGACACGGCTCCAAGGTCGACGGAGACCATGACGCCGTCGGCGCGGCGCGACAGCCGGTGGATCTCGCGCGCCACCAGCTCCTTGCCGGTGCCGTTCTCGCCGAGGATCAGCACGTTCGCCTCGGTCGGCGCCGCCCGCTCGATCAGCGAATAGACCCGCCGCATCGCCGTGGAGGTGCCGAGCAGCGGCGTCTCCCCGCCGGCGGCCGGCGCCGCGATGGCGACGGCGCGCTTGCGCTCGGTCACCGCGGCCCGGCGCGACTTCCTGAGCTCCGCGGCGGTGCGGACGGTGGCGAGCAGGCGCTCGTTCGACCAGGGCTTGGATACGAAGTCGGTGGCGCCGCGCTTCATCGCTTCCACCGCGATATTGACCCCTCCATGCGCGGTGATCATCACCACGATCGCCTCCGGGTCGCGCTTCAATATCTCGCCGAGCCAGTGGAAGCCCTCGGCGGCATTGGTCGCGCCCCGGCCGAAATTCGCGTCGAGCAGGATGACGTCGGCGCCCTCGCCGATCGCCCCGACCGCCTCCTCGGGCGCCTGGAAGGCGACGATCTCCTCGAAGGCGTCGCGCAGCAGCAGCCGCGCCGAGAGCAGGATGTCGGGATCGTCGTCGATGACGACGCAGCGCGCGAATGGCTTCCCCTCCCGACCCACGGCGTCCCTCCTACAATCGGCTCGGGCCTCGACAAACAATTATCGTGCCAGCGCCCGTCCGGGGCCGGACACTTACGTCCGGAAGCGAACGCCGATCGCCGCGGGGCCATCGGCCGCTTTGGCGGAAATCCGCGCATTTCCGCGGTTGGCACGCCTGATGCTCCAACCCTTTGCGACAGGGGACGGCGTTCGTCCGGGAGGATCGAGGATGCGCAGGATCGAGATTTGGGTGGGCGCGGCGTTGTGGGTCGCCGTGGCGGTGATGATGCCGATGTCGGCGCTGGAGCCCGTGACCGCCGGGGACGCGGCGGCGGCGGCCACGCCGCTCGCCGCCGCCTTCTGCGCCGACGGCAGCGCCTCGATGGCGACCGGTTGCGAGAGCGTCCACCTGTGATGTCCGGCAACGGACAGCCGGGCGTGCGGAATCGGACACTTCGCGCGAGGGTCGCCCGGTGGCCCCGCGCCCGCGGCGTGGCGCGATGTGGCACGATGGTTGCTGCGCCGAGGGCATGAGGTGGAGATGAGCGTTATCAAGATGCAAAAGGAAAGTCCGTCGAGGGCGCAGAGCGGCAGCGGCATGGACCGGGTGGTCGAGCGCCGAGGCCTCAGCCGCGAGATCAAGATCGGCCTCGGGGCGGCCGCGGCGCTGCTCCTGGGCCTGCTCTTCTGGTGGTTCGCGCCCACCGCCAACAGCCAGAGCATCGCCGCCGACCGCGTCACCGTGTCGGTGGTCGAGAAAGGCCGTTTCGACGACTTCCTCCCGCTGAGGGCCAGGGTGACGCCGCTGGTCACCGTCTATCTCGACGCCGTCGAAGGCGGCCGGGTCGAGAAGGTGCTGGTCGAGGACGGCGCCATGGTCAGCAAGGGACAGCTGCTCGCCGAACTCTCCAACTCCGATCTTCAGCTCAACGTCCTCGCCCGCCAGGCGGACGTGTCGCGGGAAATCAACTCGATGCGCAACATGGAGCTGGCGCTCGCGCAGACGAAGACCAGCGATCACCGGGCCGTGATCGAGGCCCAGCTCGCCGCCGACAAGGCGCGCCGCCAGTACGAGATGCAGAAGCCGCTTGCCGACAAGGGCTTCATCGCCGGCAAGACCTTCAACGACAGCCGCGACGAATATGTCGCCAACGCCCGGCGCGCGGAGGTGCTGAGCCGCGCCCGGGTCACCGACGAGCGGCTGCAGGCGAGCCAGCTCGCCCAGCTGAGGGCGTCCAACGCGTCGTTGAGCCAGAGCCTGGGCATCGCCCGCGCCAGCCTCGACGCGCTCAACCTGCGCGCGCCGGTGGACGGGCAGCTCACCGCCTTCTCGATCCAGGTCGGCCAGTCGCTGCAACGCGGCGAGCGGCTTGGCCAGCTCGACAGCGCGGGGCGCAACAAGCTCGTCGCCTCGGTCGACGAATTCTATCTCGGCCGGGTTCAGCCGGGACAGGTCGCGACCGTCGACGTCGGCGGCAAGACCTATCGCGCCAAGGTCGCGAAGATCTACCCGCAGGTGAGGAACGGCGCGTTCGACGTCGACCTCTGGTTCCTCGGCGAGGAGCCCAAGGACCTCAACCGCGGCCAGACTCTGCAGGTCAAGCTGACGCTCGGCGATCCGACGCCGGCGCTGCTCATCCCCAACGGCGCCTTCTACAACGAGACGGGCGGCGCCTTCGTCTTCGTCGTCGCGCCGGACGGCCGCAGCGCGATCAAGCGCAACGTCCGGCTCGGGCGCCGCAACTCCGATTATATCGAGGTGCTCGAAGGGCTGGAGCCCGGCGAGCGCGTCATCACCTCCCCCTATACCGGTTTCGCCGACAAGGATCGGCTCGACCTCGACACGTGAAAAGGAGCCGAACCTATGCTGAGCATGCGTGAGCTGTCGCGGGTCTACCGCACGGATACGGTCGAGACGACGGCGCTCGACGGCATCGACCTGGAGATCGCCGACGGCGAGTTCGTGGCGATCATGGGCCCGTCGGGCTGCGGCAAGTCGACCTTGCTCAACGTCATCGGCATGCTCGACAGCCCGACCAGCGGCTCCTACGTCTTCGACGGTCGGGAAGTGGCGGGGCTGCCGGAGGCGAAGCTCGCCGACGTCCGCAAGCACAATATCGGCTTCATCTTCCAGAGCTTCAATCTCGTCGACGAGCTGTCGGTGCGGGAGAATGTGGAGCTCGCCTTGCTCTATCACGACGTCGCCGCCGCCGAGCGCCGCCGCCGGGTCGAGGAGGTGATGGACCGGGTCGGAATCGCCCACCGCGCCAAGCACCGGCCGAGCCAGCTTTCGGGCGGGCAGCAGCAGCGCGTCGCCGTCGCCCGCGCCCTGGTCGGCAACCCCAAGCTGATCCTCGCCGACGAGCCGACCGGCAACCTCGACACGCAGCATGGCGAGGAGGTCATGAAGATGCTCCAGCAGCTCAATCGCGAGGGCTCGACTATCGTCATGGTCACCCACTCGCCGAGCCACGCCGATTATGCGGGCCGGGTCGTCAACATGCTGGACGGCAAGATCCTGATCGAGCGCCGCCGCGCCGCCTGATCCTTGGCCGGAGGGGAAGGTCTGAGGGAGGGCCGATCGCGTGCTGAAGATGTGGGGAAACTACCTGACCGTCGCGACGCGGGCGCTGATGCGCCACAAGGTCTACGCGTTCATCAACATCTTCGGCCTGGCGCTCGGCCTCGCCGCGTGCCTGCTCATCTTCCTCTACGTCCGCTACGAGACCGGCTACGACCGCTGGCTTCCGGACGCCGGCCGCGTCTACCAGGTCCAGACGCTGTACACCGATCCGGAGACGGGCGCCCGCACCCGGCAGGAGGCGACCGAGGGCGCGGCCGCGGAGAGCCTCGCCAAGGAATTCCCGCAGATCGAGTCGATCGCCCGCGCCGACAGCGACCGGGTGGTCCTGCTCGACCGCGACGGCGCGGCCGCCAATGCCGAGCTGCTGCTCGCCGACCCGACGCTCTTCTCGATCCTCCAGGTGCCGTTCCTGCGCGGCGACCGCGGGCGCGCCCTGGCGGAAGCGGACAGCCTCGTCCTCAGCCGCCGGCAGGCGATGCGGCGGTTCGGAACGCTCGACGTGCTCGGCCGCACCGTCACCGGCATACGGTCCGGGGAGAAATATGCATTGCGAGTCACCGGCGTGTTCGAGGACCTGCCGCGCAACAGCCAGCTCGGCTTCGACCTCGTCTCGCGCATCCGCGAATCCGACAAGGCGGATTGCGGCTGGGGCTGCATCAACGGCGTCGTCTACCTCAAGCTTCGGCCCGGCGCCTCGGCGGCCGCGGTGGAGGCGGGCCTCCCCGGATGGGAGAAGCGCAACATCCCTCGAACCACCGTCGACGGCAAGACGGTCAGCGAGGGCGACGCCTTCGACTGGACCCTGGTCAACGTCCGCGACGTCCATCTCAGCGGCGCCGAGCCGATGTGGGACGACCGGCCCGAGAACGACCGGCGGACCATCGCCACCTTCTCGATCGTCGCCCTCCTCATCCTCGCCATGGCGTGCGTGAACTTCGTCAACCTCTCGACCGCCCGCGCCAGCCAGCGGGCGCGGGAGGTGGCGCTGCGCAAGGTGCTGGGCGCCGACCGCCGCCAGCTCATCGTCCAGTTCCTGGGCGAGTCCCTGCTGCTCACGGCGCTCGCCATGCTGATCGCCGTCGCGCTCGCCGAGCTGACCCTGCCCTGGCTCGCGGCCTTCCTCCAGTCCGATTTGCGCATGACCTATTGGGGCGCGGGCGGCATCGTCCTACCGGCGCTGCTGCTGGTCGCGGTCGTCGGGCTTGCGGGCGGCCTCTACCCGGCGCTCTATCTCTCGCGCTTCCAGCCGGGCGCCGTCCTCCGGGCGAACCGGTCCGCCGCCGAGCCGACCGGCAGCGGCCGGCTGCGCAACCTGCTGGTGATCGCCCAGTTCGCCGTCTCCATCGCGCTGATGGCCTGCACCGCCGTCGTCTACTCCCAGACCCATTATGCGCAGACGGTGGACCCCGGCTATCAGCGCCAGGGCCTGATCCAGGCGACGGGCTTCAACCGCTCCGTCATCGCCCGCCAGACCGACACCGTGCTCGCCGAGGTGGCGAAGGTGCCCGGCGTCACCGCGGTCGCCGGGGCCAACATCCGGGTCGCCAGCGGCCAGACCCTCAACGTCCGGGTCTCCGTCCCGGGCCGCGGCGATTCGGTGACGATCGGCTGGTACGGCGCCCATCCCGACTTCCTCGAGACGATGGGCATCCGCCTCCTCGCCGGCCGCGCGCTGTCGCGCCGCTTCGCCAACGACAGCGCCGCCTTGCCGATCGACACGCCGCAAGCCGGCGAGGCGGGCATGAGGAGCCTGGTCGCGCGCGGCCTGAACGTCGTCGTCAACGCGCTCGCGGCGAAGCAGATGGGCTTTGCGGACCCCGCCGCCGCGATCGGCAAGCAGGTCAAGGCCAACGCCTTCGGCAGCGAATACGGGCTGCTGCCGCTCACCATCGTCGGCGTGGTGCAGGACAGCCGCTTCCGCTCCGCCCGCGAGCCGCTCGAGCCGATGATCTTCTACGATTCGGCCTATTTCTCCAACCTCGTCGTGCGCTACGACTCGCCCGATCCGCGCGGTGTCCTCGCCGGGGTCGAGCGCGTCTGGAAGCGGCTCGCCCCGGACGTGCCCTTCGCCGGCGACTTCGCCGACGCCCAACTCGCCCAGCTCTACGCCCAGGACGAGGCGCGGGGGACCACCTTCGCCGGCTTCGCCCTGCTCGCAGTGGTGATCGCCTGCCTGGGCCTGTTCGGCCTGGCCGCCTTCACCGCCGAGCGGCGCACCAAGGAGATCGGCATCCGCAAGGTGTTCGGCGCACGCGTGCCCGACATCCTGCGCCTCCTCGCCTGGCAATTCTCCAAGCCCGTCATGATCGCGAACCTCGTCGCCTGGCCGCTCGCCTGGTGGGCGATGCGGGACTGGCTGAACGGATTCGACAGCCGCGTCGACCTCGGCCCCGCGCCGTTCGTCGCGGCCGGCGCCCTCGCCCTCGCCATCGCCCTCGGGACGATCTCCGGCCACGCCCTGCGCGTCGCCCGGCTCAATCCGATCCACGCCCTTCGCTACGAATAGGAGCACCGCCATGTGGAGGAACTACCTGACCGTCGGTCTCCGCGCGCTGGGCAAGAACCGCACCTATGCGTTCATCAACATCTTCGGCCTCGCCATCGGCATGGCGGCGTGCCTGATGATCCTGCTCTTCGTCCGCTACGAGATGAGCTACGACAAATGGATCCCGGGCGCGCGCGACGCCTACCAGTTCCAGAGCTGGTACAAGTCCAGCGAGACGGGCGAGGAAGCGCAGCTCCAGATGACCCCCTATGCGGCCGGCCAGGCGCTGAAGAAGGATTTCCCGCAGGTCGAGAAGGCGGTCTACGCCTGGGACAACGGGCCCGTCTTCTTCAAGGACGGGCAGGCGACCACCACCGAGCATTACCTCTTCACCGACGGCAACCTGCTCGACGTGATCGGCCTCCCCCTGATCAGCGGAAACGCCCGGGACCTCGACGGGGTCAACAACGCCGTCGTCACGCAAGGCGAGGCGCGGCGGCGCTTCGGCAGCGACGACGTCGTCGGCAAGACGTTCACCGTCATCACCAAGGGCCAGAAGCGCGACTTCAAGATCGTCGGCATCCTCAAGGACCTGCCGAAGAACTCGCACCTTCGGATCAACGCCGTCGTCCACCTCGACCTGCCGAGCTTCTTCTCCAAGGAGTCGCAGGCGCTGAGCTGCTGGGGCTGCCAGAACGGCTGGGTCTATTTCCGCACCCGCCCCGGCACCGATCCCGCGACCATCCAGGCCCAGCTCCCGGCCTGGGAAAAGCGCAACATCCCCGACGAGAATAGCGGCGAGGCCCATTTCAACGCCGGCGACGACCAGGACTGGCACGTCGTCCGGCTCGAGGACATCCACCTCGGCAAGGGCCAGGGCGGTGCGATGTCGCCGGGCAACGACCGCACCACCATCGTCACCTTCGCGGTGGTGGCCCTGCTCATCCTCGCCATGGCGGTGGTGAACTTCACCAACCTCGCTACCGCGCGGGCGAGCCAGAGGGCGCGGGAAGTCGCGCTGAGGAAGGTGCTCGGCGCCACCCGAAAGCAGCTCATCGCGCAGTTCGTCGGGGAATCGATGATCGTCGCGACGGTGGCGATGATCATCGCCTTGGCGCTGGTCGAGCTGCTCATCCGTCCCTTCGCCGCCTTTCTCGATGCCGACCTCAAGCTCAGCTATTTCGGCTCCGGCGGCATCGCCGTCCCGGTGGTGCTGCTCGTCGCCGCCGTCGGCGTGCTGGGCGGCCTCTATCCGGCCTTCTTCCTATCCCGCTTCCAGCCCGCCCAGGTGCTGAAGGCGAACAAGTCCTCGGCCGAGACGCCCGGTTCCGGGCGCCTCAGGAGCGTTCTCGTGGTCGGCCAGTTCGCGGTGTCGATCGGCCTCATCATTTGCACCGCGGTGATCTACGCCCAGACGGTCTACGCCCGCACCGCGGATCCCGGCTACAAGCGCGACCATATCCTCCAGGTGGAGGAGCTGAGCCGGTACCAGCTGGTCGGCAAGGGGGTGGCGATCGCCGACCAGGTGCGCCGCGTTCCCGGAGTGGACGCCGTCGGCCTCACCACCATCGGCGTCGCGACCGACAACCAGAACAACACGAACGTGCTCGTGCCGGGCAACCCGAAGCCTTTCAACATCGGCAATTACAATGTCGACGAAGGCTTCAAGGACGCGATGGGGCTCCAGCTCGTCGCCGGCCGCTGGTTCGACGCCAACCGCCCGATGGACGACCTGACCCTCCCCTTCCCGGCCGAGCCGGCGCCGCAGCAGGCGCTGGTGGCGCGCGGCGCCAACGTCGTGGTGAACGAGCTCGCGGTGAAGCGGATGGGCTTCAAGAGCCCCGCGGACGTGATCGGCAAGACCCTGAAGGCCGCGCTGGTCGAGAACGAATACGGCCTCGTCCCGATCACCGTCGTCGGCGTGGTCAAGGACAGCCGCTTCCGGTCGGTCAAGCTGCCGCTCGATCCGATCATCTTCGTCAACGCGAACAGCGGCCACGCCGTCATGGTGGTGCGCTTCCACGGCGACCCCGGCGCCGTGCGCGCCGGCGTCGAGCGGGTGTGGAAGAGCTTCACCAACGAGGTGCCGTTCAGCGCCAAATTCTCCGAGGACGTGATCCGGGAGCTCTACAAGGCCGAGGACGCGCGGGCGAAGACCTTCGCCGCCTTCGCCCTCCTTTCGGTGATCGTCGGCTGCCTCGGCCTGTTCGGCCTCGCCGCCTTCACCGCCGAGCGCCGCACCAAGGAGATCGGCATAAGGAAGGTGCTTGGCGCGCGGGTGCGGGACATCGTCAGGCTGCTCGTCTGGCAATTCTCCAAGCCCGTGATGATCGCCAACCTCATCGCCTGGCCGGTCGCCTGGTGGGTGATGCGCGGCTGGCTGAACGGGTTCGACACCCGAATCTCGCTCGGTCCCACCCCCTTCCTCCTCGCCGGCGGCCTCGCCCTGCTGATCGCCGTCGTCACCGTCGCCGGACACGCCTTCCGCGTCGCCCGGTCGAACCCCATCCACGCCCTGCGCTACGAATAGGACGAGAATCGCCATGTGGAGGAATTACGTCACCGTCGGCTTGAGGGCGCTCGCCAAGAACAAGACCTACGCGTTCATCAACATCTTCGGGCTCGCGCTCGGCCTCGCCGCCTGCCTGCTCATCCTCCTCTACGTGCGCTACGAGATGAGCTACGACGCGTGGATGCCGGGCTCCGACCGCGCCTACCAGTTCCAGGATTTCTACAAGGCGACCGACAATGGCGGGGAGGAGATGGCCCTGCAGATGTCGAGCTACGTCTCGGGCAAGGCGCTGGTGAAGGACTTCCCGCAGATCGAGAAGGCGGTCTACGTCAGCTCGTCGGGCGCGACCATCATGCAGAACGGCCAGCCGAGCCTCGCCGACCATTTCAACTTCGTCGACGGCAACCTCTTCGACGTGCTCCAGGTGCCGTTCGTGAAGGGCAACCGCGCCACCGCGCTGGACCGGCCCAACGCCCTGGTGCTCACCCAGGCCGAGGCCTCCAAGCGATTCCCCAACCAGGAGCCGCTCGGCAAGACGCTGACGCTGGTCAGCCAGGGCAAGAGCGTCGACTATGTGGTGACCGGGGTCGTCCGGGATCTTCCGAAGAACAGCCATATGGAGCTCGGGGTCGTCGCCCGCTTCGCCCCCGAATCCTATTATGTCGACCAGCCCTTCTTCCTGACCGGCTGGGGCAACCAGGGCGGCTGGTGGTACGTGAAGCTGAAGCCCGGCGCGAGCGCGGCGGAGATCAACCGCCAGCTTCCCGCCTGGGAGAAGCGCAACATCCCGGACGACACCGGCGGCGGCGAGAAGACCAATCCCGGCGACAGCCAGGACTGGCGGCTGACCAACGTGCGCGACATCCACCTCGGCGAAGCGCAGCGGGCGTCGATGACGCCGGGCAACGACCGGCGGACGATCGGAACCTTCGCCGTCGTCGCCCTGCTGATCCTCGCCATGGCGGTGGTCAACTTCACCAACCTCGCCACCGCCCGGGCCAGCCAGCGCGCCCGCGAGGTCGCGCTGCGGAAGGTGCTGGGCGCCAGCCGGCGGCAGCTCGTCGTCCAGTTCATCGGAGAATCGATGCTGCTCACCGGCATGGCGATGATCCTCGCCTTGGCCATGGTCGAGCTGCTTCTTCCGGCGTTCAACCGCTTCCTCGACGCCGACATCGCCCTCGTCTATCTGGGCGGCGGCGGCCTCCTGCTTCCGATCCTGCTCCTCGTCCTGGCGGTCGGCGCCGCCGGCGGCCTCTATCCCGCTTTCTACCTGTCGCGGTTCCAGCCGGCGCAGGTCCTCAAGGCGAACAAGTCCGCGGCCGAGGCGCAGGGCACCGGGCGGCTGCGCAACGTGCTCGTCGTGGCGCAGTTCGCCGTCTCGATCGGCCTCATCATCTGCACGGCCGTCATCTACGCGCAGACCCTCTACGCCCGCACCGCCGACGCCGGCTACAACCGGCACGGCCTGCTCCAGCTGCAGGCGATCGGCGCGCCGCAGGTGCAGAAGGTGGCCGAGACGCTGAAGCGCGAGGTGCAGAAGGTGGACGGCGTCCAGTCCGCCGCGCTGACCGGGATCGGCGTCGCGCCGGGCAACAACAGCGTCACCTCCGTCTACCTGCCCGGCAACCCGAAGGGCATCGACCTGGGCGTGTACGTCGTCGACACCGACTTCTTCCCGACCATGGGCATGACGATCCTGGCCGGCCGCAACTTCTCGTTGAACCAGGCCATGGACGACTCGACCACGCCCTTCCCGACGGACAAGGCGGCCGAGGAGGTGTTCGCCAAGCGCGGCGCCAACGTCATCGTCAGCGAGGCGGCGGCGCGTCGGCTCGGCTTCCGCGACGCGCAGCAGGCGGTGGGCAAGACCATCCAGTCCGGCCTCAGCCTCCCCGAGTTCGGGCTCGTCAACGCGACGATCGTCGGGGTGGTCAAGGACGCCCGGTTCCGCTCGATCCGCGATCCGCTCCAGCCGATCCTCTACCTTTACGCCCGCAACCAGACCAACGCGATGGTCATCCGCTACGCCGGCGCGGAGCCCAAGAAGGTGCTGGCCGACGTCGAGCGGATCTGGAAGCGGCTGATCGCCGACGTGCCGTTCCGCGGCGAGCTGGCCGACGAGCGCGTCCGCCGGCTCTACGAGCGGGACGAGGCGCGCGGCCAGCTGTTCGGCGCCTTCGCCATCCTGGCGGTGGTGATCGGCTGCCTCGGCCTGTTCGGCCTCGCCGCCTTCACTGCCGAGCGCCGGACCAAGGAAATCGGCATCAGGAAGGTGCTCGGCGCCCGCAGCCGCGACATCGTGAGGCTGCTCGCCTGGCAATTCTCGAAGCCGGTGATCGTCGCCAACCTCATCGCCTGGCCGGTCGCCTGGTGGGTGATGCGCGACTGGCTCAACGGCTTCGACAGCCGGATCGCGCTGGGGCCGACGCCGTTCATCCTCGCCGGCCTGCTCGCTTTGGCGATCGCGCTCGGCACCATCGCCAGCCACGCCTTCCGGGTGGCGCGCGCCAACCCGATCCACGCCTTGCGCTACGAATAGGGGCGCGTTGCGCCCAGCCCGGCTCGATCCTATTCACGCCCTGCGCGTTCAAGCAGGGCGCGCAAGCGGGCCGTGCGGCCGTGGCGAAGAGGTTCGATGTTGAAGGACGACAGGCTGAAGCTCTCTACCAGGCTGCTGATCGGCGGCATCGCCGGCTTCGCCGGCACCATGGCGATGACCGCGGCGATGCGGCGCCTGCACCGCCGCCTGCCGGAGGAGGAACGCTATCCGCTGACTCCGCGGGAGATCGTCGATTCAGGATCGCGGCAGATCGGCATCCCGCTCGCGGGCGACGCGGCGAAGGACGTCACCACCGCCACCCACTTCCTCTACGGCGCGGCGATGGGCGCGGTCATCGCGGCGATGAACCCGGACCCGAAGAAGCGCACCGGCGCGGCGGCCGGCCTCGCCGTCTGGCTGGCGAGCTACATGGGCTGGATCCCGGCGGTCGGGACGCTGGCCCCCGCGACACGCCATCCCGCGCGCCGAAACGCGCTGATGATCGCCGTCCACCTGGTCTGGGGCTGGTCGACCGCGGCCGGGATCCGGGAGCTGCGCCTCGCCCGCGAGACGATCCTCGAGGACGGGCCGGACCGCGACGCCCCGCCTCAGGCGAAGGCGGGCCGCGACTTGAGCCGGGTATAGGCCTCGATCACCGCCTGGAGCGTGCCTTCGTGGCTGCGGTCGCCGCCATTGTGATCGGGATGGTAGCGGCGGAGCAGCTCGGCGTAGCGCCGGCGCAGGCCGCGGCGGTCGGCATCCGCGGCGAGGCCGAGCGTCTTCAGGTTCCGGCGGTCCTCGCCGCTGAGCTCGCGCCCGTCGCCGCGCGGCGCCTCGCCCGCGGGGGCTCGGCGGAAGCGGGCGCCGATCGCGTCCAGAGGATCGGCGAAATCGGCCCAGCGCGGCGGGGCGTCGGCGCCGCCGGTGGCGAAGGCGCGGGTCTCGCGGTCCCAGCCGCCATAGGGATTTTGCGCGGCCTCGATCTCGTCGGTGCTCATGCCCGAAAAGTAGTTGTAGCGGGCGTTGAACTCCCGGACATGGTCGAGGCACAGCCAGCGCCACTGGCCCGGACCGTCGAAATCCGGCCGGGCCTCGCCCGGAGCCCGGAACTCCCCCGCCTCGTCGCAGCCGGGATGGGCGCAGCGCCCGCCGCCCGCCATCCGTCCGTGAAACCGCGCCTGCCTCCCTTGCGAACTCGCCACTTTCTCCCTTTCCGGCTCAGCCGTCCTATATAGGCTCCGATGACCCAGCCTTCCACCGGCGGCCTCGCGGCCGAAATCGAACAACGCCTCCGCGCCAGCCTCGCTCCCGAGCATCTCGACGTGACCAACGACAGCGCCCGGCATCGCGGCCACGCCGGCGACGACGGCAGCGGCGAAAGCCACTTCACCGTCGAGCTGGTCGCCGCCCGATTCGCCGGGATGAGCCGGGTCGCGCGCCAGCGGGCCGTGAACGCGGCGCTGGCGGATCTCATCGAAACGCGTATTCACGCGCTTGCCATCAAGGCGAAGGCGCCGGGGGAGTGACCGTCATGAGCGAGGAGCCGATCTTCCAGACCCTTCATCCCACCACGCACGATCTCGGCGGGTTCAAGGTCCACCGCACCCTGCCGCACCGCGAGCGTACGACGGTCGGGCCGTTCATCTTCTTCGACCAGATGGGCCCGGCGAAGCTGGCCGAGGGCGGCGGGATCGACGTGAGGCCCCACCCCCACATCAACCTCGCCACCGTCACCTATCTTTTCGCCGGCGCCATCGACCATCGCGACAGCCTCGGCACCTTCGCGACGATCGAGCCCGGGGCGGTCAACCTGATGACCGCCGGGCGGGGCATCGCCCATTCCGAGCGCTCGCCCGCCCGGCTCCGCGCCGACGGGCCGGAGCTGAGCGGCATCCAGACCTGGCTCGCCTTGCCCTCGGCCAAGGAGGAGATCGCGCCCGCCTTCGAGCACACTTCCAAGGATCGCCTGCCGGTGGTGGAGGGCGCCGGCGCGGCCGCCCGCGTGGTGATGGGGACTCTGTGGGGCGCCGCCTCTCCCGTCACCTGCCATTCCGAGACGATCTACGCCGACATCAACCTCGACGCGGGCGGCGCCATGCCGATCGACCCGGAGGCGGACGAGCGGGCCCTCTACGTCGCGGAAGGCGAAGCGAGCCTCGACGGCCTGCCGCTCGAGCGCAGCGTCCTCTACGTGCTCCGGCCCGGCGTCTCCGCCACCTTGCGTTCGGCCGCGGGCGCCCACGTCATGCTCTGCGGCGGCGCCCCGCTCGACGGGCCGCGCCACGTCTGGTGGAACTTCGTCTCGTCGCGCCGCGAGCGGATCCAGCAGGCCAAGGACGATTGGCGCCAAGGCCGCTTCGTCCTGCCCCCCGACGACAGCGGCGAATATATCCCTCTTCCCGTTCAGCGCCCGCTGACGGTGAGCTATCCCTGAGCCGGGGGCAATGACGATGACCGAGCTCGCCACCCGCCTAATCCCCCTCTCCACCGGCGTGACCCTCAACGTCCGCTCGGGCGGCAAGGACGGGGCGGAGCCGATCCTCTTCCTCCACGGCTTTCCCGAATCCCACCGCACCTGGCGCCACCAGCTCCCCGACCTGGCCCGGGATTTTTTCGTGGTGGCGCCGGACCAAAGGGGGTTCGCCGGCTCGGACAAGCCGGTCGGGGTCGAGAATTACGAGACGGGGAGGATCGTCGCCGACGTCATGGCCCTCGCCGACGCGCTGGAGCTGAAGCATTTCACCCTCGTCGGCCACGACTGGGGCGGCGCGGTGGCATGGGCGACGGCTCTGTCCCACCCGCTGCGGGTGAAGCGGCTCGTCGTCGTCAACGCCCCGCATCCGAGGATTTTCCAGGAAAGCCTGATCGACGACGAGGCGCAGCGCGCGGCCTCCCAATATATCCGCGCCTTCCGCAGCCCGCTCATGGAGGCCGGGATCAAGGCGATGGGGCTCGGCGCCTTCTTCGACAAGACCTTCGGCAGCCACGCCGACCTTACCCGGATCACGCCCGAGGAGCGGCAGGAATATCTCGATGAATGGTCGCAGGAGGGCGTGCTGACGTCGATGCTGAACTGGTACCGGGCGGCCAAGGTCGAGGTGCCGGCAATGGGCGAGGAGGCGAAGAAGCCGCTCTGGCTCCACGCGCCTTTCCCCTCCGTCCGGCCGCCGACCCTGGTGATCTGGGGGCTGCGCGACGAGGCGCTGCTGCCGGTCCAGCTCGCCGGCCTCCATGCGCTGGTCGAGGACCTGCGCCTCGTCACGTCGGCGAGCGCGGGCCACTTCATCCCCTGGGAGGAGCCCGACACGGTCACCTCCGCGATACGCGACTTCATGGCGGAGACCGCCTGACCGCGCGGCCGGCCCAGGCTCAGCCGCGGCGGTGGCGGCGGGTGCGCCCGCCGGGGTGGGTCGGCGGCTCGGGCGTCCGGCGCGCCGCGTAAAGGTCGTTGAGATAGGCGGCGAGGCGAACGCCGCCCTGCTGCAGCCGGCGCTCCATGACCGGCCGGAACTTGTAGATATAGTCCCAGCCGAGCTCGGTCGTGCCCTGGGGGTAGACGCTCGGGCGGATGGCCACGCTCTCGCGGATCCAGTCGAGCGGATCGGGATCGCTCCAGGCTATCACCTCCTCGGGGGTCGTCCGCCGCTCCAGCCGCTCGGCGAGCTCGGTGAAGGAGAGCTGCTCGTCGTCGACGAGGCCCGAATCCCAGACGGAATGGAGGTTGGTCGGCTTGCCGGCGAAGGTGACCTTGACGGCGTTGCCGCCGCGATCGCCGGGCGCGCCGGCGTGGAGCGGCTGGTGGAGGTCGCCGACGAGGTGGACGATGAAGCGCAGCGCCGTCTGCTTCTCGGCGAGCGAGGCGCGCGGATCGAGCAGCACCGCGCGGAAATGGCGCAGCGCGGTCACCGCGTCGCCCTCGGGCGGTGCGGCGTCATAGTCGCTTCCTCCGACGGTGACGTAGTGCCAGGGGGTGGCGGTCGCCTGCCAGAAGGGGTCGGGATCGGAGCGCATGTCGTCCGGCCAGGTCGCCGCCTCGTCCAGGCTCTCGCTGCCGAGCAGCAGGCGGACATGGGCGCGGGCCTCCGCGCTGAGCCCGCGGTCGGCGATGGCGGCGACGGTGCGATGACCGGTCTTGCCCCACGCGAAGGCGGAGGAGGAGGAGGCCAGGGCCGCAAGAGCGGCAACGGCGAGGGCGAAGCGGGCGGGGCGGGGCATGGAGGGCTCCTCGAAAACAGCGGCGGACGGCGGCGGAAGCGACGATTTCCACTATATTTGAAGCGGTTCGCCCTTCCGCGGCTGCGGCCTATCCATAAAGCCGCGCGCAAGGAGCGCCAGAGCCTCTACCCATTCGCCGCACCGGCCCTATGAAAGCGGGATGAGCGACATAACGGATCTCGTCGAGCGCGCCCGCGCCGCAGCGTTGCGCGCCTATGCGCCTTATTCGGGCTTCAGCGTCGGCTGCGCGATCGAATCGGTCGACGGCGAGATCGTCACCGGCGCCAACATGGAGAATGCCTGCTACCGGCTCGGCGTCTGCGCGGAGATCGCGGCGCTGACCGCGGCGCAGGCGGCGTTCGGCCTCGAGCGGGTGGCGCGGATCGCGGTGAGCGGCGGCGACGGGTCGGGCGCGGCGCTCAAGGGCGAATCGGTCGTCACCTCCTGCGGCGGCTGCCGCCAGTCGATCCTGGAAGCCGCCCAGCGGGCCGGCCTCGACGTCGAGGTGATCTCGTCCAACGGCGACGGCACCAGGACCCGAACGGACCGCATCTCCGCGCTGATCCCCCACGGCTTCGGTCCCGACAATCTGCGGGATTCCGGCTGATCCCCCTCCCTGCACGCAGGGAGGGGGGAGGGGGCGGCTTCCTTCGAGGCGTGGGCGGGAAGAAGGTGGACCCCGGATCAAGTCCGGTGTGACCCCAGTGTGCTTAGCGCCTCACGCCAGCTTGATCTCGCGGAGCCGCTCCAGGAGGTAGTCGTGGGCGGTGATCGGCTCGGGATAGTGGTTGGGCCGCCCTTCGAGGCACTCCGGCAGGGTCTCGATGAGGAAGTCGGGACGGAAATGGAGGAAGAAGGGCATCGAGTAGCGCGAATGGCCGCGCCGCTCGGGCGGCGGGTTGACCACCCGGTGGGTGGTGGAGCGCAGAACGTTGTTGGTGAGGCGCTGGAGCATGTCGCCGATATTGACTGCCAGCTCCCCCTCGTTCGGCGTCACCGGCAGCCAATTGCCGTCCCGGTCGAGCAGCTGCAGCCCCGCTTCCTCGGCGCCGAGCAGCAGGGTGATGGTGTTGATGTCCTCGTGCGCCCCGGCGCGCACGTTGGGGCCGTCGCCCGGCGTCGGCGGATAATGGAGCAGTCGGAGGACCGAATTGCCGTCCCTCACCGTGTCGGCGAAAAAATCGGAGGCGAGGCCGAGATGGCGGGCGATCGCCTCGAGGATCCGAAGCCCGGTCCGGTCGAAGGCGGCGAACAGCTCGAGGAAAGTATCGCGGAACGACTGCACCTCCTCCGGCCAGACGTTCGGCGCCATCACTTCCCTATAGGGATGGCCGGGCGGCAGCTCGCGGCCGACGTGCCAGAATTCCTTGAGATCGTAGGCGGTCGCCCCCTTGGCGGTCTCGATGCCGAACGGCGTGTAGCCGCGGGCGCCGCCGCCGCCCTCGATCTTGTAGCCGCGCTTCACCGCCTCCGGCAGAGCGAAGAAGGCCTTCGCCTTCTCCTCGGCGCGGGCGATCAGATCGGCGGGGATGCCGTGGTCGGCGACGATGGCGAAGCCGTAGCGCTCGAACGACTCGCCGAGCTCTCGGGCGAAACCCTCGGGATCCGTATCCGAGGCGGCCAGCGAGACCGAGGCGACTTTGCGGGTGGGGGAGATCGTGTCCATGGCGCTCTTCTAGTCCCGGGGCGGTTCGAAGCCAAATTCAGGCGGCGACCAAAGTCTCGCCCTTCTCGCCCCAATAAGCGCAGACATAGTCCCACGCCTCCTCGGCCGTCTCGACGAACTTGAAGAGGTCGAGATCGTCGGGATTGATCGTCCCCTCCTCGGCCAGCGCCTCCCAGTTCACCACCCGCTCCCAGAAGTCGCGGCCGAACAGCACGATCGGCATCGGCTTGATCTTGCCGGTCTGGATGAGGGTGAGAAGCTCGAAACACTCGTCGAACGTGCCGTAGCCGCCCGGGAAGACCGCGACGGCGCGGGCGCGGATCAGGAAGTGCATCTTCCTCAGCGAGAAATAGTGGAACTGGAAGCTGAGGCTGGGAGTGACGTAGGGATTGGGCATCTGCTCGTGGCGCAACGTGATGTTGAGGCCGACCGATTCCTGCCCCTCGTCGTGCGCGCCGCGATTCGCCGCTTCCATGATCGACGGGCCGCCGCCCGAGCAGACGACGAACTGGCGCTTGCCGTCCGCCTTCGGGCCGATGCGGCTCACCATCCGGGCGAGGCGGCGGGCCTCGTCATAATATTTCGATTTCGCCTTGAGGCTCTCGGCCACCTTGCGCTGATATTCGGTGCCGGCGGCGGCGATGAGCGCATCCGCCTTGTCGGGCTCCGGGATTCGGGCGGAGCCGTAGAAGACGAAGGTCGATTCGATCCCCGCCTCGTCGAGCAGCAGCTCGGGCTTCAGCAGCTCGAGCTGGAAGCGCACCGGCCGAAGGTCCTCGCGCAGCAGGAAGTCCATGTCCTGGAAGGCGAGGCGGTAGGCCGGATGCTGGGTCTGCGGGACCTGGGTCGGATGGTTGCCGACCGCCGCATCCTCGCGGGCGGGATGGAAGACGCGCTTCGGCGTGACGAGATCGGTCATGGGCTCATTCTACTGCAAAAGGGGTGCGCACCGCCATTGCGGACGGCGGCGACTCGAAAGCGGGGCGGCTTAGCCGGGAAGGAGCAGCCCCGCCAGCGCCGCGCTCATCAGGTTGGCGAGCGACCCCGCGACCAGCGCTTTCACCCCCAGCCGGGCGATGACCGGCCGCTGGTTGGGAGCGAGGCCGCCGGTGACCGCCATCTGGATGGCGATCGAGCTGAAATTGGCGAAGCCGCAGAGCGCGAAGGTGACGATCGCGACGCTGCGCGGCGACAGGCCCTGGAGCTTGCCGAGCTCGATGAAGGCGACGAACTCGTTCAGCACCACCTTGGTGCCGAACAGGCCGCCCGCCGTGCCGGCCTCGTTCCACGGTATGCCGATCAGGAACATCACCGGCTTGAAGATCACGCCGACGATCGCCTGGAAGCTGAGGGCCGGGTAGCCGAACCAGCCGCCTATGCCGCCGAGCAGGCCGTTGGCGAGCGCCACCAGGGCGACGAAGGCGAGCACCATCGCCCCCACGGCGACGGCCAGCTTGACGCCCGTCTGGGCGCCCTGAGCGGCGGCCATGATGATGTTGGCCGGCTGCTCGCCCTCCTCGAACGTATCGGCGACGTCGACCTTGTCGTCGGCGGCCGGCGCCACTCCGCCCTCGAGCGGCAGCTCGTCGTCGCGCGGCGCGTCGGGCATCATGATCTTGGCCATGAGGATTCCGCCCGGCGCCGACATGAACGCGGCGGCGAGGAGATAGGGGAGGGCCGGGTCGCCGAGCAGGGCGGCGTAGGCGGCGAGGATCGTCCCCGCCACGCCGGCCATGCCGACGGTCATGACGGTGAAGAGCTGCGCCGGAGTCAGCGCGGCGAGATAGGGCCGAACCACCAGCGGGGATTCGGACTGGCCGACGAAGATGTTCGCCGCCGCCGACAGGGCCTCGACGCGGCTGATGCCCGTCACCCAGCCGATCGCCCCGCCGATCCAGCGGACGACCCGCTGCATGATGCCGAGATAATAGAGGATGGAGACGAGCGAGGCGAAGAAGATGATGACCGGCAGGGCCGCGATGGCGAAGACCTTGTTGCCATATTGGACCGCCAGCTCGCCGAACAGGAATTGAGTCCCCTCCCGCGCATAGCCGAGCAGGTTGGAGACGCCGAACGCCATGCCCTTGAGCAGCTTCACGCCCCAGGGCGTGACGAGGACGAGGAAGGCGAAGCCGGCCTGGAGGGCGAAGGCGGCCGCGACGATGCGCAGCCGGATCGCTCGCCGGTTGGAGGAGAGCAGGACTCCGAACCCGAGAATGATCGCGATCCCGACCAGACCCAGCAGAATACGATTGACCTCGCTCCCCATGCCTTCCCCCTCACCAAACCATTTTCGGCTGCGCCGCCGTGCAGGCGTCGTCGAGCCGGTCGATCGCCTCGCCTATATCGTCGGCGACGATCAGCTGGGCGCGGCGGGCCGGCGACATGAATCCGCTCATCGTGGCGTGATCGAGAAAGTGGATCAAGCCGTCCCAGAATCCGGCGACGTTGAGCAAGGCGAAGGGCTTGGCGTGGTAGCCGAGCGCGTTCCACGTCCAGGCCTCGAACAATTCGTCGAACGTGCCGATGCCGCCGGGCAGCGCGACGAACGAGTCGGTGAGCTCGGTCATCATCGCCTTGCGCTCGTGCATGGTGGTGACCGTGTGGAGGGCGGTAAGGCCCGGATGGGCGACCTCCAGGTCGACTAGCGACTGCGGGATGACGCCGTGGACCTCGCCGCCCGCCTCCAGAACGGCGTCGGCGACCACGCCCATCAGCCCCCGCTTGCCGCCGCCGTAGACGAGGCCGAGGCCGCGGCGGGCCATCTCCCGGCCGAGCCCGCGGGCGATGGCGGCGAAGGCCGGATCCGTGCCCATGCTCGACCCGCAATAGACGGCGATCCGCTTCATGAGGCGACCAGCGCGCCGAGGTCCGCCTCCGGCCGGGCGCCGAAGTGCGAGATGATCTCCGCCGCCGCCAGCGATCCCAGCCTCAGGCTCTCCTCGAGGCTGCGGCCGTGGGACTGGCCGAACAGGAAGCCGGCGGCGAACAGGTCGCCCGCGCCGGTCGTGTCGACCACCTTCGCCACTGGGGCGGCGGGAACCTCGACCCGCCGGCGCCCCTCGACGGCGATGGCGCCCTTCTCGCTGCAGGTGACGACGATGCGGGGCACGTCGCGGCAGAAGGCGGCGAGCGCCCGGTCGAAATCGTCCTCGCCGGCGAGGGAGCGCATCTCCTGCTCGTTGGCGAAGAGAAGATCGACGGCGCCGCGCCCGACGAGCGCCAGGAGGCTGTCCCGGCGCTTGGCGATGCAGGCGATGTCGGAGAGGGTCAGCGCGACCTTGCGGCCCGCCCGGTGGGCGATCTCGATCGCCTCCAGCATCGCCTCGCGCGGGGAATCCGGGACCCACAGATAGGCTTCCAGATAGAGGATCGCCGCGCCGCGTATCTGGTCGGGGTCGAGCGCCGCCGCCGCCAGCCGGTGGGACGCGCCGGCGAAGGTGTTCATCGTCCGCTGGCCGTCGGGCGTGACGAGGATCAGGCATCGCCCGGTCGGCGAGGCTGAATCGCCCAGCGGCGGGGTGCGGTATTCGACTCCGAGCGCGCGTATGTCGTGGGCGAAGATCTCGCCGAGCTGGTCGCCGGCGACCTGGCCGACGAAGCCGGCCCGGCCGCCCATCGCGGCGATGCCGGCCATCGTGTTCGCCGCCGATCCGCCGCTCGTCTCGCGCGCCTGGCCCATATGGGTATAGAGCCGGGTCGCCTCCTCGGCGTCGATCAGCCGCATCGAGCCCTTGACCAGCCCCTCGTCGACCAGGAACGATTCCTCGGCGCTGGCGATCACGTCGACGATGGCGTCGCCGATCGCGAGGACGTCGAGGCGGGGTTCGGTCACGGGCGGAGCTTCTGGCCGGAAGGCGCGCGAAGCGAAAGCTCTTTTTGCGCGCCGTCAAACCCGTTACGCACCCGGCCATGGACAGCAAAGCCGCCCCCGCCGCCCCGCGCGCGCTCTTCGCCCTCTCGATCTTCTACGGCGGCATGGTCTGCATCGCCGGCGTGCTCGGCAACAAGCAGGTGGCGCTCGGCCCGATCTCGCGGATCGGCGATTGGGTCGGCATCGGCCCGCTGGCGGTGGAGGCGGGGATCTTCGCCTTCCTCCTGCTGGTGGCGACGTCGAGCGCGGTCGCCGAGCTCTACGACCGGCCCACCGCCAACCGGCTGGTGGTGATCGGCTTCGTGCCGCTGGTCGTCTCCCTGCTCCTCTCCGAGCTGGTCCTGGCCCTGCCGGCCGCCGCCGCGATGCCGGCCGAGCGGCTGGCCGCCTTCAACACGGTGATGGGCTCGACGCCGCGCATCTGGCTGGGCGGGATCGTCGCCTACGGCACGTCGCAGCTTCTCAACGTCACCATCTTCAGCCGGCTGAAGCGCGAGACCGGGCGGCTGCTCTGGCTGCGCGCGGCGATCGCCAGCGTCACCTCGCAGGTCGTCGACACCTTGCTGTTCGTCACCATCGCCTTTTACGGCGTCTTCCCGATCGGCCAGCTGCTGGCCGGGCAGATGCTTGCCAAGGTGGTGCTCTCGATCGTCGCCGTTCCGGTGCTGATCTATTTCTTCGTCGGCCTCGGCCGGCGGCTGGACGGGGCGCCCGGCCAGAGCCGGATTTAGGCGCCTCGCGCGGCGCGGGCGCGGCGCAGAAGCCAGCGGGGCAAGGCGAGGAGGGGCGCGCCGCCCATCGAGCGCAGCTTGCGGCCGATCTCCGCCGCCTTGAACCGCCAGCCGGGCATGAGCCGCAGATGGGAGAGGTGGATCGCCGCCGTCCCCAATATCTGTCCGTCCAGCTCGGCGTCGGCGCCGCCCCGGACCAGCGAGTCGCGCGCGACTCGGGCGATATAGGCGGTGCCGCGGTCGGCGCGGAGCTCCGCCTCCAGCCCGGCGGGAAGGGCGCGCGCGAACAGCGCGTTGCAGAGGAGCAGCGCCTGGCCGGAGGCGCGGCCGGCGCCGAGCGCGACGGCGCGGCGGTGGAGGCGCTCGATCGCCGCCTCGCCGGCCTGGGCGAGCAGGGCGTTGACGTCGGCGATCCATTTCAGCCGCGACCAGGCGTGGGTGGCGCCGTGGACGCACAGATAGGCGAACAGCGCCTCGGGCGCGAGCGTCGGCAGCGAGATCCCGCCGGGGAGCGCGACCTCCTGCCGCGGCGAGCGGAGCGAGACTCCCGCGAGCAGGCCGGGGCTGTCGACGAGGCTCGAATGCAGCTCGACGAGGATCCCGCGCCGGCGCCACGCGCTGTGCTTGTTGCGCTCCGCCCAGGCGAGGATCTCGCCCGCGGAGGCGCCGGGCGCGGGCTCGAGGCATTCATAGCCCGCCGCCTCCATCGTCGCGATCGCCCGGCGATAGTCGGCGGCGTCGACGGCGAGGTCGATGTCGACCGCCTTCTTCATCGCCAGCGTGCCGTAGGCCAGCATGTTGAGGGTCGTGCCCTTGACGAACAGGACGTCCACCGAACCGGCGTCGAAGGCCCGCCGCAGGCGGTGCGACTCGGCGGCGAAGGCGAGATTCTCCCGCGCGATCGCGCCGGCGCTCGCCGCCAGCCGAGCCGCGACGGGGGGCGGCGCCTCGACGCCCGCCCGGGCGAGGCCATCATGGACCAGCCCCTCGACCCGCTGGCGGGCGGCGACTCGGAGGAGGAAATCCCAGTCGATCGGCCGGGACGCCGCGGCGCGCACCGCCGCCTCGCGCTCCGGAGACGGCGGCCAGCGGCAGCAGGCGGCGACGAGGTCGAATTCCGGCGGGAAGGGCAAGGGGCGGCTACCGGCGAGGGGCGGGGAGCCGGAGCCTAGCCGAAGCGCGGCGGCGGGAACAATGGTTTGCCTCGCCCGCGACGCCTTGGGTAGAGGAGCGCCGATGGCCGGCTCCCTTTCCCCGCGCCGCCTGCGCCGCCTCGGCGCAGGCAATTGGCGCCTGCTCGCGGAGGCGCTGCCGGCGCTGGTCCATGCGTCGGTCGCGATCAGGCTGCTGCCCTTCCGCCGCGTCGCCGCGCTCGCCTCCCGGGACGCGATGCCGGCGCGCGCGGCCGACGAGGCCTTCCTGCGCAAGGCGCGCTGGGCGGTCGACGCCTGGGCGGACCGGCTGCCGTGGCGCGCCGTCTGCTTCCAGCGCGGCCTCGCCCTCCACCGCATGCTCCGCCGCCGAGGCATCGCCTCGGTGCTCCATTACGGAGTCGCGGCCGAGGGCGACGCGGCGCTCGAAGCCCATGTCTGGGTGACCGTGGACGGACGGCCGGCGATCGGCGGGGAGGAGGCGCCGCGCTTCACCTGCGTGGCCGTCTTTCCGGCCCGGGACGAGCCGGGCTGAGCCGCCAATGGGCTGAACGGCAAGCCTTTTCTCTGGTTTCGGGCGGAAAACCGCCTTAAAGCGCGCCAGCTTGGGGTTGGGCGGGACATTCAGATGAAGCTGCACAGGGCGCTCGCGTTGGCGCTGACGATGACGGCGGGCGGTGCCGCGCTGGCTCAGCAGGTCGCGCCGCCGAGCCTGCCGCCGCCTTCGGCCGACCCGATGAAGATCGACATCGCCGCCGATCCGATCCTCCGCCTCGCGCGCAGCCAGGCCTCGCCGGCCATGTTCCGCTCGACCATCGCGTCGGCGGTCGAGCGCCATCCCGCCACCCAGGAGGCCGAGGCGCAGACCAGCGAAGCGCGCTCGGTGGTCGACGAGGCCTATGAGCGGCGGCTGCCGTCGATCGACCTCAGCGTCTCGTCGTACAAGGTGATCGCCCGCGAATTCTCCAACGATCCGAACAACATCATCGAGCGGTCGAGGCCCAGCCAGCGGACCGACGCGACGCTGACGGTGCAGCAGACCATCTTCGACTTCGGCGCCGGCGCGAAGCGGGTCGAGGCGGCCGGGGCGCGGCTGCGCGCCGCCGCCGCCGACGCGGAGGCGAGCGCCGACAATATCGCCCTCAACAGCATCGCCGCCTGGTACGACGTCTTCGCCTATCGCGCGCTGGTCGCGCTCACCGAGAATTTCGTCTCGAACCAGCAGGAGCTGCGGGCCGCGGTCGAGGAGCGGATCCGGCAGGGCGTCTCGGCGCCCGGCGACACGGCGAGGGTGGAGAGCTACCTCGCCTCGGCCCAGACGCGGCTGGCCGGCTTCCGCCGCCAGCTCTCCAACGCCGAGGCGCGCTTCACCCAGCTCACCGGCTCGCCGCCCCCGCCGAACCTCGAGCGCGCGCCGGTCGCGGACCTGCCGGCGATGAGCCGCGACGCCGCCGCCCTCCAGGCGATGAGCGCGCCGCAGCCGCGCGCGGCGCAGGCGCTGGCCGACTCGGCGCGGCGCGAAGCCCAGGCGACCAAGTCGGACCGGCTGCCGCAGGTCGGGGTCGGGGTCGACGCCGGCCGCTACGGCGTCTTCGAGAACGCCACCGACTACGACATTCGCGGCCGCGTCACCCTTCGCCAGCGCCTGTTCGGAGGCACCGAGGCGCGGCTCGCCCAGGCGCAGGCCCGGGCCCGCTCCGCCGACGCACGGGCGACCCGGATCCGCGAGGAATCGGCGCGCGACGCGTCCATCGCCTGGTCCGACGTTCAGGCGCTCGAGGAGCAGCTCAAGGCGCAGGAATCGAACTATATCGCCAGCCGCCGCTCCCGCGACGTGCTGGTCGAGCGCTTCATCAACGCCCGCGGCACCCTGTTCGACGTCGTCGCCGCCGAAGACTCCTATTTTGAAACCGCGACGGCATACATTAGGGCGCTCAGCGAGCTCGATGCGGCGCGCTACGTCCTTCTTTCGCGGACCGGCGGCCTGCTTGCGGAGCTGCAGATCGATCCCGCCAGCGTAGGGGGCCAGAAGTGAGCAGCGAGGAACTCGTCAAGGTCCCCAAGCGGCGCTTCGCCGAGTGGCTGATGGAGCCGATGCGGCGCAACCGCCCGGTCTACATGAAGGTCGCCCTCGCCGCGGTGATGATCAACATCTTCGGGCTGATGACGTCGCTGTTCACGATGACCGTCTACGACCGCGTCGTGCCGAACAACGCCACCTCCTCGCTGGTGGCGCTGTCGATCGGACTCGCCGTGATCGTCATCTTCGACTTCATGCTGAAGCTGCTCCGCGCCTATTTCGTCGACGTCGCCGGCGCCTCGATCGACCGCGACATCGGCGAGACCCTGTTCGGCCGGCTGCTGGCGCTGAGGCTCGACCTCAAGAAGGGCTCGACCGGGGCGCTGACCGGCCTGATGCGCGAGCTCGAGGCCCTGCGCGACTTCTTCGCCTCCGCGACGATGACGGCGATCGTCGACCTCCCGTTCATCCTCGTCACACTCGCCGTCGTCGCCCTGATCGGCGGCAAGGTGGTGTTCGTCCCGGCGCTGGCGATCCCGATCGTGATCGGCGTCGGCCTCCTCACCCAGCCGGCGATGGACCGCCTGTCCGCCAAGTCGATGGGCGAGGGCCTCCAGAAGCAGTCGGTGCTGGTCGAGACGGTCGGCGGCCTCGAGACGGTGAAGGCGACGGGCGCCGGCCGGCTGCTCGCAAGGCGCTGGTCGCGGGCGATGGAGCAGCACAGCGCAAGCTCGCTGCGGCAGCGGCTGGTCGCGAGCATCGGCATCACCACCGCGACCTCGGCGGGCACCATCTCCTATGCGGGGGTGGTGGTGGTCGGCGTCGGCATGATCGCCAAGCAGGATCTCACCATGGGCGGCCTCATCGCCTGCTCGATCCTCGCCGGCCGCGCCGTCGCCCCGCTCGCTCAGATCTCGCAGCTCCTGTCGCGGATGACCTCCACCCGAACCGCCTATCGCCAGCTCAACGAGATGATGAGCCTTCCGCCCGAGGGGCCGGTCGGCGACGGGATCAAGCTGTCCACGGTCAAGGGGCGGATCGAGTTCCGCAACGTCAGCTTCCGCTATCCGGGCGCGCCGGAACGGACCCTGGAGAACATCAACTTCACCGTCGAGCCCGGCGAGCATATCGCCCTTCTCGGCCGGGTCGGGTCCGGCAAGTCGACCATCGCCCGGCTGCTGATGGGCCTCTACCCGCCGGAGGAAGGGCTGGTGATGGTCGACGGCACCGACATCCGCCAGCTCGACCCCGCGGAGCTGCGCGCCAATCTCGGCGTCGCGCTCCAGGAGAGCGTGCTGCTGAGCGGCACGGTGCGCGACAATATCGGCCTCGCCCGGCCGGCGGTGGACGACGAGGAGCTGCTCCGCGCGGCGGAGCTTTCCGGCACCCATTCCTTCATGGGCCAGATCGCGAACGGCTACGACCTGCGCCTCGCCGACCGCGGGGAAGGGCTTTCGGGCGGCCAGCGCCAGTCGATCGCCATCGCCCGGGCGCTCGCCGGACGGCCGTCGGTGATGGTGTTCGACGAGCCCTCCAGCGCCATGGACACCCAGACCGAGACCGCGCTGATCCAGCGCCTGCAGGAGGAGCTGAAGGGCCGGACGCTGGTGCTGATCACCCACCGGCCGCCGCTCCTTCAGCTGGTCAGCCGGATCCTCCTCGTCGACAAGGGGCGGGTCGTCGCGGACGGGCCGCGCGACGAGGTCCTGAAGCAGCTGGTCCGGCCGGCGGGCCCTCCGGCCAATCCCAAGGCGGCATGACGCGATGAACGAGCACAGGCACATCGAGGACTTGGCCGGCGACATCAAGCCGCGCACCGCCTCCAACGTCCTCCTGTGGGTGGTGGCGGCCTTCTTCATCGCCTTCATCGCCTGGGCGTCGCTGACCAAGCTCGACCGCACCGTGAAGGGCGGCGGCCGAGTCATCGCCAGCTCGCACCTCCAGGTCGTCTCCAACCTGGAAGGCGGCATCGTCGAGGCGATCTTGGTCCGAACCGGCCAGGTCGTCCAGGCGGGGCAGGAGCTGATCCGGCTCGACCGCACCCAGAGCGGCGCCGAGCTGGGCAGCGGCGAGGCCTCGGTCAACGCCCTTTCCGCCAAGATCGCCCGCCTCCAGGCGGAGGTGACCGGCCGGGAGCCGGTCTATCCCCGCCCGGGCAACGAGGAGGTCGCCCGCCAGATCCAGATCGAGCGCGCGCTCCACGCCTCGCGGACCTCGGAGCTGGCGAGCCTCGTCAATGCCGGCCAGGCCCGGATCCTCCAGGCGAGCCGGGCGGTGCAGGAAGCCTCGGCGGCCTACGACGCGCGGGTCTCGGCGCGGACCGCCCGCAAGGAGGAGCTCGACATCATCCGGCCGCTGGTCGCCAAGGGGATCGAGCCGCGCCTCTCGCTGAGCCAGGCGGAGAGCGCCTATATGGTCGCGGTCGCGGAGGCGGCGTCGGCCGCGGCGGCCTTGTCGCGCGCCCAGGCCTCGGTCGGCGAGGCGCAGGCGACGCTGTCGCAGCAGCGGCAGGACTGGCGCTCGGTCGCGGCGAACGAGCTCGCCACCGCCCAGGGCGAATATTCGGCGCGAAGCAGCGCCATCCCGGCGCTCGCCGAGCGCGTGGCGCGCACCAGCGTCCGCTCGCCGCTTCCCGGCCGGGTCAACCGCGTGCTCGTCACCACCGTCGGCAGCGCCGTCGGGCCGGGCGCGCCGATGATCGAGATCGTCCCTTCCGAGGAGAGCCTGCTGATCGAGGCGATGGTGCGCCCGCAGGACATCGCCTTCGTCAAGACGGGCCAGAAGGCGCGCGTCAACATCACCGCCTACGACCCTTCCGTCTACGGCTCGCTGCACGGCGTGGTGACGGCGATCTCGCCCGACGTCACGGTGAACGAGAAGAGCGGCGAGAGCTTCTACATCGTTCAGGTGCGGACCAATTCCAACGCCCTCAAGGACAGGAACGGCAAGGCGCTGCCGATCGGCACCGGCATGGTCGCCGACGTCAGCCTGCTCGGCGACAAGCGCACGATCATGCAGTACATCCTGACGCCGATCACCCGACTCACAGAAACCGCTTTCCGCGAATAGCCCCGGGGCGTCTCCGAGGCGTCCCACGACGAGCCGTTTCGGGCCCGAACCGCCGGAAAAACGACGGAAATATCCGGCTGATCGAAATCAATACCTCTGGACCGGACCTTGTTTCGGTGCCATGGGTACACGCTCGGGTTGATGCGTGCCTGCAGGTGGCGCGCGAGGGGGCCCGTTCCTTGGGGGGATGAGATGACCGTTACCGTCACGCGGACGACGACGCTGTTCAACGATGTCGATGGCGACGGCAAGGCCGATCCCAACGACACCCTGCTGACGCACATCTTGATCCAGAACACGGATCCGACGACGCTTCAGAACCTCCAGGTCACGGACACCCAGAACGGGATCACGATCGACCCGCTGTCGGTCAAGATCACGCCCATCGCGTTCGACGACAATCTCGGAACGATCGTCGGCAACACGCCTTACGTGGTCGCCGCCTCCGCCCTCCTCGGCAACGACATCGACCCGGACGGTCCCGAAGCTTCCCTCGTCATCAACGCCACCTTCACCAACCTGAACCATGTCACCGTCAGCAACATCGGCGGCGGCAATTACCAGATCGTTCCGGAAACTGGTTACCAGGGCGCGGCCTCCTTCGATTACACGATCACCGACGCCCAGGGCCTCAGCAGCGTCTCGACGGGCCACGTCACGCTGACCGTCACCGGCATGATCTGGTATGTCGACAGCGGCTATGCGGGCGCCAACGGCACCGCCGACGGCAGCTACCTCAAGCCGTTCACCGACCTCGGCAAGCTCAACGACGACGGCACCGGCGCGGTCGGCACGTTCGGCCCCAACGACGGGGTCAAGGGCGACGACGACGTCGACGGCGCGGGCGACACCATCTTCGTCTACAATCGCGGCACCGCCTATAACGGCGGGATCACGCTCGAGGCGAACCAGAAGCTCTACGGCGACGGCCACGCCATGACCGTCAACGGCTTCACCATCGGCGACGCCGGCGCGAACGGCGCCATCAACACCCAGGTCAACCATTCGAGCTACGGCGTCACCCTCGCCAGCGGCAACACGATCGAGGGCATCAACTTCGCCGGCAGCAGCAACACCGGCGTCGGCATTCGCGACGGCGGCAGCACGGTCGGCACGCTGACCATCTCCAACGTCGCCGTCACCGGCAACGGCCAGGCGGTCGACATCGACAATGGCGGCGCGCTCAACGTCCAGTTCAACACGCTGAGCTCGACCGCGTCGACGACCGGCGGGCTCGGCGACGGCACCGGCGTCCAGCTTTCCGGCGACAACACCAACGCCATCTCCGGCACCTTGACCGCCAACGCCGGCACGATCACCGGCGCCGCCAGCCACGGCTTCCAGATCGGCGACGGCACGACCGGCCATGCCGGCACGCTCGCCGTCACCTACGCCGGCAACATCACCACCTCGAACGGCGCCGAGGTCAATATCGACGGCACCACCGCCGGCTCGGGGGCGATCAGCTTCACCGGCGGAATCACCCACCTCGCCTCCAGCGTCGGCACCGCCGGCATCCTGATGAACCATATCGACGGCGGCACGATCGGGTTCAGCGGCGCCATCAACATCGCCTCGGGCGCGAGCTCGAACGGCATCTCCATCGCCGCTCAGACGGCGGGCTCGGTCACCGTCTCCGGCGGCAACGTGACGGTCGGCACGGTCAACGGCTCCGGCATCTCGGTCGGCGGGATGAGCGGCGGCTCGTTCACCCTCTCGGGCGGCGCGGCGTTGACCGCGACCGGCACCGGATCGCCGGTCAACCTCGTCAACAACACGGGCGGGTCGGTGAGCTTCACCGGCGGCAACCTCGCGATCATCGCCAAGAACGGCACCGCCTTCGTCTCGAGCAACAGCAGCGTCGCGTCGACGACGGCGCTCACCGTCTCGGGGGCCGGCAACACGATCAACACCAGCGCCGCCGGCACCGGCGCGCTCGTCAACATCCTCAACACCAAGATCGCCACCGGCGGCGTCGACTTCGACACCATTTCCGGCAACGCGACCGGCACCATCGCCGGGCCGGCGATCAGCATCAACAACCTCGACAAGGCGGGCGGCACCGGCACGTTCGACGGCGGCAACGTCACCGTCTACGCCACCTCGACGTCGGGCGACGGCCTCAACATCACCGGCTCGACCTCGGACTTCGTCTTCAACAGCGCGACGATCGGCGACGGCACCCATGCGATCGCCGGCGACGGCATCGAGATCGGCGGCGCCAACGGCAACGTCACCTTCACCACCGCGACGATCAACAACACGACCGGCAACGGCCTCTTCCTCAACGCCGCGACCGGCGGCGCGGCGGCGATCAACGGCGGCGCGATCGGCAACCTGAACGACCCGGCGGCGGACGGCGTCAACATCACCGGCGGCAGCGCCAACCTCAACGTCGCGGCCAGCATCGCCAAGACCACCGGCGGCAACCCGGTCGACGTGTCCGGCTATTCCGGAACCGCCAACTTCACCGGCACGGTGTCGGCGACGTCCGCGGCCAACGGCATCACGCTCGCCACCAACACGGGCGGCACGATCAACTTCACCAACACGCTCACGCTGACGACGAGCGGCACCAACTCGGTCGCCTTCAACGCCACCGGCGGCGGAACGGTAAGCGCGAGCGGCACGGGCAGCACGATCAGCTCGGGCTCCGGCGTCGCCGTCAACGTCGTCAACACCAACATCGGCGCGAACGACCTCAACTTCCAGAAGGTCGACGTCAACGGCGCCGCCAACGGCATCGTCCTCAACAATACCGGCTCGGCGGGCGGGATCACCGTCACGGGCACCGGCACCACCGCCGGCTCGGGCGGCACGATCCAGAACACGACGCAGCGCGGCATCAGCGTCATCAGCGGCGTCGACGTCGTCATCAAGAACATGAACCTGACGAATGCCGGCACGGTCGACAACGTCGCGCTCAACACCGGCCTCTCGACCGGCACCAACCTCAGCGAGAATGCCGCCATCCACCTCCAGAACGTCACCAACGTGACGCTCGACCGCATCGCCATCTCGGGCGGCGCCGAGGAAGGCATAAACGGCAACACGGTCGCCAACTTCAACCTGTCGAACTCGACCATCACCGGCGTCGGCAACGCCGCGGACGAGGACGGCATCCACTTCTACAACATGTCGGGCAAGAGCAGCATCACCTCGACGGTGATCAGCAACTCGGGCGACGACAACGTCAACATCCAGATGCAGTCGGGCCAGCTCGACCTCTCGATCACCGGCAACGGCACGGTCGCGGGCGGCAGCGTCTCGGGCGGCGTGCTGGGCAGCGGCTACCTGTTCGGCATCCGCGGCACCTCGGTGGCCAACATCACCATCGACAACGTCATCTCGCAGAACAATTTCTCGGGCGGAATCGTCCTCGACGCCTACGACACCGCGACGATGAACGCGCGGGTCAACGCGGTGCAGTCGCTCAACAACAACGACCAGATCCAGGTGAGCATCAGCGGCGCCGCCAATGCCGATGCCGACATCACCGGGAGCACCTTCACCAGCACCACGCCCTCGCTCGACTTCGTCAACATGACGCTGCTCGGCGGCGCCTTCTCGACCGGCACTCTGGACGTCCGGGTCGCCAACAACCAGTTCCACGTCGCCAACAACGTCACGGCCGACTCGGTCGTCGTCAACCAGGCCGGCGGCGGCAACATGAACGTGGCGCTGACCGGCAACACGTTCGACTATGCCGGAACCCAGCGGGTGATCCTGATCCAGGGCGGCACCGACGGCAACGGCGTCCTCGCAGCGACCGTCCAGAGCAACAATATCGACATCAAGCTCGACGGCACCAACGACGGCACCGGCATCCTCGCCCAGTCGGCGGTGACCGGGCCGAACAACACCACCGCGCTCGACCTCAACATCGGCGGCGCGGGCTCGCTCGCCAACACCTTCACCCATTCGACCGGCGGCTCGATCGCGGCCGGCGACATCCGCGTCCGCCAGCGCAACGACGGCACGATCAACCTCGACGGCTATTCCGGCGCCGGCAACGACATGACGGCCGTCGTCAACTATCTGAACGGCCGCAACAACGAGGTATCGAGCTCGACCGCGACGATCGACGGGACGACGCCGCACAATTACACCGGCAACGCCACCGCCAACTTCATCGTCGTCACCGTCTCGGCGACGCAGGTGAGCGAGGACGGCGCGACCAACCTCGTCTACACCTTCACCCGCCTCGGCAATCCGGCCGGCGCGCTGACCACCAATTTCGCCATCACCGGCACCGCGACCGCCGGCACCGACTATGTCGTCAGCGGCGCTGCGACCTTCAGCAACGCCACCGGCCTCGGCACCGTCAGCTTCGTCGCCGGCGGCACCACCACGACGATCACCGTCGACCCGACCGCCGACGGCGTATTCGAGCTCGACGAATCGGTCGTGGTCGACGCCGGCAGGGGCAGCTTCGCGCGCGCCCTCATCGCCAACGACGATGCGGGCATCTCCCTGGGCGGCACCGCCCCGGCGGGCGGGGACGTCGTCGCCGGCGAGCAGCCGCGGACCCTTCCCGAGGTCGACACGACCGGCGAGACGACCACTGGAGGCGGCGGCGGGGGCGAGGGCCCCCCGGCGCCGACCGGCACGTCCGACCCGTCGACTCCGCCGCCGCCGCCCGCCGCGGTGGACGACGGCACGCTCACCCAAGGCAGGCTCGACCTCATCGTCGCCGCGGCGATCGACCGCTGGAGCGACGCCGGCGCGACCGCCGAGCAGATCGCCGCGATGCGCGCCGTCAAGGTCAGCGTCACCGACATGATGGGCGTCCAGATCGGCGGCGCCGGCCAGGGCCTCATCCAGGTCGACAACGACGCCGGCGGCTACGGCTGGTTCATCGACGCCACGCCCGGCGACGACAAGGAGTTCGTCGGAAGCGGCACGAAGCTCGCGGCGGCCGCCGGCGGCGGCGCGGCCGGCCATGTCGACCTGCTCACCGTGCTGATGCACGAGCTCGGCCACCAGATCGGCCTCGGCGACGATTATCGCGCGTCCGAGAACGACGACATCATGTACGGCTACGTCAACGTCGGCGAGCGGCGGCTGCCGTCCGCCGGCGAGGCGGCTTCGGCGAACGGCCAGGCCCCGACCCACGAAGCCTTCGTCCTCTCGCCGGTGGCGGTGGTCGGCGACCTGCCGAGCAACAAGTCGGTGGACATCCAGTTCACCTCGACGGTGAACCCGGTCACCAACCAGGTGATCGCGCCGATCGGCAACTCGAGCAACGCGAGCTACACGGGCGGCAACACCAACAGCAACACCGAGATCCTCAGCGTCGACACGCTGACGCTCGGCGACCGCGTCTTCATCGACGCCAACGCCAACAACATCTTCGACGCCGGCGAAGGCGTGAACGGCGTCGCCCTCACCCTGTTCGCGGACACCAACAACAACGGCGTCCTCGACATCGGCACCGACGTCCAGCTGCTGACGACGACCACCTCGGGCGCCGGCGCGGCGACGGGCACCTACAGCTTCGCCAACCTCGCGCCGGGCAACTACATCGTCCGGGTTGACGCCTCGAACTTCACCGGCGGCGGCGTGCTCGTCGGCACCCACAGCGTGTTCGGCGGCCTCGATCCCGACAACGACACCGACAATGACGACAACGGCCTCGGCGGCGCGAGCGGCGCCGTCTCGAGCAACGCGATCACCCTCGACTACAACAGCGAGACCGTCTTCGACGGCGGAGCGGTCCCCAAGAAGGACATCAACAACTCGCTCGATTTCGGCTTCGTCGTCAACCAGGCGCCGACCGCCAATCCGGACAGCGTGTCGGCCACCGAGGACACGCCGGTCCAATATTCGACCGAGCTTACCGGCAACGACACCGATCCCGACCTCGACACCCTGACGATCACCGCCGTCTCGAACTTCGTCAACGGCACCGCCAGCGTCGCAAGCGGGATCGTGACCTTCACGCCGAACGCGAACTTCAACGGCACCGCCTCGTTCGACTACACGATCAGCGACGGCAACGGCCACACCACGACCACCACCGCGACGGTGACGGTCGGAGCGGTCAGCGATCCGGTCACCGCCAATGCCCCGGCCAGCCTCACTCTCAACGAGGATGCGGCGAACACGGCGGTGACCGGCCTGTCGATCGCCGACGTCGACGCGGCGCTCGCTCCGAACGGGATCTACGAGGTCACCCTGTCCTCGACTCACGGCACGCTGACCCTGACGACCCTGACGGGCCTTACCTTCACGGCCGGCTCCGGCACGGCCAACACGACGATGACGTTCAACGGGAAGCTCGCCGACATCAACACGGCCCTGGCGACCGCAAAATATTCGCCGGATTCCAATTACAACGGTCCGGCGCAGATCTCCTTCCAGGCGACCGACAGCTTCAACGGAACCGTCGCCACGGGCACCGGCTCGGCGAGCAACGCGTCGAAGAACATCGCCGTCACCGTCAACTCGGTGAACGACGCGCCCTCCGGAACGGACGACAGCAGCCCGACCGTCGAGGGCACGACCTACACCTTCCAGTCGACCGACTTCACCGACGGCTATAGCGACCCGGTCGAAAACGATGCCTTCAAGGCGGTCATCATCACGACCCTGCCCAGCGTCGGCACCCTGAAGCTCAACGGAGTCGCCATCTCCGCCGGATCGACCGTGACCCTGTCGGATCTCACCGGCGGCCTCTTCACCTACGACGCGCCGCTCGGCTCGGGCGGCCAGCACCCGACCTTCACCTTCCAGGTGCAGGACACGGGCGGCATCGCCAACGGCGGCGTCGACACCGATCCGACGCCGAACACCTACACGATGGACATCGCGGTCGGGAACGTCGCTCCGGTGCTCGACCTCGACGGCAACGACAGCAGCGCCGTCGGCACCGGCTTCTCGAGCAGCTATTCGGAGGGCGGCGCCGCCGCCGCGATCGCCGACACCGACCTCACCATCACCGATTCCGATCCCGGCGACGACATCGTCAGCGCGATCGTCACCATCACCAATCCGGTGACGGGCGACGTGCTCAACGTCGGGTCGCTGCCCGCGGGAATCACGCTCGACGGTTCCAGCACCGCTACGGTCGTGAAGCTGGTCGGCATCGCCGGCACTTCGGCGAGCGACTTCGAGACGGCGATCAAGTCGATCACCTTCTCGAGCACGAGCGACGATCCGACCAGCCACGGCGCCAATCTGTCGCGGTCGGTCACGGTCGTGGTCAGTGACGGCGTCGCCAACAGCAACACCGCCACGGCGACGATCGCCGTCAGCGACGACAACGACGCCCCGTCCGGCACCAGCGCCACCATCACCGCGGTCGAGGACACGTTCCGCGTGCTCTCCGCGAGCGATTTCGGAGGCAGCGACGTCGACGGAAGCATCGCCAGCGTGACGATCAGCGGGGTCACCGGCGGCAAGCTCTATTACGACGCCGACGGCACCGCCGGCGCGGGGACGCCGGTCGAGGTGACCACGCCCCAGACCTACACCGTCCAGGACTTCGCCGACGGCAAGATCAGCTTCAAGGCCAACCAGGACCTCAACGGCGCGGGCGCAGGCACGATCACCTTCGCGGTCGTCGACGACGACGGCGCGGCGGATCCGACGCCGAACGTCCTCACCGTCGACGTGACGGCGGTCAACGACTCGCCGGCGCTGACGGTCTCCAGCCCGGCGGCGGTTACGGAGCAGGTTGCGACCTACATCCTCGCCGGAGCGACCGTCGCCGACGTCGACCTCGACGCCAAGAACGGCGGCAACGGCGATTATGCCGGCGCGGTGTTCAGCGTGAACCGCAACCCCACCAGCAACCCGACCGACGATTTCGAGCTCGTCGCCGGCGCCAATTTCACCATCGCCGGGATCGACCTCAAGAACAGCGGCGGTCAGATCTTCGGCCATATCAGCGCCGATTCGAACGGGCTGATCGCGATCACCTTCACCAGCCTCGAGGCGCCGGCGACGAGCGCGCTCGTCGACGAGGTGATCCAGTCGATCCGCTATTATTATTCGGGCGACAACCCGCCCGCCTCGGTCCAGCTCGCCGTCGGCTTCACCGACGGATCGCCGGGCGGCGGCCAGGGTTCCGGCGCCACCGGGCTCGATGTCGAGCTGCTCACGGTGAACATCACCGCCGTCAACGACGCGCCGGTCAACGCGCTCGGCGGAACGATCGGAACCGGCGAGGACGCGTCCAATGCGTGGCTGAGCGGCATGTCGATCTCCGATCCGGACGCGGACCCGGCGAACGACGACGTGGTGGTGACCTTCGACGTCGGCCACGGCACGCTCGCCATCCGCACCGACGTCGCGGGCGGCATCAACGCGGGCGACATCGTCGCCCAGACCGCCGACACGATCGTCGTCAAGGCGACGCTCAACGAGATCAACGCCACCCTCGCCGCGTCGAACGGCCTCACCTACTCGCCGGACCTCAACTTCAACGGCGACGACACGCTCACCGTCACCACCAACGACCAGGGCCATAACGGCACGGACCCGGGCCTCACCGGCACCGGCACCAGCGAGGAGGACGTCGACACCCGGACGATCAGCGTGTCGGCGGTCGACGACCTGCCGGTCGCCAAGGACGACGCCTTCGCGACTCCGGAGAACCAGGCGAAGAGCGGCAGCCTCTTCGACGACAACGGCTTCGGCGCGGACAGCGATCCGGACAGCCCGCTCACGGTCGCGCAGGTGAACGGCCAGGCGGCCAATGTCGACACGATGATCACGCTCGCCTCGGGCGCGCACCTGACGGTGCATGCCAACGGCACCTACACCTACGACCCCAACCACGCCTTCGACACGCTGGCCCCGGCCGGGTCCGGCGCGGTCAACACCTCCGCGAACGACAGCTTCACCTACATGCTCAGCAACGGCACCACGACGGCGAACGTCACGGTGACGGTGAACGGGGTGCAGTCGCCCCAGGACCTCCTCTACGGCGACGGCACCGACAACACGATCAACGGCACGAGCGGCAACGACACGTTCGTCGTCAACCAGGCCGGCGCGGAGACGCTCACCGGCAATGACGGCAACGACTATTTCTTCTTCGGCGACACGCTGACGGCGGCCGACAAGGTGGACGGCGGAATCGGCGACGACGTCGTCGGCCTGCTCGGCAACTACAACATGACGCTGGGCGCCGATAACCTCGTCAACGTCGAGCGGCTGACGCTGTTCACCGGCAGCCTGCTCGGCGGCTCGCACGTCACCTACAACATCACCACCGTCGACGCGAACGTCGCCAGCGGCCAGACGCTGACCGTCCTCGGCTCGAGCCTCCTCTCCGACGAGACCCTGGTCTTCAACGGCTCCGGGGAAACGAACGGCGGCTTCTTCGTCTACGGCGGCGCGGCGAACGACACGCTGGCGGGCGGCCAGAAGGACGACTGGCTGGTCGGCGGCAACGGCGCGGACAGCCTCTACGGCCTCGGCGGCAACGACCATCTGGTCGGCGGCGGCGGCGCCGACTCCCTGCGCGGCGGCTTCGGCTCGGACGTCTTCGTCTATACCGCGCTGAGCGACTCCACCTCCGGCGCCATGGATAGCATCGCCGACTTCCAGTACGGGCTCGACAAGATCGACCTGTCGAGCATCGACGCCGACCTCGGCACGCCCGGCGACCAGGGCTTCCACTTCATCGGCAGCGGCGCCTTCACGGGTGCGGTCGGCGAGGTCCGCGCCTACGAATCCGGCGGCTTCTGGTTCGTCGAGGCCGACCAGAATGGCGACCAGACCGCCGACATGGTGATCAAGCTCACGACGTTCGACGGCCACATCATGGCGGCCTCGGACTTCATCCTCTAAGGGGAGCCCCGGCGCCGCCGCGAGGGGGCGCCGGGGAGAGGCCGACGTGGACGAAGACATGATCGTTGCCCGCCGCGGCGGGCTGCTGGAGGCGGAGGTGGACGGCGAGCTGGTCGGCCTGCACGTCGAGAACGGCACCTGCTACGGCTTCAACGCCACCGCCACCCGGATCTGGGCGCTGATCGAGGCGCCGGTGCGCTTCGGCGACCTCACCGACACGCTGGTCCGGGAATATGGCGTGGATCGGGAGACCTGCGCCCGCGACGTCGCCGACGTCCTCGAGACGCTTCAGGCCGACGGCCTCGTCGAGCTGCGCCCCGCCTGACGGCGGAGGGTGCGGAGCCGCGGTTGCCAATCGAGCCCATCGGGTTCATGAAACGGCCATGCTTTCTCAACGGACGCGGTATACAATCAGGGCTCTGCTGCACCTGGCCGACCGTCACGGAGAGGGGCCGGTCCAGCTGAGCGAGATCGCCCGGGTCCAGAACATTCCGCCCAAGTTCCTCACCGTCATGCTCTCGCAGATGATCCGCGAGGGGCTGGTGGCGAGCCGGCGGGGGCGCGAGGGCGGCTATTGGCTCGCGAAGCCGCCCGAGGAGATTAGCTACGGCGCGATCGTCCGGCTGACGCGGGGGTCGCTCGGCCTCCTTCCCTGCGCCAGCCGCTTCGCCCACCGGACCTGCGAGAATTGCATCAGCGAGGAACGCTGCCGCCTGCACCGGGTGATGCTGATGGTGCGCGACGAGACGGCGCGGATACTCGACGGGCTCAGCCTCGCCGACGCGGTGCCGACCGAGACTCTCGAGGCGGCGGGCGGCTGAGCCGCGTTTCGCCGGTGACGGGTGGGGCGGCGGCGGCTAAGCAAGGCCCGTGACCGACGCCGACCGCCTCACCACCGCGAGCCGCCGCCCCGAGGACGTGGACGCGGCGCTTCGGCCCAAGAGCCTCGACGAGTTCGTCGGGCAGAAGGCGGCGCGCGAGAACCTCCGCGTCTTCGTCGCGGCGGCGAGGAGCCGCGGGGACGCGCTCGACCATGTGCTGTTCTTCGGCCCGCCGGGCCTCGGCAAGACGACGCTGGCGCAGATCATCGCCCGCGAGCTCGGCGTCGGCTTCCGGGCGACGTCGGGGCCGGTCATCGCCAAGGCCGGGGACCTTGCCGCCTTGCTGACCAACATCGAGGAAGGCGACGTCCTGTTCATCGACGAGATCCACCGGCTCGCCCCCGCGGTCGAGGAGATACTCTATCCGGCGATGGAGGACCGGGCGCTCGACCTGATGATCGGCGAGGGGCCCTCGGCCCGATCGGTGCGGATCGACCTGCCCAAGTTCACCCTGGTCGGCGCGACGACGCGCCAGGGGCTGATCACGACGCCGCTGCGCGACCGGTTCGGAATCCCGGTGCGGCTCAACTTCTACACGGTGGAGGAGCTGGAGGAGGTGGTGCGCCGGGCGGCGCGGCTGCTCGGCTTCGCGCTCACCGACGCCGGCGCGCGCGAGATCGCCCGGCGGTCGCGCGGCACGCCGCGCATCGCCGGGCGGCTGCTGCGGCGGGTGCGCGACTTCGCCCATGCCGCCGGCCACGACCGGGTCGACGCCGCCGACGCGGACGCGGCGCTCAACCGCCTGGAGGTCGACCAGCTCGGCCTCGACGCGATGGACCGGCGCTACCTGACGATGATCGCCGACCTCTACAAAGGCGGGCCGGTGGGGGTGGAGACTCTCGCCGCCGGCCTTTCCGAGCCGCGCGACACGATCGAGGAGGTGGTGGAGCCCTACCTCATCCAGCTCGGCCTCGTCGCCCGCACCGCCCGGGGCCGCTGCCTCAACGGCAGGGCCTGGACCCATCTCGGCCTGACGCCGCCGCAGACGGCGCAGGACCGGCTGTTCGACTGATCGCAAAGGAAGCCCGATGATCGCCTTGAGACGCTTCGCCGCCGCCCTCCTCCTCGCCGGCGCGCCCGCCGCCGCCCAGCCCGCCGCGTCCGGGCCTCCGCCGGCGCCCGCCGCCGCGGGCCTGCCGGCGACGGCGAGCCCGGCGCCCGATTATACCCAGGACGCCGCCTGGCTCTGCCTGCCGGGGCGGGGCGACATCTGCTCGATGCCGCTGGCGACGGCGGCGCTCAATCCCAACGGCTACGGCTCGGTCGGCCAGGTCCGCCCGGCGCAGGACGCCGCGGCCGACTGCTTCTACATCTATCCCACCGTGTCGCGCGACCGCAGCCTCAACAGCGACCTCGAGGCGGGACGCGAGGAGATGGGGGCGGCGGCGAGCCAGTTCGCCCGCTTCGGCTCCGTCTGCCGGACCTTCGCTCCCGTCTACCGGCAGGTCACGACCGGCGCACTGCCGCTCGCCTTCACCGGCTACGACGTCAGGCCCAATTTCGAGATGGCCTATGCCGACGTGCTCGCCGCCTGGAAGGAGTTCCTGGCCCACCGCAACAAGGACCGGCCCTTCGTCGTCGTCGGCCACAGCCAGGGCGCCATCCACGCCATCCGCCTGATCCGCGAGGAGATAGAGGGCAAGCCCGTGGCGAAGCGGATGCTGTCGGCGGTCCTCGCCGGCTGGGCGGTGGAAGTGCCGCCGGGCAAGCTCGTCGGCGGCAGCTTCAAGTCGACTCCGCTCTGCACCCGGGAGGGGCAGACGGGCTGCGTCCTCACCTGGATGAGCTTCCGCGCCGACAGCCCGCCGCCGCCCGGATCCTTCCTCGGCCGAGCGGCCACGCCGGGCATGACCGCGGGCTGCACCAACCCCGCCGCGCTTGGCAGCGACAAGGCGGCGCCGCTCGATTCCTACTGGCTCGCGCTGACGCCCACGCCGGCCGGTGCGGAGCCGGTCGTCTGGTCGAAGGAGGGGCCTCCCGCGACTCCCTATCTGCGCACCGAGGGGCTGGCCACGGGCCAGTGCCGGCACGACGGGCAGGCGGGGTGGCTGGCGGTCGGCGTCAACGCCGATCCGAGCGACCCGCGCACCGACCGGATACCCGGCGACGTCTACATCGGGGGCCAGCTCAACCGCGGCTGGGGCATGCACCTTGCCGACATGAGCGTGGCCCAGGGCGACGTCCTGCGCCTGGTCGCGGCGCAGGTGCGGGCCTTCAGCGCCACTCCAGCCACGCGTAGCACGCCAAAGCCGCCGCCACCGCGCCGCCGCTGACGATCTTGAGGGCGTCGCCGGCGGAGACCGGCGTCGACCATTGGACGACGTAGAGGACGAGCGCGGCGCCGACCGCGAAATAGAAGCCCAGGCTGAGGGCGCGGGCGCGGTTGCGCAGCGACAGCTCGTCGTTGAGCAGCGCCCGCATCCGCCCGCGAAGCCTGAGGCCGCCGCCGTTCCAGAGCATGAACAGCCACAGCCCGACCACCACCAGCCAGCTCGCGCCGCGCACGTCGGCGCTCGCGTAGACGGGGTGGCCGTACTGGACAACGATGTTGATGGTCAGAACCGCCGCCGCGACCCCCATCAGCAGCGCGCGGGCGCGGCTCAACCCCTCCGCCCGTTCGACGTCGTTCCCGGTCATGTCCTAATCCTCCGTCTCGAGCGAGAAGATCGCCTCCACCGTGCATCCGAGCGCCCGGGCCAGCTTCAGGGCCAGCAGCGTGGACGGGATGAAGACTCCGTTCTCGACCGTGTTGATGGTCTTGCGGCTGACGCCGACCTTCTCGGCCAGCGCCGCCTGGGTGAGGTCCCGCTCCGCGCGCAGGGCGCACAGGCGGTTGGAGAGCCCTTCAGCCATCGCGGTGGGCGCGGCGCTCGAGGAGCCCGAAGGTCGCCAGCGCTCCGCCGATGGCGGCGGTGAGGATGACATGGATCGCCTCGCGCGGCGCGACCCGGTCGAAGGCGGTCAGCAGATAGATGCCGATCGAGGTGCCGACCGCCAGCCAGAAGCCGACAGCATAGGCGCGGCCCCGATGGGCGCGGGTCGTCTCGTCGTTCATCATCGCGCGGACGCGACGGGATCGAAAGAGGCTGCCGCCGCTCCCCAGCAGGAACAGCAAGGTCAGGGCCCAGATCAGCCAGGCCGCGACCTTGAGCCGGTCGGCCGTTCCGCCGGGATCGTCCGGCCCGAGCGCGTAGATCGCCTGACCGGACAGGAAGAGGATCGCCATCGCCGCGAGCAGCGAGGCGCGTCGGCTGGAGAGACGCTCCGCCGTCTCGACGTCAGATCGATCGTTCATCGGTCCCTCCCTTCGTCCGCTCGCCGCCGCGGCCCGCCAGCCTCCACAGGCCCCCGGCCAGCAGCGCCGCCAGCAGGAAGGAGGCGCCGACGTCGGACGGATAATGATCGTGGGAGAGGATGCGCTCGGCCGCGACCAGCAGGGGGACCGCCAGCAGCGGCGGCGCCCATCGCGGAAAGGCCAGGGCGAGGGGCACGAACAGCCCCGCATAGAAAGCGGCGTGGCCGGACGGGAAGGAGCCGTAGCGCTCGCCCATGAACCAGAGGTCCGACCAACGTCCGTCGGCGGCCGCCTGGAACGGCCGCAGGCGTCCGAAGGGCGGCTTGGCAAGGTCGGCGGCGAGGGTGCAGGCCAGTTGCACGGCGCCGACGTAGAGCAGCGGACCGGCATGCCAGGCGCGGCGCCGGAGGACGTTCCCGGCAAGCGCGGCGACGACCAGCGCCGCGCCGAGCAGGAAGCTGGAGACGCGCTTCCCGCTGACCGCGTCGAGCAGCGCGACCCCGCCGCCGAGCGCCCTGACGACTGCGTCGCCGGCGAGATCGCTTCGCGCCGACAAGCCGTCCGCGCCGAGCGCCCCGCCGACGACCAGCGCCGCTCCCAAGGCGGCGGCGCACAAGGCGATGGGCATCCGGCGGTCCGCGGCATCGGCGACCCTGACGGCGGAGAGCGACGGCATCGAAGCGCCTTTCCTGTAACCTTGAGGTTACAAGTAACCTGTAGGTTACATGGCCGTCAAGCCGAAATCGGCGCCGCCCCGTCGATTGGGGTTGCCCCGGCGATTCCCGGACCGGTAGGGCGGGCAGGATGAGCGGCGCGGACGTGAAGCCGGCGGACGGCAGGATGGTCGGGACGACGCACCGCTTCCCCCTGCGCGTCTATTTCGAGGACACCGACGTCGCCGGCATCGTCTATTATGCCAATTACCTGCGCTTCATGGAGCGGGCGCGGTCGGACATGCTCCGCCTGCTGGGCATCGACCAGCGGGCGGCGCTGGAAAGCGGCGAGGGCGTCTACGCCGTCGCCGAGGCTTCGATAAGATATCGGGCGCCGGCGCGGCTCGGCGACGACCTCGTCATCGTCACGGCGCTGGACGAGATCAGGGCGGCGAGCGTTCTCATTCATCAGCAGGTCATGCGCGGCGGGGAAATCCTCGCCGACGCCATGGTCACCGCCGCGTTCATCACGTCGGCCGGGCGACCGAGGCGGCAGCCCCGTGAATGGGTCGCGAAGTTCGAAGGGCTGAAGGAGGACGAGAGAGCGTGAACCATGTGCAGCTGACGGGGGGAAGCCTTTCGCCCATCGTCCTGTTCCTGCAGGCCGACATCGTCGTCAAAGCGGTGATGATCGGCCTCGTCCTCGCGAGCCTGTGGACCTGGACGATCATCCTCGGTCACGCGCTGAGGATGCGGCGCGTCGCGAAGGGCAATGCCGCCTTCGAAAAGGAATTCTGGAAGGCCGCGGACATAGACGGCTTCTACGAGCGCCGCGGCGCCGAGGATCTGCCCAGCGCCAAGGTCCTTGCCGCCGGCATCGGCGAATGGCGCCGCTCGACGGGCGGCGATCGCATCGACCGGGAAGGGACCCGGTCGCGCCTTGCCGTCGCCATGCATGCGGCGGTGACGGACGAGGTGGACGCGCTCGCGGCGCGGCTCAACATCCTCGCCACGGTCGGCTCGGTCGCCCCGTTCGTCGGCCTGTTCGGCACCGTCTGGGGGATCATGCGCAGCTTCGGCGATATCGCCGGCGCCAACAACAGCAGCCTCGCCGTCGTCGCGCCGGGGATCGCGGAGGCGCTGTTCGCCACCGCCCTCGGCCTGTTCGCCGCCATTCCGGCGGTGATCGCCTACAACCGGATGAGCTTCGGCATCAACCGCCTCGAGGCGCGCCTCCAGCGCTTCGCCGACGCCTTCCACGGCACCTTGAGCCGCGAGCTGGAGCACGAGGGATGAGGGGGATCGAAATCCTCCCCTGCATTTGCAGGGGAGGGGGACCAGGCGAAGCCTGGTTGAGGGCCCCTCTTGCCGCAAGGAGCCCCTCCACCGCGCTTCGCGCGGTCCCCCTCCCCTCGAGATCGAGGGGAGGATTCTAAATGGCCATGGGGCCCATCCTCGGCGGCGCGCGGCGGAGGCGGCGCAGCCCGATGGCGGAGATCAACGTCACGCCGATGGTCGACGTGATGCTCGTCCTCCTCATCATCTTCATGGTGACCGCGCCCTTGCTCGTCGCGGGTGTGCCGGTCGACCTGCCGGAGAGCAAGGCGAAGGCGCTCGACCAGGAGCAGAAGCCGGTCCAGATCTCGCTCGACGTCGCCGGGGTCATCC
>JAFANP010000049.1 GCA_019232625.1 Alphaproteobacteria bacterium | reverse complement strand
GAAGAAGAGGAAGTCGTTGCCGCCGCCGCCATTGACGTCGTCGTTCCCGGCCGCCGCGGCATAATAGTCGCTCCGGTCGGCGAGGACGACGAGGTCGCCGCCGTCGCCCATCCTCACCACATTGTCCGCCCCGCTCCCCCAGACGCCCTGGCCGGTCCCCGAGGTGCCGGTCAGATACTCGACATTGTCCGGGAGATAATAAAGCGCCGCGAAGTCGCTTCGGCTGCCGAGGCTGGTCTCGACCGTGTCGGTGCCCTCGCCGGGGGCTTCGGTGACGACGTCGCCGGAATCGTCGACCACATAGACGTCGTTCCCGATGCCGCCGGCCATCGCGTCCGCGCCGGCGCCGCCGTTCAGAACGTCGTTGCCGCCGCCGCCGCTCAGCTGGTCCGCGCCCGTGCCGCCGACCAGCGCGTCGTGGCCCGCGCCGCCGGCCAGCACGTCGTCGCCGGCGCCGCCGCGCACCAGGTCGCCGCTATGGGCGACGATCCGCGCCTTGATCGCCCGAAGGCTCTCGCCCGGATCCCCGGTGTTCGGCGCATAATGGCTGTCGTCGATCCAGGAGAAAAGCATGTCGCCGGTCGGGAGGACCGTGACGTGAGGATCGAGCTGCTGTCCCGAGGCTACCGAATTGACGACGAACACGTCGCCGAGGCGGGTGCCGTCGGCCGCGAAGCGCTGCGCCTTGATCGCCGCGCCGCTGCCGTCGCCGTCAATGTCGAGCGCGTCGTACCAGCTGACGACGAAGCCGCCGCCCGGATCCGCCGCGACTCCGGCGACGCCGCCGATCACGTTCATGCCCTGTCCGCCGACCCTCTGCGTGTTGACGAGGAACTCGCCGCCCACCGCGTGGCCGTCGGCATCGTAGATCTGGGCGCGGATGTCGGCCGGGGAGAATTGGCTGGTGAGCGCCGTGTCGGCGCCTTCGCTGCCGTCGCGCCAGGCGATCACGAAGCCGCCGCCGGCGAGCGCGGTGACCACCGGGTCGCGCTGGTCGTAGAGGGTCGTGCTGTTGACCTGGAACTCGGCGCCGACCGGAACGCCCTGCGCGTTCAGGAACCTGGCGTGGATGGCGGCGCGCGACGTGTCGGGCCCGGTGACGCTGTAATCCGCCCAGGCGACGACCAGCGCGCCGGAAGCGAGCTGGACGACCGCGGGGTAATGCTGGTTGGCGGCCGTGATTCCGTTGATGAGCAGCGGCGAGCCGAGCTTGGCGCCGGTCTCGCTGAACAGCTGGCCCATGATGCCGTAGCCCGAGCCGTCCGAGCTGTTGTCGGCCCAGGTGACGAAGAAGCCGCCCCCGGCGAGCGCCGTCGAGGAGGGCTTGAACTGCGAGCCGGTCGTCACGGTGTTGACCAGGAACGGATCGCCGAGCGGCGCGCCCTGGGCGCTGAACAGCCGCCCCTTGACGCCGAGCACGCTGCCGTCGCCGCCCTGCGCGACGGTGCCCGTCACCGTCCAGACGACGACGAAGCTGCCGTTGTTCAGCACCGAGACGTCCTGCTCGAATTGGTCGGCGCCCGCCGGCGCCACCACCTCGAACGGCGCCGCCAGGGCATGGCCGGAATAGTCGAATATCTGGCCGCGGACGATGAACCGGCCGCCCGGATCGCCCTCCCTAGGCCCGCCCCAGGTGATCAGGACCCGCGCGTCGTCGAGGACTGTGGCCTGCGGATTCTGTCCGTAGAAGTCGATCGCGCCGTCGCCGACGCTGAATTCCTGGCCCGCCGCATAGAGCGGACCCGCCGGCGCCGGCGCGACCGGGAGGGTCAGCGTCTCAACATAGCTGTGGCCGGCCTGGTCGACGGCGCGAACGGTGACGGTGAGGTCGCCTTCATGGGCCGCGAGCCTGGCCGCGTCGGCGACGACGAGCCGGTTCCCCTCGAGGCGAAGCGCCCCGTGCGTCGAATCGCCGAGCAGCTCGAAGCCGAACGTCGCGTTGACGGCGCCGGCGGCGGAGAGGCTCAGGCTCGAGGCGCCGGCGACGGCGCTCGCGGAAAGCCCGGAAGCGGAGGCGGCGATGTCGGTGATCGGCGCGGCCGCCGGCGCGAAGCGCTGGACGACGACATGGCCTTCGCCGCTGATCCCGACGCCGTCGTGCCAGGCGACCAGCACCTGCCCGTCGGCCGTTCCGGCGAGGGCAGGGGCGATCTGGTTGCCGCTGGTCGACTGGTTGGCCTGGAAGTCCGAGCCGACCGCCGCGCCGGCGGCGTCGAAGAAGCGCATCCGCACCGACGAACCGTCGGGGTCGGAGGCGGTGTCCGCCTTGACCGACCAGCTGACCGCGAAGCCGTCCCCGACAGCAGTGACGGACGGCGCGACGTTCTGGGTGTAATAGAGGCTTCCGACCTCGATCACGCCGCCCAGCGGCTGCCCTGCGGCGGAAAACAGGCGCGCCTTGACGTCGCCCATGTCCGACGTGGTCCAGTCGCTCCAGGCGACGACGAGGCGGCCGTCGCTCAGCGTCGCGAGCTGCGGCAGCGCCGCCGTCACGCGGGTGGCCGAGCCGAAGGTGAAAAGCTGCTCGGGAACATTGTCCTCGACCGCGACCTCCGCCCCGGTCGGATTGCCCGACGCATCGAAGACTCGAAGCTTGATGTCGGAGCCGAGGCCTCCGCCGGTGCCGTCCGGGCCGGCCGCCTGGGGGCTGTTGTCCTGCCAGGCGACCGCGAAGCCGCCGCCGGCGACGCCGGCCACGGTCGGGTGGATCTGGTCGTTCCAGGTGGTGCCGTTGACCCGGACCTGGGTGCCGACGGCGACGCCCGTGGCGGAATAACGCTGCGCCACGATATCGAGCCCCTCGGAGGCTGGGGTCAGCGCCGCGATGACGAAGCCGCCGCCTTCGAGCGCGGCCACGGCCGGTATGTTGTCCCCGGTCCCGGTCGAGCCGCCGCTGGTCCCGCCGCTGCCCACCGGCTGTCCGTCGGCGTCGTAGACCTGGTAGCCGATGGTCCACCCGGCGGTCTGCGGGCCGCTGCCCATCCACGACGCGACGAAGCCGCCTCCGATGAGAGCGGTGACCGTGGGATAGGCCTGCGCGTAGAGGGCGGCGTTCCTGATGGCGAGCTGCGCGCCGACCGGCGTTCCGTCGGCGGCGAAGATCTGGCCGCGGAACGGCGTGTCCGGCTGCGACGAATCGCGCCACACCAGCACGTAGCGATCGGCCGAGATCCAGCTCAGCGTCGGCGGGCTCATCAGCTCGCCATGCTCGGCGGCGGCGATGGTCTCGTTCCCGGCGCGCGCATAGAGCGTCGCCTGCGTCTCGTGAAACAGCGTCATGATCCCCCCCGGGCGGGATCGCCCCCGCGCCCCTCGTGTCGGCTGCCCCCGCGGCAGGCTTTCGCCGCAGCCTAGCCGGACGAGCCGCATTCGGCCAGACGAAACAACGGCTTAGCGACGATTTTTAGGAATTCGGACGGGCCGGTCCGCGGGAGAGGCGGAGAGGGCGGCGGCAAGGCCGGCTAACGCACCCGCTTGACGTAGACGCGCCCGCCCTCGCGCTTCTCGGTGGCGAAATTGGGGAGGGCGGCGACCAGCTCGGCCAGGCCCGCATAGCCGTAGCTGCGCGCGTCGAACGACGAGCGGTTGCCCGCCCGCTGGCCGACCTCGGAAAGGCTCGCCCAGCCTTTCTCGTCGCGCTTGGAGGCGCGGAAGGCGGCGCCGAGCAGCTTGATCAGCTCCTCGTCCACTTCCCGCCTCGCCGCCGGGGCCTTTTCCTCGGGCGCGTCCTCGACCTCGGCCGCCTTGGCGAGCGCGGCGACGTCGATGAAGCGGGTGCAGGCATTGCGGAAGGATTCCGGCGTCCGGGCGGTGCCGAAGCCGTACACCTCCAGGCCGTCCTGGCGGAGGCGGGTGGCGAGCGGCATGAAGTCGCTGTCGCTGGACATCAGTCCGAAGCCGTCGACGCGGCCGCCGTAGAGCAGGTCCATGGCGTCGATGATCATCTTCATGTCGGTGGAGCTCTTGCCCTTGGTCAGATCGAACTGCTGCTGCGGCTCGATGGCGTGGCGGTGGACCATCGCCGACCAGCCCTTGAGCGCCGGCTTCTGCCAATTGCCGTAGGCGCGGCGGATGTTGACCGTGCCGAGCTCGGCGAGGACGGTGAGCACCGCGTCCAGGCTGTCGGGCGAGGCGTTGTCGGCGTCGATGAGAAGGGCGATGTTGCCGCTCTGGGCGGCGCGGCTTTCGGGCATGCCATCCCCTAGCCCAGCCGTTCGCCTCCGTCCAACGCCGCGGGCGTCGGCCGGCAATCTTCAGGTTGCGCTGCCGTCCGCGCCGACGCATGGGGCACTTCGCCCGCCCGCCGCGGAGGAGAATGTGCGCTTCGACCGGTCCGCCCTAGCCGCCGCCCTGCTCCTCGCCGCGCCCGCCGCGGCGCAGCCGCCCCGCTCCGCCGAGGCGGAGCTGATCCAGCTCGAGCAGGCCTATGCGAAGGCGCTGATCGCGCGCGACGTCGAGTTCCTGAAGGGCTTCTACGCACCGGACTGGCGGGGAGGGGACTGGATGGGCTTCGCCAGCAAGACCAACATCATCAACCTGATCAAGAGCGCCCGCTACGTCGTCAAGTCGATGGTCCTGCGCGACCTCAGGGTACGGGTGATCGGCGACGTCGCAATCGTCCAGGGCGTCGACGAGGAGGTCACCTCGATGCACGGCCGGGACACGAGCGGCACCTGGGGCTTCACCGACGTCTTCGCGCGCCGCGGCGGCCGTTGGGTCGCGATCGCCAGCCAGACGACCCGGATCGAGAAGGGCCGCTAGGGGCGGAAGGCCGGTACAAACCCTAGGCCGCCGCGTGCTCGCGCCGCGCGCGCCATTCGGAGAGGAAGGCGACGAGGTCGGCGCTGCTCACCGGCCGGGAGATGTGGTAGCCCTGGGCGGTGTCGCAGCCCATCTCGGCCAGGAAGCGCTGGCAGGCGAGGTCCTCGACGCCCTCGGCGACCACCTTCATGCCCAGCTTGTGCGCGAGCTCGATGGTGGAGCGGACCATGATGGCGTTGCGGCTGTCGCTGGCGATGGTGGCGACGAAGCTCTTGTCGACCTTGACCTCGGTGGCCGGCAGCTTCTGGAGATAGCCGAGCGAGGACTGGCCGGTGCCGTAATCGTCGATCGAGATGCCGACGCCGAGGGCCCGCCAGCTCTCCAGCGCGGCGATCGCCTGGTCGGGCCGTTGCATGGCGGCCGATTCGGTGACCTCGATGGTCACCCGCTCGGCCGGCAGCGCATGGCCGCCGAGCAGGTGGGCGACGGTGTCGATGAAGTCGTGGTCGGCGAGGAGGGTGGCCGAGACGTTGACCGCGACGCCGATCGGATAGCCGGACCGCTCCCAGCCCAGCGCGTCGTCGAGCGCCTGCTGGAGCACGTGGCGGGTGAGGTCGGCGGCGCGGCCCGCCCGCTCGATGACGGGAATGAAGCTGTCCGGGCCGATCGGGCCTCGCTCGGGATGCTTCCAGCGGACCAGCGCCTCCACGGCGACGATCTCGCCGGAGCGCAGGTCCAGCTTGGGCTGGTAGGCGGTCCACAGCTGCCCCTCCGCCATGGCGGCGTCGAGCTCGCCGAGCAGCGAGAGCTGCCAGTCGATCTCGGCGCCGTCGCGCTCGGCGAAGCGACGGACCCGCTCGCCGCTTTCGGAGGCCTGCATCGCCGCCGCGCCGGCCTTGGCGACGAGCCGGCGCGCCTCGCCCGCGCCGCCGGCGGCGATGCCGTAGGTCAGCGCGACGTCGACCGGCCGGCCGCATTCGACCGGCGCCCGCATCAAGGCGGCCACGCCGGCGATCCGCTCCTCGAGCGAGGAATCGTCGCCCTCCTCCTCGATCCAGGCGAGGCTGCCGGCGTCGACATGGTAGATGTCGCGGCCGCCGAGCCCGAAGCGAAGCCGTTCGGCGACCCTCTGGACGAGCAGCGCCGCGGCCGACGGGCCGAGGCCGGCGGAGAGCGTCGTGAACTGGTCGAAACGGGCCACCACGACGCTGCCGAGCGCGGACTTGCCGGCGTTCGTCTCGAGCGCGCCGAGATTGGGAAGACCGGTGGCCGGATCGGTGAGGGCGCGGTGCAGGTAGCGCTCCAGCCCCAGCGAGGCGACGGCCAAGAGCGCTGCGGCGACGACGGCGAGAAGCGCCGGCGCCACCGGCATGCTGACCGCCAGCAGGGCCTCGGCGGCGAGCGGGATGCCGAGGACCAGAATGAGCGAGGCGGCGAGGAGCAGCAGGCGCGCCGAGCGGCGCCGCCGGAAGGTCGCGACCGCGAGGAGGAGCAGCGCGAGGGCGAGCAGGAAGACGCCGCTGATCGTCGTCGGCACTCGCCCCGCGAGGAGGGTCTCGGCCCCCAGCGCCTGGATGACGACGCCCGGAATGACTCCGTAGCGCGGCACGCCGTAGCGGTCGCCCACCTCCACCGCCGTCATTCCGACGATGAACCTCTTGCCCTTGATGTCGCGCGCCGGGATCCGGCCGGAGACGAGGTCGACGGCGCTGATCCGCGGGATGGTGGCGGGCTCGATCGCATAGTCGACGTCGAAATAGCGGTCGACCTCGGCGTTGGTCTCGGCGACGGCGGCGGCGAGCGAGGGGCGCGGCGTCGCGAAGGTGGTGATCGCCAGCGGCATCGAGCGTATGTAGGAATCGGCGTCTGGGACGACGGTGACGGCCGACAGAAAAGCGTTATCCCGGAGTGGTTTGATCGGTTGAGTTTCCAATATATTGGAAGTCTCGCTGCCGCTGCTCTGGCGCATCGTCGGCAGCGAGACGCTTCCTCCGGCGCGCTTCAGCGCGGCTTCGAGCTTGCCGTCCTCGGCGGGAGTCGAGCGGGCGGAGAAATCGACGTCGAAGGCGATCGAGCGGGCGCCGCCCGCGTGCAGCCGGTCGACGATCTGCGCGTGGATGCCGCGCGGCCAGGGCCAGCGGTCGAGCGTCTGGAGGCTGCGCCCATCTATCTCGACGATCGCGATCTCGCCGCTGGCGGGGTGGCTGCGCAGCTCGTCGCGAACGATCCGGAGCTGGCGGTCGAGAGGCGCGCCCTGGCCGCTGAGGAGCAAGGCCGTGCCCACGGCGACGGCGCCGGCGACGATGACGTGCCGGCGCCACTTGAAGAAGAGCGGAGCGAGGGTTTCCAGCCGCTGTTTCATCGGCAGCCCGTCCTGCGTCGGCGCCGGCTCAGCGGAGCCGGGCGGGAAGGGGCTCAGTCACCCTTGCCGCCCTTGCCGGGCTTGTCGCTGCCGCCATGGTCGTCGCCATGGTCGTCCTTGCCGGGCTTGTCGTCGCGGCCATGGTCGTCCCCGGGGCGGTCGCCGCTATCGTCCTTGCCGGGCTTGTCGGGCTTGGCGTCGTCGGGCTTGTCGGGCTTGCCGTCGTCGGGCTTGTCCGGCTTGCCCTCGTCGGGCTTGCCGGGCTTGTCGTCGGGCTTGTCGGGCTTGCCCTCGTCGGGCTTGCCCGGCTTGCCGTCGTCGGGCTTGCCCGGCTTGCCCTCGTCGGGCTTGCCGCTGCCGCCGGGCGAACCCGCTCCGCCGCCGTTCGACCCGCCGGCATTGCCGCCCGCATTCGACCCGCCGCCGTTGCCGCCCGCGTTGGAGCCGCCGCCGTTGCCGCCGGCGTTGGAGCCGCCGTTGCCGCCCGCGTTGGAGCCGCCGTTGCCGCCATTGTCGGACGAGCCGTTGCCGCCGCCGTTGCCGCCCGCATTGGAGCCGCCGTTGCCGCCACCATTGGAGCCGCCGTTGCCGCCATTGTCGGACGAGCCGTTGCCGCCCGCGTTGGAGCCGCCCGCATTGGATCCGCCGTTGCCGCCCGCGCTGGAGCCGCCGTTGCCGCCATTGTCGGATGAGCCGCCGTTGCCGTCGCCGGAACCGGCGCTTCCGCTGCCGTTGCCGGAACCGCCGCTTCCGCTGCCGCCGCTGCCCCCGTTGCCGTTGCCGCCACCCGCATTGCCGCCGCTCGACGGCGCGCCGCCATTGCCGTCCTGCCGGGTGGCTTCGGCGTTGCTGGCGGTCGCCAAGGCGAGGTCGATGCCGGCCGTGCCCTGGACCAGGCCGCCGGTCACGTCTGTAAGGGAGACCGGGCTGGTCGAGACCGCATCGGCGACCGCGGCCTCGCCCGGCGCGGCGCCGTCGGACGGCGCGGCGACCGGCGCGGTCGTCGAGGATACCGTGCCGGCCGGCGGTGCGCCCTCCGAGCGGAGGATTCGGCTTTCGCCGCCCTCGACGCGCAATTGGTAGCGGTCGCCGGCGCCGACCGCGCCGATCATTCCGGGGCGGATCAGCTCGTGCGCGCCGCCGTCGAGCGTGCCGACGTCGACGGCGCCCTGCGTCACCTGAACGCTGGCGCCCGCCTCGGTGACCGTCACCGAGAAGACGGTGCCCTTCACCACGGCGGCGAGATAGGGCGTCTGCACGCCGAAATGCGGCTTCTGCTTATGCTCGATCGTGAAGAGGGAGGTGCCGTATTCCGCGATCATCTGGAACAGGCCCTTCTGCTGCTCCGGAGGGGCGATGCGCACACGGCTGTTGGCGGACACCACCACCACGTCCTTGTTGCGCACCAGCACCGCCTTGGAGCGCTGGCCCGCGACGATCGTCGACCCCGAGGCGAGGAGGGCCCCGCGCATCGCCTGGCGCGTGACTCCGTTCGAGACGATCCGAACCTCGCCGCTGACCTCGCTGAGGCGCCAGGCCGGCTCGGCGGCCGCCGCCGTCGCGCCGAGCGCGAGGAAAAGAGGTGCGGCGGCGAATGCGAACTTCTTCATACCGATCTCCCAGAGCCGCAATGACGTCGAACGGGCTTCTGTGGCTGCTGACGCCATAGCTGCAGCGCGTTTCGCAGGTATGAAGGCGAAAGGTTAACGCACCGAATATCCTCCGGAAATAAGAGGTTCTTAAAGTTTGGAGGCGAGAAGGGCCGTCCTCCAACCGGTGAGCGGCCCCCATGCGCCATGGCGTCAAAAAGACAATCCTCCTTGCCACGCTGCTCCTCGGCGGCCTGAGCGGGCGCGCCGCGGCGCAGTCCCTGGCCGACCTGAGCGACGCTTCGGCCGTCCGCCAGCAGCCGCGCGAGGAGGTGGCGCCCGCTACCCAATTCGCCTCCGCCGCGCGGCCCGCGATCCGCGTCGCGGCCGGCACCTCTTCGCTGGCGGAGGGCTTGCTGGTCGGCGCCGTGCAGATAGAGGGGGCGACGGCGCTGCCGGTCGCCGCCTTCGCACCCGCCATCCAGCCCTATCTCGGCCGCCAGCTCGGCAGGGACGAGCTGCGCAGCCTTGCCGCCGACGTCGCTGGGGTGGCGCGGCAGGCGGGCTACGGCCTGGCCAGCGCCCGCGTGCCGCAGCAGCGGCTCGCCAACGGCATCCTGAGGGTGAAGGTCGACGAGGGACGGATCGATGCGGTCGAAGTCAGCGGCGACGGCGCTTCGGCGGTCCAGCCGCTGCTCAACCGGCTGATCTCCGGCCGGCCGATCAAGACGGTCGAGCTGGAGCGCCAGCTGCTCCTCGCCGGCGACGTGGCCGGCGTGTCGACCCGCGGCGCCCGGATCGAGGATCGCGGCGGCGTGCGCACGCTGCTGCTTCAGGCGCTGCGCCGCCCCGCCGCCGGCCGCATCACCACCGACAATTGGGGATCCAGCGTCGTCGGCCCCGTGATCGGCACCGTCACCTACGACCTGAACGGCCTCGTCGGCAGCCGCGACCGGCTCAGCCTCGGCGGCTCGCTCAGCATCCAGCCCCGCGAATATCAATTCGCCTCGGCCGCCTATACGGCGCCGATCGGCAGCCGCGGCACCGAGGTCAGCCTGTCGGGATTCTACGGCCATCTTCGCCCCGGCGCGGAGCTTCGCAACGAGGATCTGGCGGGGCGGAGCCTCGATCTGCGCGCCGGCCTCAGCCACCCGCTGCTGCGCGCCCGCTCTGCCAGCCTGTGGGCGAGCGTCGAGGCGGCGGCCCGCAACTCGGACGTCGACCGCGCCGGCAGCGCCGACCGCCGCGACCGCATCCGCTCGGTCGCAGCGACCCTCAGCGGGTTGGCCCAGGCGGGCGGCGGGCGCCTGCGCGGCCGCCTCGCCCTGATCCAGGGGATGCCGCTCCTCGGCGCGACGCAGCGGGGATCCGCGCTCGCCTCGCGCAGCGACGCCGGCGCCGGGTTCACCAAGGTCGAGTTCTATACCAGCTACCAGCGCGCCTTCGGGCGCCGCTTCAGCGTCGTCGCGGCGCTCACGGGGCAGGTGGCGGCGACGCCGCTCCTCTCGAGCATGGAGATGGGCCTTGGCGGACGCAGCTTCCTGCGCGCCTACGATTATCGCGAGCTTTCGGGAGACAGCGGCGCGGCGGCTTCGGTTGAAACCCGGTTCGACCTGGGCAATATCGCCGGCGTCGTCACCCGCACGCAGCTCTACGCCTATGCCGATGCCGGCAGCGTCCACAATCTGCGCGCCGGCCGCGGCGGCGGCTCCCTCGCCTCCGCCGGCGGCGGCGTCCGCTTCTCCCTGGCGACCGGGCTCGACGCGAGCGTGGAAGCCGGAATCCCGCTCAAGGCGAGCCCCTACGACGCGTCGCCCAAGCCGCGCTTCTCCTTCAGCCTCTCCCACCCGTTCTGATCCTGGCGGACAGGGTGGGATTCGAACCCACGGTGGACTTGCACCCACGGCGGTTTTCAAGACCGCTGCCTTAAACCACTCGGCCACCTGTCCGGAGCGAGGCCGCTCTAGGGCGGGTGGGGCCGCTCGTGCAAGCCGTGCGCCGAGCCGAGTAGGCATGGCCCCGCCGCCTGTGCCATCATCGCGCGCGAGAGTGGAGGGAAAGTTGCGTCACATCATGCTTGCGGCCCTGGCGTTCCTCGCGGCCGCCCCCGCCGCGCCGGCGGCCGCCCAGGCCCAGAGCTATACCAGCGAAGGCTTCCAGGCCTGGCTGCCGGAGCTGAGGGCGCAGGCCTTCGCCGCCGGGGTCAGCCGCCAGACCATCCAGAGCGTGTTCGGCGCGCTTGAGTTCAGCGCCCGCACCATCGAGCTCGACCAGGCCCAGCCGGGCGGCACCAGCGGCAACACCGCGACGCCGCCCTTCGCGCCCTACCGCGCCCAGCACGTCACGCCGGCGCTGATCGCCGGCGGCCAGCGCCACTATGCGGCCAATCGCGCGCGGCTCCAGGAGATCGCCCGCCGCTACGGCGTCAGCCCCTCCATCCTCATCGCCATATGGGGCCACGAGACCAGCTACGGGGCGGTCACCGGCAATTTCGACCTCCTCAACAGCCTCGCCACCCTCGCCTATGAGGGGCGGCGGCGGCAGCTATTCACCGACGAGTTCATCGCCGCGCTCAAGATGATGGACAGGGGCGTCACCCGCACCCGCCTTCGCGGCAGCTGGGCGGGGGCAACCGGCTATCCCCAGTTCCTTCCGTCGGTGTGGCTTCGCCTCGCCGTCGACGGCGACGGCGACGGCTTCGCCGACATCTGGCGCAGCGAGCCCGACGCGCTCGCCTCGATCGCCAATTATTTCGCCAATGCCGGGTGGCGGGCGGGCGTGCCCTGGGGCCTTGCCGTCAGCGTTCCCCAGGGCCTCGACCGGTCGGCCCTGCGCAATCGCCTGACCGCGCCGCGCTGCCCGCGCGTCCATGCCCGTCACAGCCGCTGGCTGACGATAGGCGAATGGCGCCGCCTCGGTCTCGCTCCCCTGGCGGCGGGCTGGCCGCGCGACACGGAGATGGCCTCGCTGATCGAGCCCGACGGGCCCGGCCGCACCGCCTATCTCCTGACGTCGAACTACCGCGTGATCCTCGACTACAATTGCTCCAACTTCTACGCTCTGTCGGTCGGCCTGCTCGCCGACGCGATCGCCCGCTGAAGCGGTGGCGCCGGCGGCGGCGAGACGCTAAGGAGCGGCAGACACCCGGCAGGGACGCGAACAAACTTAAGATGTTTTCGAGGAAACGATGCGCAAGAGCCTGATTCTCATAGTTTCTATGGCCGCCCTTTCGATCCCCGCGGCAGCGGCGGCTCCGCCGTTCGAGACGGCGGCGCGGATCGCCTACATGATCGACCTCTCCTCGGGCGCGGTGCTCTACGACAAGGGCGGCGAGACCCGCATGCCGCCCGCCTCGATGGCGAAGATGATGACCACCCACATCGCCTTCAACCTGCTGAAGAAGGGCGAGCTGAAGCTCGGCCAGCTCTGCCAGGTGCGCCCCGAGACCTGGCAGAAGTGGCACGGCCCGGAGGCCGGCTCGACCATGTTCCTGTCGCCGGGCGAGCAGGTCAGCGTCGAGAACCTCCTGCACGGCATCGTCACCTTGTCGGGCAACGACGCCAGCGTCGTCCTCGCCGAGTGCGTCGCGGGGACCGAGCCGGCCTTCGCCGCGCTGATGAACCAGGAGGCCAAGCGCCTCGGCATGAACGATTCGAACTTCGGCAACTCGAACGGCTGGCCGGACGAGGGCGTCACCTACACCACCGCCAAGGACCTGACGACGCTGGCGCGCAACACGATCGAGAGCACGCCGGACCTCTACAAGAAGTTCTACACGGTGCAGAGCTTCACCTGGGGCAAGACGATGGGGAGCGGCCAGGCGATCACCCAGGCCAACCGCAACCCGCTCCTCGGCCGGGTACCGGGCGCCGACGGGCTCAAGACCGGCCATACCGACGAGGCGGGCTACGGCTTCACCGGCTCGGCGGAGCAGGGCGGGCGGCGGATCATCATGGTCGTCGCCGGTCTCGGCAGCTTCAACCAGCGGATCGAGGAATCGGTGAAGTTCATGGACTGGGGCTTCCGCGCCTGGAAGTCGCAGCCCTTGTTCAAGGCCGGGCAGAAGGTCGCCGCGGCGAAGGTCCAGCTGGGGAGCGACGACGAGGTCGCCGTGGTCGCGCCGCGCGACCTCGCCGTGACCCTTCCCTCCGGCGCCGCCGCCGACATCCGGGTCAAGGTCGTCTACGACGGGCCGATCAAGGCGCCGATCGCCAAGGGCCAGCACGTCGCCGATCTCGTCGTCTCGACCCCGGACACGCCGCCGCAGACGATGCCGCTCGCCGCCGCGGAGGCCGTCGGCGAGGCCGGCTTCTTCGGCCGCATCTGGGCCGGCCTGACGTCGCTCTTCGGCTGAGGTGGCGAGGGGGCGCTTCATCAGCCTCGAAGGCGGGGAGGGGGCCGGCAAGTCGACCCAGCTCAAGCGCCTCGCTTCGGCGCTGCGCGCGCGCGGGCTGGACGTGGTCGAGACGCGCGAGCCGGGCGGGAGCCCGGGCGCCGAGGCGATCCGCACGCTGCTGCTGGAAGGCGAGGTCGACCGCTGGACCCCGGAGACGGAGGCTTTGCTCTTCGCCGCCGCCCGCGCCGACCATGTCGCGAGGGTGATCCGGCCGGCGCTCGACTCGGGCCGCTGGGTCCTCGCCGACCGCTTCATCGACAGCTCGCTGGCCTATCAGGGCGGCGCCGGCGGGGTTGGGATGGCCGACATCATGACCCTCCACGGCATCGGGAGCCACGGCCTCCTCCCCGACCGCACCCTCCTGCTCGACCTGCCGCAAGGCGACGCGGCGTCGCGCGAGGCGGCGCGCGACGGCGACAACCGCGATCGCTTCGGCCGCAAGGACGGCGCCTACCACCAGGCCCTGGCGGCCGCGTTCCGCGCGCTGGCCGAGGCGGATCCGGCGCGCTTCCGGACCGTGGACGCCACCGGCGCGCCCGAGGCGGTGACTTCGCGGCTCCTCGCCGCGCTGGACGACCTCGGCTAGGGCGGCGGCGATGACTCCGCTCTTCGGCCACGACGAGGCGGTCGCCGCCTTCCGGGCGAGCCTCGATTCCAGGCGGCTCCATCACGCCTGGCTGGTCTCCGGCCCGGAAGGGGTGGGGAAGGCGCTGTTCGCCGACAAGGCGGCCCTCAGGGTGCTTGCCGAGGGGCAGGGGCCGGTGCAGGCGCCCGGGCTCGACGTCCCCGACGGGCATCCCGCGGCGCGGCTGGTCGCGGCCGGCAGCCATCCCGATCTGATGCGGCTCGAGCGCCTGCCGCGCGACGGCGGCGCCGGCGAGCTCGCCCGCTCGATCGCCGTCGACCAGGTGCGGGGGCTGTCGCGGCTGTTCGCGACCACGGCCTCGCTCTCGCCCTGGCGGGTGGTGGTGATCGATTCGATCGACGATCTGGAGCGGGCCGCCGCCAACGCCCTCCTCAAGAACCTCGAGGAGCCGCCGCCCCAAAGCCTGTTCCTGCTCGTCAGCCATGCGCCGGAGCGGCTCCTTCCCACCATCCGCTCGCGCTGCCGCCAGGTGCGGCTCGCCCCACTCGAGGATGACGCCATGACGTCGGCGCTCCGCCAGGCGCTGCCCGAGGCGGGCGAGGGCGAGATCGCCGAGCTCGCCGCGGCGGGGCGGGGGTCGCCGGGCCGGGCGCTCGCCTTCCAGGGGCTCGACATAGCGGCGCTCGACCGGGCGATGGACGAGCTGGCACGCCAGGGGGATCCAACCAACGCCCGCCGCAGCGCGCTCGCCCAGAGCCTTTCGGCCCGCTCGGCCCAACCCCGCTACGAAGCCTTTCTCGCCCGCGCGCCCTCCGCGATCGCCGCCGCGGCGAAGGGGCGGCGCGGCCCCGCCCTCGCCCAGGCCATCGGCCTCTGGGAGCGGGCCCAGGCGCTCGCCTCCAGCGCGCCGCGCCTCTCGCTCGATCCCGACGGCGTCGTCTTCGAGCTGGCCGGCATGCTCGCCGCCCTGGCGCCCCCCTCGGAACGGTGACGAGGGTACTCAAGAGGCGGATCGCCCGCTAAAGGCCGGGCATGGCCGAGCCCTTCTACATCACCACCGCGATCAGCTATCCCAATGGGCCGCCCCATATCGGCCACGCCTACGAGGCGATCGCCACCGACGTCGTGGCGCGCTTCCAGCGCCTCCAGGGACGCGACGTCTTCTTCCTGACCGGCACCGACGAGCACGGCCTCAAAATGGCCCAGGCGGCGCGCGAGAAAGGCGTCGCGCCCCAAGCGCTCGCGGACGAAATGTCGTCCTTGTTCAAGGATATGGACGAGCGGCTTCAGATCTCGTTCGATCGCTTCATCCGAACCACCGAAGCGCAGCACCATGAAGCCAGCCGGGCGATATGGCGCGCCATGGCGGAGCGCGGCGACATCTATCTCGGCCGCTACGAGGGCTGGTACTCGGTCCGGGACGAGGCCTATTACGACGAGGAGGAGCTGGTCGTCGCCGATACGGGCGAGAAGCTCTCCCCCCAGGGGACGGCGGTCGAGTGGACGGTCGAGGAGAGCTGGTTCTTCCGCCTGTCCGCCTATCAGCAGAAGCTGCTCGACCATTACCGGGCCGACCCGGACTTCATCCGCCCGGAGAGCCGGCGCAACGAGGTGCTGCGCTTCGTCGAAGGGGGGCTTTCCGACCTCTCCGTCTCGCGGACCAGCTTCGACTGGGGGGTGAAGGTGCCCGGCAGCGACGACCACGTCATGTACGTGTGGCTCGACGCGCTCACCAACTACGTCACCGGGATCGGCTTTCCGGACACCGGGTCGGAGACGTACCGGCGCTACTGGCCGGCCGATCTGCACGTCATCGGCAAGGATGTCGTGCGTTTCCACGCGGTCTACTGGCCCGCCTTCCTGATGTCGGCGGGGCTGGAGCTGCCGCGCCAGGTGTTCGGCCACGGCCATCTGCTGCTGCGCGGCGAGAAGATGTCGAAGTCGGCGGGCAACGTCGTCTCGCCGGGCGGGCTGGTTGACGCGTTCGGCGTGGACGCGGTGCGCTACTTCCTGGTTCGTGACGTCACGTTCGGGCAGGACGGAAGCTACAGCCCCGAGGCGATCGTCACCCGGGTCAATGCCGACCTTTCCAACAGCTTCGGCAACCTCGCCCAGCGTACCTTGGGGTTCATCGCCAAGAATCTCGACGGACGCCTGCCGGCGGAGGGGAGGGGGGAGCCTGCCGATGCCGCCCTCCTCGCGCTCGTCCGCCGCGCCTGCGCGGACGAGCTGCCCGGCCATTTCCAGCGGCTGGAGCTCAGCCAGGGCGTCGAGGCGTGGCTGAGGGCGGTCTTCGCGTGCAACCAATATATCGACGCCCAGGCGCCCTGGACGTTGCGCAAGACCGATCCGGAGCGGATGGAGGCGGTGCTCGCCACGCTCTGCGAGGCGCTCCTCGATCTCGGCGTCGCCATCCAGCCGGTGGTGCCGGCCGGGGCCGCCCGCCTGCTCGATCAGCTCGGCGCCCCGGCGCAGGAGCGCGATTATGCGGCGCTCGCCGACGGAGGGCGCTACGCCCGGCTCGCCGCATCCGGAGCGACGCTGGCAGGTCCGGTGCCCGTCTTTCCGCGGCTCGACCTGCCCGCCGAGGCCTGAACCGCCGGCGCTCCGCACGAACGGGATGACGGCGGCCCGCCAAGATCCTACATGCGGCTCGATGTTCACGGACAGCCACTGCCACCTCAACTACAAGGGCCTGCGCCAGGACGAGGCGGGCGTGCTCGACCGCGCCCGCGCCGCCGGGGTCGAGGCTATGCTCAACATCTCGACCCGCCAGTCGGAGTGGGACGAGGTCATCGCCGTCGCCGAGCGCGAGCCCGACGTCTGGGCCTCGGTCGGCATCCACCCGCACGAGGCGGATGCCCATCCCGACGTTCAGACCGCCACCCTGGTCGAGCGGGCGGCGCATCCGCGGGTCGTCGGCATCGGCGAGACGGGCCTCGATTTCTACTACGACCATAGCGACCGGGACCGGCAGCGCGCCTCGTTCCGCGCGCATATCGCCGCCGCGCGGGAAACCGGCCTGCCGCTCATCGTCCATACCCGCGACGCGGAGGAGGACACGGCGGCGGCGCTCGAGGAGGAGATGGGGAAGGGCGCCTTTCCCGGCGTCATCCACTGCTTCACCGCCAGCGCCGCCTTCGCCGAGCGGGCGCTGGGGCTAGGCTTCTACATCTCGCTCTCGGGGATCGTGACCTTCAAGAACGCGCGGGACCTGCAGGCGACGGCGGCGACGATCCCGGCTGACCGGCTGCTGATCGAGACCGACTCGCCGTTCCTCGCCCCCGTCCCCCATCGTGGGCGGCCCTGCGAGCCGGCCTTCGTGGCCGACACGGCGCGGTTCCTCGCCGGCCTGCGCGGCGTCGCGGTGGAGGATCTGGCTCGGCAGACCTCGGCCAATTTCGTCCGTCTGTTCGGGAAAGTGGGCCGCAAGGCGTCATGATGGAGGTCCGGATCCTCGGCTGCGGAACCTCGTCGGGCGTGCCGCGGGTCGGCAACGACTGGGGCCAATGCGACCCCGCCAACCCGAAGAACCGGCGCCGGCGCGTCGCCATATTGGTCAGCTACGGAAGGACGCGCATCCTCGTCGATACCGGTCCGGATGTGCGCGAACAATTGCTGGATGCCGGCGTCACCGAGGTGGAAGCGGTCATCTGGACCCACGATCATGCCGACCATTGCCACGGCATCGACGACCTGAGGCAGCTCTACCACGCCCGGGGGCGCCCCGTGGCGGGCTATGCGCGAAGCGACACGCTGGAGAGCTTGATGCACCGCTTCGCCTACGCCTTCGACGGGAAGGACGGCTATCCGGCCGTCGTGCGCCCCAACCTCCTCCCCGACCATATCAACCTCGGCGGCATCTCGGTGCGCACCGTCGACCAGCCGCACGGACCGATCACGACCGCCGGCCTGCGCTTCGACGCAGGCGGAAAGACGATAGTTTACTCTACCGATTTCAATGAGATGACGCCGCAGATGGAGATTGCCTTTCAAGGCTGCGACCTGTGGATCGTCGACACGCTGCGGCGCCGCCCGCACCCGACCCATCCGCATCTCCAGCAGGCGCTGGAGTGGATCCGCCAGCTCGGCCCCGGCCGGGCGCTGCTGACCCACATGGACAACAGCATGGACTATGAGACCCTGCTCGGCGAGCTGCCCGAGGGGGTCGAGCCGGCCTATGACGGCCAGGAGATCGCCTTGTGAACGACGGCGGCGGCGACCAGGCGCTGACCTTCGTCTACCTGATCGGCTGCCTGGTGCTGGTGGCGAGCGCGCTGATGGTCCGGCGGGTGCCGATCGGCCAGGGCCTCAAGATGGCCGCGGGATGGGTGCTGATCTTCGCGGCCGCGTTCGTCGGCTTCGCCTTGAAGGACGATTTCGTCGCCTTGGGCAAGCGCGTCGTCGAGGAGAGCCGCGGCGAGGGCCGCAGCGTCCAGAGCGCCGGGGAGATGCGGATCCGCAAGGCGGAGGACGGTCATTTCTGGGCGACGGCGGAGGTGAACGGGGAGAAGGTCCGCTTCCTCATCGACAGCGGCGCGACGACGATCATGATGTCGGCCGAGACGGCGCGGCGCGCCGGCGTGCAGCCGGCCGGCGGCTTTCCCGCGATGGTCGACACGGCGAACGGAGTCGTGCGCGCCGATCGCGGGCGCGTCGCGCGGATCCGGCTCGGCCCGATCGACCGGCACGACATGACGGTGCTTTCCGCCGCGGCGTTCGGCGACACGAACGTGCTGGGCATGAACTTCCTGTCGTCGCTGTCGAGTTGGGGGGTGCAGGGGCAGTGGCTGGTGCTGAGGCCGTGATGCCTCCCGCGCTCGAAGCCGGAGTTTTACATAATGTATATTATCGCACTTTGAGATGAGCCCGACCGAGCCTCCTCCGCCCTCCCTCGACGCGCTGGTCGAGATCATGCGGCGCCTGCGCGATCCGGAGCGCGGCTGCGAATGGGACAAGGTGCAGACGTTCGAGACGATCGCGCCCTATACGATCGAGGAAGCCTATGAGGTCGCCGACGCGATACGGCGCGACGACATGGCCGACCTCCAGGACGAGCTCGGCGACCTCCAGCTGCAGGTCGTCTATCATGCCCGCATCGCCGAGGAACGCGGCGCCTTCACGCTCGCCGATGTCCTGGCGTCGATCGCGGCCAAGATGGTCCGCCGCCATCCCCACATCTTCGCCGGCGCCGAAGCGAGCCCGGGCTGGGAGGCGCTGAAGGCCGAGGAGCGCGGCAGGCACGAGGACCGGAGCGCACTCGCCCACGTCGCGCTGGCCCTCCCCGCCCTGAAGCGCGCCGAGAAGCTGCAGCGCCGCGCCGCGCGGGTCGGCTTCGACTGGCCCGACGCCGCCGGCCCGCGCTCCAAGATCGACGAGGAGCTGGCCGAGCTCGAGGCCGCGTCCGGCGACGCTGAGCGCGAGGCGGAGCTCGGCGACCTGCTGTTCAGCGTCGTCAATTATGCCCGCCACCTCGGCATCGACCCGGAGGCCGCGCTGCGCGAGGCTTCCGGGCGCTTCGAGCAGCGTTTCCGCAAGGTGGAAGAAATGGCGTCCAGGCCATTGAAAGACATGAATATCTTGGAACTCGAGGCGCTCTGGCAGGAGGCCAAGCGGGCGCTGACCCCCGGCTAGGCTTCCAGCAAGCGGGGCGCTTCGACGAGCTCAGCCCGAACGGCGGGACGGGGGTTCAGCGTGACCCCCCTGTCCGTTCGCCCTGAGCCCCGTCGAAGGGCTTCTTCTTCTCCCTTCTTCTCTTCTTGCAGCAAGGAAGGGGCTTCGTCAGGCGGCGCGCACCGCCCTAGGGCCGCCCGGGCCTCGCGTCGAAGCGGGCCCAGCCGGGCTCCGACATTCGGACCTCGAGCTCGGTCTCCAGCCCTTCCTGGCGCTGACCCACCACCTCGCCATTGGCGTGGAGCCAGGCGATGGTCTCGCCGTCGCCGGCCGCGACCCTCACGGTGCGCAGCCGCGCGTCCTTGCGCAGGCGGGCCGCGGCGCAATCGACCAGCCGGTCCAGCCCCTCCCCCGTCCGCGCCGAGATGAGCACCACGTCCTCGCGGCGCTGGGCCTCGGCCCGCACCCGCTCCGTCTCGTCGCCCTGCAGCAGGTCGATCTTGTTCCATGCCTCGATCGTCGCCTGACCCCCTTCCCCGCCGGCGCCGATCTCCTTCAGCACCTGCTCGACGTCGGCGCGCTGGGCGTCGCTGTCGGGATGGGAGATGTCGCGGACGTGGACGATGAGGTCGGCGGAGATCACCTCCTCCAGCGTTGCGCGGAAGGCGGCGACGAGCTGGGTCGGCAGCTCCGAGATGAATCCCACCGTGTCGGACAATATGGCTTTGTCGAAGCCGGGCAGCGGCACCTCGCGCATCGTCGGGTCGAGCGTCGCGAAGAGGAGGTTCTCGGCCGTCACCTCCGCGCGGGTGAGGCGGTTGAACAGGGTCGACTTGCCGGCATTGGTGTAGCCGACCAGAGCGATCACCGGCCACGGCGCCCGCTGGCGGCGGGCGCGGTGGAGGGCGCGGGTGCGGGTGACCTGGTCGAGCTCGCGGCGCAGCTTGGCCATGCGGTCGCGGATCAGCCGGCGGTCGGCCTCGATCTGGGTTTCGCCCGGGCCGCCGAGGAAGCCGAAGCCGCCGCGCTGGCGCTCGAGGTGGGTCCAGCTCCTCACCAGCCGCCCCGCCTGATAGTCCAGATGGGCGAGCTCGACCTGCAGGCGGCCTTCGGCCGTGGCGGCCCGCTCGCCGAAAATCTCGAGGATGAGGCCGGTGCGGTCGATCACCTTCGCCTTGGTGCCGGTCTCCAGGTTCTTCTGCTGGATGGGCGTGATGGGCGCGTCGACGACGAGCAGCTCCGCCCGCTCCCGCTCGACGGCCTCGGCGATCGCCTCGACCTGGCCGGAGCCGAACAGGGTGGCCGGCTTCGGCGCCCGGATCTTGAAGCGCAGCTTCTGGGCGACGGCGATGCCGATCGCCTCGGCGAGGCCGCCCGCCTCGTCGAGCCTCGCGTCCGCGTCGCGGCTGGCGATGCCGCCCATTTCGGGAAGGACGATGACCGCGCGGGCGCCCCGGGCGAAATCGTCCTGGTCGTTCTCGCTCAGGAGCCCTGCTCCTCGTCCTCGGCTTCGTGGAAGCTCACCGGATGCTCGGGCTGCACGGTCGAGACGGCGTGCTTGTAGACGAGCTGCGAGAGGCCGTCGCGCTGGAGCAGCATGCAGAAGAGGTCGAAGGCGACGATCTCGCCCTGGAGCATGACGCCGTTGACGAGGAACATCGTCACCGGCTCGCCGGAGCGGCGGACCGCGCCGAGGAACACCTCCTGGAGCAGGGTCGGCTTCTTCTTCTCGACCTGCTCGGCGAAGTTGCGGCCGATCTCGGCGAGATCGATCGGATGCGACGGCATGATCGTCGAGATGGCGTGCTTGTAGATGAGCTGGGCATTGCCGTCGCGGCGCAGCAGCACGGAGAAATTGTCGAACCAGGTGATGATGCCCTGGAGCTTGACGCCCTTGACGAGGAACATCGTCACCGGCGTCTTCGAGCGCCTGAGGCTGTTCAAGAACATGTCCTGGAGGTTGTTGACCTTGTCGGCCATCGCCCACTCTCCTTATTGGCGGGTCGTTGCCCGCGGAGGCGCTCGCAGGGAGCGTCTTTCATCGCTGCGGGGGCAGCGGGGCGGCGGCATAGCACGCCCCTTCGCCCCCCGCCACCGGACTCACTCGCCGCCGTCGCCCTTCGCGTCCCCTATGCCGAGCGCCTTCAGCTTGCGGTGCAGCGCCGAGCGCTCCATCCCGATGAAGGTCGCCGTGCGCGAGATATTGCCGGAGAAGCGGCGGATCTGGACCTTGAGATATTCGCGCTCGAACGTCTCGCGCGCCTCGCGCAGCGGCGTGCCCATGATCGCCTTGACCGCTTCGGACGGGCTGAGGCTCGCCTGCTCGCTCAACAGCTCCGGCGGCAGCATGTCGATCTCGATCGAGCCGACGCGGGCGCCGGGCGCGAGGATGATGGTCCGCTCGATGACGTTCCTCAGCTGCCTGACGTTGCCCGGCCAGTCATAGGCCTGGAGGGCGGCGACCGCGTCGCTCGAGAAGTTCGGCGTCGCCAGCCGCTGCTCGGCCGCGTAGCGCGCCGCGAAATGCTGGACCAGCTCGGGTATGTCCTCGCGCCGCTCCGCCAGCGCCGGCAGGTGGACCGGAACGACGTTGAGCCGGTAGTAGAGGTCCTCGCGGAAGCGGCCCGCGGCGATCTCGTCGGAGAGCTGCCGCGCCGTCGAGGAGACCACCCGCATGTCGACCTTGACGGTGCGCTGGCCGCCGACCCGGGTGAAGCTCTGGTCGGTGAGGACGCGCAGGATCTTCGCCTGGGCCGGCATCGGCATGTCGGCGATCTCGTCGAGGAAGAGCGTGCCGCCATGGGCCTGCTCGAGAAGACCCGGCCGGGCGAGCTCGCCGCCCTCCTCCACCCCGAACAGCTCCTCCTCGACCCGCTCCGGAGTCATCCGCGCCGCGCTGACGACGATGAAGGGAGCGGTGGCGCGGTTGCTCCATTCGTGGAGCAGGCGCGCGGCGACCTCCTTGCCGACGCCGGCGGGTCCGGTGATCAGCACGCGGCTTCCGGTGCCGGCGACCCGCTTCAGCGTCGCCCGAACCGCGTTGATCGCGACGCTGGAGCCGGTCAGCTCGGTATCCTGGCCGATCTGCGCGCGAAGGGTGGCGTTCTCGCGGCGCAGGCGGTCGGTCTCAGTCGCTCGGGCGACGAGATGGAGGAGGTGGCCCGCCTCGAACGGCTTCTCGATGAAGTCGACGGCGCCCTGGCGGATGGCGGCGACGGCGGTGTCGAGATTGCCGTGGCCCGAGATCATCAGCACCGGAAGCGAGGGATCGCGGCGCTTGACCTCCTCGAGCAGCTGCAGCCCGTCGAGCCGCGAGCCCTGCAGCCAGACGTCGAGCAGGACCAGCGACGGCCGCCGCTCGGTCAGCGCCTGCAGCGCCTCGCCGCTGTTGCCGGCGGTCCGCGTCGCATAGCCCTCGTCCTGAAGCACGCCGGACACGAGGTCCCTTATGTCCTGTTCGTCGTCGACGATGAGGATGTCGAGCGCCATTCCCTACCCGCTTGCTGCCTGGTTGTGGGGCTCGGGACCGCCCGCCAGGCGCGCGAGCGATTCCGTGTCGAAGACCAGCCGCACGAGGGTTCCCCCGCCCGCCTCGTCCTCAAACTCGATGCTTCCGAAATGTTCCTCGACGATCTTCTTGACGATGGCGAGGCCGAGGCCGGTGCCCTTGACCCGGGTCGTCATGTAGGGCTCGGTCAGCCGCCCGCGCTCGCTGGGGAGGCCCATGCCGGTGTCGCACACCTCCATGACCAGCCGCCCTTCCGTCTCCCGGATCCGGAGCGCGACCTCGTCCCGCTCGCCGCGGCGGCCATCTTCCCGTTTCTGCTGAATGGCTTCGACCGCATTCTTCACGATGTTGGTGAGCGCCTGGCCGAGCTGCCGCCGGTCGCAGACCAGCAAGGGCGACGGCGTCGGCGCATCGAGGCTGAAGACGATGTCGGGATGGGCGACCTCGTGGAGGAACAAGGCGTGGCGCGCGATCTCGGCGACGGGCTCCTCGGCGAAGACCGGCTTGGGCATCCGGGCGAAGGAGGAGAATTCGTCGACCATGCGCCTGAGGTCGCCGACCTGGCGGACGATCGTGCCGGTCAGCTGCTCGAACGTGTCGCTGTCCGACGTCACTTCCTTGCCGTAGCGCCGCTGCAGCCGCTCGGCGGCGAGCTGGATGGGAGTGAGCGGGTTCTTGATCTCGTGCGCGATGCGCCGGGCGACGTCCGACCAGGCGGCGCGGCGCTGGTCGTTCAGCTGCTCGGTGATGTCGTCGAAGGTGAGGACGTGGCCGCCCTCCACCCGTACCCGCTTCACCGCCAGGGTGCGCGGCTCGCCGGCCGAGACGAGCTGGACGATCCCCTCGCGCTCCTCGCTGTCGAGCTGGGCGTCGAGCTCGGGCGCCAGCTCGGCGAGCTTGCGGCCGATCGCCGCTTCCTTGCCGACCTCGAGCAAGGCCTCGGCCGAGCTGTTGATCAGCCGGACGTTGCGCGCCTGGTCGAGCGAGACGACTCCGGCGGTCACGCCCGAGAGCACCGCCTCGATGAAGGCGCGGCGGCTGTCGAGCTGCGAGTTGGCGGAGACCAGCGCCCCGGTCTGCTCCTCGAGCCGCCGGGTCATTCGGTTGAAGACGTTGCCGAGCGTCGCGACCTCGTCCTGGATGCGCCCGCCCGGCACGCGGGCGGTGAGGTCGCCGGCGCCGACCCGCCGCGCCGCCTGGACCAGCTCTCCCACCGGCCGGACCATCCGGTCGGCGATGGCGAGGGCGATCCAGATCGCCACTGCGACGATGAGCAGCGACACCAGGAGGAGGATGGCGTTGAAGCGGAACTGGAGGTTGCGCGAGCGCTCGAGCGTCCTTTGATAGTCGCTCGCCGCGTCGCGCGCCTTGCCGAGCGCGGTGATCGCGTCCGGCGAAACGGCCCGAGCGCCGTAGAAATAGACCGCCGCCTGCGGATCGAGCCGGATCACCGCCTCCACCCTGTCCTTGGTCGACTGGAAGATGCGCGCCTCGCCGGCGGGAAGGGCGACCAGCATCCGCCGCTGCAGCCGCTCGGCGATCGGTCGGTGGTCGGGATTCCACTGGACGGGGCGGTGCAGATTGCCCTTGGCGTCGAGAGTCACGATCGCCGATTCGTCGAGCTGGCGGGCGGCGGTCTGGTAGATGAACTCGTTCTCGAACCTCTTGCTGTTGAGGCCGAACTCGTTGATCCGGTTGACCATGTCGGCGCCCATCACCTCGACGTCGAGGCGGATTCGGCCGCGATGCTCCCGCTCGTAGATCTGCGAGACGTTCTCGGCGCTGGCGAGCACTGTCTGAGAGCGCTCCGAGAACCAGAATTGAAGGCCGTTCTGGAACAGAAGGGAGGCGAAGATGACGACGAGGAGCGTCGGCACGCTTGCGATCGCCGAGAACAAGGCGACCAGGCGGACGTGCAGCCGCCCCCTCCCCCCGACCTGCGACTTGGCGGCGCGGCGCATCGCGACGCGGCGGGCGAGCAGCACCATCAGCGCCATGGCCGGCACGAGGTTGGCGACGAGCAGGGCGGCGATGGCGGGCGGGCTGAGCAGCGTCTCCGGCTTGCCGCTCTCCTTGATGACGAAATAGCTGATCGCGGCGATGACGATCAGCGCGGCGACGGTCAGTAGCTCGACGGCCGGGACGAAGCGGCTGCGGTGGAGCGCGACCGAGAGCCTGCGGCGCCATCGGGGCCGGGTGTCAGCGGTGAGGGGCGCCAGCGCGTTCACACTGGAGCGCTAGCACAACAATGTGGCCGAAAGAACACAGTATATGTTCGGACGTTAAGGATTTGCCTGCGGCGCTCGGAAGGTCAGGCGGCCGCCCTCGACAGCCACGGAGCGTAGAAATCGCGCAGCATCGCCTTGGCGCGGCCGACGTCGCTCTCCTTGTTGAAGGCGTTGCGGAACTCGGCCGAGCCGTGGAGGCCGCGCGTGTACCAGCCGACATGCTTGCGGGCGACGTTGACTCCGATCTCCGTCCCGTAATGGGCGAGCATGGAATCATATTGCTCGATCAGGACGGCGAACTGCTCGTCGAGGCCCGGGTCCGGGCGGCGCTCGCCCGTCGCCATCCAGTGCATCACCTGGCCGAGCAGCCAGGGCCGGCCGTAGGCGCCGCGGCCGATCATCACCCCGTCGGCGCCCGAGAGGCGCAGCGCCGCCTCGACGTCGTCCAGCGAGCAGATGTCACCGTTGACGATCACCGGCACCGCCACCGCCTCCTTAACGCGGCGGACGAACGCCCAGTCGGCCTCGCCCTTGTACATCTGGTTGCGGGTGCGGCCGTGGACGGTGATCATGCGGACGCCGAGGTCGACGGCGATGCGGGCGAGCTCGGGGGCGTTGAGGCTGGAATGATCCCATCCCATCCGCATCTTGAGGGTGACCGGCACCTTGACCGCCGCGACCGTCGCCTCGACGATGGCGGCGGCGAGCTTCAGGTCGCGCATCAGCGCCGAGCCGGCCTCGCCGTTCACCACCTTCTTGACCGGGCAGCCCATGTTGATGTCGATGATCGCCGCGCCGCGATCCTCGTTGAGCTTCGCCGCCTCGGCCATCTCGACCGGCGAGCAGCCGGCGAGCTGCATCGAGACCGGATCCTCGATCGGGTCCCACGCCGCCTTGCGGAGGGACTGGCGAGTCTCGCGTATCGCCGCCTGGCTGGCGATCATCTCGGTCACCGTCAGCCCCGCCCCGTAGCGCTTGACGGCGCGGCGGAACGGCCGGTCGGTCACGCCGGTCATCGGCGCGAGGATCACCGGCGCGTCGATCCGCACCGGACCGATGGAGAGAGGCTGCAGCGTGGGCATGGGAGGGCCGCAGATAGGGGCAAAGGGGTTTGGGGGCAAGGTTGGGAAGTCCTCCCCTGCCCTTCGCAGGGGAGGGGGACCGGCCGGAGGCCGGTGGAGGGGCCTCTTCAGCCCGGAAGAAGCCCCTTCACCGTGCTGCGCACGCTCCCCCTCCCCCGGAAAAGCCGGGGGAGGACGGCGCAGGGCATCGTTGCGGCTCGCGACGATAGCGCCTAGTCCGGCGCGCATGCCGGAAGGGGGAAAGATCGTCGCGCTCGTCGTCGCCGCCGGAAGCGGCAGCCGGGCCGGAGGCGGCCTGCCCAAGCAGTATCGGCGCATCGGCGGCAGGGCCATGATGGCGCATGCGCTGGACGCCCTGCGACATCCTCGCATCGACGATGTGCGGGTGGTGATCGGCGCCGGCCAGGAGGCGCTGCTGCGCGAGGCGCTGGGCGGGACCGCGCCCGCCCCCATCCAGGGCGGGGCGGAGCGGCGGCTGTCGGTGCTGAACGGGTTGGAGGCGATCGCGGCCGATGGCGGCGCCGATGCGGTGCTGGTCCATGACGCCGCGCGGCCCTTCCTTCCGGCCGCCGTGATCGACCGGCTGTTGGGCGCGCTGGCCGGCGCGGAGGGCGCGGTGCCCGTCCTTCCGGTCGTCGACACCCTCGCCCGAGCCGACGAAGGGATGGGCGAGGTGGTGCCGCGCGACGGGCTTGCGCGCGTGCAGACGCCGCAGGCCTTCCGCTTCGCGCCGATCCTCGCCGCGCATCGCGCCTGGCGCGGCGGGGAGGCGAGCGACGACGCGCAGATCGCCCGAGCCGCCGGCCTGCGCGTCGCCGTCGTCGAAGGCGACCCGGCGCTGGAGAAGCTGACCTACGAGGCGGATTTCACCCGCGCCGAGGCGCGGCTGGCGGCGCGGCTGGTGAGCCGCACCGGCCTCGGCTTCGACGTCCACGCCTTCGCGGCGGGCGAGGCGCTGTGGCTGGGGGGCGTCCAGATCCCACATCCGCGCGGGCTCAAGGGTCATAGCGACGCCGACGTCATGCTCCATGCCGTCACCGACGCCATCCTCGGAGCGCTCGGCGAAGGCGATATCGGGGTCCATTTTCCGCCGTCCGACCCGCAATGGCGCGGCGCCCCCTCCTCCCGCTTCGTCGAGCACGGCCGGGCACTGGTCGAGGCGCGCGGCGGGCGGATCGACCATGTCGACGTCACCCTGATCTGCGAGGCGCCGAGGATCGGCCCCCATCGCGAGACGATGCGGGCGCGGCTCGCCGCGCTGTTGCGGGTGCCGGAGCGGCGGATTAGCATCAAGGCGACGACGACCGAGCGGCTCGGCTTCACCGGACGCGGCGAAGGCATCGCCGCGCAGGCCGTCGCCACGCTGAGGCTGCCGGAGGACGAATGACCGAGACCCGCGATGTCGTCCTGCCCGAGGCGCTGGTCGCCGCGGCGCGCAAGGTGGTGGAGGCGAACCGCGCCGCCGGCCTGAGGGTGGCCCTTGCCGAGAGCTGCACCGGCGGCCTGGTGGCGGCGGCGCTGACCGAGGTGCCCGGCTCCTCCGACGTCCTCGACTCGGCGTTCGTCACTTATTCCAACCAGGCCAAGATCGGTCTGCTCGGCGTCAGCGAAGACGTCGTCGAGACGTTCGGCGCCGTGTCCATCGCGGTCGCCTGGAACATGGCGCAAGGCGCGCTTGCCCGCTCCGGGGCCGACACGGCCGTCGCCGTCACCGGAATCGCCGGGCCGGACGGAGGCAGCGACCGCAAGCCGGTCGGCACCGTCGTCTTCGCCCGGGCCCGGCGCGGCGCCGACCCGCGGGAGATCGTCGCGGACGTCAAGGAGTTCGGGGACCTGGGCCGCGGCGGCGTGCGGCTTCAGGCGGCGCTCTGCGCGCTCGAGCTGCTCATGCCTGTCTCATCCTCCCCATCGCGAGATGGGGAGGGGGACCATGCGTAGCATGGTGGAGGGGCAGCGGGCGGAAGCGTCAGAGGATCGCGTGCGAACCTTCTGATTCGGCGCCATTTTCTCCTCCACCACGCTTCGCCCGGTCCCCCTCCGCGCCCGGCGGCAGGGTGGACGAGGGATCGCCGTAGAGCTGCTTCGCCCTATCCTCGAAAGCGCCGATCATCCGCCGCAGCGCGCGGTCGAACATCTGGCCGGCGAGGCTCTCGAAGATCCGGTTCTTGAAGGCGAAGTCGACGCAGAAATCGACTTGGGAGCCGCCCTTGCCGTCGGGGCGGAAGGTCCAGCTGTTGTGCAGGTACTTGAGGGGCCCCTCGATATATTCGGTGCGGATCTTAACCGGCCGCTGCTTCTCCACGCGCGACGCGAACGTCTCCTTCAGCGCGCGGAAGCCGACGACGAGGTCGGCGATCATCAAGGTCTCGCTGTTCGACCGCACCCGCGTCGCGGTCACCCAGGGCAGGAACTCCTGGTAGCGGCCGACGTCGGCGACGAGGTCGAAGAGCTGCTCCGGCGTGTAGGGGAGATTGCGGGTCTCGGTATGGCGGGGCATCGGGTCCTCCGTCGTCCGGGCGCAGGCCGGGACCTCGGGTCAGGAACGTAGGAGAGGGTCGACGGGACCCCGGCCTTCGCCGGGGTGGCGCGGCGCGAGCCTGGCTTCGCGCGCCGCCTTCATCTTCGCGAAGTCGTCGCCGGCATGGTAGCTGGAGCGGGTCAGCGGGCTGGCGGCGACGAGCAGGAAGCCCTTGGCGCGGGCGATGGAGGCGTAGGCGGAGAAGGCGGCGGGCGTCACGAACTCCTCGACCTTGGCGTGGCGCGGCGTCGGCTGGAGATATTGGCCCATGGTCAGGAAATCGACGTCGGCGGAGCGCATGTCGTCCATCACCTGGTGCACTTCCAGCCGCTGCTCGCCGAGGCCGACCATCACGCCCGATTTGGTGAAGATGGTGGGATCCTGCCGCTTGACGCTCTCGAGGAGGCGCAGCGAGGCGTAGTAACGGGCGCCGGGGCGGATGGTGGGGTAGAGGCGCGGCACCGTCTCGAGATTGTGATTGTAGACGTCCGGCCGCGCCGCGACGATCGCGGCGACGGCGGCCTCGGGCTTGTTGCGGAAGTCCGGGGTCAGGATCTCGATCGTCGTCGTCGGCGTGTTGCGGCGCAGCGCCTCGATGACCCGGATGAACTGGCGGGCACCGCCGTCGGGAAGGTCGTCGCGGTCCACCGAGGTGACGACGATGTGGGTCAGGCCCAATTCGGCGGCGGCGGTTGCGACATGCTCGGGCTCGAGCGGATCGACCGTGCGCGGCATCCCGGTCTTGACGTTGCAGAAGGCGCAGGCGCGGGTGCAGGTGTCGCCCAGGATCATCACCGTCGCGTGCTTCTTGGTCCAGCACTCGCCGATGTTCGGGCAGGCCGCCTCCTCGCAGACGGTGGCGAGGTTGAGGCTGCGCATCAGCCGCCGCGTCTCAGCGAAGCCGGCGCTGGTCGGCGCCTTGACCCGGATCCAGTCCGGCTTGCGCGGCTTCGGGGTCAGGACCGGATCGGCTTCGCTCATGCGGCGCAGATAGCGATGCGCGCCCGGTCTTGCCACCCCTCCCCTCCTCCGGCTAGCGGGAGCGGCCATGACCGGATTCGATCAGTTCGTCGAAGGCTATCGCCGCTTCCGCCGCACCGGCTGGTCCGAGCAGCGGCAGAGATGGGAGCAGCTCGCCGAGGGCCAGAACCCCGAGGTGATGGTGATCGCCTGCTCCGACAGCCGGGTCGACCCGTCCCAGATTTTCGACGCCGGCCCCGGCGAGATGTTCGTCGTCCGCAACGTCGCCGCGCTCGTCCCGCCCTATCAGCCCGACAGCAATTATCACGGCGTCTCCGCCGCGCTCGAATTCGCCGTCACCCAGCTCAACGTGCGCGAGATCGTGGTGATGGGCCACGGCTTCTGCGGCGGCTGCGCCGCGTCGCTGACCCGCCAGTTCGACGACGCCCGCTCCGGCGAGGGGCATTTCATCGCCCACTGGATCGACCTGCTCGACGCGGCGCGCGACCGGGTGCTCGCGGACCATCCCGGTGCGCTCGACCGCTCCGCCTTCCAGGCGATGGAGATGGAGGGGGTGAAGGTCTCGCTTCGCAACCTCAGGACCTTCCCCTGGGTGGACGAGCGGGAGCAGGCGGGCATCCTGAAGCTGCGCGGCGCCTTCTTCTCGATCGCCGACGGCTGCCTCCATCTGCTCGACGAGGCCGAGGGGCGGTTCAGCCCGGCTTGACGGCGCGGCGGGAGGGGCAGAGGCATGCCGCCATGCCCGCCGCCTTCCTGATCGCCCTCCTGCTCGCCGCGCCGCCGGCCGGCGATGCCGGCGCGAAGAAGGTCTGCCGGGCCGCGCAGGCGCCGCTCGGCAGCCACGTCAAGCGCCCCCGCCTCTGCCGCACCCAGGCCGAGTGGCGGGCTGAGGAGGAGGCGAGCCGCGCCGCGCCGGTGCCGCTCAAGGCGCCGCAGCCGGAGAGCTGGGAGCGCACCCGGCCGCAATGACTCCCCTCAGCGGGCGGGCGGCAGCCGGCGGGCGGTGATGATCTTCACGCGCGGCGAGAGCATCTGGCCCCGCATCACGCCCTCCCCCTCGGTCGGCGAGGTCGGCGCGGCGAGGACCGCGCGGACGACGTCCATCCCCTCGACGACCCTGCCGAACACGGCATAGCCGAGGCCGTCGCCGGCCGAGCCGGGCCCGGCGTCGAGATAATGCTGGTCGCCGACCATGATGGTGAAGTCGCCGCGCGCGGTGCCGACGGCGAGGCGCGGCGCGGAGAGTGCGCCGTCGACATGGCTGAGGCCGGTGCGGCTGGTCGGCTCGTGGGCGATGGGCGGGAAGAGCTTGCGCGGGTCGCGCACGCCGCCCTGGACGAGGCCGGCCGCCGGGCCGGTCTTCATCGCCCGGTAGAATTCGGCGCCGTCCAGCCGCCGCGAGTCGACGTAGCGCAGGAAGTTGGCGGCGGTGACCGGCGCCCGCACCGTCTCCACCGCGACGACGATGTCGCCCGCGCTGGTGTGAAGGAGGACCCGCACCGCCGCCGGCGCGGGCGGCGCGACCTGCGCGACGGCCGGCCCTGCGAGACAGAGCAGGAGGGCGAGGAGCAGCCGGCGGATCATCGCCTCCGCTCCGCCCGCTCGAGCCGCTCGACGATGGCGCCGCTTCCGAACAGCACGCTTCCGCAGACGAGGCAGGCGAGGCCGGCCATGAAGAAGAGCAGCTCGTAGAAGATCCTGGCAGCGCCCATCCCGGCCCCGTCCGAGACCCCCCCGCCGTAGAGCAGGGCCCCGGCCGACAGCAGCAGCCCGAGGGTGCTCACCAGGAGGCCGGCATATTGCAGCGGCACGATCGTGCGCTCCGCGGCGAGGCTGCGGCGGAAGCCATAGGCGAGGTAGAGGCCGAGCCCGACGATCTGGGCGAGGATGAAGTAACGCTGGGTCGTCCAGGGGAGGCTGTAGAGGAGGTAGGCGCAGCCGAGGATCCCGAACAGGCCGATCGCCCACGGCGCCGGCGTCTTGAACCGGCGCGGCGCGTCGGGCGCGCGTACCCGCATCACCAGCATGCAGACGCAGACCGCGATGAACGCCGTCAGAGTCCCCGCATTGGCGAGCGCGGCCAGCTCGGCGAGCGGGACGATGCCGGCGAGCGCGGCGACGATCACCGCCGTGAACAGGGTGATCCTGACCGGCGACCCGAGCGACGAGACCTGGGCGAGCGAGCGCGGCAGCAGCCCGTCGCGGGCCATGACGAAGAAGATCCGGCTCTGGCCGTAGAAGAAGGCGAGGATCACCGTCGGAAGCGCGACCACCGCCGAGGCGGCGAGGTAGCGGGCGACATTGAGGCGCCCCAGCTCGCGGAGGATCAGCGCGAGCGGCTCGGCGCTGTCGGCGAATTGCGTGTAGCTGATCGCGCCGATCGCCGCCGCGGCCACCGCCATGTAGATGAGGACGCAGACGGCCATCGAACCGACGATCCCGATGGCGAGGTCGCGGCCGGGATTCTTCGCCTCCTCCGCCGCGGTGGCGATCGCGTCGAAGCCGTAGAAGGCGAAGAAGATGACGGCCGCGGCGGCCATCACCCCGACCTCGGAGCCGGTCGCGCCGCTCTTCGGGAAGCCGTAGGGCATGAACGGGTGGAGGTTCGCCGCGTTGAAATAGGGCAGCGCCACGGCGACGAAGACGATCAGCGCCAGCACCTTCACGGCGACGAGGATGGCGTTCAGCGTCGCGCTCTCGCGGGTCCCGGCGATGAGCAGCCCGGCGACGACGGCGATGATGAAGACGGCCGGCGCGTTG
>JAFANP010000040.1 GCA_019232625.1 Alphaproteobacteria bacterium | reverse complement strand
GAAGAAGAGGAAGTCGTTGCCGCCGCCGCCATTGACGTCGTCGTTCCCGGCCGCCGCGGCATAATAGTCGCTCCGGTCGGCGAGGACGACGAGGTCGCCGCCGTCGCCCATCCTCACCACATTGTCCGCCCCGCTCCCCCAGACGCCTTGGCCGGTCCCCGAGGTGCCGGTGAGGTTCTCGACGTTGGCCGGAAGGAAATAGAGGCTGGCGAAATCGACCGCGCTGCCGAGGATGGTCTTGAGCGTGTCGATGCCCTCGCCCGCGGCTTCCGTCACCACGTCGCCGGCGTCGTCCACGACGTAAGTGTCGTTGTCCGTGCCGCCCGCCATCGCGTCGGCGCCGGCGCCGCCGTCGAGCAGGTCGTCGCCGTCGCCGCCGGTGAGCGTGTCCGTGCCCGCCCCGCCGTAGAGCATGTCGGACCAGCCGCCGCCGTCGAGGACATCCGCGCCGTCCCCGCCCTCGAGGGTGTCGAACCCGGAATTGCCGTAGAGATGATCATTGCCGTCGCCGCCGCGGATCTGCTCGTAGCCGTAGCCGCCGATGATCGTATCGTCGCCCGCCTCGCCGTTGAGCGGGAAGCCGTAGCCGCCGCCGGTCGCGTCGATCGTGTCGTCGCCGTCGCCGCCGAATATCTCCCCGGTATAATAGCCCGAGAATATCTGGTCGTTGCCGCCGCGTCCGAAGACCGGCGCGAAATTGCCGGAGGACCCGCCCATGTAGAGGATGTCGGCAAAGTCGCTCCCCTCGAGCCAGAGCATCGTCTCGATGCCGGTGATCGTCGCCCCGCCCACCACGATCGCGCCGCCGGCTTCGACGATCCGGAAGTCGGCCGAGACGCCCGACGTCGCGCCGGCGAAGCTGATCAGGAGCGTGTCCGACCCGGGCCCGCCGTCGACGGAATCGCCGTAGCCGGCCGAAATCTGGTCGTCGCCGGCCCCGCCGGTAAGCACGTCCGCCTCGGCCGTCCGGTCGAGGACCGGGATCACATAGGGGTTGCCGTAATAGGGCCGGATCCAGTTTCCGGGGTCGGCGGCCGAATAGATCCGGTCATTGCCGTTGCCGCCGTCGAGCGTGTCGGCACCGGCGCCGCCGACGAGCAGGTCGTCGCCCTCGCTCCCGGCGATGGCGTTGGCGTGATAGTCGCCGTAGAGCTTGTCGGCGCCGCCGCCGCCGGCAAGGCCGGTCTGGGTGTCGATCAGCTCGAACAGCGGCAGCCCGTCATAGCTCTTGATGGTGAGGCCGAGGTCCTGGAGGACGGCAAGGTCGATCCGGCCGATATCGAGCCGGTTGCGCTCGTAATTGCCCCACTGGAACATCAGGCCGCGGCTGATCGGGATGGCCGGGTCGGCGGTGTAGCCGTAATGGTCGTAGCCGCTCTGAAAGGGAATGGGGCCGCCGTAGAGGGCCTCCGCCACCGGACCGGTGAAATAGGATATGCCGCCGGAGGTGAAGATCCGGTCCGACCATTGCTTGGTCGACACGTTGAAGCCGAGCGAGTGGAATATCTCGTGGGTGAGGATGCCGATGAAGTCATGCATCCCCGCCGGCACGGCCGGGTCGCGATCGAAGGCCGGATCGGGATCGAACCAGACCGGGGCCCCGTAATTGCGGATCGTGCCGTCGGAGGCGAGGTAGATGGTGCAGCCGGCGTCGGGCGCCGAGGGGTTGGGGTCGATCCCGGTCACGCACTCCTGAAGAGTCTGGTTGACCCATGCGCTGCCGTTCCAGCCGAGCTGGACGACCGACGGGAGCAGCCCGTTGGCATTCGACCAAGTGAGCTCGGAGCCGGGCCGGATGTTGACGACGACGTCGAGCGTCCCCTTCCAGTCGATGTAGCGGCCGATCAGCCCGATCACATATTGGGCGCAGCTCGAGATGCTCGCCTCGATGGCGGCGGAGACGAGATCGTTCTGGTCGACGACGTGGAAGGTGTAGTTGTTGGACAAGATGAAAAGCCCCTGAAAAAGGGCACGACCTCGCCGGTCACCCCCATGTCATGTTTTCGCGCCCCCCGGCGCGCAGGGGCTTGATTAGCAAATAGATTATCCGGCGCAAGCGATGTCGTCCGTGCGAGCCGTCCGGCGATTTCCTCTGGACGGCCGGCGGGCGCTGCCGCCAGACTGCGGGCGTGGGCTTCCTCCTTCCACTCCTCGCCGCGCTGTTCAGCCTCTCGCTGGCGGGACCGCTCCTGGGCGCTCGCGCGGAGGAAGGGGTGACGGTGACCCTGACCAGCGCGAGCGCCGGTGATCCCGGGCCCGGCCTCCCGCGCATCGTCGGGGCGCGCGATCCGGGCCGCCCCCTCGTCGTGCTCGACCCCGGCCATGGCGGACGCGACCCCGGCGCCATCTCGCCCTACGGCGGGCGGCGCGAGAAGGACGTCACCCTCGCCGTCGCCGCGGCGATCCGCGACGAGCTCGCCGCCTCGGGCAAGGTGCGGGTCGCGATGACCCGCGAGGACGACCGCTACCTCGTGCTGCGCGAGCGCTACGAGATCGCCCGGCGGATGGGGGCCGCGCTGTTCATCTCGATCCACGCCGATGCGGCGCCGCAGAACGACGGCGCGCGCGGGGCGACCATCTACACCCTCTCCGAAGTCGCCTCCGATCGCGAGGCCGCGCAGCTCGCCGAGCAGCAGAACGGCTCGGACCGGCTGGCCGGCGCGCCGGTCGGGGCCGGGGCGGGCGTCAACCGGATCCTCATCGACCTCGCCCAGCGGGAGAGCATGGACGTCTCCGCCGGCTTCGCCGCACTGCTCAAGCGGGAGGGGGCGCCCTATTTCCCGTTCCGGCCCGATTATCACCGCTTCGCCTCGCTCGTCGTCCTCAAGGCGCCCGACGTGCCCTCCATCCTGTTCGAGACGGGCTACCTCACCAATCCGGCCGACCTTGGCTACATCGATTCGCCCGCCGGCCGCCGGCAGATCGCCATGGGCATGCGCAGCGCAATCGAGACCCATTTCGCCCGCCGGCGGCTAAACCTCGCCGGCGCCCGATGAGCGCCTTCACCCGTTCCGTTCCATCCGCTAGAGCCTCGATCCGATGACGCCTCAGAGCACCCGTCTCACCCTCTATCGCGATGCCGGCGGGCGCGTCGGCGGCGCGCTGCGCGGCGCGTGGCGGCGGCGGTGGGTTCGGATCCTCGCCTATCTCGCGGCGATCCCGATCCTCCTCTATTTCCTCCTCTGGCTGCTCTTCGCCCGCGGCCTGCCGTCGGCCGAATCGCTGCTCACCTACCAGCCGCCGCTCCCCACCAACGTGCGGGACGTGAACGGCGAGCCGGTGCAGAGCTTCGCCCGCGAGCGGCGGGTGGAGCTGCGCTACGACGAATTCCCCAAGCCGATGATCGACGCGATCCTGTCGGCCGAGGACAAGACCTTCTTCAGCCACAGCGGAATCGACTATCCCGGCCTGATCGGCGCGGTCGGAGACTATATCCGCAAGGCCGGCAGCGGCGAGCGCGCCCGCGGCGGCTCGACGATCACCCAGCAGGTCGCCAAGAACCTTTTGCTCGGCGACGAATATTCCGTCACGCGCAAGATCCGGGAGGCGTTCCTCGCCCGGCGGATCGAGCACGTCCTCTCGAAGCAGCAGATACTCGAGCTCTACCTCAACCAGATCTTTCTCGGCCGCAACGCCTACGGCGTGCAGGCGGCGGCGCGCGCCTATTTCGACAAGGATCTCGACCAGCTCACTCTGCCGCAATTCGCCTATCTCGCCATTCTTCCCAAGGGCCCGAGCAATTACGACCCCAACGAGCATCCCCAGCGGGCGCTGGACCGGCGCAATTGGGTGCTGGGCGAGATGGAGCGCAACGGCTTCATCACCGCCGCCCAGCGCGCCGAGGCGCAGGCGGCGCCGCTCGGGACGGCGTCGGGCGCGAGCAACAACGTGCGCAACATCGGCGGCTATTTCATGGAGGAAGTGCGCCGCCAGCTCCTCGCCCGCTACGGCGAGAAGACCGAGAAGGGGCCGAACGGCGTCTATGCGGGCGGCCTGTGGGTCCGCGCCTCGATCGACGTCGCCAAGCAGAAGGCGGCCGAGCAGGCGCTGCGCGACGGGCTGATGCGTTACGAGAGCGGCCGCGGCTGGCGCGACCCGGGCCTCACCATCGGCCTCAACGGCAATTGGCAGGCCGAGCTCGCCCGCGCCCCGCTCGGCGTCGGCTATGCGGACTGGCGGCCGGCGGTCATCCTCGGCCGCGAGGGGGCGTCGGCGACGCTGGGCTTCGCCGACGGCAGCCGCGGGACTCTTCCCGCCTACGCCGCCGCCATGCCCAAGCGCGGCACGGGCACGGCGGCCTTCAACTTCCTGAGGCCGGGGATGGTGGTCGCCGTGAAGCGCGACGGCGCCGTCTGGACGCTGCGCTCCATTCCCGAGCTGCGCGGCGCGATGGTGGTGGAGGAGGTCGCGTCGGGCCGCATCCTCGCCATGCAGGGCGGATGGGACCTGAGGGGCGACGACTTCAACCGCGCCACCCAGGCGCAGCGCCAGCCCGGCTCCACCTTCAAGCCGATCGTCTATTCCGCGGCGCTGGACAACGGCCTGACCCCGGCCTCGATCATCGTCGACGGCCCCTTCTGCGTCTGGCAGGGCGCCGGCCTCGGCAACAAATGCTTCAGGAACTTCTCGGGCGGGAACGCCGGGCCGCAGACGATGCGCTGGGGCGTCGAGCAGTCGCGCAACCTGATGACGGTGCGCACCGCGAACCAGATCGGCATGGACAAGGTGACCCGCCGGGCGCGCGAGCTCGGCGTCGGCGATTTCCCCAACTACCTCGCCATCGCGCTGGGCGCCGGCGACACCACCGTCATGAAGATGACCAACGCCTTTTCGATCCTCGCCAATAACGGCAAGGCGGTGCAGCCGAGCCTGATCGACTATATCCAGGATCGCAGCGGCAAGGTCATCTTCCGCGCCGACACCCGCCCGTGCGAGGGCTGCAACGCCCGCGACTGGGACGGCAAGCCGATGCCGCGGCCGCCGCTGCGCACCAAGCAGGTGGTCGACGCGATGACCGCCTACCAGATGGTCCATATCCTCGAGGGCGTCGTCCAGCGCGGCACGGCGGTGGTGCTTCGCGACCTCGGCCGCCCGCTGTTCGGCAAGACCGGCACGACGACGGGACCGACCAACGTCTGGTTCATCGGCGGCACGCCCGACGTGGTCGCCGGCGTCTACATGGGCTTCGACCACCCCCGGCCGATGGGCGGCTACGCGCAGGGCGGAACGCTCGCGGCGCCGATCTTCAAGGCCTTCGCCCAGACCGCGTTCAAGGACGTGCCGCCGGTGCCGTTCCGGGCGCCGCCGGGTATACGCATGGTCCGCATCGACCGCCGCTCCGGCAAGAAGGTGTTCGGCGCCTGGCCGCCCGACGATCCCAAGGCGTCGGTGATCTGGGAGGCGTTCAAGCCCGAGAGCGAGCCCCGCCGCACCTTCGGCCGCGATGCCCCGACGGCGACCGCGCCCGCCAAGCCGAAGCCCGTGGTGCGCCGGGCCGCGCCGCGGCCGGCCGAAAGCCGGGACAGCGACTTCTTGCAGAACCAAGGCGGCATTTACTAACCGCGGGAGGGACAGTTACTTTTCCGCAAGGCAGCGGAAATCCTGCACCGCCGTGCGGAAAAGCAACTGTCCCCTTGGAAAGGAATAGAATGCGCGCAGAAGCGCAAGCCCATGCGGACCAGATCAGGTCCGCGCTCGCCCTCCTCCGCCGGTTCCTGGACTGGGACCGCGCGCTCGCGCGGCTCGACGAGCTCAACGCCCGGGTCGAGGACCAATCGCTGTGGGACGATCCGAAGGCGGCTCAGGAGGTGATGCGCGAGCGCCGCCGGCTCGACGAGGCGATCGGCGCCACCCGCGCCATCGAGCGCGAGCTCGCCGACACCGCCGAGCTTATCGAGATGGCGGAGGCCGAAGGCGACGAGGCGATGGCCGAGGAGGCCGCGGCGTCCCTGTCGGAGCTTGCCGAGCGCGCCGAGCAGGACAAGGTCAAGGCGCTGCTCGCCGGCGAGGCCGATGCCAACGACACCTATGTCGAGATCAACTCGGGCGCGGGGGGCACGGAGAGCAACGACTGGGCCGGCATGCTGCAGCGCATGTACACCCGCTGGGCCGAGCGCCACGGCATGAAGGTGGAGCTGATCGACCATCACGCCGGCGAGCAGGCGGGCATCAAGTCGGCCACCCTGCTGCTCAAGGGCGAGAACGCCTATGGCTACGCCAAGACGGAAAGCGGGGTCCACCGCCTGGTGCGGATCAGCCCCTACGACAGCTCCGCGCGGCGCCACACCAGCTTCGCCTCCGTCTGGGTCTATCCGGTGATCGACGACAGCATCGACGTGGAGGTGAACGACGCCGACCTCAGGATCGACACCTTCCGCTCGTCGGGCGCCGGGGGCCAGCACATCAACACCACCGACTCGGCGGTGAGGATCACCCACCTTCCCACCGGGATCGTCGTGCAGAGCCAGAGCCAGCGCTCGCAGCACAAGAATCGCGCCGAGGCGTTCAGCCAGCTGCGCGCCCGCCTCTACGAGCTGGAGCTGCAGAAGCGGGAGGCGGAGGCCAACGCCCAGAACGCCACCAAGACCGACATCGGCTGGGGCCACCAGATCCGTTCCTACGTCCTCCAGCCCTATCAGCTGGTGAAGGACCTCAGGACCGGCGTGACTTCCACCGCGCCCTCGGATGTGCTCGACGGAGACCTCGATCGCTTCATGGCCGCCGCGCTGTCGCAGCGGGTGACGGGCGAGAAGGTGGACGTGGAAGATGTCGACTAGGCAAGGCTCCGCGGCAAAGCCGCCTTCCGCAGGGCGACGGGCCTTCGCGGCGCTCCTCGCCCTCCCGCTCGTTCTCGGCGGCTGCCACAGGAAGGCGGACGAATCCCCTTTCCCCGCCCCGCGGCGCCCGGTCTCGCCGATCGTCTCGGCCTCCTATTCCAACGAGGACGCCCGCGACAGCGTGCGCGAGGCGCAGACGGTGATGGAGCTCGCCGCCGTCCAGCCCGGCATGTACGTGGCCGATATCGGCGCCGGCGAGGGCTATTACACGGTCCGCCTGGCGCCGCTCGTCGGCAAGAAGGGGCGCGTGCTCGCCGAGGACATCGTCCGGGAGACCCGCGACAACCTCGCCCGCCGCGTCCAGCGCGAGAATCTCGAGAACGTCGCGGTCAAGCTCGGCACGCCGAACGACCCGCAGCTTCCCGACCGCTCGTTCGACCGTATCTTCATGATCCACATGTACCATGAGATCGAGCGGCCGAGCGAGTTCCTCTGGCACCTGCGCGACGATCTGAAGCCGCGCGGCCGGATCGTCGTCGTCGACGCGGACCGGCCGACCGACCGCCACGGCACGCCGCCTCGGCTGCTCGTCTGCGAGTTCTCGGCGCTGGGCTACGAGCTCGCGCGCTTCGAGCGGCTGGCCGAGGACGCCTATTTCGCCGAGTTCGAGGCCAAGGGACCGCGCCCGGAGCCGAAGCAGATCCCGACCTGCCCGGCCTGACCGGAAGGCCCGTCCGGCTGGGACTGAAGCGCATCGGGCCGCCGTGCCGGACCCGATCCGGCCTTCCTTCCTCCCTCCCGTGCCGCAGGGACGGGCGGACCCGACCTCGAGGACCGGGGTGACCTGGCGCTAGAGGAGGCCGAGCGCGACCAGGCTGACGCAATCGTCGCCGGCGAAGATGAGGTGGTCGACGAGGCGGATGTCGATCCCAGCCGCCGCTCCGGCGAGGCTGCGCGTGGCGCCGCGATCGCCCTCGCTCGGCTGGGGGTCGCCGCCCGGATGGTTGTGCGCCACGACGATGCCGTGCGAGCCGAGCTTGAGGGCGGCGCCGAGGATCGCGGCGACCGGCAGCCGCACCTCCTCGCGTCCGCCCGCCGCCTCCTGGGTCACGCCCAGCACCCGCCGCTCGGCATCGAGGTGGAGCACGGCGACGCGCTCCTCCTGTGCCCCTTGGAAGAAGGGCCGGAGCAGGGCCGCCGCATCCTCAGCCGTCGCAATCCGCATGCCGCCGGTCTGCCACCAAAGGCGTCGCCGCGCGGCAGCTTTAAGGTCCGAAACGGACCTCGAAACGGCCACCGCGCGCGGCCCCTGTAAATCCCGCCGGCAAGCCGCCATAGAGGAGCGATGCAGCCCTACCAGCAGCTCCTCGCCCGCATCCTCGACGAGGGCGTCCCCCAGGCGGACCGCACCGGCACCGGCACCCTCTCGGTCTTCGGCCACCAGATGCGCTTCGACCTTGCCGACGGCTTCCCGCTCGTCACCACCAAGAAGCTCCACCTGCGCTCGATCATCGTCGAGTTGCTCTGGTTCCTCAAGGGCGACACCAACATCGCCTGGCTGAAGGAGAACAGGGTCAGCATCTGGGACGAATGGGCCGACGAGGCGGGAGAGCTCGGGCCGGTCTACGGCAAGCAGTGGCGCGACTGGGAGGCGCCGGACGGCCGGCATATCGACCAGATCGCGGCGCTGATCGACCTCATCAACCGGGACCCCGCCTCGCGCCGCCAGATCGTCTCCGCCTGGAACCCGGCGGATCTCGGCCGGATGGCGCTCGCGCCCTGCCACTGCCTGTTCCAGACCCAGGTGGCCGCCGGGCGGCTCAACCTCCAGCTCTACCAGCGCAGCGCCGACGTCTTCCTCGGCGTGCCGTTCAACATCGCGAGCTACGCGCTGCTCACCCACATGCTCGCCCAGCAGGCGGGGCTGGAGCCGGGCGTGTTCGTCTGGACCGGCGGCGACTGCCACCTCTATTCGAACCACCTGGACCAGGCGCGGCTCCAGCTTGAGCGGGAGCCGCGGAAGCTTCCCAGGCTCACGCTCAAGCGCCGGCCCCCGGCGATCGACCAATATGCCTATGAGGATTTCGAGATAAGCGGCTACGACCCCCACCCCCACATCGCCGCGCGGGTGGCGGTATGAAAATGGGGACAGTAACTATTTGTCCGGTACTCCGTGAGAGGGCGACAGGGGCCGGGCGGACAAATAGTTACTGTCCCTATTTCCGCCGGGGGCGCGCGTGAGGCGCCCGCATCAGAGCGGAGGTGGCGGTGTCACGAGGCCGCTCATCACCTTCGTCGTCGCCATGGCGGACAACGGCGTGATCGGCCGCGACGGCCGGATGCCGTGGCGCCTGCGCAGCGACATGCAGCACTTCCGAGCGGTGACCATGGGCAAGCCGATGATCATGGGCCGCAAGACCTTCGAGAGCCTCCCGCGGCTCCTCGACGGCCGGCGCCACATCGTCCTGACGCGCGACCCCGACTGGAGCGCAGAAGGGGCCGAGGTCTTTCACCACGTCGAGGATGCTCTCGAGGCTGTTCAGGGCGTCGACGAGGCGACGGTGATCGGCGGCGCCGAGGTGTACCGACTCTTCCTCCCTTATGCCGACAAGGTTTGGCTGACCGAGATTCATTGCGAGCCCGAAGGCGACACGTTTCTGTCGCCCTTCGCCGAGGGATGGCGCGAAATCGCGAGGACGCCGGGGGTCGGCGAAGGCCCTCCGCACGATTTCGTCATTCTGGAGCGGACGCGCTAAACCGGTCCTCCCCATCGCCTTCGGCGACCGGAAGGACCGGCGCCGTTGCCCGTTTTGCCTCCCACTCTTATACCGCCCGCCATGGAGCGGCTGGACGGCGGCTCGGCGGTTCCGGAGCGGCTTCGCGGCGGCATCGTCGCGCTCGGCAATTTCGACGGGTTTCACAAGGGGCACCAGGCCGTCGTCGGGCGGGCCGTCGCGCGCGCGCGCGCCGAGGGGCGCCCGGCGCTGGTCGCGACCTTCGATCCCCACCCGGTGCGCTTCTTCCGCCCCGCCGCGCCGTGGTTCCGGCTGACCACGCTCGACCAGCGCGAGCGCCTGTTCGCCGCCGCCGGCGCCGACGCGATGATCGTCTTCCGCTTCGACTCCGCCCTCGCCGCGACCAGCGCGGAGGATTTCGTCGCCGAGCGCCTGATCCGCCTGATCGGCGCTGCGGGCGTCGTCACCGGCGAGGACTTCACCTTCGGCAGGGGCCGCGGCGGCAATGTCGCGGTGCTGGCCCGGCTCGGCGCCGCTCAGGGCCTCGCCACCGAGGCGGTGGCGCCGGTCGAGCAGGACGGCGAGCCCGTCTCCTCCAGCCGCATCCGCGACGCGCTCCAGGCGGGGGACTGCGAGACCGCGACGGCCCTCCTGACCCGCCCGTTCGCGATCGAGGGGGTGGTCGAGCATGGCGACAAGAGGGGCCGGACGATCGGCTATCCGACCGCCAACCTGGGCCTCGGCCACTATCTGCGGCCACGCTTCGGCATCTACGCGGTGCGCGGGCGGCTGCCGGACGGGCACGCGGTTGAAGGCGCCGCCAATCTCGGCATCCGCCCCACCTTCGAGCCGCCCAAGGAGCTGCTCGAGCCTTATTTCTTCGATTTCGCCGGCGACCTCTACGGCCAGACCCTCGAGGTCGAGCTCATCTCCTTCCTGCGGCCCGAAGCGAAGTTCGAGAGCCTGGAGGCGCTGAAGGCGCAGATGGCCGAGGATTGCGGCGAGGCGCGCGTCCGCCTGACCCGTGACGCGGCCTCCCGGATCGCGCGAGCTTCATGAGGAAGTCGCGAGTCGCGCTCATCGCGCTCGCCGCGGCGGCCGTGCCGTTGACCCTGATCAACGCGTCGTGGCTGGCGCCGCGACCGCCGGGGCGCCTGGTCGTCGTCGCCGATCGCGGCATCGCCGTCCCCTTCGATCGCCAGTGGCTGGACGACGAAGCTTGCACCGCCACGCGAATCCGGCCGCCGGGCGACAATCCCTATATCGAGAACACCCTTCCCTCCCTCTACCGGGCGGCGAAGCTCGGCGCCGACGCCGTCGCGGTCCAGGTTCACCCGACGAGGGACGGGCGGATGGTCGTGTTCCACGACTGGACGGTGGACTGCCGCACCGACGGGCATGGCGCGGTGCGCGACCTCACGCTGGCCGAGCTGAAGCGGCTCGACGTCGGCTACGGCTATACCGCGGACGGGGGCAGGACCTTCCCGTTCCGCGGCAAGGGGGTCGGCGCCATGCCGACGGTCGAGGAGCTGCTTCGCGAGCTTCCGGCCGAACGGATCGTATTCATCTTCAAGAGCCGCGACCCGCGCGACGCCGACGCGCTCGTCGCCGCCTTCCGCCGCGCCGGAATCGCGATCGACGACAAATACGGCTTCAACGGCGCACCCGCCGTCGTGGCGCGGATGCGCCGCCTTGCCCCGGGCGCCTGGGCCTACGATCCGCGCGCCGCCCGGGATTGCCTCGTCCCCTACCTCAAGATCGGCTGGACCGGAATCCTGCCGGCGAGCTGTCGCAACACGACGGTGATCGTGCCGCTCAACTACCGCTGGGCGCTGTGGGGCTGGCCCTACCGGTTCCTGGCCCGCATGGCCAAGGCGAACAGCCGGGTGGTCATCTGGGGCTCCTACAGGCACGGCATCCTGGCGCCGCTCGACCGGCCGGAGCAATATGACCAGGTGCCCGCCGACTTCCACGGCTGGCTGTGGGTCGACGACTTCTACCAGATGGGGCCGGCGCTGAGGCGGTAGACGCCCGCCGCCCCTCCCGCTAAGCCGCCTCGCAAATGTCCGAAAAACCCGATTACCGCGCCACCGTCTTCCTGCCGAAGACGGACTTCCCGATGAAAGCCGGCCTTGCGAGCAAGGAACCGGCGATCCTCGCGCGCTGGGCGGAGACCGGCCTCTACAAGCGCCTCCGCGAGGCCCGCGCGGGGCGCGAGCGCTTCATCCTCCACGACGGCCCGCCCTACGCCAATGGCGACATCCACATGGGCCACGCGATGAACAAGATCCTGAAGGACATCGTGATCCGCTCGCGATCCCTGATGGGCTTCGACGCGCCCTATGTGCCCGGCTGGGATTGTCACGGTCTTCCGATCGAATGGAAGGTCGAAGAAAAATATCGCAAGAAGAAGCTCGGCAAGGATCAGGTGCCGCCGCGCGAGTTCCGGGCGGTATGCCGCGCTTATGCTGACGAGTGGGTCGATACGCAGCGCACCCAGTTTCGAAGGCTGGGCGTGATGGGAGAATGGGACAATCCCTATCTCACCATGAACTATGATGCCGAAGCCTCCATCGTCGGCGAGCTGCTGAAGTTCGCGGAAACCGGGCAGCTCTACCGCGGCGCCAAGCCTGTCATGTGGTCTCCTGTCGAGAGGACTGCCCTCG
>JAFANP010000024.1 GCA_019232625.1 Alphaproteobacteria bacterium | reverse complement strand
AAAGACGCCGCATCACGAACCGAGCGACCCGACACTACCGCCCAGGCCACTCGCTCCCGCAAATCATTCGAATAAGCTCTGGCCATCGCTGCCGGCCTCCACTCCAGCAAGCAGCTTGAATCACAGATCAGCACCCTTGGGAATCCTCTCCCGATTCAACGAAGAGAGGACCGACTCTAAGCCCCCTCTCCCCCAGGGGGAGAGGGCCGGGGTGAGGGGGCACAGCCTCCGCGACAATCCTCCGAGGCCGAACCCCCTCTCCCTACCCTCTCCCCCAGGGGAGAGGGGTATCAGCGGCCCTGTCCGGTGGATGCCGGTACGGTCCGGCCGGTGAGTCAGCGCGGCGCCGGGAGCACGATCATCACGTCGAGGTCCCGGTCGGGCCGCCAGTTCGTTCGGACCAGCTCGAAGCGGGTGGGCGAGATTTTCCGCACCCCCTCGGCGCAGAAGCTGACGAGATTGTCCGGCGCGCCCTTGTCGACCACCAGGCGGAAGCGGCCGATCGGGGCGCGCCAGTTGGCGCCGGTGGTGAGGACGTAGCCGATCCTCTGCTCGGGCACGATCCCGCCGGCGCGCCGGGCGAGGCGGTCGAGCCCGGCCAGGAAGGCGCCGTCGGCGCAATATCGCTCGATGGTGCGCCGCCCCTCGCTCGAGGCGCGGAATTCGCGGAGGGCGAGCCCGCTGCCGACGCTTCCCCCGGTGCCGGGGACGTAGCGATGCTCGACGACGAGGTCGCGGCCGGCGGGAAAGGCCTGCTCCCAGTGCCACGTCTCCCTCTCCGTCCAGGCAGGGACCAGGTGACGCTCCCAGCCGTGCCCATCGTCATATTCGTCGACCGCGGCGAGGCCGAGCTTCAGCAGCCGCGCCCGCGCCGCGGCGGGCAAGGCGTCGAGCGCCTTGCCCTCGGCGTCGGGCGACAGGCCGAGCTCGCCCAGCAACGCCGTCCGGTCGACGCCCTTGAGAAAGGCGCGGCGCTCCACCGCCATCGCGACGGGACGGCCGTCGACGAGGGTGCGGAACCGTTCGGGATAGGCGACGTCGCTGAAATGCTCCTCGGTACGGTCGCGGTCGGGCATCGGGAAGGCGACCGTCGTCCTGACCTCGCGGCCGGACCGGTTGCGGAAGACGTAGCGGACCCTGACCTCGGCGGCCGAGACGAACAGATCCTCCGACAGCATGTCGATGTCGGCGCTTCGGGCGAGGACGAGGCCGCCCGCGGAATGGCCGGCGACGCTGTCGTTGGCGGCGGCCGGCGCGGCGAGCGCGACGAGGAGGAGGGCAAGGGCGCGGTTCACCCGCTCGAGCCTACAGAAACGCGCCGGGGCGGGAAAGCGGGCGCCCCGTCTCTCGCCCTTCAGTTGATCGTCACCACGCCGTCCACCGCGCGCCATTCGGCCGGGCGGATGAGGTGCTGGTGCGCGACCCGAACGGAGTGGATCGCCGCGTCGATGTCGGTGCGCCAATGGTCCAGGAAGCGGTGGAGGACGGGGAAGCGCGGCGCGACGTCATATTCCTGCCAGACGAACAGCTGGAGGAGCGCCGGGTGGTCGGGCATGTAATAGCTGATCTCGGCGGTCATCAGGCCGTAGCCCTGGACCTGCAGCAGGAAGTCTCGGTCGGTTCCCATCATGCCCTCCCCATCGGAAGAGCTTCAGAATAGCGGAATATCCTTAACGCGACGCTAACCATGACGCCTCCGTCACCTCTCCATGTCGCTGGAGCGGAAGGAGGAATCGCGGGAAGCGGAATTTCGTTCCGCCTCCGCTGCGAGCCTACACGGTGAAGCTCTCGCCGCAGCCGCAGGCGCCCTTGGCGTTGGGGTTGGCGAAGACGAAGCCGGCGGTGAAATCGTCCTCCTGCCAGTCCATCGTCGAGCCGATCAGGTAGAGGACCGACGCCGCGTCGATGAAGAAGGGCCCGGCCGGCGTGTCGATCCGCTCGTCGAACGGCTTGGCCTCGGTCACATAGTCCACCGAATAGGCGAGGCCCGAGCAGCCGCGCCGCGGCGTCGACAGCTTGAGCCCGAGCGTCCCTTCCGGCGCCCGCTCCATCAGCGCTGCGACCCGCGCCTCCGCGGCGGGGGTGAGGGCGACCGCGGCGGGTCGTTCGAGACGCCGCTTCGGCAAGCTCAGCGGCTCCTCACGATGAGCGGTATCGCTGGTCATCCTAATCTCCCTTGCCGCTCATCGTGAATAGGGACTGAGCCTGCCGAAGGCCCGTATCGAAGGACATCACAGCATCCCCAGCTCGAGCCGGGCCTCGTCGCTCATCTTCTGCGGGTCCCAGGGCGGATCCCAGACCAGCTCGACCTCGGCGTCGCCTATGCCCGGGACGGCGCCGACGCGCAGCTCGACCTCGCCGGGCATGGATTCGGCGACCGGGCAGTGCGGCGTGGTCAGAGTCATCTTGATCCGGGCGTGGCGGTCGGGCGTGATCTCGACGTCGTAGATGAGGCCGAGGTCGTAGATGTTGACCGGTATCTCGGGGTCGTAAATGTCCTTCAGCGCCTCGATCACCGCCTCGTACAGATCGCCGCCCGGCGCTTCGGCCGCCGCGTCCGCCGCCGTCGCCTTGAGGAAGCCTTCCAGATAGTCGCGCTTGCGGTCGAACACGTCGCCGACCCGCGCCTTGGGGGGAGCGGGAACCCCGCTCACCTCCTCGACCTCGATCCTGCGTTCCTCGTTCACCCGAATATCCTTCTCACCCGCTCGATTCCGCGCACGAGGGACTCGACGTCCCGCGGCCCGTTATAGACGCCGAAGCTCGCCCGCGCCGTCGCCTCCACCCCGAGCGCGGCCATCAGCGGCTGGGCGCAATGGTGGCCGGCGCGGATGGCGACCCGGCTCTCGTCCAATATGGTGCCGACGTCGTGGGCGTGCACCCCCTCGACCGCGAAGCTGACGATGCCCGCGCCGTCCTCCGGACCGAACAGGCGGACGCTGTTGAGCGCGGAAAGCGCCCGGCGCGCCTCGCCCACCAGCGCCGCCTCGTGCGCGGCGACGGCATCGAGGCCGATCGCCTCGACATAGTCGATCGCCGCCTCGAGGCCGAGGACGCCGACGACATGGGGGGTGCCGGGCTCGAACCGCGCCGGCGGGGGCGCGTAGGTCGTGCGTTCGAAGCTCACCTTGTCGATCATCGCCCCGCCGCCCTGCCAGGGGGGCATCGCCTCGAGCAGCGCCGAGCGGCCCCACAGCACGCCGATTCCGGTCGGGCCGTAGAGCTTGTGGCCGGAGAAGACGTAGAAGTCGCAATCCAGCGCCGCCACGTCGACCGGCATGCGCGGCACGGCCTGGCAGCCGTCGAGCAGGAGGAGGGCGCCGGCGCCGTGGGCCAGCGCGGCCGCCCGCTTCGCGTCGAGCACGGAGCCGAGCACGTTCGAGACATGGGCGAGCGCGACGATCCGGTGGCGCTCGGTCAGCGTCGACGCCATGGCGTCGAGGTCGATGCGGCCGTCCCGAGTGAGCGGCGCGACGTCGATTTCCGCGCCCGTCTCGGCCGCGACCATCTGCCACGGCACGATGTTGGAGTGATGCTCGAGCGTGGAGAGCATGATCCGGTCGCCGGGCCTGAGGAAGGTCGCGCCCCAGCTCTTCGCGACGAGGTTGATCCCCTCCGTCGCCCCCCGAACAAAAATCACCTCTTCCGCTGCGCGGGCGCCGATGAAGCGCGCGGTGCGGCGCCGCGCGGCCTCGAAGGCGAGGGTCATCTCCGCCGAGCGCTGGTAGACGCCGCGATGGACGGTCGCATAGGTTTCCGAATAACCGCGCGCGATCGCATCGATCACGGCGCGGGGCTTCTGCGCGGTGGCGGCCGTGTCGAGATAGGCCCAGCCATCGGGTATGGCCGGGAAGTCCGCGACGAGGTCGAGAGGACGGGACGACCTTCCTTCCCCGGCCTGGTGCTTGGAAGAAAGGGGCTTGGCGGCGGCATCAGCCATGGGCGCGTCCAAGCCATTGCTCGGCGTGGGCGCCGAACGCCCGGCGCACGTCCTCCTCGCCGATTCGGTCGATCGCGTCGGCGACGAACGCCCGGGTCAGCAGCGCCTTGCCCTCCGCCTCGCTTATGCCCCGGCTGGCCATGTAGAAGAGCGCGTTGCGGTCGAGCTCGCCGACGGTCGCGCCGTGGGCGCATTTGACGTCGTCGGCGAATATTTCCAGCTCGGGCTTGGCGTTGATCGTCGCGGCGCGCGACAGGAGCAGGCCCTTGAGCGACTGCTCGCCGTCCGTCTTCTGGGCGCCGGGGGCGACCTCGACGCGGGCGGCGACCGAGCAGGTCGCCCGGTCGTCGGCGACCGAGCGCCAGACCTGGCGGCTGGTGCCGCCGGGCCGCTCGTGCCGGACGACGAGGTTGACGTCGTGCCGTTGCCGGCCCCGGGCGAGGAGGGCCCCGCCCGCTTCGGCATAGGCGCCTTCGCCCGCGAGCCGGATGAGACCGTCGAGGCGGGTGTCGGCAGTCCCGGCGGCGAGGTTGGCGACGACGAGGCTGGCGCCTTCGCCGACGCTGGCGCGATCGGTCAGGCTGACGAAACCGGCACTCCCCGTCCGCCGGGCAAGCATCAGCCGCGCCCCCTTGGCAAGCGCGATATCGGTCAGCCGGTTGGACCAGCCTTCACCGACATAGGTTTCCACCACCGAGGCCTGGGCGTCCTCCTCGAGCGCGACCCGGGCGGCGAGGTGATTGGCGCCGCCGGTGCCGAAGTGGACGATCTGGACGGGCGCGGCCGGGGCATGGCCGCGGCCGAGCCGCAGCGTCCAGCCGTCGCCGGGGACGAGGCGGCCGAGGGGGTGGCCGGCCGCCTCCGCCTCGACCGGACCGATTGCGATCCCGTCGAGCCGGCTTCGACCGGCGACGAGCGCACCGTCGACGAACAGCAGCCGCGGGCCGTCATTCGCGCATTCGAGCCACGGCAAGGCGTCCGGCAGCGTTCCCGCCGGCCGCTGCGAGGCGATCCCGGGCAGCGCCGACAGGTCGCTCCACCGCCAGGCCTCGTCGCGACTGGACGGGAGATCCCAGCCGTCATGCGCGGCCTGCCTCAGCATCCGCCCCTCCGATGCGCGGACGAGATCCCGCGCGGAAGGTTCGAAAGGGCTGGAAAGTCCGGCCTACCCCCTAAGGAGAAAAAAATAATCACGCCGCCACCTGAGCGTAGCCTTCGCGCTCGAGCTCATGGGCGAGCGCGGGTCCGCCCGACCGGACGATTCGCCCGTCGGCGAGGACGTGGACGAAATCGGGCACGACGAGGTCGAGCAGGCGCTGGTAGTGGGTGATGAGCAGCACCGCCTTGTCGGGCGCCCGCATGATCCGGTTGATGCCGTCGGCGACCACCCGGAGCGCGTCGATGTCGAGGCCGGAATCGGTCTCGTCGAGCACGGCGAGGCGGGGCGCGATGAGGCCCATCTGCACCATCTCGTTGCGCTTCTTCTCGCCGCCCGAAAAGCCGACGTTCACGTTGCGCTTCATCATGTCCATCGACACGCCGAGCGCGTCGCCCTCAGCCCGCGCCAGCCGCAGGAAGTCGCCCGCCGACATCTCCGCCTCGCCCCGCGCGCGCCGCTGCGCGTTGAGCGCGGTGCGCAGGAACTGGACGTTGGACACGCCCGGAATCTCGACCGGATATTGGAAGCCGAGGAACAGGCCGGCGGCAGCGCGCTCGTCCGCTTCGAGCGCGAGGAGGTCGATCCACTCCTCCGTTCGCCCTGAGCCTGTCGAAGGGCTTTCCTTCTCTTGATCCCCGAGGTTGGACGAAGGGAGGGCCTCGACAGGCTCAGCCCGAACGGTGCCGGGCAGGAACATGACCGACCCGCCGGTCACCTCATAGCCCTCGCGACCGCCGAGCACGTAGCCGAGCGTCGACTTGCCGGCTCCGTTCGGGCCCATGATGGCGTGGATCTCGCCCGCATTCACCTCGAGCGAGAGGCCCTTCAGGATCGGCTTGCCGGCGACCGTGGCGTGGAGGTTGGTGATGTTCAGCATGTCTTCTCTTTAGATCTTTTCCCGGGCGACCATGCCCCACCCCAACCCCTTCCCTGAAGGGGAGGGGCTTGTTTGGCCGTCGCTTAGCCCCTCCCCTTCAGGGGAGGGGTTGGGGTGGGGGTTGTTCCAGCGTGGCGGCGTTTCGGTGAGGACCATGAGGATGTGCTGGAGGACTCCGTCCATGTTCCGCATCACGTCGTCGTTCGTGACTCTGACCACGCGAAAGCCGTGCTTCCCGAGCACATCATCCCGGAGTCGATCCTTCCGTTCGTCGTGTGTATCGCCGTCCACCTCAAGGATCAGCGCCCTCTGCGGGCAGAGGAAGTCGGCGACGTACCAGCCGATCACCGACTGACGTCGGAATTTGAAACCACCGAGCTGCCCGTTCGAAAGATTTCGCCAGAGGCGCTTCTCGGGCTCGGTCGGGTTGCGACGCATCTCCGCGGCGCGCTCGTGGAGGCGGCGCAGCTGCTCGACCGACAAGCCCCACCCCATACCCCTCCCCTGAAGGGGAGGGGCTTCAGGTCGCCACCCTTTGTCCACCGGCGCGCCTATCATCCGACGCTTCCTTCGAGGCTGATGCCGAGGAGCTTCTGCGCTTCCACGGCGAACTCCATCGGGAGTTGCTGGAGGACCTCGCGGGCGAAGCCGTTGACGATGAGGGCGACCGAATCCTCCCGGTTGAGGCCGCGGCTCATCGCGTAGAAGAGCTGGTCGTCGCTGATCTTCGAGGTGGTCGCCTCATGCTCGATCTGCGCGCTCGGGTTCCGCACCTCGATGTAGGGAACGGTGTGGGCGCCGCACTGGTCGCCGAGCAGAAGCGAATCGCACTGGGTGAAGTTGCGCACCCCCTCGGCGTTCGCCAGCACGCGGACAAGGCCGCGATAGGTGTTGTTCGAGCGGCCCGCGCTGATGCCCTTGGAGACGATGGTGGAGCGGCTGTTCCGGCCGATGTGGATCATCTTCGTGCCGGTGTCGGCCTGCTGGCGGTTGTTGGTGAGGGCGACGGAATAGAATTCGCCCACGCTCTCCTCGCCCTGCAGGATGCAGGAGGGATATTTCCAGGTGATGGCGGAGCCGGTCTCGACCTGGGTCCAGCTGATCTTGGAGCGGGCGCCGCGGCAGGCGCCGCGCTTGGTGACGAAATTGTAGATGCCGCCTTTCCCCTCGGCATCGCCGGGATACCAGTTCTGGACGGTCGAATATTTGATCTCCGCATCGTCGAGCGCGACCAGCTCGACCACGGCGGCGTGGAGCTGGTTCTCGTCGCGCATCGGCGCGGTGCAGCCTTCGAGGTACGAGACGTAGCTGCCCTTGTCGGCGACGATCAGAGTCCGCTCGAACTGGCCGGTATTCGCCGCGTTGATCCGGAAATAGGTGGAAAGCTCCATCGGGCAGCGAACGCCTTCCGGGATGTAGACGAAGGTGCCGTCGGAGAAGACGGCGCTGTTCAGGCAGGCGAAGAAATTGTCGCGTTGCGGGACCACCGAGCCGAGATATTTCCTGACCAGCTCCGGATGTTCGCGCACCGCCTCGGAGATGGAGAGGAAGATGACGCCGGCCTTCTTCAGCTCCTCGCGGAAGGTGGTGGCGACGGAGACGGAGTCGAACACCGCGTCGACCGCGACCTTGCGGGCGCCCTCCACGCCGGCGAGCACCTTCTGCTCCTCGATCGGGATGCCGAGCTTCTCGTAGGTGCGGCGAATCTCCGGGTCGAGCTCGTCGAGGCTCTTGAGCTCCGGCTTCTGCCGGGGCTCGGCGTAATAATAAGCGTCCTGGAAGTCGATCGCCGGGATGTCGAGCTTGGCCCAGCTCACTTCCTCCATGCCGAGCCAGGCGCGATAGGCCTTGAGCCGCCAGTCGAGCATCCATTGCGGCTCGTTCTTCTTGGCCGAGATGTAGCGCACCGTGTCTTCGCTGAGGCCCTTGGGCGCGAAGTCCTGCTCGATGTCGGAGGTGAAGCCCCATTCGTAGGCGGAGGCGCGGTCTACGGCCTCCTGGGCCTCGCGGTTGCGCCCCTGGATCTGATCGGCGTCGCTCATGACGCCGGGCTCCCGATCCCCGTCCGGGCCGGGCCTTTCTTCTCGGCCGCGAGGAAGGGCAGGCCTTCGACCGGCCCCGGCCCGGCGGCGGGAGAGCAGTCCGAGGCGAGCTGCACGAGCGAGACGCCCTGGAGCGCCCCGCGCACCGCGACGTTCGCCGCGTTGAGATGGGGCTTCACCCGGCAGCTTCCCTCGAGGGCGCAATCATAGGACGTGCCCTCGGTGCAATTGGTGATGGCGATCGGCCCTTCGACCGCTTCGATGATGTCGGCGAGGCTGATCCCCCTGGCCTCGCGCGCCAGCCGGAAACCGCCGCCGGTGCCGCGCGCCGAGCTCAGCAGGCCGGCATGGGCGAGGCGCCCCATCAGCTTCTGGGCGGTCGGCAGCGGCACGCCGGTCTCCGCGGCGAGCAGGCCCGCGGTCAGCCGCGCGTCGCCCGGGTGGCGGGCGGCGGCGGCCATCATCACGACGGCATAATCGGCGAGGCTGGTGAGGCGCATGGTTCCAATCGGATGATTCCGGTCGGATTGCATGTGTGTCACTTGCCATGCGATTGCAAGCGCGGTGTCGCTCTATTCCCTGCTTCGCCCTGCCGTCTTCGCGCTGGACGCGGAGCGGGCGCACCGCCTGACCGTCGCCGCGCTGCGGCGGCTTCCCGCCGGCGCGCCGCCGCGGCCGGATCCCGTCCTCGCCACCGCCCTGGCCGGCCTCGCCTTCCCCAATCCGGTCGGTCTCGCCGCCGGCTTCGACAAGGATGCCGAGGTGTGGCGCCAGATGCTGGGGCTCGGCTTCGGCTTCGTCGAGGTCGGCACGGTGACTCCGCGGCCCCAGGCCGGCAATCCCCGGCCGCGCCTGTTCCGGCTCGCGGCGGACGGAGCGGTGATCAACCGGATGGGCTTCAACAACCGCGGCCAGGCGGGCGCGGCGCGACGCCTCGGCGCGCGGGCCGGCGGCCTCGTCGGAGTGAACATCGGCGCGAACAAGGACAGCGAGGACAGGATCGCGGATTATGCGGCGGGCGTGCGGGCGATGGCGCCCGTCGCGGACTATCTGGTCGTCAATATCTCCTCACCGAACACGCCGGGCCTGAGGGCGCTGCAGGACAGGGGCGCGCTGGAGGCGCTGCTCGCGGCCGTCGCCGAGGCGCGCGCGGGGGCGAGGCCGCCCGTCTTCCTCAAGGTCGCCCCCGATCTCGAAGCCGCCGACATCGACGCCATCGTCGAGGTCTCGGCGCGGCACGGGATCGATGCGCTGATCGTCTCGAACACCACCCTCTCCCGACCCGCGCTGCGCGGCCGCCATGCCGGGGAAGCGGGCGGCTTGTCGGGCCGGCCGCTCAAGACGCTGGCGCTTCGGCGGCTCGAGGACTTCCGCCGCGCCGCCGGGGGCGCGATCCCGCTCGTCGCCGCCGGCGGGATCGAGAGCGGCGCCGACGCCTATGCGCGCATCCGGGCGGGGGCCGGCCTCGTCCAGCTCTATTCGGCTCTCGTCTATGAGGGGCCGGGACTGGCGCGACGGATCGCGCGCGACTTGAAGGCCCTGCTCCTGCGCGACGGCTTCAGCAGCGTTTCGGAGGCCGTCGGCGCCGACGCGCCTTAGCGCTTGCGGCGCGGAAGCATAAGGCTAGTGTCGCGCGCCATGCTGAACCGGCTCCTGCGGCGCGCCGCGCCCTTCGTCGCCCTGCTCTTGATCCCGACCCTTCCCGCCGACGCGCGAAGGCCGTCGCGCGCGCCGGTCCCCGCCGTCCGCGGCGAGCCGGGGATGGTCTCCGCCGCGGACCCACGCGCGGCCGCCGCCGGGGTCGAGATATTGCGCAAGGGCGGCAGCGCGACCGACGCGGCGATCGCCACGATGCTGGCGCTGAACGTCGTCGAGCCGCAGAGCGCCGGAATCGGCGGCGGCGCCTTCTTCGTGCGGCACGACGCGCGGAGCGGCGCCACCACGACGATCGACGGGCGCGAGGCGGCGCCCAAAGCGGCGGATCCCCGCTGGTTCTACCGGCCCGACGGCACGCCGCTCAGCCACGAGGAGGCCGTGCCGGGCGGGCGCAGCGTCGGCGTGCCGGGGACCTTGAGGGCGATGGCGCTGGCCCATCTCGACGGCGGCCGGCTCCCCTGGGCGGCCCTGTTCCAGCCGGCGATCCGGCTTGCGCGGGGCGGCTGGACGCTCAGCCCGCGCTTCGCCAAGCTGCTCTCCCAATATGCGGGCTTCATCGACGCCGACGCGGCCAAGGTCTTCCTCGACGCCGGCGGCAATCCCCACCCCGCGGGCGCGCGGGTGACCAACCCCGAGCAAGCGGCCTTGTTCGAAAGGATCGCCCGCGCCGGCCCCGAGGCCTTCTACGGCGGCGCGCAGGCGCGCAAGCTGGTGGCGACGGTGAACGGGGCGGCGCGCAACCCGTCGCGGATGACGCTCGCCGACCTCGCCGGCTATCGCGCCAAGCCGCGCCCGCCGGTCTGCGGCCGCTACCGGGTCTATCGGGTGTGCAGCATGGGCCCGCCCTCCTCGGGCGGAGTCACCGTGCTGATGATCCTCAAGCAGCTCGAGCGGTTCGACATGGCCGCGCTCGGGCCGCGCTCGCCGGTCGCCTGGCACCTCTTCGCCGAATCCTCGCGGCTCGCTTACGCCGACCGCGACCTCTACGTCGGCGATCCCGATTTCGTGCACGTGCCCGTGGCCGGGCTGCTCGATCCCGCCTATCTCGCCTCGCGCTCGGCGCTCATCTCCGCCGACCGGGCGATGGAGCGGGCGGCGGCGGGCACGCCGCCGGGCGCGCCGGCGCGGCTCCGCGTCCCGCCCGGCGAGGCGGCCGGCACCACCGACCTCGTCGTCGCCGATCGCGCCGGAAACGTCGTCGAGGTGACGACCACCATCGAGAGCGTGTTCGGCTCCGGCCTCTCGATGGACGGGACGATGCTGAACAACGAGCTCACCGATTTCGACATCGTGCCCGAAAAGGACGGGTTCCTCGCCGCCAACCGCGTCGAAGGCGGCAAGAGGCCGCGCAGCTCGATGGCGCCGACGATCGTCTACGGCCCGGACGGCAAGGTCAGGATCGCGCTCGGCGCGGCCGGCGGCTCGACGATCATCGCTCAGGTCGCCAAGGCGCTCGTCGCGACGCTCGACTGGAAGATGAGCGCGCAGGACGCGATCGCCCTCGGCCTGCTCTATTCGCCGGGCGACACCGCGCTGCTGGAGAAGGGGACGACGCTCGAGGGTCTCGCCCCGGCGCTGCGCGCCCTCGGCCACCGAGTCCAGGTCGTGCCGCTGGGGCTCAAGGCGAACGCGGTCGAGCGGGTGAACGGCCGCTGGGTCGGCGCCGCCGACCCGCGGAGCGAGGGGGTCGGCATGAGCGAGAGCGGCGAAGTCACCGCCATCGTGCGCGCCGGCGCCGGGGAGCGGCCGCCGGAATGACGGGCGCGTCGGCGAAGGAGACACGCATGCGCCGCTTCGAGCATTTCCCCAATCTGGTGGCGATGTTCTTCGCCCGTGCCGGAGAGAAGGGCGACGCGCCGTTCCTGTGGGCCAAGTCCGGGGGCGAATGGCGGCCGACGAGCTGGCGCGAGGCGGCGGAGCAGGTCGCCAGCCTCGCCGCCGCGCTGAAGCGGATCGGCCTGCGCCGCGGCGACATGGTGATGCTGGTCAGCGAGAACCGGCCCGAATGGTGCCTCGCCGACCTCGCCATCATGGCCGCCGGCTGCGTCACCGTCCCGACCTACACGACCAACACCGAGCGCGACCACCAGCACATATTGGACGACAGCGGCGCCCGCGCCGTCATCGTCTCCACCCAGAAGCTGGCGCGGGCGCTGCTTCCCGCCGCCCAGCGCACCTCGGGCTGCGAGCACGTCATCGCCATGGAGGCGCTCCCCGGCGGCCAGACCAGCAACATCCAATATCACGACTGGACGGCGCTGATCGCCGGCGAGACGCCCGACGTCGCCGCCTGCGCCGCGGCCGCCGACTTCGCCCGCTCCGATCTCGCCTGCCTCATCTACACGTCGGGCACCGGCGGCGCCCCGCGCGGCGTCATGCTCCACCACGGCGCGATCCTCCACAACGTCGAGGGATGCCTGGAGGTGATCGCCGAGGATTTCGGCTGGGGCGACGAGGTGTTCCTCTCCTTCCTTCCCGCCAGCCACGCTTACGAGCATAGCGGCGGCCAGTTCTTCCCGATCGGGCTCGGCGCGCAGATCTACTATGCGGAAGGGATAGAGAAGCTCGCCTCCAACATCGAGGAGACGCGACCGACGATCATGGTGGTCGTGCCCCGCCTGTTCGAGGTCCTGCGCCAGCGAATCCTCAAGCAGATGGAGAAGCAGGGCAGGCTCACCCAATATCTGCTGAGGCGGGCCCTCGACATCGGCGCCCGGGAGATGGACGGGGGGATACCCCTGTGGGACCGGCCGATGGACTTCTTCCTGGAGAGGACGCTGCGGCCGAAGGTCGGCGCGAAGTTCGGCGGTCGAATCAAGGCGATGGTGTCCGGCGGCGCGCCGCTCAACCCCGAGGTGGGCGTCTTCTTCCACGCCCTCGGCCTCACCTTCCTCCAGGGCTACGGCCAGACCGAGGCGGCGCCGGTGATCAGCTGCAACCGTCCCAAGGTCGGGCTCAAGATGGACACGGTCGGTCCGCCGCTGAAGAACACCGAGGTGCGCATCGCCGAGGACGGCGAGATACTCGTGCGCGGCGAGCTCGTCATGAAGGGCTATTGGCGCAACCCCGCCCTGACGGAGCGGACGATCGTCGGCGGGTGGCTTCACACCGGCGACGTCGGCCATGTCGACGACAAGGGCCGGATCGTCATCACCGACCGAAAGAAGGACCTGATCGTCCTCGACAAGGGCGACAATGTCGCGCCGCAACGGGTGGAGGGCATGCTGACGCTGCAGCCGGAGATCGCCCAGGCGATGGTCTCGGGGGACCGGCGGCCCTATCTCGTCGGCCTGATCGTGCCGGAAGCGGACTGGACTGCGGAGTGGGCGAAGGCGCACGGCAAGCCCAAGGATCCCGCGGTCCTGCGGTCCGATCCGGACTACCTCAAGGCGCTCTCCGCCGCGGTGGACCGGGTCAATGCGCAGCTCTCGACGATCGAGAAGGTCCGCCGCTTCGTCCTCGCCGACGAGCCGTTCACCGTCGACAACGAGCAGCTCACTCCCTCGATCAAGATCCGCCGCCACGTGCTGAGGCAGGTCTATGGCGAGCGGCTGGACGCGCTCTACAGGAAGTAGCTCTTCGCCTATCTCGGGCGGCGGCGGTAGGGCTGGAAGTCGCCGAGCCCGCACGAGCCGTAGTCGATGCCGCTGACCGGATCGAAGACGGTCGCGATGTCGCCTCGGCAGAGCTGGGTGGTGGTCGTCATCGTCCGAAGCGCCCGGCCGAGGTTCAGGTCCGGGCAGCCGCCCGCAGGCCGGTTGACCCAGATCCGGTCGGGCCCGACCCCCTCGAAGACGATGGCGTCGCCGGCCGAATGGTTGCCGCGCAGGTTGCGCATGCTGACGCAGGAAACCGGCGGCCCCGACGGCTCGTAGTCGGCGAGGGCGGCGGACGTCCGCGCCTCCGAGGCGCCGCGGTCGGCTTCGGCCGGTTCGTTCATCGTGCAGGCGGCGACGGCGAGGCCGGCGCAAGCGAGGGAAAGGGCGTGTCTCATCGTGACCTCCATCCAAGCGACAACGAGCGGCGGGGCCCCGGAGACGCTCAGCCGCGAAAAACATCCTTGCCGTGCCGCCGCTCGGCGAATTGCTCCACCGAGACGGCCCGCATGAACGGGTTGGTCTCCCGCTCGAGCGCGATCGTCGTCGGCACCGTCGCCTCACCAGCCGCGCGCGCCGCGTCGACCTCCTCCATCCGCCGCCGCAGCGCCGCATTGTCGGGCTCCACGGTCAGCGCGAAACGACCGTTCGACTGGGTATATTCGTGCGCGCAGAAGACCCGCGTCTCCGGCGGCAGTGCGGCGAGGCGCTGGAGGTTGGCGTGCATCTGGCCGGCATTTCCCTCGAACAGCCGGCCGCAGCCCATCGCGAAAAGCGTGTCTCCGACGAAGAGCACGGCCTCGCCCGCCAGATGATAGGCGATGTGGCCGGCGGTGTGGGCTGGGACCTCCATCACCTTGGCGTTGAGCGAGCCGAGTGAGACCCGGTCGCCCCCGGCCACCTGCCGGTCGAGCGTCGGGATGCGGCCCGCCTCCGCCGCCGGGCCGGTGACCCGCGCGCCGGTCGCGGCCTTGAGCGCGGCGTTGCCGCCGGTATGGTCGGGATGCCAGTGGGTGTTCCAGATCTGGGTGATGCGCCAGCCGCGGGCCGCCGCCGCGTCGAGCACCGGCTGGGCCTCCGCCGGGTCGATCACCGCCGTCTCGCCGGACGTCGCGTCGTGCGCGATCCAGATGTAATTGTCGGTGAGCGCCGGGACGCGGACGATCTCCATGGCGCGCTTTTACGCCTCCCGCCGGAGGATCGCCAGCGCCTGGTCGGCGAGGACGCGGGTCAGCTCGGCGGCCGGAAGGGCGCGGCCGAGCGGCGCCGCCTGGCCCGCCCACATCGGGCCGAAGCCGAACTCGCCGCGCGCCTCGGCCGCGGCGCGGACCGGCGCCAGGGCCGCGGCGGCGAGCGGGAAAGGCGGCGCTTCGGCGCGGATCGCGCCAAGCTCGCGCATCAGCCGGCCGGCGACGCCGCGGGCGAGGCCGCCGGTCATGAGGTTGGTGAACCGGGTCGGCTCGCCGCCGAGCGCCGCGCGGTGGACGGCGGAAATCTCGCTCTCCGGACCATGAAGGTAGGCGGTGCCGAGCTGGACGGCGCTCGCGCCGAGAGTCAGCGCGGCGACGATGCCGCGCCCGTCGGCGATCCCGCCCGCCGCGATCACCGGCACGTCGACCGCGTCGGCCACCTGCGGCAGGAGGGCGAAGAGGCCCATCGCTTCCGCCGGGTCCGATCCGAGGAACCGGCCGATATGCCCTCCGGCCTCGAAGCCCTGCGCGACCACCGCGTCGGCGCCTCGCTCGGCCAGCCAGACCGCCTCGTCGACGGTGGTGGCGTTGCCGATGACGACCGCGCCCGCGGCCTTGACCCGCGCCAAGAGCGCCTCGGAAGGCAGGCCGAAATGGAAGCTCGCCGCCTCCGGCCGCGCCGCCTCGACGGCCTCGCACATCGCCTCGTCGAACGGCCGCCGCGCTCGGCCCTCGGGCGCGGCTTCCACGGCGAACTCGGCATAATAGGGGGCGAGGAGGGTGCGCCACGCGCCGTCGTCCGCCGATCCCGGCGCTTCGTGGCAGAAGAAGTTGAGGTTGATCGGCCCCGCCGCTCGGGCGCGGACCTGCTCCGCCTGCGCGCATACCTCGTCGGGGCCCAGCATCGCGCAGGGCAGCGATCCCAGCGCGCCTCCCGCCACGGCGCCGGAGCAAAGGTCCACCCCGCCCGCGCCCGCCATCGGCGCCTGGACGATGGGGTGCGCGCTCCCGACGAGCGCCGCGAAGCGCGTGTCGGGCCAGCCGCTCACCAGCGGCCCGTATTCGGCATCGAGGCCCAGGGCTCCTCGGGCGGAAGCGCGGGCCCCGCCTGCAGCAGCTCGATCGAGATCGCGTCGGGCGTCCGAACGAACGCCATGTGGCCGTCGCGCGGCGGCCGGTTGATCGTGATCCCGGCGTCCATCAGCCGCCGGCACGTCGCGTAGATGTCGTCGACGCGGTAGGCGAGGTGGCCGAAATTGCGGCCTTCGCCATAGCCTTTCTCGTCCCAATTGTGGGTGAGCTCGACCTGCGCCGCCTCGTCGCCCGGGGCGGCGAGGAAGATCAGGGTGAAGCGGCCCTTCTCATTCTCCATCCGGCGTATCTCGCGAAGGCCGAGCAGGGTGAAGAAGCGGATCGTCTCGTCCGGGTCCGAGACGCGGATCATGGTGTGGAGATATTTCATCGCGGCGACTCCTCGGTTCGCCGCCGCCTATAGAGACTGGACCCGGCAGGGTTCCAGCCGGCGCCGCGGCCAGCCGTGCATCGGCGATTGCAGCATGCACCGTTCGTCGCTATAAATGCACGGTTCATCGACAGACCGTCAGATGAGACACAGCCGGCGCGGCACCTTCCCCCGCGCCGCAGGGAGGATCCGGACATGGCGACGCGGTGGCAGGACAATCGCACTCTCTATCTCGTCGGAGCGGCGATCGTCGCGCTCGGCATCGTCCTCGGCGGCTATCTGCTCGGCGACGGGCTGAGGCGGGCGCGGATGGCCGACCGATCGGTCACCGTGCGCGGCCTCGCGGAACGCAACGTCACCGCCGATCTCGCCACCTGGACCATCGTCTATGCCGAGCAGGGGACCGAGCTTGGTCCGGTGCAGGCGGCGGTCGACGAGAAGAGCCGCGCGGTGCGCGCCTTCCTCAAGCGGTTCGGCTTCGCCGACAAGGACCTCAGCGACACCGGCATCAGCGTCAACCAATTCTACGACCGCGACCGTGCGCAGAACAGCGTCACCATCCGCCAGACGGTTCAGCTGCGCACCCGCGACGTGATCAAGGCCCGCGCCGCCTTCGCCCGCCAGGCGGACCTCATCCGCAGCGGCGTCGCGCTCGAGGACGGCAGCCACATGGTCTACAGCTTCACCCGGCTGAACGACATCAAGCCAGAGATGATCGCCGAGGCGACTCGCAACGCCCGGTCGAGCGCCGGCCAGTTCGCCCATGACAGCGGCACCAGCGTCGGCGGGATAAAGCAGGCGAGCCAGGGCTATTTCTCGATCGGCGCGCGCGACGGCGACGTCGACGGGGAGGGCGGCTCGTCGGCCAGCGATTCCCCGTTCCAGAAGGTCCGGGTGGTGACGACGATAGACTTCTACCTGGATTGAGGCGCCGGAGCGGCGGGCGCGGGCGCGGGCGCGGGCGCGGGCGGCGGGTTCGCCGCAAGCGCTGCCCGCGCCGCCTTCGCCGCGTCGGAGCCCGGCTGTACCTGCACGGCGCGCTGGTAGAGCGCCCGCGCCGCGTCGACGTCGTCGGACAAGGCGGCGATATTGCCCGCCTCGACGAGGATCGCGGCGTCGTCCCGCGCGAGGCTCGCCGCCTTGGCGATGTCGCTCCGGGCGCGCTTCAGGTCGTTCTGGCGCCGCGCCAGGGCCGCCGACAGGTACCAGGCGAAGCCGTCGCCGGGCACGAGAATGAGGGCCTGGTCGATGTCGGCGCGGGCGGCGGCCTCGTCGCCGGCGGCGACGGCGGCTCGGGCGCGATCCAGCCGAACCTCGCCCTGCAGCGGCGGCGCCAGGAGCCCGGCGGCGAGCGCGGCGTCGAACGCGGCACGCGCCTTGGCCGGGTCGCCGGCGGCGAGCCAGGCATTGCCGGCCTGCACCCGCAGGTCGGCGCGGCGGTTGTCGCGAAGCCGCTCGGCCTCGGCCGCCGCCGCCTCGAACGCCGCCGCGGCCGCCTCCCACCGCTCCAGCGAGGACAAAGCGAGGCCCTGGCAGAGCCGCGCATCGACGCCGCCGCCTTTCGCCGCCCAGACTTCGGCCGCGGCCAGGGCCGCGGCTGGGGCGGACGCGGCCTGGTCGGTGCAGGCCTTCAGGCTGGCAGGCGCCGCGGCGGAGGCGGCGAGCGCGAGGAGCATCGGGATCATCGCCGCCGGCTTAGCAGCGGTCGCTGCACGCCGCCTGAACGGCCGTTCAGAACGGCGTCTTGAGCAGCTCGTCGACGGTTCGGACGAGCAGGGCCAGGTCGCGGTCGCGGGAGAGGCGGTGGTCCCCGTCCTTGACCAGAGTCAGCCGGACGTCACGCGTCTCCAGCTGGTTCGCCAGCTCGAGCGCCCAGGTCCACGGCACGTCGGCATCGGCCTGGCCGTGGAGGAGCCGGACCGGGCAGGCGATCGCCACCGGCGCATGGAGAAGGCGGAGCGATTCGCCGCTTTCCCAGAAGACTCGGGTGGTGACGGTCGGCGCCTCCCCGTAGGGCGAGGGCTCCTCGAGCCGGCCCTCGCGCAGCAAGGTCAGCTTCTGATCCTGGCTGTAGCCCCAGCCGGTGAAGTCCGGCGCCGCGGCGATGCCGACCAGCCCCGCCACCCTCTCGGGCCGGGCGAGCGCTGCGAGCAGCATCAGCCAGCCCCCCATCGACGAGCCGGCGAGCACGACCGGGCCCTGGGCCACCTCGTCGATCATCGCCACCGCGTCGTCGCGCCAGCCGGCGAGGGTCTGCGCCTCGAACGCCCCGTCGCTCGCCCCGCAGCCGCCATAGTCGAACCGCAGCATCGCGCGGCCCTCGGTCGCCGCCCAGGCATCGAGCGCGCCGGCCTTGGCGCCCTCCATGTCTGAGGCATAGCCCGGCAGGAAGACGAGCGTCGGCCCGCGGCCGGGGCGATGGCGATAGGCGAGGCGCCGGCCGCCGCGCTCGAGGTGCTGGATATGCGTCATCGTCCGCCCCTAGCATGGCGGGGGTGGAGGAACAGCGTGCGTGTCGCTACATGCCGCCTCATCATGACGAAGCCTTTTCACATTCGCCTTCCCGACGGTTCCGTGCGCGAGGTCGAGCCGGGGACCACCCCCGCCGACATCGCCGCGGCGATCGGGCCCGGCCTCGCCAAGGCCGCGCTGGCGGCGAAGGTCGACGGGGAGGTGCGCGACCTCAACCGGCCGCTCGAGGGCGACGCCGAGTTGGCGCTGATCACCGCCCGCGACGAGAAGGACGCGCTCGAGCTCGTCCGCCACGATTACGCCCACGTCCTCGCCGAGGCGGTGCAGAACCTCTTCCCGGGCACCCAGATCACCTTCGGTCCCGCGACCGAGGACGGCTTCTACTACGATTTCGCGCCCGCCCCGGACCGCGGCCCCTTCACCGAGGAGGACCTCCCGGCGATCGAGGAGGAGATGCGCCGGGTGATCGCCCGCGACGAGCCGCTGGTGCGCGAGGTGTGGACCCGCGACGACGTCCGCGCCTTCTTCGAGAAGCAGGGCGAGGCGTTCAAGGCGGAGTGGGTGATGGAGCTCCCCGCCGAGGAGACGATCACCATGTACCGCTCGGGCGGCTGGATGGACCTGTGCCGTGGCCCGCACCTCGCCTCGACCGGCAAGCTCGACCCGCAGGCCTTCAAGCTGACCCGAGTCTCCGGAGCCTATTGGCGCGGCGACCAGAAGAACGCGATGCTGTCGCGCATCTACGGCACCGGCTGGCTCAACCGGAAGCAGCTCCAGCAGCATCTGACGCGGCTCGAGGAGGCGGCAAAGCGCGACCATCGCCGCATCGGCCAGGACATGGACCTGTTCCACCTCCAGCCCGAGGCCCAGGGGTCGGTCTTCTGGCACCCCAAGGGCTACATGATCTGGCGCCAGCTCGAGGCCTATATGCGCCGCAAGCTCGACGCGGCCGGCTACGAGGAGGTGAAGAGCCCGCAGCTGATGGACGCGCGGATGTGGGAGGCGTCCGGCCACTGGGGCAAATATCGCGAGAACATGTTCGTCGTTCCCGACGAGGTGCCCAACACCGAGGCCGAAGGCCCGGTGATCAGCGGCGAGGGCGACTGGATGGCGCTCAAGCCGATGAACTGCCCGGCGCACGTCCAGATATTCAAGCAGGGCATCAAGTCGTACCGCGACCTGCCGCTTCGCCTCGCCGAGTTCGGCTGCTGCCACAGGAACGAGCCGCACGGCGCGCTGCACGGCATCATGCGGGTGCGGCAGTTCACCCAGGACGACGCCCACATCTTCTGCCGCGCCGACCAAGTGGTGGAGGAAGTGCGGATCTTCTGCGACCTCCTGGACGGCGTCTACCGCGACCTCGGCTTCGAGACATACGAGATCAAGCTGGCGCTGCGCCCCGACCAGCGCTTCGGCAGCGACGAGGATTGGGACCGGGCCGAGCAGGAATTGCGCGACGCGGTCGCCGCGGCGGGACGCGCCTCGGATGAGTTCGGCTGGGAGGAGCTGCCGGGCGAGGGCGCCTTCTACGCGCCGAAGCTGGAATTCCACCTGAAGGACGCGATCGGCCGGACCTGGCAGGTGGGCACGATCCAGGCCGACACGGTGCTGCCCGACCGGCTCGACGCGAGCTATGTCCGCGCGGACGGCGATCGCCACCGCCCGGTCATGCTCCACCGCGCCATCCTCGGCACTTTCGAGCGCTTCATCGGCATCCTCATCGAGCATCATGCCGGCCGCTTCCCCTTGTGGCTTGCGCCGGTGCAGGCGGTGGTGGCGACGATCGTCTCGGAAGCCGACGATTACGCCCGCGAGGTCGCGGCGGCGCTGGCGGCGGCGGGCCTCAGGGTCGAGACCGACCTTCGCAACGAGAAGATCAACTACAAGGTGCGCGAGCACAGCCTCGCCAAGGTGCCCAACCTCGTGGTGGTCGGGAAGCGGGAGGCGGACGAAAGGACGGTCGCGCTGCGCGAGCTGGGCGCCGACGTCAGCCAGATGAATCTCGGCCTCGACCAGCTGGTCGAGCGGCTGCGCAAGGCGGCCACTCCGCCGGATCTGGTGCGCGACTGATCGGCAACAGAGCGGCCGGAAAAGCGTAGTATAAGGCCGGCGCGTCTTTCATTCGGCGTAGGGAACCACTAGGTGAGGCGCTGAACCGAAGTTCCAGGAGAGAATGCTATACGTCCGCCCATGATCCGGCGCCCCCAGGCGCCGCCGCTGAACGGCCCTCGCTTCAACGAATTCATCTCCGTGCCGAGAGTGCGCGTGATCGATGAGAATGGCGAGAATCTCGGGGTTCTCCTCACCGCCGAGGCGATAGAGCAGGCCGCCGAAGTCGGCCTCGACCTCGTCGAGGTCTCGCCCAGCGCCGATCCGCCCGTCTGCAAGTTCCTCGACGTCGGCAAGTTCAAGTATGAGGCGCAGAAGAAGGCGAACCTCGCTCGCAAGTCGCAGAAGACGCAGGAGATCAAAGAGATCAAGATGCGTCCCAATATCGACGATCACGATTACGACGTGAAGATGAAGAAGGTCCATGACTTCATCGGCGAGGGCGACAAGGTGAAGATCACCCTGCGCTTCCGGGGCCGCGAGCTCGCCCACGGGCAGCTCGGCATGCAGCTCCTCCAGCGCGTCCAGGAGAACGTGGCCCAGATCGCCAAGGTCGAGCAGCATCCCCGCATGGAAGGCCGGCAGATGCTGATGGTGCTCGCCCCGAAATAAGGCTATTCTCGACGGGTGGACGAAGGGCCGGCCGAACGATTGCTGAGCGCCGCGCGACTGGCCCATGATGAGGGTCGGCCGCTGGACATCCCGGCGTCGACCGTGCTCCGGATCGCCGGCGACGAGGCGGAAACGATCCGGTTCCGCAGGCTCGCCAGGGAGATCAACGATCCCGAGTTGCGCGACCTGATCTACGCCTACCTTCAAAATTTACAGAAATTCGAAGTGCGAAGGTCACGCTCGGCCGATCTTTGGGCCGAGAATATCAAGCTGGGCGTCGGCGGGGTCGGGTCCGTGACGGTCCTTACCGGAATCGTCGGCATAGGCGCCGCGGCGGGCGCGACCGGCGGGCTGTTCCTCGTCGCGTGCGGGATCGCCGGCATCGCGCTGGCCGTTGGAGGCAACACGTTCTTCAGATGGCGCGGCAACAAGGGCCGCAACAGCGCCGAGGACATTTCGGTGCTGCTCGGCGCGCTCGACGGTTAGGTGGCAAGGTGATCGACATGAGCTTCGACGACGCAGCCTATCTTCTCGGCTCCCTGGTGGTCGGGGCGTCGTTCGCGGTGGTGGTCACGGCCGTCCTGATCCACGAGGGCAAACGGCGTGTCGATCTCGCACGCCTCCTTGCCGGCTTCGGGGCGGTTTTGCGGGAGTGGGGCGAGAAGCAACGATCCCGTCCCGAAACCTGATGCCTTCGTTGCCGGGGAATTCGTCCAGGATCTGTCCGGGTCGCGGAATCCTCGCCCGGGCCTGAGGCGGATTTGCCGCGGAGGCGGCAAGAAGCGGGATGCCGGATCAAGCCGGCGTGACGGATCGCCCGGTCCATCTCGCCAGGACAGCTCCAGCTTTCCGTAGCGGCAGCGGGGACGGCTGCTGCAGCGCAGCGTTTCGTTTCGCAACCGGATTGTTGCGCAATTGTCATCACCGGTCGAGAATTGGCGGGAAACTGCGATTTTCGGGCTGGAACGGATTGTGGCTTTTCAGTAGCCTCACGCCCAAACACAATATGGGAGGGGTTTATGTCCAAGTCGTTCTGGCTGATGTCCGCGGGCCTTTGCGCGCTCGCGTCGGCGCCGGCCCACGCGCAGAACAACACCACGCCCACCGGCGAGACCGGGCCGCTCCAGGAATCGGCGGAGGTCAACCCGAACCGGGACGTCACCCCCACCGATGAGGTGATCGACGCCAACGACATCGTCGTCACGGCGCAGGGCCGCCAGCAGGTCCTCCAGGACGTGCCGATCGCCGTCTCCGCGGTGTCGGCCGAATCCCTGCAGAATTCGGGCGCCAGCGACATCCGCCAACTCAACCAGCTCGCCCCGTCCCTCCTCGTCTCCTCGACCGGCACCGAGGCCAACGGCTCGGCCCGTATCCGCGGCATCGGCACGGTGGGCGACAATCCGGGCCTCGAAAGCTCGGTCGCGGTGTTCATCGACGGCGTCTACCGCTCGCGCACCGGCGTCGGCCTCAACGAGCTCGGCGAGATCGAGCGGGTCGAGGTGCTGCGCGGCCCGCAGGGCACCCTGTTCGGCCGCAACGCCTCGGCCGGCCTCCTCAACATCATCTCGAAGAAGCCGAACCTCAACAGGATGGAGGGCTTCGCCGAGGCGACCTACGGCAATTACGACGCGATGCGCCTCTCGGGCGGAATTACCGGCCCGCTCGGCGGCGGCGGCCTCGGCTTCCGCCTCGACGGCGTCTGGACCCAGCGCGACGGCTTCCTTCGCAACATCACCGCCGGCGGCGGCTCGGAGCGGCGGGTCAACGACCGCAACCGCTGGTTCGTCCGCGGCCAGCTGCTCTACCAGCCGAACGACCAGCTCGAGGTGCGGATCATCGGCGACTACAGCCACCGCAACGAAAGCTGCTGCGGCGCCGTCTACCTCTCGACCGCCGAGACGACCGATCCGACCCCGGGCGTGCCCGGCGACTTCGCGGTCGCCTCGTCGAACCGCATCGTCAGCGTGCTGCAGAGCCTCGGCGGCGTCATCCCGCCCGATCCGTTCGCGCGGCAGATCGCCATCACGCCGGGCCGCACCTACAAGGGCGTGACCCGCGACGCCGGCATTTCGGGCCAGATCGACTACAAGCTCGGCGAGACCGCCACCTTGACGTCGATCACCGCCTATCGCGACTACAAGTCGGACGGGCCGTCGGACACCGACTACAGCAATGTCGACATCCTCTACCGCGCCGACGACGGCAATGCGTTCCGCGCGTTCAAGACGTTCAGCCAGGAGCTTCGCCTGCAGGGCTCGGCCTTCGCCGACAAGCTCGACTGGCTGATCGGCGGCTATTATGCGCACGAGAAGCTGGAGGTCCGCGACAATCTGAAGTTCGGCAGCCAGTACGGCGCCTTCGCCGCCTGCCGCCTCGTCGCGACGGTGTCGCCGCTGGCGGTGCTGCGCAACCCGGCCAATCCGGGCTGCCTCAGCCCGGCCGCGACCGCGCCGGGCAGCCCGTTCAGCTCCACCGGCGCGCTCGGCACCGCCGGCCCGCTCATCGCTTCCGGCCTCGTCCGGCTGAGCACCGTCAACAACGTCGGCGACAATCCCTCGCGTTATTTCCAGACCAGCGAGAACTGGGCGATCTTCACCCACAACATCTTCAACATCACCGACAAGGTGGCTCTCACCATCGGCCTTCGCTACACCAACGAGAGCAAGGATTTCCGCGCCACCTTCAACAACAACAACACCGTCTGCCCGGTGCAGCAGGCGGCCTTCGCCAACTTCCTGACCGGCGGCGCGACGGCGCTCCCGGCGGCGCTCCAGCCGCTCGTCGCCGGCATCGTCAACCTCACCTGCCAGGGCAATGCGACGAGCGCGCTCAACGCCCTCAACCTCAGCGACAGCCGCGACGAGTCCGAATGGACCGGCACCGGCATCCTCAGCTGGAAGCCCGTCGACGACCTGCTCCTCTACGGCAGCTACTCGAAGGGCTACAAAGCGGGCGGCTTCAACCTCGACCGCTCGGCGCTCGGCAACCCGATCTTCGCGCCCAACGATCCGCGCCAGGCGGCGACCGGCGGCTTCGGCACGGCCAACCTTCAGTTCGATCCGGAGAAGGTCACCGCCTACGAGCTCGGCTTCAAGTACGGCAACCGCCGCATCACCCTGAACGGCGCCCTGTTCTACGAGGAGTTCCGCAACTTCCAGCTGAACACGTTCAACGGCTCGGTCTTCCTGGTGCAGAACATCAACGGCTGCTCCGACAGCCTCGGCACCGCCGACCAGGACCCCTCGGCCGCGACGGGCGCCTGCACCGCCAAGCATGTCACGCCCGGCGTCGTCTCGCAGGGCGTCGAGATCGAGGCGGCGGTCTTCCCGGTGCGCGATCTCCAGATCACCGCCGGCGTCACCTATGCCGACACCCACTACAAGAAGGACCTGGTCGGCCGGCGCACCGGCGCGCCGCTCGACCCGGCGCTCTTCCTGCTGCCGGGCGATCATCTGTCCAACGCGCCCAACCTGGTCGGCACCGCCTCCCTCACCTGGACGCCGCGCATCGGCAGCAGCGGCCTCAGCGGCCTCGTCTACGCGGACGCCCGCATGAGCTCGGCCTACAATACGGGCTCCGATCTCTTCCCGGAGAAGGAGCAGAACGCCTTCACGGTGGTGAACGCCCGTGTCGGAATCCGCGGCCCCGAGCAGAAGTGGGCGCTCGAGCTGTGGGCGCAGAACCTGTTCAACGAGGATTACCAGCAGGTCGCGTTCAACACGCCGTTCCAGGGCAGCAACTCGAGGGCGCAGGTCCAGAAGTTCGGCGCGCCGAGCTTCGCGACCGCCAACCAGCTCTTCTCGAGCTACCTCGCCGAGCCGCGCACCTACGGCATCACCGGCCGCTTCCGCTTCTGATCCTGGAGGGGACGGCCCGAACCGGCCGTCCCCCTCTTCCGTCGCTTCCGGAAAAGAAAGGGGGGCAGCCGAAGAGGCCGTCCCCCTTTTGCCGCGGCGCGCCCGGCCCGGCTCAGGCGGCGCGGCGCGCGGCGGGGGGGGGGGCTCGGGCGGCGGCGAGGAGCCGCGCCTGCAGCGCCTTGAGGCGCGCGGGGCTCTCGATCTTCTCGCCGGCAAGGTCGGTGAGGTAGAAGACGTCCACCGCCCGTTCGCCATAGGTCGCGATATGGGCGGAATGGATCGCGGCGCGGCTCTCGTACAAGGCGCGGGCGAGGCCGCTGAGCAGCGCCGGACGATCCCGGGCATTCACCTCGACGACGGTGTAGCGGCCCGAGGCGTGGTGGTCGACGAACACCGCCGGATGAATGGTGAAGGCGTCGGCCCGCGGCCGCGCCGCCTTCGCCTCCAGCTTGTCGAGCGGCGGCTCCTCGCCCTCGAGCGCCTTCAGCACCCTTTCCTCCAGCCGCCGCAGCTGGTGCCGCTCGGCGAAGGGCTGCCCGGCCGAATCCTGGACGAGGAAATTGTCGATCGCCATCCCGTCGAGCGTGGTGTGGATGCGCGCGTCGATGATTCCGCCGCCGGCGAGGCTGATCGCCGCCGATAACCTGTAGAAGAGGCCCGGACGGTCCTTGGCGTAGACGCTGATCAGGGTCGCCCCCCGTTCCGGCTCGACCGACATCGCGACCGGCTTGGTGCGCGACGGCGCCCGGTCCGACGCGTCCATCAGCGCCGCGTTGCGGGCGATGACCTCCAGCGGCTCGGCAAGCCAATAGCTGTCGGGCAGCCGCCAGGTGAGGCGGGCGAAGCGGCTTTCCTCCCACGGCAGCTCGCCGCGGAGCGCCTCCTGCACCGCCGCCACCCGTTCCGCGCGGCCCTTCTGCTTGTGGCCCAGCCGCAGGCTCTCTTCCGCCGCCTCGAACAGCGCGCGCAGCAGCTGGCGCTTCCAGCCGTTCCAGACGCCGGGACCGACGGCGGCGATGTCGACGACCGTCAGCATGAAGAGAAGGCGCAGCCGCTCGAGGCTCTTCACCCGCTCGACGAAGGCCTGGACGGTCTGCGGATCGGCCACGTCCCGCTTGAACGCCGTCGCCGACATGAGGAGGTGCCAGCGGACCAGCCACGCCACCGTCTCGGTCTCCCACTCGTCCAGTCCGAGGCGCGGGCAGAGCGCGAGCGCGACCTCCGCGCCGAGCACGCTGTGGTCGCCGCCGCGCCCCTTGGCGATGTCGTGGAGGAGGACGGCGACGTAGAGCACGCGGCGGGAGGCGAGGTGACGAAACAGCGCCGTCGCCAGCGGGTGCTCCTGCCTGAGCTCGCCGCGCTCGATCCGCGACAGCAGGCCGATGGCGCGGATCGAATGCTCGTCGACGGTATAATGGTGGTACATGTCGAACTGCATCTGTGCGACGACGCGCCCGAAATCGGGCACGAAGCGGCCGAACACGCCGGCTTCGTTCATCCAGCGCAGCACCGTCTCGGGATCGCGGGGGGACGTGAGCACGTCCATGAACAGGGCGTTGGCGCGCGGATCGGCGCGCACCTCGTCGACGAGCTTCGCGTCCCGCGCCGCGGCCCGCATCGCCAGCGGATGGATCTCGAGCTGGTGGAGGTCGGCCAGCGCGAACATCTCGACGAGGCGCACAGGATCCTCCCGGAACCATTCGTCCGACGGGAGGGCGAGGCGGCCGCGGTCGAGCACGAAGCCTTCGAGCTTGCGCGGGCGGCGACGGATCGTCGGCAGGCCGAAGCGCAGCCCCTTGCGCGCGAACTTCTCGTCCAGATGGGCGAGGAAGACGCCGGTCAAGTCGCCCACCGTCTTCGCGTGAAGGAAATAATGGCGCATGAACCGCTCGACGGGCGAGCTGCCGGTGCGATCGGCATAGTGCATCCGCCCGGCTATCTCGCGCTGATAGTCGAAGGTCAGTCGCTCCTCCGCGCGCCCCGCGACGAGGTGGAGATGGCAGCGCACCGCCCACAGGAACCGCTCGGCGCGCTGGAACTGGCGCAGCTCCTCGGGCGAGAGCAGCCCGACCTCCACCAGCTCCGCGACGCTGCGCACCTGATAGGCATATTTGCCGATCCAGAAGAGGGTGTGGAGGTCGCGCAGGCCGCCCTTGCCCTCCTTGACGTTCGGCTCGACGACGTAGCGGCTGTCGCCCATGCGGCGGTGGCGGGCGTTGCGCTCCTCCAGCTTCAGCGTGACGAACGCGCTGATGTCGCTCGCCAGCACCTCGCGGCGGAAGCGCGCCTCGACGAGCTCGAACAGCGCCTCGTCGCCCCACAGATAGCGGGCCTCGAGGATGGCGGTCCGCACCGTCTGGTCGCTCCGGCAGACGTCGAGCAGCTCCTCGACCGAGCGGGTCGAGGGTCCGAGCTTCAGGCCGAGGTCCCAGAGCAGGTAGAGGAGGGCCTGGACGAAGGCGGCCGCGTCTTCCGAGGGCTTGGAGGGGGCGACGAAGGCGATGTCGACGTCGGAGTGGAGCGCCATCTCCCCGCGCCCATAGCCGCCCACCGCCATCAGCAGCAGCGGACCCGCCGGCGCCCGCGACGCCGCGACATGGTCCCAGGCGGCGCGCAATATCTGGTCGGTCAGGAACGCGTAGGCCGCGGCCGTCTCGCTCCCCTGCCACGGCCGCTCGGCGAGACGGCGCGCAATCTCCTCGCGCCCCGAGGCGAGCGCGCGCTTGAGGAGATTCGGCGCCTCCCCCGTCCCGGCCCCGGCCAGGGCCTCGCCGATCGCGCGGCGGTCGACGATCGCGCGCTTGGCCGGGACGGAGGCGAAGCGCGTCGCCATCACGCCTCGTCGCCGGCCAGCTGCTTGAGCCGGTAGACGAGGTCGAGCGCCTCGCGCGGGCTGAGCGAATCGGCATGGGTCGCCGCCAGGGCCTCGCGGAGCGGGTCGGCGGGCGCCTGCGGCTCCGCCGCGGCCGCGAACAGCGGAAGGTCGTCGAGCCCCGCGGCGATCCCGCCGGTGGCGGCGCGGCCCTGCTCGAGCTTCGCCAGCACCGACCTGGCGCGGGCGAGCACCGGCGCGGGAAGGCCGGCGAGCTTGGCGACCGCCAGCCCGTAGCTGCGGTCCGCCGGCCCCTTCGCCACCTCGTGGAGGAGGACGAGGTCGCCCTTCCACTCGCGGGCGCGGACGTGGTGGAGGGAGAGGGCGTCGAGCCGCTCGGCGAGCCGGGTCAGCTCGTGATAATGGGTGGCGAACAGGCAGCGGCAGCGGTTGCGGTCGTGGATCGCCTCGACCACGGCCCAGGCGATGGCGAGGCCGTCATAGGTGGAGGTGCCGCGGCCGACCTCGTCGAGGATGACAAAGCTCCGCTCCGTCGCCTGGGCGAGGATGGCCGCGGTCTCGACCATCTCCACCATGAAGGTCGAACGGCCGCGGGCGAGGTTGTCGGAGGCGCCGACGCGGCTGAAGAGCCGGTCGACCAGGCCCAGCTTGGCCCGCGCCGCCGGCACGTAGGCGCCGGCCTGGGCGAGCACGGCGATCAGCGCGTTCTGGCGAAGGAAGGTCGACTTGCCGCCCATGTTCGGGCCGGTGACAAGCCACAGCCGCTGGTCGTGCGAGAGGGCGCAATCGTTGGCGACGAACCGCGCCCCCGACGCCCTCAGCGCGTCCTCGACCACCGGGTGGCGGCCGCCTTCGATCTCGAAGCAGGCATGGTCGGCGAAGAGCGGCCGAGTCCATCCTCCCTCCGCGGCGCGCTCGGCGAGGGCGGCGGCGACGTCGAGCCGCGCCAGAGCGTCGGCGGCCGCGGCGATCCGCTCCGCCTGGGCGAGGGCGGCGTCGACCAGCGCCTCGAGATGCGCGGCCTCGGCGGCAAGCGCATGGGCGCCGGCCTGGCCGACCCGCACCGCCTGCTCGTGGAGGTCCGGGGCGTTGAAGCGAACGACGCCCGCCAGCGTCTGCCGGTGGGTGAAGCCGCTCTCCGCCGCCATCAGCCGGTCGGCATTCTTCGCCGGCACCTCGATATGATAGCCGAGCACGCCGTTATGGCGGATCTTCAGCGCGGCGATCCCGGTCTGCTGGCGATAGCGCGCCTCGAGCGCCGCGATGGCGCGACGTCCCTCGCCCCCCGTCGCGCGAAGCACGTCCAAAGCGGCGTCATAGCCCTCGGCGATATAGCCGCCCTGCGCGGCGTCGATCGGCGGCGAGGGGACGAGGGCGCGCGAGAGGAGATCGGTCAGCGCCCCGTGGCCGGTGAGCGACGGAAGCAGCCGCGCGAGCAGCGCGGGCGGATCCGGCAGGGCGGCGAGGCGCGCGTGGAGCGCCCGCGCCTCCGTCAGCCCGTCGCGCAGCTGGGCGAGGTCCCGCGGGCCGCCGCGGCCTGCGACGAGGCGGCCGAGGGCGCGGCCAAGGTCCGGCAGGGCCTTGAGCTGGCGTCGCAGCGTCTCGCGGACGCCCGCGTCGGCTTCGAACAGGGCGACGAGCTGGAGCCGTTCCTCGATCGCCGCCCGGTCGAGGAGCGGCGCGCCGAGATCGGCGGCGAGCAGGCGCGCGCCCGCCCCGGTGACGGTGCGGTCGACGGCGGCCAGCAGGGTGCCGCTGCGGCTGCCCGTGGCGGACACGGTCAGCTCCAGGCTCTCGCGCGTCGCGGCGTCGATCATCATGTGGTCGCCGGGCGAGCGCGGCACCGGCGGCCTCAGGAACGGGACGGATTCGCGCGCGACCTCGTCGAGATAGGCGAGGAGCCCGCCCGCGGCGGCGAGCGCCGCCCGGTCGAAAGCGCCGAAGCCGTCGAGCGTCGCCACCTCGAAGCGCCGCCTGAGCCGGCCCTCCGCGGCGGCGCTGTCGAAGCCGGCACGGCGCTCGGTGACGGCGGCCCCCGGCAGCGGCTCGGGCGCGACGATCTCCGCGGCGCCGAGCCGGGCGAGCTCCGCGTCGATCGCCTGGAGGGGAACGGAGCCGAGCTCGAAGCGGCCGGTGGAGACGTCGGCGGCGGCGATGCCATAGCGCTCTCCCACCTTCGCGACCGCGGCGAGCCAGTTGGCGGCGCGGCTGTCGAGCAACGCTTCCTCGGTGAGCGTGCCCGCCGTGACGACGCGGACGATGGCCCGGTTGACCACCGCCTTGTAGCCCCGCTTCTTCGCCTCGGCCGGGCTCTCGATCTGCTCGGCGATGGCGACTCGGAAGCCGCCGCGGATCAGCCGGGCGAGATAGGTCTCGGCGGCGTGGATCGGCACGCCGCACATCGGGATCGGCTCGCCCTCATGCTCTCCGCGGGCGGTGAGGGCGATGTCGAGGCACTGGGCGGCCGCCTTGGCGTCGTCGAAGAACAGCTCGAAGAAGTCGCCCATCCGGTAGAAGAGCAGGCAGTCGGGCGCCTCCGCCTTGAGCGCGAGATATTGCGCCATCATCGGCGTTGGAGCCGCACCTGTTTTCGCGTGGGTGGCCATGGGCCGAGGTTAGAGGCTTGGCGCGCGAGGGGGAATGCCATTCTGCCCGTCACCGGATCGGCGGGGCGATCCCTTCCGCGTCCGCCACCGCCTCGATCGCCCGGTCCCCGAAGGGCCGGCACGCAGAGTCCGCGTCCCCGGCAAGGAACCTCCCCGCGCTTGCCGCACTTGTCCTTCCCGGCCTAAGCACCGCCAAAAGGCCCGGGAGAGCGCGAGGATGAGCGAAGGCAGCAACGTCAAATTCTCCGAGCAGGAGGCGCTCGACTTCCATTCGCAGGGCCGGCCGGGGAAGATCGAGATCGTCGCGTCGAAGCCGATGGCGACCCAGCGCGACCTCAGCCTCGCTTATTCGCCCGGCGTCGCCGTGCCGGTGCTCGCCATCGCGGAGGATCCGGGCCGCGCCTACGATTATACCGCCAAGGGCAATCTCGTCGCCGTCATCTCCAACGGCACCGCCATCCTCGGCCTCGGCAATCTCGGCGCGCTCGCCTCCAAGCCGGTGATGGAAGGCAAGGCGGTGCTGTTCAAGCGCTTCGCCGACGTCGATTCGATCGATCTCGAGGTGGCGACGGAGGATGTCGACGCCTTCGTCAACGCGGTCGCACTGCTCGAGCCGAGCTTCGGCGGCATCAACCTCGAGGACATCGCCGCTCCGGCCTGCTTCATCATCGAGCAGACGCTGAAGGAGCGGATGAACATCCCCGTCTTCCACGACGACCAGCACGGCACCGCGATCATCACCGCGGCGGGCCTGATCAACGCCTGCCATCTCACCGGCCGAAGCCTGCGCGACGTCAAGGTGGTGGTGAACGGCGCCGGCGCCGCCGCCATCGCCTGCACCGAGCTGATCAAGGCCATGGGCGTTCGGAACGACCATGTCATCATGTGCGACCGCAAGGGGGTCATCTGGACCGGGCGGCCGGAAGGGATGGACCAGTGGAAGTCCGCCCATGCGGTCGAGACCGACGCCCGCACGCTCGCCGAGGCGCTGGTCGGCGCGGACGTGTTTCTCGGCCTTTCCGCCGCCGGCGCGCTGAAGCCCGAGATGGTGATGGCGATGGCGAAGCGGCCGATCATCTTCGCCATGGCCAATCCCGACCCGGAGATCACGCCGCCCGACGCCAAGGCGGCCCGGCCGGACGCCATCGTCGCCACCGGCCGCTCCGACTATCCGAACCAGGTCAACAACGTCCTCGGCTTTCCCTTCATCTTCCGCGGCGCGCTCGACGTGCGCGCGACGACGATCAACGACGAGATGAAGATCGCCGCCGCCGAGGCGCTGGCGAGCCTGGCGCGCCAGCAGGTGCCGGAGGAAGTGGCGGCGGCCTATGGCGGCATGGCGCACAGCTTCGGCCCCGACTACATCATCCCGGCGCCCTTCGATCCGCGGCTGATGGAGGTCGTGCCGGCCGCCGTCGCGGAGGCGGCGAGCCGCAGCGGCGTCGCGCGGCGGCCGATCGAGGACATGGCGGCCTATCGCACGAAGCTGCGCTCGCGGCTCAACCCCACCACCTCGGTGCTCAGCCTCGCCTACGAGGCGGCGCGCGCGGACCCCAAGCGGGTGCTGTTCGCAGAAGGCGACGAGGAGGTGGTGCTGCGCGCCGCGATCGCGGTGCGCGACGGCGGCTACGGCATCCCCGTGCTGGTCGGGCGGGACGACGTCCACGACCGCCTGCGCGCGCTGGGCGTCGAGGATCCCACCTCGTTCGAGGTGATCAACAGCCGCCACTATCCGAGGGTTCGCGATCTCTCCGACCGGCTCTACGAGCGGCTGCAGCGCAAGGGCTATCTCGCGCGGCAGGTGGAGCGGGTGGTCAACCAGGACCGCAACATCTTCGCCGCTTTGCTGCTCGAGGCGGGCGAAGCCGACGTGATGATCACCGGCGTCACCCGCACCTACGCGCAGAACCTCAGGCAGATCATGCGCGTGCTCGACCCGAAGCCGGGCGTGACTCCGTTCGGAATCCACGTGCTCGTCGGCCAGAGCCACACCGTCTTCATCGCCGACACGACGGTGACGGAGCGGCCGAGCGGCGAGCAGCTCGCCGAGATCGCCATCCACACCGCGCAGGTGGCGCGGCGGATGGGCCACGAGCCGCGCGTGGCCTTCCTCTCCTATTCCAATTTCGGCAATCCCGAGGGCACCTACCTGGAGCGCATCCGCGAAGGCGTGAAGGCGCTCGACGCGCGGAGCGGCGTCGATTTCGAATATGAGGGCGAGATGTCGCCCGATGTCGCCCTCAACGCCGCGATGCAGCGCGTCTATCCGTTCAGCCGCCTGACCGGCCCGGCCAACGTGCTCGTCATGCCAGGGCTTCAGACCGCCAACATTTCGGCAAAACTGCTCGGCGAGCTCGGCGGCGACGCGGTGATCGGGCCGATGCTGGTGGGGATGGAGCGGCAGGTGCAGATCGCGCCGATGACGGCGAGCGCGTCGGACCTGCTGACGCTGGCGGTGCTCGCCGCCGGCGACATCGTCAAATAGCTATTGGTTGGGCCCGCTGCCACCCTGGCCGGCGCCGGCGCCCATGCCCGAGCCGACCGCGCCGATATTGCCGAAAATCTCGTCCCAGATGGAATGGCGGCGGCCGAGCGTCGGAGTCTTGTCGCGCATCGGCGTGATCGAGGCGACCTGCTCCATCCCCTTGCGCTCGACCTTGACGACGTTGCCCGCCGCGTCGAAGCGGACGTGGAGCACGGTCTGGCTGTCCGGCCGCGGCATGTTGAACGCCATGTTCCGGGTGTTGCGCGAGAGATAATACCAGTCGCTCTGGTCGAACCCGCCGGTGAAGGTCGGCCGGCCGAGCGTGTTCATCACCGAATCGCGCGTGTCGGTGCCGGGCTGGATGGCGCTGACCAGCGTCTCGTCGATGACGAACCCCTGATGGTCGCGCAGCTGGCTGCAGCCCCCGAGGGCGACGCCGGCGGCGAGGACGGCGATCAGGGCGCTGCGTCCATTGCGGAGGATCATTCTGAAAACACTCCAATATTCCCCGGCGCGGACAATGGCGCCTCCACGCCGCTCCTTGCGGGCGGCGGCTCGAGCACCCAATATCCGACAAAAGCTGAACCGCGCAAGTACGACCCCGGAGCCGAAGCCGACGTGACCTTCCTTTCCAACCTGCTCGGCCGGCGCGACCGCGAGGGCGCGCGGCCCCTCTACGACGCCGCCGTGGCGGCGGCGCGGCAGCCCTTCTGGTACCGCGAGGGCGGCGTGCCCGACACGATCGACGGGCGTTTCGACATGCTCTCCGCCGTGCTGGCCCTCATCCTCCTCCGCCTCGAGGCGGCCGGGGAAGCGGAAGAGGCGCGCGGCCAGTCGGTGCGGCTCACCGAGACCTTCGTCGACGACATGGACGCGACGATGCGGCAGATCGGAATCGGCGACGTCGTCGTCGGCAAGAAGATGGGCAAGCTGATGGGCGCGCTCGGCGGCCGCACCGGCGCCTTCCGCCGCGCCTTGGCCGGCGACGAGCCTTTCGAGACCGCCGTCCGCCGCAACGTCTATCGCGACGCGCCGGCGTCCGAGGACGGCCTGGAGCGGGTCGCGGACCGGCTTCGCCGCTTCCACGACGCTCTCGCCGCGGTGCCGCTCGAGTCCGTTCTGGCCGGGGAGCTGCCGACGCCATGACGCCGGAATTCAGCCGGCCACTACGCCTCGACACGCTCGCCGCCGAGCCGCGGAGCCTGTCGATCGAGGCGGACGAGGCGGAGCGGGCGGCGCTCGCCCAGCGGTTCGGCCTGGTCTCCGTCGACTCGCTGGCCGCGGAAGCGGCGCTGGTCCGCCACGGCGACGCGGTGACGGCGACGGGGCGCCTCGAGGCGCGCGTCACGCAGAGCTGCGTGGCGACGGCCGAGCCGGTGCCGCAGGCGGTTTCCTCCGCCTTCCGGATCGAGTTCAGGCCGCCGCCGCAAGGCCAAAGCGGCGAGGAGGAAGTCGAGCTCAGCGAGAGCGAGCTGGACGTCGTCTTCTACGACGGGGCCGCGATCGACCTCGGCGAGGCGGTGGCGGAGACCCTGTCCCTCAACCTCGACCCCTATCCGCGCGCGCCGGGCGCGGACGCGGCGCTGCGCGAGGCGGGGGTCAGGACCGAGGAGGAGGCGAAGGCCGAGTCGAACCCGTTCGCCGCGCTGGCCGGCCTGAGGGACAAGCTGGAGAAATGACGTCGTCCCGGCGCCGGCCGGGATTCCAGGCCGGAAGATCGCCGCGCGCCTCCGCGAGACCCCGGATCAGGTCCGGGGGTGACGATCCAACCTAAACCCGGGTGCCGTGGCCCCTTAGAGCACGCTGGGTTTAGGTGGATCCGCTCATCCTGAGTAGGGACTGAGCCTGGCGAAGGCCCGTGTCGAAGGACCGTCCTTCGAGACACCGGTTCGACAAGCTCACCGGCTCCTCAGGATGAGCGGAAGCAGTGCGTCAACCTGATTCCGCAATGCTCTAGAACGGAACGTCGTCGTCGAGGTCGCTCTCGAACGAGGCCGGCTGGGGCCGGGACTGCGGACGCCCGCCGCCGCCGCCGAATCCGCCGCCGCCGCCGCTCTCATAGCCGCCGCCGAAATCGTCGCCCCCGCCGCCTCCGCCGCCGCCGCGGCTGTCGAGGAGGACGAGCTCACCGCGAAAGCGCTGCAGGACGATCTCGGTCGAATAGCGGTCGGCGCCCGACTGGTCGCTCCACTTGCGCGTCTGGATCTGCCCCTCGAGATAGACCTTGGAGCCCTTGCGCAGATAGGATTTGGCGACCCTGCCCAGATTCTCGTTGAAGATGACCACCCGGTGCCACTCCGTCCGCTCCTGGCGGTTGCCGTCGCGATCCTTCCAGCTCTCCGACGTGGCGACGCGCAGGTTGACCACCTCGCCGCCATTGTTGAGCGACCGGCTTTCCGGGTCGTCGCCCAGATTGCCGACCAGGATCACCTTGTTGACGCCCGCCATCGCGCTTCTCTCCTAAAGTCCCAGAGCGCGCGCGCCCCAATAGGTCGCGCCCGCGGCCCCGTAGGCCAGGGTGAAGAGATACCCTAGCATGAAGGCCGGCCACTTCCAGCCGTTCGTCTCCCGGCGGGTCACCGCAATTGTGGATAAGCATTGGGGGGCGAAGACGAACCAGGCGAGGAAGGCGAGGGCGGTGGGCAGCGACCAGCGCCCCCGCAGCCGCTCGATCAGCGTCGTGTCGGTCTTGGTCTCGTCGCTCTCCTGCACCGAATAGGCGGTCGCCAGGGACGAGACCGCCACCTCGCGCGCCGCCATCGCCGGGATGAGGGCGAGGGCGATCTCGTGGTTGAAGCCGATCGGACGGACGACGACCTCGAGGCCCGAGGCGATCCTGCCGGCGATCGAGCTCTGCAGCGCGGTCTCCCCGGGCCTGGGCTGCGGGAAGGAGAGCAAAGCCCACAGGATGATGGTCGAGACGAGGATGATCGAGCCGGCGCGCTTCAGGAAGATGAGGGTGCGGGTCCACAGGCCGAGGACGATGTCGCGGACGTGGGGCAGCTGGTATTTCGGCATCTCCAGCATGAAGCCGCGCGGCGCGCCCTTCGTCACCGTGAAGCGCAGGGCCAGGGCGGCGACCAGCGCGCCGACGATGCCGAGGGCGTAGAGGCCGAACAGGACGAGCCCCTGGAGGCCGATGCCGCCGCCGATCGTGCGCGCCGGAATGAACGCGCCGATGATGATCGCGTAGACCGGCAGGCGCGCCGAGCAGGTCATCAGCGGCGCGATCAGGATGGTGGTGAGGCGGTGCTTGGGATCCTCGATGGTCCGGGTCGCCATGATCCCCGGCACCGCGCAGGCGAAGGAGGAGAGGAGCGGGATGAAGGCGTGTCCGGAGAGCCCGACCCGCGCCATCAGGCGGTCCATGAGGAAGGCGGCGCGGACCATGTAGCCGCTCGCCTCGAGCATCAGGATGAAGAGGAAGAGGATGAGGATCTGCGGCAGGAAGGCGACGACGGCGCCGACCCCGGCCAGCACGCCGTCGACGACGAGGCTGCGCACCAGCCCGGCCGGGGTGACGCTCGCCGCCGCCCCCTGCAGCGCGGCGACGCCGGCCTCGATCCAGGCCACCGGCGCCTGGCTCCACGCGAACACCGCCTGGAACATCAGGAACATGACCAGGGTGAAGACGATCGGCCCCGCCACCGGGTGGAGCGCGACCGTGTCGATGAAGTGGCTGGTGCGCCGCCCGCTTTTCTCGCTGACCGTCGCGAGCCGGGCGATGGCGCGGGCGCGGCGCTGGATCGCGGCGAAATCCTCCTGGGCGGCGCCGTCGCCGGCGCGGATGCGGCGGGCCGCGCCGATCGCCTCGCTGAGCGCCTCCTTGAGCTCGTCCGTGCCGCGGCGCCGCACCGCCACGGTCGCGACCACCGGCACCCCCAGCTCGCGCTCGAGCACCTGCGGGTCGATCTCCAGCCCGTCGCGGCGCGCCAGGTCCACCATGTTGAGCGCGACCACCGTCGGCAGGCCGAGCGCGATCAGCTGCAGGGCGAAGCGCAGGTGGTTGTCGAGGTTGGTCGCGTCGAGGACGAGGAGCAGGGCGTCGGGCAGCCTCTCGCCTTGCTGGCGGCCGAGCAGGACGTCGCGGGTGACCTCCTCGTCCGGGCTCGACGGGTCGAGGCTGTAGGCGCCAGGCAGGTCGACGATCTCGATCGGCCGCCCGTCGGGCAGGGCCAGCCGCCCCGATTTCCGCTCGACCGTGACGCCGGGATAATTGCCGACCTTCTGGCGCGCGCCGGTCAGCATGTTGAACAGCGCGCTCTTGCCGGCATTGGGGTTGCCGACGACCGCGACGAGGGGGAAGCCGCTCACGACGCGACGGGCTCCACCGAGACCGCCTGGGCCTGGGCCCGGCGCATCGCCACCATCATCCGACCGATCCTGACCGCCAGCGGGTCGCCGCCGAACGGCGCGCCGTGCAGCGACTCGATGCCGACGCCCTCGTCGAAGCCGAGGTTGCGAAGCCGCCGCGCGTCGCCGTCCGACAGGCGCGACCAGTCTATCGCGGTCACGACCGCGGGGGTGCGGAACGGCAGCTGATCGAGGCGAAGCGCCATCTACCCCATATAATGCGAACGATTATCAATAACGAGCGAAAAAGCGCTTCGAGGGCCTCAGAAGCCGAGGGTGAAGCGGATCGCGGCGCCGAGATCGGACTGCAGGGCGGCGATGTGGCCCGGCTGGCGCCTTGCGAAGACGTTGCCGCTCACCTCGCCGCCGAGCAGCGGCATGCCATAGGCCGCCTCGACGTCGATCTCCCGGCCGGTCGGCGCGAGGTTGAAGAAGCGGCCCTCGTAGCCGGCGCTCAGCGTGGCGTAATCGTAGGAGACGGGGACGCTGAGATCGAGGCCGCCGGCCCGGACCCTCAGCGGCTGCATGATCCTCAGCGCCAGGCTGTCGCCGCGGGTCAAGGCATTGCGCCGCGCCACGTCGAGCGCCCAGGCGTCGCTGGTCATCCGCCCGCCCTGGGCCAGCCCGCCCGTGCCCCGCAGCGAGGTCCAGCCGCGGCGATAGCTCGCATGGCCGTCCCAGCCGGAGCCGAGATGGAGGGCGAGGGACGCGTCGGCGAACCAGCTCGTCGCGCCGGCCGCGGTCAGGCTCTCGGAGAGGCGGCCGCCGAGCACCGTCCGCTCCTCCGCCAGGCGGGTCGCGCCCAGGGCGATCGCCGCCGGGCCGATCCGGCGGTCGAGGCTGACGGCGCCGAGCGTGTAGCCCGGCTGGCGGATCGCGCGGTCGAGCCCGGGCTGGTAGACCTGGCCCCGCTCCCCCGCCGCGACCAGCCCGAAGCCGCCGATCGACTGGCGCAGGCCGAAGCTCGACACGCCGTCGGCATAGAAGCCCATGCGGGTCATCGGATCGCGCGCCACCAGGAAGGCGGTTTCGGACAGGCCGGAGAGCCGCTGCTGGAGCGTGCGTGCGCTTTCCGAGAAGCCGAACGCCGCCGCCATGCCCGGCGTGATGCGGCTGACGGCGAGGCCGGAGAGGACCCGGGCCCGGCGCGAATCGTCGCGGCTGAGGCCGAGCTGGGCGAGTCCGACCTCGGGCTGCCCGACGAGGTTGCGACGGACGGTGATCGACACCGAGAGGTTGCGGGCGGCGACGCTTGCGGTGTGAAGGCCCTGCTGGAGCCCGCTCGCCAGCGGCTCGTCGCGCGGCGCCCGGCGCAGCGCCGAGGCCATGTCCACGACGAAGGCGCGCGAGAAGCCGTCGAGCAGGACCACGCCGGCCAGCCGCGGCTTCGCGTCGCCCATCGGTCCGGCGCTCTGGCCGCCGCCCGTGGCGGCATCCACCGGTACCTGGCTGCCGGGCAGCGACAAGGTGCCCTGGGGCTGGAAGGCCCGCGCGATGTTGAGGATGCCGCGCCCGTAGACGGCGTCCGTCCCGGGGGCGCCGGCGTCGGTGGCGCTGGCGAACAATATGTCGATGATCTGGCGCCCGGTGAGGTTCGGGAAGGCCTGGGCGAGCAGCGCGACGGCGCCGCTGATCACCGGCGCCGAGAAGGAGGTGCCGCTCCAGTAGAACAGGGTGCCGGTCTGGTCCGGCGCGACGACTCGCACGCCGATCGCGGAGAGATAGGTGTTGGCCCCGGATCCGGCGCGGTTCGAGAAGGTGGCCATGTTGCCGCTGGCATCGACCGCCCCGGCGATGATGACGTTGCCGGCATTGGCCGCGGCGAGCGCGAACCCTTCCGGATCGCCGCCGCCCGCCTCGTCGCCGCTATTGCCGGCGGAGAGCACGACGACGATCCCGGCGGCCGCGGCGCGGGCGACCGCGCTGTTGACCGCGAAGCTCGAATCGGGGCCGCCGAGCGAGATGTTGATCACGCGGGCGCCGTTGACTCGGGCGAGGTCGATCGCCCGGGCGATGTCGGTGCTGCTGTGCGAGCAGCCGTCGTCGTCCGTGCACTTGTTGGGATTGGCGGTGTTGAACGACAGGATTGTGGCGTCGAAGGCGACGCCCATCACGCCGCTGCCGTTGCGGGCCGCGGCGGCGGTCGCGGCGGTGGCGGTGCCGTGGCCCTCATTGTCCGTGACGCCGCGATTCGCGGCGACGTCTTGGCTGGCCGGATCGATCTTGCCGGCGAAGTCCGCGAGATTGGGGTTCACGCCGGTGTCGACCAGCGCGATCTTCACGCCCTTGCCGGTCGCACCGGCATTGTAGGCGGTGATTGCGCTGTGGGCGCTGGCGCCGTTCGAGCGATTATATTCCGAATCGTTGTAGTTCGTGCCCGACGGCGACGGTGGCGGAACCGGCACGGGCGGGGGCGGGGGAGGCGGCGGGGGCGGAGGCGGCGGAGGAACCGGCGCCGCGATCGGCGCCGGGCGGGCTCCGCCGCCGCCCCCGCCGCAGCCTCCGAGCGCCAGAGCGAGGACGCATGCGGACAGGACCAGCCTGTATGTCCGAGACTTGCCGTTCATCCCGACCCTCTACCTAAGTTATTCAGTTTTATCGAATTTTCCGAACCGTCTAGCCCCGATATCCTTTCATTTTGCTGAAGACCGCCGCCTGCGCTACGGGAAACCATGCTGCCGCCCCCGCTCCGGCACGTCGACTGCTGGATCTTCGACCTCGACAATTGCCTCTACCCGGCCTCCGCGGACCTGTTCGCGCTGATCGACCGGCGCATGGGCGAGTATATACAGCATCTGCTCGGCTGCGGCCATGAGGAGGCGCGGCGCGTGCAGAAGGGTTATTTCCGCGAGCACGGCACGACTCTCGCCGGGCTGATGGCCTCGCACGGCACCGATCCGCACGAATTCCTCGCCTTCGTCCACGACATCGATCTCGCCCGCCTCGCCGCCGATTCGCGGGTGGTCGCGGCGCTCGACAGGCTGCCCGGGCGGAAATTCGTCTTCACCAACGGCGACGAGGCCTATGCGCGGCGGGTGCTGGACAGGCTCGGACTCGCCAACGCCTTCGACGGCCTCCACGACATCCATGCCATGGCCTATGTCCCCAAGCCCGATCCGCGCGCCTATGCGGCGATGTGCGAGCGCTACGCGATCGCGCCCGAGCGCGCCCTGTTCGCCGACGACATGGCGCGCAACCTGGAGCCGGCCAAGGCGCTCGGCATGGTGACCGTCTGGGTGGACAACGGTTCGGAGCAGGCGCGCCACGCCGCCGATCCGGCCTTTATCGATTTCCATATCGCCGATATCGCGGACTGGCTCTCCGCAATCACCGAGGACCAGCCATGACCGCGCTCCAGCAGACGATCGACGCGGCGTGGGAGCGCCGGGACAGCCTGAGCGCGGGCGACTCGGAGGTGGCGGAGGCGGTCGGCCGGGCGGTCGCCCTGCTCGATTCGGGCGAGGCCCGGGTCGCGGAGAAGGGGCCGGGCGGCTGGACCGTCAACCAGTGGCTCAAGAAAGCGGTGCTCCTGTCCTTCCGGCTGACTCCGATGGAGGCGATCCCGGGCGGGCCGGGCGGGGCGAGCTGGTGGGACAAGGTGCCTTCGAAGTTCGCCGGCTGGGACGCCGGGCGGTTCGCCGCGGCGGGCTTCCGGGCGGTGCCCGGGGCGATCGTCCGGCGCGGCGCCTTCATCGGCCGCAACGCCGTGCTGATGCCGAGCTTCGTCAACATCGGCGCTCGCGTCGGCGCGGGGACGATGGTGGATACCTGGGCGACGGTGGGGAGCTGCGCGCAGATCGGCGACAACGTCCACATATCGGGCGGCGCGGGGATAGGCGGCGTGCTCGAGCCGCTTCAGGCGGGGCCCGTCATCATCGAGGACGGCTGCTTCATCGGCGCGCGCTCCGAGGTCGCCGAGGGCGTCGTCGTCGAGGAGGGGGCGGTGCTCTCGATGGGCGTCTTCCTCGGCGCCTCGACCAAGATCGTCGACCGCGCGAGCGGCGAGACGTTCGTCGGCCGGGTGCCGGCCTATTCGGTGGTGGTGCCGGGCACCCTGCCCGGACGCGAGGGCGGGCCCGGCCTCGCCTGCGCGGTGATCGTCAAGCGGGTCGACGCCCGCACGCGCAGCAAGACCGCCGTCAACGAACTGCTGCGCGACTGATTCGAGCGCAAGCGGCGGAGTGTAGCCCGCGGCGCCGCCCTCCAGGACGGGCGGCGAAGGAGACCGTCATGTCCTACCGAGTCGCCGGCCTCGATCCGGCCCCGTTCCGCCCCCTCTACGGCTTGGGCGAGGCGGCGCTCGCGGAGCGCGGCGCGATCCGCATGGTGGCGGATTCGCGGCCGGGCTTCCCCGACCGGATCGAGCTTCGCGACGTCGCCGTCGGCGAGACGGTTCTGCTCGTCAACTTCGTCCACCAGCCGGCGGCGACGCCTTACCGCGCGAGCCACGCCATCTTCGTGCGAGAAGGGGCGGAGGCCGCGGCGGAGACGCTCGGCGTGCTGCCGGAGGCGCTGGCGATCCGGCCGCTGTCGCTGCGCGGCTTCGACAATCGCGGCATGATGGCCGACGCGGCCCTGGTTGCGCCCGGAGAGGCGGAGGCGGCGGTCCTGCGCCTGCTGGAGCGGCCGGAGGTCGCCTACCTCCACGCCCATTATGCGACGCGCGGCTGCTATGCGGCGCGGATCGATCGGGTCTAGCGCCGGGCGGCCTCGGCGACGAGGGCGCGGGCGGTTGCGCCCGTCCAGTCCATCTCCCCGGTCACCCGCCACACTTCGCGGCCCTGGGAGTCGAACAGGATGGTGGTGGGCAGGACGTCCACGCCGAGCGCGCCCATCAGCGCCAGCTTGGTGTCCATGTAGGGCTGCAGAGTCTCGAGCTTCGCTTTCTCGAAGAAGGCGTCGACCTTCTCGCGGCCGTCCATGTCCTGGCTGAGGGCGACGACCTGGAGCTTGCCGCCCTGGTCGGCGGCGAGGCGGTCGAGGGTCGGCATCTCCTTGACGCAGGGGCCGCACCAGGTCGCCCAGAAGTTGAGCAGCAGCGGCTTGCCGGCGAAGGAGGCGAGGGTGACGGTGTCGCCGTCCGGGTCGTCGAACTCGGTGTCGGGCGCGGCCTTGCCGGCGCGGCTTCGGTCGACCTTGCCGGCGGCGGGAGGCGCCGGCGCGGCCTGAGGCGCCTGAGCCTGGGCCGCCGCGCCGTTGGCGGGCGCGGGCGCCGGCCGGTCGCAGGCCGCGGCGAGCAGGAGGAGGGCGAGCGGGAGGCGACGCATGGCCCGCCCTTAGGTGGCGCCGCCGCGGGCGGCAAGGCGGCACCCTTTTTCGTCATGGCCTCGCGCCGGGCGCTCGGCTATGGCGGCGGCCGGCCATGCGACGCGTCCTTCTCCTCCTGGCGGCGGCGTCCGCCCTCGCCGGCTGCGGCAGCCGCGATCCGCTGCGCCCGCGCTCGGCGGAGGAAACTCCGGTCAGGCCGGCCATGGCCGCCGCGGCGCCGACCACCCAGGAGCTGCTGACGCCGCCGCCGATCGCCCGGCCGGAGCGCCAGGACGAGGGTCTCTCCCGCTCCGAGGAGCGCAAGGACGATCCGTTCGACCTGCCCCCCACACGCTGACGCGCCGGCGATGCGGTCAGCCCCTCATCCGGAGACACAATGAAGAGAGTTCGCAAGGCGGTCTTCCCCGTCGCCGGCCTCGGCACGCGCTTCCTGCCCGCCACCAAGGCGATGCCCAAGGAGATGCTGACCGTGGTCGACCGGCCGCTCATCCAATATGCGGTCGAGGAGGCGCGGGAGGCGGGGATCGAGCAGATGATCTTCGTCACCGGCCGCGGCAAGACCGCGCTCGAGGATCATTTCGACCTCGCCTACGAGCTGGAGGCGGTGATGCGCGGCCGCGGCAAGCCGCTCGACGCGCTCGACGGCACCCGCCTCCCGGCCGGAGCCATCGCCTCGGTCCGCCAGCAGGAGCCGCTCGGGCTCGGCCACGCCGTCTGGTGCGCCCGCGAGATCGTCGGCGACGAGCCTTTCGCGGTGCTGCTCCCCGACGACCTCATGGTCGGCACGCCCGGCTGCCTCGCGCAGATGGTCGAGGCCTATGGCCGGGTCGGCGGCAACATCGTCTGCGTCGAGGAAGTGGCCCGGGAGCGGACGGCGAGCTACGGCATCATCACCCCGGGCGCGCGGGACGGCCGGCTGACCGAGGTGAAGGGCCTCGTCGAGAAGCCGAGCCCGGAGGAGGCCCCGTCCAATCTCGGCGTCATCGGCCGCTACATCCTCCAGCCGGAGGTGATGGCCGTCCTCGACGCGAAGGAGCGCGGCGCCGGCGGCGAGATCCAGCTCACCGACGCCATGGCCAAGCTGATCGGCGCCCAGCCGTTCCACGGCGTCACCGTCGCCGCCGAGCGCCACGATTGCGGCGACAAGATCGGCTTCGTCAAAGCCAATCTCGCCCTGGCCCTGCGCCGCGACGACGTCGCCCCGGCGCTGCGCGCCTATCTCGCCGAGATCGGATGAGCTGCACGGCGCTCCTCGTCGGCGACGGGCCGGTGCGGACGCTGACGGCGGCGGAGGCCGCCTCTTATGCCGGGCGGGGCTTCGTGTGGATCCACGTCGACGGCGAGGACCGGCCGAGCCTCGATCTGCTGGCCGGCGAGGACATACCCGAGGTCGCCGCCAACGCCCTCGTCGCCACCGAGACGCGGCCGCGCTGCGACCGGGTGGAGGACGGGGCGATCATCAACCTGCGCGGCCCCGCCGCCGCCGGCGTCGACATTTCCGACCGGCTGGTGTCGATCCGCATGTGGGTGCGCGGCGGCAAGGTGAACTCGCTGACCCGCCGCCCGCTGCTCGCAACCGCGGCGGTCGTGGAGGAGATGCGGCGCGGGACGGTCGCAGATCCGGGCGACCTCGTCGCGGCCTTCGCCCGGGAGATCAGCCGCGAGCTCGATCCGCAGGTGGCCGACCTCGGCGACCAGCTCGACGAATGCGAATCGGGGCTCGATCCGAACAGCGTCTGGCGGCTGCGGCGGACGATCAGCGAGGTGCGCTCGGAAGCGATCACCTTCCGCCGCTTCGTCGCGCCCGATCGCGACGCGCTTCAGGCGCTCGCCGGGATGGACTTCGACTGGCTCGCCGACGACGACCGGCTGCACATACGCGAGGCGGCGGACCGCTTCGCCCGCATGGCCGAGGAGCTGGAGGCGGTGCGCGAGCGCTCGGCCCTGCTCCACGAGCAGCTCACCGACCTTCGGGCCGAGGAGATAGACCAGCGCTCGCTGCTCATCTCGGTCGTCGCCTTCATCTTCCTGCCGCTGACCTTCATCACCGGCCTCCTCGGCATGAACGTCGAGGGCATACCCTATGCCCACGAGCCCTGGTCCTTCTGGGGCGTGGTCGGCTTCTGCGTCATCGTCGGCGCGGCGGTGATGGGCTGGTTCGCGCGCCGCCACTGGCTGCGGCGGTAGCGAGAGGAGCGATCCGAGCCCCTCCCCTTCAGGGGAGGGGTTGGGGTGGGGCTTGTCCCCTCGGGCGCTTCGGGGCGACAGGCCCCACCCCTCGATCCCCTCCCCTGAAGGGGAGGGGAGGATTAGCTTCGATCCGCTCCTCCGAAGGGGAGGATCAGCGTTCGAACCGGTCCTTGAGCGCCAGCATCGCCAGCGCGGCCTTCGCCGCCTCGCCGCCTTTGTCCTTCTCCTCGGGCCGGGCGCGGGCGAGGGCCTGGGCCTCGTTCTCGACGGTGAGGATGCCGTTGCCGACGGCGAGGCCGTCGAGGGTGAGGGCCATGAGGCCGCGCGCGCTCTCGCCGGCGACGATCTCGAAATGCCAGGTCTCGCCGCGGATGACGACGCCGAGCGCCACGTAGGCGTCGTAGCGGCCGCTCGCGTCGGCCAGGGCGATCGCTGCCGGCACTTCGAGCGCGCCGGGCACCGTCACCGTCTCGTGGGCATGGCCGCCGGCCTCGATCGCGGTGCGCGCGCCGGCGAGCAGTAGGTCGTTCAGATGCTCGTAGAACCGCGCTTCGACGATCAGCAGCCGCGCCATGCTCAGGCCTCCGGAGGGATCGGCCGCTCGCCGACGATGGTAAGGCCGTAGCCGCCGAGCGCGACCGGCGTGTGGTGGGTGTTGGTGAGGAGGATCATGTCGTGGACGCCCAGAGCGGAGAGGATCTGGGCGCCGCCGCCATAGTCGCGAAGCTCCTCCGGGGGGCGGGCCGCCTTGCCGGAGCGGAGGTTGAGCGCCGCCGACAAGGCGTCGGGCATCGCCCGGTTCAGGACGACGATGACGCCGCGCCCCTCCTCGCCGATGATCTTCATCGCACCGCGAAGCATCCCGCCGCGGCCGCCCTCCTCGCCGAAGGCGTCGGAGAACAGGCTCAGCTGGTGCATCCTCACCAGGGTGGGCCGGGAGGGATCGATCTTCCCCTTCACCAGGGCCACCTGCTCCGTTCCGAGCGCCTTGTTGAGGAAGCTCCTGGCCGTCCAGGTCCCGCCCCAGCGGCTCTCGAAGCTGGCCTCGCCGGTCTGCTCGAGGAGATGGTCCTTCTTGAGGCGGTAGGCGATGAGGTCGCGGATCGTGCCGACCTTGAGCCCGTGCCGCTGCGCGAAGGCGACGAGATCGTCCATGCGGGCCATGGTGCCGTCCTCGCGCATGATCTCGCAGATCACGCCGGACGGGTTGAGGCCGGCGAGGCGCGAGATGTCCACCGCCGCCTCGGTATGGCCGGCGCGGATGAGGACGCCCCCGTCGCGGGCGACGAGGGGGAAGACGTGGCCGGGCGTGACGATATGCTCGGGACCCTTCGAGGCGTCGATCGCGACCGAGACGGTGCGGGCGCGGTCGGCCGCCGAGATGCCGGTGGTGACTCCGTCCCTCGCCTCGATCGAGGTGGTGAAGGCGGTCTCGTGGCGCGTGCCGTTGTGCCGGGCCATCAGCTCGAGCCCGAGCTGGTCGACCCGCTGGCGCGACAAGGCGAGGCAGATCAGCCCGCGCCCGTGCGTCGCCATGAAGTTGATCGCCTCCGGGGTCGCCATCTGGGCCGGTACGACGAGGTCGCCCTCGTTCTCGCGATCCTCGTCGTCGACGAGGATGAACATGCGGCCGTTGCGTGCCTCGTCGATCAGCTCCTCGGGCGTGGAAAGGAAGCCGCGCTCCATCAGCCGCGCATCTCGATCATGCGGCCGATATAGCGGGCGAGGATGTCGATCTCCAGGTTGAGGCCGCGCCCGGGCGCGAGGCCGGAGAGCGTCGTCTGCCGGGCGGTGTGGGGGATGAGGTTGATCTCGAAGCGGGCGCCGTCGACGCGGTTCACGGTCAGCGAGACGCCGTCGACGGCGATCGAGCCCTTGGCGGCGATGAAGCGCTCGAGCCCGGGCGGCGCCTCGACGACGACCCGCAGGCTGTCGCCGACCGGCTCCGCCTCCACCACCTCTCCCACCCCGTCGACATGGCCGGTGACGATATGGCCGCCCAGCTCGTCGCCGAGGCGCAGCGAGCGCTCCAGGTTGAGCCGGCCGCCTTCCTCCCAGAGGCCCGGGGCGGACCGGCGCACGGTCTCGGCGGAGAGGTCGACAGCGAAGCCTTCGGCCGTCCGGTCGACGACGGTCAGGCAGACGCCCGAGCAGGCGATCGAGGCGCCGAGATCCACCGTCGCCATGTCGTAGCCGCAGGCGACGACGAGGCGCAGGTCGCCTCGCTTCTCGGCCGAGACGATATGGCCGACGTCGGTGATGATCCCGGTGAACAATTGCCGTCCTTCGATACGGGTCTTCGCCTGGCTCAGCCCCTACTCAGGATGAGCGGTTTTTGCAGACACCCCTCCGCTCATCCTGAGTAGCCGGTGAGCCTGACGAACCGGCGTATCGAAGGACCGTGTGGGGCTGAGATCACTCCCGATCCCGCTCGTAGACTTCCAGCCGGTCGATTCCAAGCATCCGGCTGTCGGTCATCCGCCAGCGGCGGTGGGCGTCGGCGAGGCTGGTGAGGCCGATATAGCCGATCGAGGATCGCCCCTCGCCGATCAGGATCGGGGCGCGATAGATGAGCAACCGGTCGACGAGGTCGGCGGAGAGGAAGGCGGAGGCCGTGGCCGAGCCGCCCTCGACAAGCAGGTCGTTGACGTCGCCGAGATCGAAGATCGCCTCGGGCCGTTGAAGGCGCGTCCAGCCTTCCACGTCCTCCCCGCGGGTCAGCAAAGCGCGCCGCGGCGACCGCTCCTCCAGCCCGGGCAAGCGGACGTCGAGCCTAGGCCGGTCGGCGTCGTAGGTGCCGCGGCCGACCAGGATCATGTCGGCGCGGGCGCGCTCGAGATGGACGTGGGCACGCGCATCCTCACCGGTGATCCAGCGGCTCTCGCCGGACGGCAGCGCGATCTTGCCGTCGAGCGACATGGCCAGCTTCAAGGTGACCCAGGGCCGGCCCAGAGCGAGGCGGGTGAGGAAGCCGGCGATCGACCGGCGCGCCGCCTCGGCGCCGGGTCCCACCGTCACCTCGACGCCCGCGTCGCGCAGCCTTGCCAGGCCGCCGCCGCTCACGCGCGGATCCGGGTCGCCGAGCGCAGCCACTACTCGCGAGACGCCGGCCCGGGCCAGCAGGTCGGCGCAGGCCGGCCCGCGAGGGCTGCGGTGGCAGCATGGCTCGAGCGTGACGTAGGCGGCGGCGCCGCGCGCCGCCTCCCCCGCCTCGTCCAGCGCCATCCGCTCGGCATGCGGACGGCCGCCGGGCTGGGTCCAGCCACGTCCGACGACTCGCCCGTCCCTGACGATCACGCAGCCGACATTGGGGTTGGGCGCCGTGCGGCCGCGCCCGCGCTCGCCGAGCGCCGCGGCCGTCTCCATCCAGCGCCCGTCGTCGCTCAAATCCCGACTTTCTTCAGCTCCCGGTCGATCTTCTGGAACTGGCGCTGGCGCTCGCGCTGAGCCGCCGCCTTCCTGACCTGGTCCCTCTTCTGGTCGGCCTTGATCTCGGCGTCGGTGCGAGTCGCCGGCCAGCTCTCGGCGTAGATGAGCTGCGGTCCGGGCGCGATGTCGTGCGAGGCGTCATGGTAGAAGCCGCCGACGATCAGCAGCGGCATGACGATGGCGGTGGCGAGGCCCGCCCATTGATAGCGGCTCCGCTGCCCGGCGAACGCCTTGAGGTCGGCGACGAGGGCGCGGGGCGAGGCGGGGCGCGGGAACCAGGACATCGGCCATAAGATAGGCCCTGCCCGGCGCCCGCGCCACCCCCGACGGCGGGGCTCAGCCGTCGGGAAGCACCCAGCGTATGGCGTTGGCGACGGTGTCGCCGGTCGGCCTGCCGGCGCCGTCGCGCGCCGGCGTGAACCGGGCCCGCGCCTTCATGATCCGGCACGTCGCCTGGTCGAGCGCGCTCGATCCGCTCGAGCCGGTGACGATGCAGTCGCTCACCTTGCCGTCCGGACCGACGGCGAGCCGGAAGCGGGTCGTGCCCTGCTCCTCCGCTCGTATCGCGATGCTGGGATAGTCGCTGTCCGAGACGTAGGAGGCGAGGTTGGCCTTGGCCCGCGCCGGCTCGATGTGCGGAGGGGGCGGCGGCGGAGGGGAGGGAAGCGGCGGCGGCGGCTCGGCGATCGGCCCGTCGCTCAGCCCGGTGAGGCTGGTCCCGCCCGGGAAGGTCGGCGGCGGCGGCAAGGGAGGGGGGTCGATCGGGGGCAGGTCGATCTTCGGGGTGGTCGTCGTGACGTGCTCCTGGACCGGCTCGAGCTTGGGCTGAGGCTTCGGCTTCTCGGGCGGCGGCTTCACCTCGTCGACCGGAAAGACCTTGGTCGGCACGAACGGGTTGCGGACGACCTCCGTCTTGGCGAGCACGAGCGCCGTCAGGGCGGCGCCGTGAAGCAGGATCACCACGGTCAGCGCCCGGGGATTCATCCGCTTGCGTTCGTAGAAACCCACTGTCGTCATGGCATCTCTCCTTCTGCCGGTCGCCGTTGCGACTCCATGAGAGGTTATCTCATTACATAATGATACAACATATCGTAAAGCGGTAGAAGAGACTTTGTTCCATCGCTCAGCGGCCTCGCCCTGTGCAGGGAGGGGTGGACACGCCCTCACTCAAGCACTCGGCCGCTAGAATGCCGGGCGCTTAGATCGAGCCGATGCCGTTCGCCCTGAGCCTGTTGAAGGGCTTCCCTTCCCCTTGTGCGAAGGAGAAGGGGCTTCGACAGGCTCAGCCCGAACGGAGGAGGGCAAACCTTTCGTCGCCGACCGCCCTAGGAGAGGGAAGACAGCCGGGCGACGGCCTGGTCGCGGCCGATCAGCGGCAGGAGCGCCGCCATTTCCGGGCCGCTGTCGCGGCCGGTTAGCGCGCGGCGAAGCGGCTGGAAAAGCGCCTTGCCGGTGCGGCCGGTATCCGCCTTGAGCCGCGCGACCAGCTGCGGCCAGGGTTCCGCGGTCCAGTCGAGCCCGGCCGCCGCGGCGGCGGCTGCGGCGAGGAAGCCGCGATCCTCCGGCGCGGCCGGCGCTTCGATTCGCCCGTGCAGGATCGCCCACCAGTCGGCCGCCTCGTCGACCCGCTTGAGGTTCGGGCGGATCGCCGCCCAGTCGGCGGCGCTCATCCCTTCGGGCAGGCGGTCCGCCACCTGGTCGAACGGCAGCTGGTGGACGATGCGCGCGTTGAGCCCGGCAAGCTCGTCCAGGTCGAAGCGCGCCGGCGCCCGCCCGAAGGTCGCGAAGTCGAAGCCCGCGACGAGCGGAGCCGAATCCTTCACCGGCTCCACCGGCAGGCTGGTGCCGATTCGGGCGAGCTTGGCCATCAGCGCCAGCGGCTCGATCCCCGCCCCCTTCATCGCCTCGACCCCGAGCGACCCCAGCCGCTTCGACAGCTTCCCCTCGGAGCCGACCAGCAGCGCCTCGTGGGCGAAGGCGGGGGCCCGCGCGCCCAGCGCCTCGAACATCTGGAGCTGGAGCGCGGTGTTGGCGACATGGTCCTCGCCGCGCAGGACGTGGGTGACGCCAAGGTCGACGTCGTCCACCGTCGAGGGCAGCATGTAGAGCCAGCTGCCGTCCTCGCGCCGCACCACCGGATCGGAGAGGAGTCCGGGGTCGAAATGCTGGCGGCCGCGGATGAGGTCGTCCCACTCTATCGGCGCGCCGTGATCGAGCCGGAAGCGCCAGTGCGGCCGCCGACCCTCCGCCTCGAGCCGGTCGCGGTCGGCGTCGGTGAGGGCGAGGGCGGCGCGGTCGTAGACGGGCGGAAGGCCGCGGCCGAGCCGCACCTTGCGCTTCAGCTCCAGCTCCTGCGCCGTCTCGTAGGCCGGGTAGACCCGCCCCGCCTCCTTCAGCCGCTCCAGCGCCGCCTCGTAGCGGCCGAACCGCGCGGACTGGCGATGCTCCTCGTCGGGATCGAGGCCGAGCCAGGCGAGATCGGCGCGGATCGCCTCGACATGCTCCTCGCTCGAGCGCTCGCGGTCGGTGTCGTCGATGCGCAGGACGAACCGCCCGCCGTTGCGGCGCGCCCACAGCCAGTTGTGGATCGCCGTGCGCATGTTGCCGACGTGGAGGCGCCCCGTCGGGGCGGGCGCGAAGCGGGTGACGACGCTCATGCGCCGGGGCTTAGTCGCCGCCGGCAAAGGCGGCAACGGGCGCTTGCCTTCCCCTCCCCCGCGCTTATGGAGGCCCTGCCTTCCCGGGAGACCCGCTTATGAAGCTGATGGCCGGCAATTCGAACCTGCCGCTGGTGAAGAGCATCGCCGCCTATCTCGAGCTGCCGATCACCCGGGCGAGCGTCCGCCGCTTCGCCGACGAGGAGATTTTCGTCGAGATCAACGAGAACGTCCGCGGCGAGGACGTGTTCGTCGTCCAGTCGACCTCCTATCCCGCCAACGACAATCTGATGGAGCTGCTGATCTGCGTCGACGCGCTGCGGCGCGCCTCGGCGAAGCGGATCACCGCCGTCCTTCCCTATTTCGGCTATGCGCGGCAGGACCGGAAGCCGGGGCCCCGGACCCCGATCTCGGCCAAGCTGGTCGCCAACCTCATCACCGTCGCCGGCGCCAACCGGGTGCTCTCCGTCGACCTCCATGCCGGCCAGATCCAGGGCTTCTTCGACATCCCGACCGACAATCTCTACGCCGCGCCGGTCATGTCGGAGGACATCAAGGCGCGCTTCTCGGGCCGGCCGATCACGGTCGTCTCGCCGGACGTCGGCGGGGTGGTGCGCGCCCGCGCCCTCGCCAAGCGCCTCGACAACGCGCCGCTCGCCATCGTCGACAAGCGGCGCGAGAAGCCGGGCGAATCGGAGGTGATGAACATCATCGGCGACGTCGGCGGGCGGTTCTGCGTGCTGATCGACGACATCGTCGATTCGGCCGGGACCCTGGCCAATGCCGCCGCGGCCCTGAAGGAAGCGGGGGCGGCGGGCGTCGTCGCTTATTGCACCCATGGCGTCCTCTCCGGCGGCGCGGCGGCGCGGGTCCACCATTCGGCGCTGGAGGAGCTCGTCATCACCGATTCGATCGACGCGCGCGAAGCCGCCGGAGCGACTCCCAAGATCCGCCTCCTCACCATCGCCCCGCTGCTCGGCGAGGCGATCAAGCGCATCGCCGACGAGACGTCCGTGTCGAGCCTGTTCGACTAAGCGCCGCCTTGCCTTCCCGGCGTCCCGCCTCTATAGGCGCCGCTTCTTTCCAGCTTTGGAAGAATTCGAACGGCCCGGCCAACAGGGCTGCCGTGGCTGTTCTCAAACGTCCGCCCCTGCGGTGGCCAAGGAGACGAAAATGCCCAAACTGAAGACCAAGAGCGGCGTCAAGAAGCGCTTCAAGCTCACCGCCACCGGCAAGCTGAAGCACGGCGTGGCCGGCAAGCGCCACCGGCTGATCAGCCACAACGCCAAGTATATCCGCCAGAATCGCGGCACCGAGGTGCTCTCCGACGCCGACACGGCGCGGGTGAAGGCCTGGGCGCCCTACGGCCTGAAGTAAGGAGGAACCGCACATGGCACGCGTCAAGCGCGGGACCACCACCAAGGCCCGCCACAAGAGGATCCTGGAACAGGCGAAGGGCTATTACGGCCGTCGCAAGAACACGATCCGCATCGCCCGCCAGGCCGTCGAGAAGGCCGGGCAATATGCCTATCGCGACCGCAAGGTGAAGAAGCGCAGCTTCCGCGCCCTGTGGATCCAGCGCATCAACGCCGCGGTGCGGGCCGAGGGCCTCACCTACGGCCAGTTCATGCACGGCCTGAAGCTCGCCGGCGTCGACCTCGACCGCAAGGTGCTTGCCGACATCGCCATGCACGAAGGCGAGGCGTTCAGCGCCATCATCGCCCAGGCCCGCGCGGCTTTGCCGCAGGAGGGCGCGCAGGCGACCGCCTGAGGCGAGCGCAAGCAAGAAAAGAGGCGTCGGGGGGAGACCTCCGGCGCCTTTTTCTTTGGCTCCTATGGGGTGCTCGTCAGTGCAAGGACTCGGCGGCGATCGCGTAGCGGATGGTGGCGCAGGCGCCGCGGTCGGGACCGCAGCTGAGCCTCGTCCACTCCGTCCGGGCCTTGCGCTCGGATTCGAACGGGCCGGCCATGGTCTCGGTGCCGGGGACGAGGGCCCGGAAATCGGGACCCTCATATTCCCCGCCGATCACCCAGTATCGAGTCGTCATCTCTCTCACTCCGCTGCTTCGGCCATGATGAACTGCTCGGCCTCGGTCGACCCTGCCAAGGCTGTGGTCGAGGACCGGCCGCCGGACAGGGTCTCGGCGACCAGGTCGAAATAGCCGGTGCCGACCTCGCGCTGGTGGCGGGTGGCGGTGTAGCCGGCGGCCTCGCTTGCGAACTCGGCCTGCTGGAGCTCCGAATAGGCCGCCATGCCGCGCTCGCGATAGGCGCTGGCCAGCTCGAACATGGCATGGTTGAGGCTGTGGAACCCGGCCAGGGTGACGAACTGGAACCGGTAGCCCATCGCGGCCAGCTCGCGCTGGAAGTCGGCGATAGCGGCGCGGCCGAGCTTCTTCTCCCAGTTGAACGAGGGCGAGCAATTGTAGGCCAGCTTCTTGCCCGGATGCTCGCGGAGGACCGCTTCGGCGAACCTCTTCGCCTCGCCGAGGTCGGGATGGCTGGTTTCCCACCACAGGAGGTCGGCGTAGGGCGCGAAGGCGAGGCCGCGGGCGATGCAATGGTCGAGCCCGGTCCCCTCCTTCAGCTGGAAGAAGCCCTCGGGCGTGCGCTCGCCGGTCAGAAACGGGCGGTCGCGCTCGTCGATGTCGGAGGTGATCAGCCGCGCGCTCTCGGCATCGGTGCGGGCGACGAGGAGGGTCGGCACGCCGCACACGTCCGCGGCGAGCCGGGCGGCGGAGAGGTTGCGGATATGCGCCTGGGTCGGCACCAGGACCTTGCCGCCCAGATGGCCGCACTTCTTCTCGCTGGCGAGCTGGTCCTCGAAATGGACGCCGGCCGCGCCCGCTTCGACATAGGCCTTCATGATCTCGAAGCCGTTGAGCGGTCCGCCGAAGCCGGCCTCGGCGTCGGCGACGATCGGGACGAACCAGTCGCGGCTGGCGCCGCCCTCGGCATGCTCGATCTGGTCGGCCCGCTGCAAGGTGCGGTTGATCCGCCGGCACAGCTCGGGGCCCGCATTGGCGGGGTAGAGCGACTGGTCGGGATACATGGCGCCGGCGGTGTTGGAGTCGGCCGCCACCTGCCAGCCGGAGAGGTAGATCGCCTTGAGGCCCGCGCGGACCATCTGCATCGCCTGGTTGCCGGTCACCGCGCCCAAGGCGGCGACATGCTCCTCCCCGTTCAGCAATTCCCACAAACGCTCGGCGCCGCGGCGGGCGAGGCAGTGCTCGATCGGCACCGACCCGCGGAGCCGCTCGACCTGCTCGGGCGAGTAGGGGCGGACGATCCCGTCGAAGCGGCCGGGCGGGGCGGGGACGAGGCGGCTGAAGTCGGTCATTGTCGCTCCTGTTGCGAAGGCTCTCCGCTTGAACCCGGAACGGGGCGGGAAGGCGCGCCGAAAAGGGTCGCCATGTCACGAGGCGACTTGCGACTCCTGTCACAACATGACAATGTTGCAGCCATGCCTCCCGCCGAACGCAAGCTCTATCTGGGGGGACGCCTTCGGCGGCTGCGGCGCGAGCTCGGCCTCAACCAGAGCGCGATGGCGGCGGAGATCGCCATCTCGCCGAGCTATCTCAACCATCTCGAGCGCAACCAGAGGCCGGTGACGGCGCAGGTCCTGCTCCGCCTTGCGGAGGTCTACGACGTCGACCTGAGGAGCTTCGCCGCCGAGGGGGCGGAGGGCACCGGCTTAGACCAGCTCGCCGAGATCTTCGCCGACCCGATGTTCGCCGATCTCGGCATCCCGCGCTACGAGCTGCTCGAAGTGGCCGACAACGCGCCCGCCGTCGCCGACGCCGTCGCACGCCTCTACGCGGCCCTGGTCGAGCGGCGCCAGCATCCGGCCGGAGCGGTCCCCGACGAGGGGTCGCTGGTGACGCCGGAAGCCTGGGTGCGCGACCATATCCAGGCGCAGCGCAACCATTTCCCCTATGTCGAGGAGGCGGCGGAGACTCTTGCGGGGGCGCTCGGGGACGCCGCCGGGCTGTTCGACGCCCTGCGCCGGCGGCTGCGCGAGGCTTTCGGCATCGACACGCGGATCGTCCCGCCCGAGTTGCTCGACTTCGCCAGCCAGGCCTACGACCTCCACCGCAAGCGGCTGATGCTCTCGGCCCTTCTCCGTCCCGAGAGCCGCACCTTCGGCGCCGCCTACCAGCTCGCTTTGCTGGAGTTCGGGCCGATGCTGAAGCGGATGGCAGAGACGGCCGCCGCCCCCGACCTGCCGACCCGGCGCCTGCTGACGATGAGCCTTGCCAATTATGCGGCCGGCGCGATCATGATGCCCTACGACCGCTTCCTCGCCGCGGCCGAGGGGCATCGCTACGACGTCGACCGGCTCTGCGCCGAGTTCGGCGCCAGCGTCGAGCAGGTCTCGCACCGGCTGACCACGCTCGGCCGCGCCGGCGCGCGGGGCATTCCCTTCTTCATGCTGCGGGTGGACGCGGCGGGCAACATCTCGAAGCGCTTCGCGGGCGAGGCCTTTCCCTTCTCCCGCTTCGGCGGCACCTGCCCGCGCTGGAACCTCCACGCGGCCTTCCAGACGCCGGGCCGCGTCGCCACCCAGACGGTGGAGACTCCCGACGGCGCGCGCTTCTTCACGATCAGCCGGACGGTCGAGCGCGCCGTCCGCCTCGACCCGCGGGAGAGCAGCCAGCTCGCCATCGGCCTCGGCTGCGACTCGAAGCACGCGTCGCGCATCGCCTATGCCGACGGCCTCGACCTCGCAAAGCCGCTGGTGACGCCGATCGGCCCCGCCTGCCCCATCTGTCCCCGCCAGCGCTGCCCCCAACGCGCCGCCGCCCCGGCGGGCCGAACGCTGGCGCTGAACGAGACGAGAAAGACGATCTCCCCTTATCCTTTCCTGGGCTAGTCCAAAGGCCGGTACGGGCGGTGGGGCCGGCCGGGTTCGCGCGAAGGCGCAGAGGCGCGAAGGGGCCGTGGCGGGGAAGCTGTGGCGCCCTTGCGCCGCGGGAAGCAGCCGCAGCGGCTGACGGAAGACGTGCGCCGGTAGCGAGGTTCGAACGCCTCCGGACGCGCGCGGCCATTCCAGCTCCGCCCGCGTCCGCAAGGGGTGGAAAGCTGACCTTCCTTTTCCCGCAGGGCATTCGGTCCCCGCCGTCAGCGACGGGGGGGATCCGCGGGCTGGAGGATGCCACCCGCCATCCGGCCCTCGGCGTCGAGCGCGGCCGACATCGTCACCGCGCCGTTGGCGAACACCAGATCGTAGGCGTCGTCGCCCCCCAGGCGGCGCCCGCGGAAAGTCACCGACTTGAGCTCGCCCAGCGCGCCGAACATGCGATGAGTCATGGGCAGGTCCCGGCGGACGATCTCGGCGAACGGCGGAGCGAGCCTGTCATAGTCGGGCGAGCCGCTCGCCAGCCCGGCGACGAGGCTCCGCAAGGCAGCCTCGGTGCCGGCCGCCGGCGGCGCCGACGTTCCCGCCGGCTCGAGAATGCCGCCGGCCATCCGGCCCTCGGCGTCGAGCGCGGCCGACATCCTCACCGCGCCGTTGGCGAACACCAAATCATAGGCGTCGTCGCCCCTCGGGCCGCGCCCGCGGAAGGTCATCGACTTCAGCTCGCCCAGCGCGCCGAACATGCGATGAGTCATGGGCAGGTCCCGGCGGACGATCTCGGCGAAGGGCGGAGAGAGCCTGTCATAGTCGGGCGAGCCGCTCGCCAGCCCGGCGACGAGCCTCCGCAAGGCGGCCTCGGTGCCGGCGGCCGGTACCGAGTGCGGCGCGGCCGCAGGTGGGGACGGGGCGATCGCCGGCGGGGCTGCCCGCCCCTCGACGGCGCCGGAAGACTGAACCCAGATCATCAGGGCTGCGGCGGCGAAAAAGCTCATCAGCATTGCTCCCGAGACCATATAGACCCGATGTCGCCGCTCCATCCGCGCGGTCTCGTTTCGCGGGGCGGCAACCGAGCCGACGTCATTGGGCCCGGCATCGGCCGATGGAAGGTCCGACGCGCGGGGTCCCAACCGACCGGACCGCTCCAACGACTCCACCAGCTTCGCCGCTTCAAGGGATGAGGACAGGCCGAGCTTGGCGCGGGCCATCTTCAACCTCTTCTCAACGGCGTGAGGAGAGATGCCGAGATCGAGGGCCATCTGCTTGGCCGTCTGATGGCTCAGGCAGCGCCTGAGGCATTCCCGCTCGGCCAGGGTCAGGCGCCGGATCGCCGCCCGCTTGGTCTCGTCGATCGCTTCCAATCCCATGCCGGCCAACGTAGCGCTTTGAGAGCCGGTACCAACCCCGTCTGTCTGGTACCCCATCGGCCGACGGTCCTCTTTTCCTTCCCGCGGAGACGCGAGGCTTCGCCAAGCCCGGCCCGGACGGCATCGGGCGGGGTCCAGGCGCCCGGCAGCGAAGACGCCGGAAACGGGCTGGACAGGCGGGCGGCCGCGAAGGATGGTCCGGGCGCCGTTTTTCCGGGAGCCTCACCGTTGCGATCCGTTCCGCTTGCCGCCGCCGCGCTCTGCCTGCTCGCCGCGCCCGTCGAGGCATTCGCGCCGCCGGCCGCCGGCGAGGCGCCTTTGGCATCCGAGGCGCTGGTCGACCAGTTCCTCGCCGCCTTGCCCCATCCCGAGGAGTGGGCGGCGCGGACCGACCCCGACCCCGCCGAGGTGGCGCGGATCGGCGCGCTCAACCCGGGGCACGAGGCGGAGGTCCGCGCCATACTTGCCGAGCACGGCCGCTGCTTCGCGCCGGTCGCCGAGGCGGCGATGCGGCGCGGGCTGCGCGTCATCGCGCGCCGGCTCGGCCCCGACAAGCTTCGCCAGCTCATCGCCCTATACGGCAGCGCCGAGTTCCGCCGGTTCGACGCGCTCCTCACCCGCATGGAGCGAGGCGAGGCCGTGCCGCCCGCCGCGGAGCGCGAGGCCGAACGCTTCCTCGCCGATCATCCGGTGGCGATCGAATTCGCCCAGGCGGTGCGGAATGCCGGGTCGATCATGGCCGCCGACGAGGCCTTCACGACCGGGCTGCAAGGCTGCGCGGCGACGACCCGAGCGGCCTTCGACCGGGCACGGCTGCGCCGCGACTGACGCTCAGACCGGCCTCGGCACCCTGGGGCGGCCGCGGGCGCATTCGAGGGCGGACCGGTCCCACTGGCCGAGGTCCGCCGCGGCGGCGTAGGTCGAATCGAGGAAGGCGAGGAGGAGCTCGTCCGGGTCCGGCGCACGGCGGACGACGTCATAGTCGAGGATGAACTCGCCATAGGCCTCGTCGAAGCGCGCCTGGTCGGGGCGGACGCGGGCCGCGGCGAAGCCGCGCGGCGGCGGCCAGGCGTAGGAATAGAAGAAGGGCCCGCCGCCGGGGCCGGCGCCGCCCGGCCAGAAACCGGCGCTGGACACTTCGTGGCTATAGGCCTCGCGGGTGACGGCGTCTGGCAGGTGCGGGACTCCGCCCGGGTGGAGCGGCGCGCCGCGGCCGGAGAAGCGGGTGACGGCGAGATCGAAGCTGCCCCAGAAGAAGTGGACCGGGCTCGCCTTGCCGAGGAAGGCCGAGCGGAACAGGCGAAGCACCCGGTCCGCCTCGAGGAGGGCGCCGTGCAGCCGCTCGGCGCTGTCGCGATCGTAGGCGCGTTCCGCCTGGTCCTCGGCGAAGGGCACCGCCGGCTCCAGCTCGTTCGGCGCCCCGTGGAGGCGGATGCCGCCGCGCGCCTCGTCGAGCAGGGCCGTCACCGCCGCGTGGAAGTCGGCGAGGCGGGTCGGGCGGAGCGGCACCCGGCGCGTGCCGGCCGCGTCGGTGAAGGTGAAGTCGTGGTCGACGAGGTCGAGCCCGAGCTCGAACGGCGCACCGGCGCCGTAGAGCGGCTCCGTCCTGAGGCCGCGCGGGTGGACGAGGAGGACGCCGTGCCAAGCGTGGTTGCGCCACGGCAGCAGGGCCACCGCCGCCTTGCCGGCGATCTGGCTGACGAGGTGCAGCGTCGCGATGGTCGGACCGTCGCGGAGGGCGGAGAGCTCGGGCCAGGCGCCGTTCGGCATGGACCGGGCCCATAGCCCGGTTCGTGCGCCCGCGCCACATGCGCGAGGGTTTCAATAGCGCCCCAATCTCGTCTAGAGCCCGGCGCCATGGCAGATTTGGATCAGCTCCTCGCCCGGATCGGGGCCGCGGCCGACGTCCAGGCGCTGGAGGCGGAGCGGGTCGCCGCGCTCGGCAAGCAGGGCGCGGTGACGGCTTTGCTCAAGAGCCTCGGCAGCATGACGGCTGAGGCGCGGCAGAGCGAAGGGCCGCGCATCCACGCCCTGCGCGAGCGGGTGGGCGAGGCGATCGCGGCGCGCAGGGCGGCGCTGGAGGCGGCGGCGCTGGAGCGGCGGCTCGCCACCGAGACGCTCGACATGACGCTGCCGGTCGGGGCCGGGCAGGAGGGCAGCGTCCATCCGGTCAGCCAGGTGATGGACGAGCTGGCGGAGATCTTCGCCGACCTCGGCTTCGCCGTCGCCACCGGGCCGGAGATCGAGGACGACTGGCGCAACTTCACCGCGCTCAACATCCCGGAGAGCCACCCGGCCCGGGCGATGCACGACACCTTCTACTTCCCCGACCGCGACGCGGAGGGGCGGCGGATGCTGCTGCGCACCCACACGTCGCCGGTGCAGATCCGCACCATGCAGACGCAGAAGCCGCCGCTCTACATCATCGCGCCGGGCCGCACCTACCGCTCCGACAGCGACTCGACACACACGCCGATGTTCCACCAGGTGGAAGGGCTGGTGATCGACCGCGGCATCCATCTCGGCCACCTCAAATGGACGCTTGAGACCTTCCTCAAGGCCTTCTTCGAGCGCGACGACATCGTCCTGCGCCTGCGCCCCTCCTACTTCCCCTTCACCGAGCCGTCGGCCGAGGTCGACGTCGGCTACACGATGGTCAAGGGCCGCCGAGTCCTCGGCGGCAGCGACGGCTGGATGGAGCTGCTCGGCTCCGGCATGGTCCACCCGCGGGTCATCGCCCATTGCGGGCTCGACCCCGACGAATGGCAGGGCTTCGCCTTCGGCTGCGGGATCGACCGGCTGGCGATGCTGAAATACGGCATGGACGACCTGCGCGCCTTCTTCGACGGCGACCTCAGGTGGCTGCGCCACTACGGCTTCTCCGCGCTCGACGTCCCGACGCTGAGCGGGGGCGTGGGCGCATGAGGGGGCGGGCGATATGAAGTTCACCGTGTCCTGGCTGAAGGAGCATCTCGAGACCGAGGCCGACCTGGCGACGATCGTCGAGCGGCTGACCGCGATCGGCCTCGAGGTCGAAGGCGTCGACGATCCGGCGGAGAAGCTCGCGCCCTTCACCGTCGCGGAGGTGCTGACCGCCGAGCGCCACCCGCAGGCGGACAAGCTGCAGGTGCTGACCGTCGACGCCGGCACCGGCGAGGCGATCCAGGTGGTCTGCGGGGCGCCCAACGCGCGGGCGGGGATGAAGGGGGTGTTCGGCGCGCCCGGCGCCTACGTGCCTGGGAGCGACCTCACGCTCAAGGTGGCGGCGATACGCGGCGTCGAGAGCCGCGGCATGATGTGCTCGGTCCGCGAGCTCGAGCTGGGCGACGAGCATGACGGCATCATCGAGCTGCCGGCCGACGCGCCGGTCGGCGCGCGCTACGCGCAGTGGGCCGGATTGGACGACCCGGCGATCGACGTCTCGGTGACTCCGAACCGGCAGGATTGCATGGGCGTCCACGGCATCGCCCGCGACCTCGCCGCCGCCGGGCTCGGCCGGCTCAAGCCAATCGAGGCGGAGGCGGTGGCGGAACGCTTCCCGTGCCCGGTCGAGATCCGCATCGAGGACGAGGAAGGCTGCCCCGCTTTCTACGGCCGGGTGGTCCGCGGCGTGCGCAACGGACCGTCGCCGCGCTGGCTGCAGCAGCGGCTGAAGGCGGTCGGGCAGCGGCCGATCAGCGCGCTGGTCGACATGACCAACTACATCATGCTGAGCTACGGCCGGCCGCTCCACGTCTACGACCTCGCCAAGCTGGAGGGCGCGGTGACCGCCCGGCGGGCGCGGGACGGCGAGACGGTGACGGCGCTGAACGGCAAGACCTACACGCTCGACCCGACGATGACGGTGATCGCCGACGCGGCCGAGGTGCACGACATAGGCGGCATCATGGGCGGCGAGCATTCGGGCGTCACCGAAGCGACGACCGACATCCTCATCGAATGCGCCTATTTCGACCCGGAGCGGATCGCGCTGACCGGCCAGAAGCTCGGCCTCGCCTCCGACGCGCGCAGCCGCTTCGAGCGCGGCGTGGATCCCGCCTTCCTCGACACCGGGCTGGCGCTGGCGACGGCGATGGCGATCGCGCTGGCCGGCGGCGAGGCCTCCGCGACGGTGCGGGCCGGCCGGCCGCCGCTCGCCGACAAGACGGTCGACTACCGCCCTTCCCGGGCGCGGACGCTGGGTGGAATCGACGTCGCCGAGCCGCGCCAGCAGGACATCCTCGAGCGGCTCGGCTTCACCGTCGAGACGGGCGAGCCGTGGCGGATCGGCGTGCCGTCGTGGCGCCGCGACGTCGACGGCTGGGCCGACATCGTCGAGGAGGTGGCTCGGATCGAGGGCTATGACCGGGTGGAGGCGACGCCGCTGCCCCGCGCCGCCGGAGTCGCCCGGCCGACCGCGACGCCCGAGCAGCGGGTCGAGCGCAAGCTGCGCCGCACCGCCGCCGCCCGCGGGCTGAACGAGGCGGTGACCTGGAGCTTCGTCGGAGAGGCGGAGGCGGCGCCGTTCGGCGGCGCCCGCTGGGTGCTCGAGAATCCGATCAGCGAGGAGATGAAGGCGATGCGGCCCTCGCTCCTCCCCGGCCTGCTGGCGGCGGCGCGGCGCAACCTCGCCCGCGGCGCGTCCGGCGTCCGCCTGTTCGAGATCGGCCGGCGCTACCTTGCGGAAGGCGAGCGGCCGACCCTCGGCCTGGTCCTGGTCGGCGAGGCGGAGCGCCGCGACTGGCGCCAAGGGCGGGGGCGCGGCTTCGACGCGTTCGACGCCAAGGCGGAAGCCGTCGCCTTGCTCGCCGCCGCCGGCGTCCGCGTCGACAACCTCCAGGCGCTGGCGCCCGCCTCGGCCGTCTACCATCCGGGCCGATCGGCGCGCCTCTGCCTCGGGCCCAAGACGGTGCTGGCGGAATATGGCGAGCTCCACCCCGCCCTGCTGCGCGCCTTCGACCTTTCCGGGCCGGCGGTCGCCGCCGAGATCTTCCTCGACGCGGCGCCGCCGAAGCGCGCCTCGGGCCACCGGCGCGACGCCTATGCGCCGCCCGCCCTGCAGGCGGTGACGCGGGATTTCGCCTTCCTCCTCGCGGAGGGCACGCCGGCCGAAGCGCTGCTGCGCGCGGTGCGGGGCGCCGACAAGCAGGCGATCGCCGGCGTGGCGCTGTTCGACGTCTTCACCGGCGCCGGCGTGCCCGAAGGCGAGAAGTCGCTCGCCGTCGAGGTGACGCTGCAGCCGGGCGAGCGGAGCTTCACCGAGGAGGAGCTGAAGGCGATCTCCGAACAGATCGTCGCCGCCGCCGCAAAGGCCGGTGCCCGCCTCCGCGACTGAGGCCGCGGTCCGCGCCGCCTTCGCCCGCCAGGCGGGCTGGGCGAAGACGCTCGGCTCGCCGTTCATGGAACGGCTCTGCGCCCTACTCGGCGAGCGCCTTTCGCGCGACACCGAGGTGGGGCGGCGGGTGCTGGGCTGGCCGGACCGCGCCGACCCCTTCTCGGACGCGCTGCCGCTGCGGCTCGCCGGCGGGCTCCATGCCCTGGTCCGCGCCGGCCGCGCGCCGCAACTCGCCGCTCTCTATCCGCCCAAGGCCTTGCCGAATGAGGATCCGCTCTGGGCGGCGCTGGAACCGGTGCTGGGCGACCCGGCCTTGCTCCCCTGGCTCGAAAGCGCGCCGCAGACCAACGAGGTCGGCCGCTCCGCGCCGCTGATGGCGGGGCTGCTCGTCGTGGCGGAGCGCTTCGAGCAGCCGGTCGAATTGCTGGAGCTCGGCGCGAGCGCCGGCCTCAACCTGCACCTCGACCGCTATCGCTACGATTTGGGCGGCCGGCCCGCCGGCGACCCGGCCTCGCCGCTGCGCCTGGCCCCGGACTGGGAGGGACCGCCGCCGCCGGACGCAGAGGTCCGCGTGGCGTCGCGGCGCGGCGTCGATATCAACCCGCTCGACCCGCGGCGCGACGGCAACAGGCTGCTCGCCTATGTCTGGCCGGACCAGATCCGGCGCCTGGCCCAGCTCGAGGCGGCGCTCGCGGTGGCGGCCGGCCATCCCGCGCCGGTAGATCGCGGCGACGCGGCCGGCTGGCTCGAATCGAGGCTGGCGGAGCGGCAGCATCCGGGCACCACCCGCGTCGTCCTCCACTCGATCGCCTTCCAATATTTCCCCGCCGAGTCGAAGGCCCGGATCGTCGCCGCCCTGGCCGAGGCCGGGAAGGCGGCGGGCGCGCGATCTCCGCTGGCCTGGCTGCGCTACGAATTCGACGCGGAGGACCGGGCCGTGGAGCTTCGGCTGACGACCTGGCCCGGCGGTGAGAGGCTGCTTGCCCGCGGCCATCCTCACGGCGCGGCGCTCAGCTGGATCGCCGCTCCAGCGCGTTGATGGCGGCGTGCACGCGCGCCTCCACCTCCTCGCGGCGGAGGCCCGGAGGGATCGGCTCGCCGAAGCGGAAGGTGACGGTGCCGGCCCGCTTGACGAAGGACCGGCGCGGCCAGACCCGGCCGCTGTCGAGGGCGAGCGGAACGACCGGCAGGCCGAGGGCGCGGTAGAGGCCGGCGAAGCCGGGCTGAAGGCGCGGCGTTTCGCCCGGCGCCACCCGCGTCCCTTCCGGGAAGATCACGACCGGCCGCCCCTCGGCGCGGGCCGACTCGCCGCGCTTCATCAGCTGCCTCAGCGCCGCCGCGCCGCCCGAGCGGTCGATGGCGATCATGCCGTAGGCGCGGGTCAGCCGGCCCCACAGCGGGATGCGCGCGAGCTCGCGCTTCATGACGATGCTCGGCGTGTCGAGAAGGGCGACGAGCTCCAGCGTCTCGTACATCGACTGGTGCTTGGCGGCGACCAGCACCGCGCCGCGCGGGACCTCGCCCTCGACTCGGGTGCGGACGCCGAGGAGGAGAATTGCGCAGGCGCGGTGGAAGCGCGCCCAGCCGTTCGCCACCGCCTGAACCGCCCGCGCGCCGAGCGGCAGCGCCGCGACGCCGACCAGCACGTAGAGGATCGTGCCGGCGTAGAAAGCGAGCGCGAAAAGGGCCGAGCGGACGAGGCGCATCAGATGCCGACGAAGACGGCGGCGCGGCGCAGCAGATATTTGTTATATTCGGTGAAGAGCTGGACGAGGCGCGGATTGCTCTCCACCGCGTCCGGATAGACGGCGACGTCGCCGCCGAGCTGGCGCGACAGCTCGAAGCGGGCGCGCGGCATGTGCCAGTCGGTGGTGACGAGGCGGACGCTGCCGAGGCGGCGCTTCTTGAGCCAGCGGGCGACCTCCTCGGCGTTGGAGCGGGTGTCGACCGACTCGCGGCCGAGATCGATGCAGCAGGCGAAGAGCGGAGCGCTGCCGGGATATTCCACCGCCAGCTCCGGCGGGCGGACGGTGCGGGCGACGCCGGAGACGAGCATGCGCTGCGCGCGGTGGGCGGCGAGCAGGTCGAGGCCGCGCTCGATCCTCTTCGGGCCGCCGGTGAGGACGACGATCGCGTCCGTCTGCCGCTCGTCGCCCGGGCGGGGCAGCATCACCGCGAAGGCGGCGTAGCCCAGCAGATAGGCGAGGGCGAGGAAGGCGAGGGCGCGGACGATCACAACATCCTCCCCAACGCACGGAGTATGGCGCCGCGTGCCACCAGCATCGCCAGGACGACCCCGAACATCGGCAGGGCGACGAGCAGCGCCCAGGACGAGGCCGGAAGGCGCGCCGATCCGATGAGGTCGGAGCCCAGCGCCGCCACCCGGCTGCCGATCAGGAACAGGACGAGCGCCGCGCCGGCGAGGCCGACGGCGCCGCCGAAAAGGGCGTCGAGGGCGATGCGCCGCTGGAACAGCCGGGCCACCTGCACGTCGGTGGCGCCCATCAGGTGGAGGACCTCGATGGTGGACCGGTGGGTGTCGAGCGCGGCGCGGGCGGCGAGGACGACGGTCGCCGCGGTCGCGCCGATCATCAGCACGACGAGCCCGGCGGACAGCCATTTGAGCGCGTTCATGAGCCTTCCGAGCGGGGCCAGCCACTGGCCGTTGTCGTCGACGCGCGCGGACGGCGCCACCTCGGCCACCGCCGCTCCCAGCGCGTCGAGGCGGGCATAGGCTTCCGGGGTGAGATCGACGTCGATCATCGCCGGCACCGGCACGTCGCCCTCGATCCCGCCGGTGCCGACCCACGGCTCGAGCAGCTTCGCCATCTCGTCCGCGCCGACGCGGCGCACCCGCTCGACCCCCGGCTGGCGCTCGAGCAGCGCCACCGCCGCCCGCGCCTCGGCCTCGCGGCGGTCGGGATTGGCTTCGACCACCTGGACGGTGGCGCGGTTGCCGATGTCGGCGCCGAGGCTGCGGGCGGCGCCGGCGAGGCCGAGCCCGGCCGCGGCGGCGAGCACGGTCAGGAACATCATGATCGCGATCACCCACGGCATCGGCCCGGCGAGGCGCCCTTCCGGAAGCAGCCGCCGGTCGGCCGCGCCGAGCTTGCGCGCGCCCCCCTTCATGCCTCCGCCCGGCGCGGCGGGTGGCGGAGCGCCCCGGTCGGGTCGAGAAGCTCGCCGCGGTCCAGGCGGAGCATGTCGGCGCGGCCGATCGAGGAGATGAGGTGGAGATCGTGGGTGGCGACGACGACGGTGGTGCCGAGATTGTTCAAGCTGTCGAACAGATGGAGGAGGCGCTTGGCCATTTCCGGATCGACGTTGCCGGTCGGCTCGTCCGCGACGAGCAGCTCGGGGCGGGCGATGACGGCCCGGGCGATGGCGACGCGCTGCTGCTCCCCGCCCGAGAGGGTGGCCGGGCGGGCGCTGGCGCGGTGGCCGAGGCCGACCCAGGAGAGCATCTCGCCCACCGGGCCGGCGAGGTCCCGCTCCTCGACGCCGGCGACGCGCAGCGGCAGGGCGACATTGTCGTAGGCGGAGAGGTGGGGGACGAGCCGGAAATCCTGGAAGACGACGCCGATGCGGCGGCGGAAGCCGGGGAGGCGCCTGCGCGGCATGGTGACGATGTCCTCGCCGAACAGCCGGATGAGGCCCCGGCTCGGCCGCTGGGCGAGGTAGAGCAGCCGCAGCAGCGAGGTCTTGCCCGCGCCGGACGGGCCGGTGAGGAAGTAGAAGCCGCCTTCGCGCAGCGAGAAGCTGAGGTCCGACAGAGTCTCGGCGCCGGTGCCGTAGCGCAGGCCGACATTGTCGAACTGTACGATGCTGCCGCCCGTGCCCAGAACCCGCCTCCACCTCTCCGGCGCCCCCCTGCTCAATGGCATGGCGGCGCCGGGCGCGTAAACCATCGAAAACGCCGCTTTTGCTTGCCTGCGGGCCCGTCTTCGTGCTTGATTCTTAACCGATGCACCTCAAGTGGGGCCTCCAGTAAACGATGATCCTCAGCTGTCCCGCCTGTAAAGCGCGTTATGTCATTCCCGACAGCGCGATCGGCGCGGCCGGCCGGCAGGTGCGCTGCGCCTCCTGTCGGCACAGCTGGTTCCAGGCGCCGCCCCCGCCGCGTGCCGCCGCGCCCGAGCCGGCGCCTTCGCCCTCTCCGCCGCCCCCGGCCCCGCCGCCGCCGGCGCCGCCTCCACCGCCTCCGCCTTCGCCGAGCTTCGCCACGCCGCCCGCGCCGGCGCCGCAGCGGCCCGGCGTGGCGGCGATGCTCGGCCCCGCTCCGGCGGCCGAGGAGGAGGATTTCGACGCCTTCGCCCACGCGCCGCCCTTCCGCGCGCGCCGCAACCCGGCGAGGATGTGGACGATCGCCGCTCTGGTAGCCGCCGCGCTCATGCTGGCGGCGACCGTCGCCGTCTCGATCTGGGGCGTGCCGCGGCTCGGCGCCGGCTTCGCGATGACCGGGCAGGCGGCGGGCACGGCCCTGCGCATCGACGGCCGCGGCTCGCGCCAGGAGATGGCCAGCGGCAACGCCCTGCTCACCGTCTCGGGGCGGATCTGGAACCCGACGGACCGGGTCCAGCCCGTGCCGCCGATCCGCGCCGAGCTGCGCGACGCAGGCGGGCGTCCCGTCTATTCCTGGTCGATCGCGCCGCCCGTGACCCAGCTCCAGCCGAGCCAGAGCGCGACCTTCAACGCCGCCGAGGTCGACGTTCCCGCCGGCGCGACCCAGCTCCACCTCGCCTTCGGCCGCGCCGTCTAGAGCCCGTCGGCGATGCGCCTCGGCATCCTGACCGGCGGCGGCGACGTTCCCGGCCTCAACCCCTGCATCCGCTCCCTCACCCTCAGCGCTGACGCGCTCGGCTGGACGGTGACCGGCTTCCGGCGCGGCTGGGAGGGCGTGCTCGCCGTCGATCCCGACGATCCGGCGACGGTCGCGGCGAACACGCTGCCCCTCACCCGCGAAGGGGTGAGGGGGATCGACCGGATGGGCGGCACCATCCTCCACACCTCCCGCACCGACCCGCGCACCCTCAAGGGCGGCGATGCGACGCAAAGGGTGATGGAGGTGCTGGAGCGGCTCGGCATCGATGCGATGGTGACGCTGGGCGGCGACGGCACGCTTCGCTTCTCGGCCCACCTCGCGGCGCAGGGCGTGAAGGTGGTCTCCATTCCCAAGACGATGGACAACGACGTGTTCGGCACCGATTATTGCATCGGCTTCTCGACCGCCGTCAGCCGCTCGGTCGAGGCGATCAACGCGCTCAGGACGACGGTGGAGAGCCACGAGCGGATCGGCGTCGTCGAGCTGTTCGGCCGGCGCAGCGGCGAGACCGCGCTGCTCGCCGGCTTCCTCGCCCAGGTCGACCGCACCGTGATCGCCGAGGTTCCGGCCGACCTCGACCGGCTGCTGCCGCTGCTCGCCGAGGACAAGGATTCGAACCCCGCCCGCTATGCGATGCTCGTCGTCTCGGAAGGGGCGACGATCGGCGGCGGCGGCGAAGCGGGCGCCGAGCTGTCGAAGCCGGCGAGCGAGCGGGCCGAGGTAGGCATCGGCCAGCAGATCGGCCGGGCGATCCGCGAGCGGCTCGGCCACGGCACGGTGATCCAGGAGCTCGCCTATCTAATGCGCGCCGGGGAGCCGGACGGGATGGACCGCATGGTGGGCTTCGCGTTCGGCGGGCTGGCGGTTCAGCTGCTCGCCCGGGGGGAGACCGGCCGGATGGTGGCCCTGGCCGGCGGCAATTACGACCACGTCCCGATCGACACGCTGCTCAGCGGCGTCAAGACGGTCGACGTCGACGGCCTCTACGACCCGGCCGCCTACCGCGCCCGGCTGATGCGGGTCCAAGGCATGCCCATGTTCCTGTACTAGCCGGGACGGGCGCGCGGGGGACTGGGCTGGGGACAGTTACTTTTCCGCACGACGTCTCAAACCTCGCGCCGCGGCGCGGAAAAGTAACTGTCCCCATTCCGCCCGCCGCCGCGCCTGAAAGTGACTGTCCCTTTTCAGGGGCATTGCGCCTCCCCGACCCCTTTGCTAGAGGCCCCGCTCCTGCCAGCGCCGGACCTGTCCGGCGGGTTTCACGTGCGGTCGTGGCGGAACTGGTAGACGCGCAGCGTTGAGGTCGCTGTGGCCGAAAGGCCGTGGAAGTTCGAGTCTTCTCGACCGCACCACTTTGCGCCGATAGGTACCGTCCGGAAGGGACGGTCCCGGCGCGGCCCCTTCGAGGGAGGGGGGATATGGCAGGTAGCGCGCCGGCGCGGCGGCCCTTCGGCTTCTGGATCTGCCTCGCGCTCGTCGTCGGCAACATGATCGGCTCGGGCGTCTACCTGCTCCCCGCCAGCCTCGCCCCGTTCGGCTGGGCCGGCGTCGCGGGGTGGCTGGTGACGATCGCCGGCGCGCTCTGCCTCGCCTTCGTCTTCGGCCGCCTCGCCGCGGCCTTCCCCAAGGCGGGCGGGCCCTATGCCTATGGCCGCGAGGCGTTCGGCCCGTTCGCCGGCTTCCTCGTCGCCTGGAGCTACTGGGTGTCGCTGTGGATCGGCAACGTCGCGGTGGCGACCGGGGTGGTGGCGCCGCTCGGCACGATCGTGCCGGCCATCGCCGCGCATTCGGTTTGGGCGACGCTCGCCATCCTCTGGTTCCTGACCGCGATCAACTGCCTGGGCGCTCGCCTCGCCGGCGGCGTGCAGGTCGCCCTCACCTTCCTCAAGTTCCTCCCGCTCCTCGCCGTCGTGCTGCTCGCCGGGCTGGTGCTGGGCCGCGACGGCGCCGCCGTCCTCCCGCCGCTCGAGCCCGCCCGCCTGAGCTTCACCGGCGCCGCCGGCATCGGCACCGCCGCCACCCTCACCCTGTGGAGCTTCCTCGGCCTCGAATCGGCGACCATCCCGGCGGAGAAGGTCGAGGATCCGCGCCGGGCGATCTTCCGCGCCACGCTGATCGGAACCGCGGCGACGGGGCTCCTCTATCTCTTCGCCTGCTCGGCCGTCGCCCTGATGCTGCCCGTCGACCAAGCGTCGCGCTCGGGCGCCCCGCTCGCCGACTTCGTGGCGCGCTACTGGGGCGCCGAAGCGGGCACCGCGCTCGCCCTGGTGGCGGCGGTCACCGCGTTCGGCGCCCTCAACGGCTGGATCCTGCTCCAGGGCGAGATGCCCTGGGCGATGGCGAAGGACGGCGTGCTTCCGCGCTGGCTGGCGGTCACCTCCGCCCGCGGGAGCCCGGTCAGGGCCTATCTGACCTCGAGCCTGCTGATCACCGGCGTGCTGCTGATCAACGGCGCCGATTCGAGCACCGATTTGTTCAAGCGCCTGATCCTGCTCGCCACCACCGCCTCGCTTGTCGCCTATCTCGTCTCCGCACTCGCCGCGCTGGCGCTGGGCCGGCGAGGGCGGATGACGATGGGGCGGCCGGCGGCGGCGACGGCGGCCCTCGCGGCGCTCTATTCGGCCTGGGCGATGTGGGGAGCGGGCCGCGAGGCGAACGCCTGGGGCCTCGCCCTCCTCGCCAGCGGCGTGCCGGTCTACCTGCTCATGCGGCGTCGCGGCGGCCCGGCGCCGGCGCCGGACGGCGCTGCACGAAATCTCGACAAAGTCTCCTGACGCGGTGCGCTTGTCGGGCGACTCGCGCCGCTCTAGGTTGCCGCCCGCATGGCTCGTGACGCTTCCCCCCGGACTCCGCTCAAGCGGACGCTGATCGGCCTCCTCAAATTCTGCCTCTACGGCAGCGTGATCGGCCTCATCGCGCTCGTCGTCGCGGTCGGAGTCGCGATGAGCCAGCTGCCCTCCTACGGCGAGCTCAGCGCCCGCACCAATCTCGGCCAGACCATCGTCGTGCGCGCCGCCGACGGCTCGGTGCTCGTCTCGATGGGCCCGAGCTTCGGCAACTGGCTGCGCTCGGACGAGATTCCCGAGATCATGAAGAGCGCGATGATCTCGGTGGAGGACCGGCGCTTCCGCTACCATCCGGGAGTCGACCCGATCGGCATCCTGCGCGGCATCGGCGTCAGCTTCCGGCGCGAGGACAAGGTGCGCGGTGTCTCGACCATCACCCAGCAGCTCGCCCGCAACATCTTCCTTTCCAGCCAGCGCAACTACGGCCGCAAGCTCAAGGAGGCGATCCTGGCTCTGGCGCTGGAGCGGCGCTTCACCAAGGACCAGATCCTCGAATTGTACCTGAACCGGGTCTATTTCGGCGGCGGCGCCTACGGCATCGACGCGGCGTCGCGCCGCTTCTTCGGCCATTCGGCCAAGACCCTGAACCTGTCGGAGGCGGCGATCATCGCGGGCCTGGTCAAGGCGCCGTCCAACTACGCGCCGAGCGCTGACGCGGAAGCCGCGCGGAGACGCGCCTCGGTGGTCATCGACCTGATGGTCAAGAACGGCGGCGTCAGCGCGGCGGAGGCGGCCGCCGCGGCGCCGGCCAACGTCCGCATCATCCCGGCGCAGAAGCAGAACAGCGTCCGCTACTTCACCGACTGGGTCCTCCCGCAGCTCGACACGCTGATCGACGAGACCGGCCAGGCGATCGAGGTGTGGACGACGCTCGACCCCAACATGCAGAAGCTCGCCGACCAGGTGGTCAACGCCAACACCCCGGCCGGAGCGCAGGGCGCGCTGGTCGCCCTCGACCGCGACGGCGCGGTTCGGGCGATGGTCGGCGGGCGCGACTATGTGAGCTCGATCTACAATCGCGCCACCCAGGCGGCGCGCCAGCCGGGCTCCGCCTTCAAGCTGTTCGTCTACCTCGCCGCGCTCGAGGCCGGCAACTACCGGCCCGACTCGATGGTCTCGGCGGACCCGATCGTCATCAACGGCTGGAGCCCGCGCAACAACGGCCACAGCTTCTCGGGCCAGGTGCCGCTGCGCCAGGCCTTCGCCCAGTCGATCAACACGGTGTCGGTCCGGCTGGCCCAGGAGGTCGGGTTCGGCACCGTCGCCGACATGGCGCGGCGGCTCGGCATTACCAACCAGATCCGCACCCACCCCTCGATGGCGCTGGGGGCCAACGAGGTGCGGCTGATCGACATGACCCGCGCCTTCGCCAGCGTCCAGCGCAAGGGCGTGGCGGTCACCCCCTACGGCATCAAGCGGGTGACCACCGCGGGCGGCGAGATACTCTACCAGCAGCAGGCCGACGAATCGCGGGTGCTCTACGCGCCCTACGTCGCCGCCGAGATGACCGACCTCATGCAGACGGCGGTGATGACCGGCACCGGCGCCGCGGCGCAGATCGGCCGGCCGGTGGCGGGCAAGACCGGCACCACCACCTTGAACAAGGACGGCTGGTTCTTGGGCTTCTCGAGCGGCCTCACCACCGGCGTGTGGATGGGCCGCGACGATTCGAAGCCCGTGCCCGGGCTGCAGGGCGGTCGGGCGCCGGCCCGCGCCTTCCACGACTTCATGATCCGCGCCGTCGCCAACCGGCCGGTCGAGCCGTTCGAGACTCAGGTGCAGGCGCCGACCTGGCAGAACGAGCCCGACGACGATGCCTGGTACGGCGGCGCCGACAACGGCCAGAGCCAGAGCCCGGAGCAGGCCCAGGGCCAGTTCGTCGACCCCGACGGCAATCCCGTCGCGCGGCCGCCGGCGACGGACGGAGACGCGCCCCCGGCCGCGCGTCCGGACGACCGGGGCGACGACGAGGAGGAAGAAGCGCCGCCGGTCGACCGGCTGGACCAGGAATGGCTCGACCGGGCGATCAACCGCGACCGTGCGCCGCCGAGGCGCGACCCGCAGGGCTCCGGCCGGCGACCGCCGCCGGCCCAGCGCTCAGCGCCCGCCGATCCGGTGGAGCGCCGCCCCCTGCCGTCTCAGCCATAGCCGCGCCGGCTTCGGGTCGGCGCCGAGCAAAGCCTCGACCAGCGCGTGGAAGGCCGGGCCGTGGTGCATGTGGACGCGGTGCGCCACCTCGTGCGCGACGGTCGCGCGGCGGACGAAATCCGGGGCGAGCAGCAGCCGCCAGCTATAGCGTATCGCCCCGGAGGAGGAGCAGCTCCCCCATCGCGACACCGGATCGCCGACCGCGACGCGGCTGACCGTGACCCCCGCCTTGGCGGCGAATTCGGCGGTTTCGGCGGCGAGCAGGTCGAGCGCCTGGCGCTTGAGCCAGCGCAGCAGCCGCGCCTCCAGTCCCTCGGCGGGACCGCCGGCGACGAGCCGCCCGTCGGCGAGGCGCGGCACGCGCGGACGCGAGGCCTCCCAGTCGATCCGGTGAGGCTCGCCGCGAAGGGGCAGCACGGCGCCCGGCCCCAGCGGCTCGGCCTGCGCCACCTCGGCGAGCTGACGCTCGATCCAAGGGCGGTGGCCCGCCGCCCATTCCAGCGCCTTGCGGCGCGAGGCGCGCGGGGGGAGGGTGAGAACTACCTCTCCGGTGCGCCGGTCGACGCGCAGCCGCATCACCCGCGCCCGCGGGGAAACGACCAGCTTCAGATCGGCGCTTCGGCCGCCCGCCGCGAAGCGCAGCTCAGAGCAGGCGGTCGACGACATGCCGCTCGAGGTTCCCGGCCTCGCCTTCGGAAATGGTCCAGCCGCGCACCGACACCCCCAGCCGGTGCACCGTCTCCCGGTCGCCGCTCACCAGATAATGCCAGTGGGGGAGCGGCTTGCCCTCGGCGCGAAGGCGGTAGGCGCAGGTGGTCGGCAGCCAGGCATGGCGCGAGACGGTTCGGGCGGTGAGGCGGATGCAGTCCGGCACGAAGGCCTTGCGGCCGCGATAGTTGGTGCAGCGGGCGCTGTGCGTGTCGAGCAGCTTGCAGGCGACGTTGGTGGCATGGATCTCGCCGGTGTCGGCGTCCTCGAGCTTGTGCAGGCAGCATTTGCCGCAGCCGTCGCACAGCGCCTCCCATTCGCCCCGGTCGAGCTCGGCCAGGGGCTTCTCCCAGAAGCTCACGTCACCCACCGGTCGATCTCGGCGACGATTCCGTCCACGCCCTTGTCCTGCGGCAGCAGGGCGATCGGCTTGCCGTCCGGCCCCATCAGCAGCAGCACCCGGCTGTGGTCGACGCCGTAGCCGCCGCCGGGCTGCGCCGGCTCGGGGGCGTAATAGACGGCATATTCCTTCGCGACGGCGGCGATCTGGCGGGGCGTGCCGGTCAGGCCGAGGATGCGCGGGTGGAAGGCGGCGGCATATTCCTTCACCACCGCCGGCGTGTCGCGCTGCGGATCGACGCTGATGAAGAGCGGCTGGATCTTGGCCGCCCGCTTCGGGTCGCTACGCTCCAGCCGGCGCATCGCCTCTCCCAGCGCGGCGAGGTCGGTCGGGCAGACGTCGGGGCAGTGGGTGAAGCCGAAATAGACGATCCGGTACTTACCGGCGAAGTCGCGGTCGGTGACGGTGCGGCCGTCGCCGCTCGTCAGCGTGAACGGCCCGCCGATATGCGCGCCTTCGAGCGGCGGCTGCGCCGTCGGGGACGAGCAGGCGCCGAGCAGCAGCAGCGCGCACAGCACGGCCCGCCGGCGCGCTATCGGAGACCTGGTGCTTTCGTTCATGGCGGAGGCAGCCTTGCTTTGCTACAGGCGGGCGATCAAGGGCGATAGACTACGGGGTAGGAAAGTGGCGAAGATGTGGGGCCGCGCCATCGCGGCGGCAATGGGCCTGGCGCTGGCGGCGACGCCTCTGGCGGCGCAGCATTATTCCGACGGCTACACCTTCATCAAGGCGGTGAAGGAACGGGACGGCACCAAGGTGACCGAGCTGGTCAGCGAGCCGGGGACGACCGTCGTCAACAGCAAGGACCGCGACACCGGCGAAGGGGCGCTGCATATCGTCACCCGCGGCCGCGACCTCACCTGGCTCTCCTTCCTGCTCGGCAAGCGGGCCAACCCCAACATCCAGAACGTGCGGGGCGAGACGCCGCTCAGTCTCGCCGCCCAGATAGGCTGGCTGGAGGGCGCCGAGCTGCTGGTCACGCACGGCGGCGCCGTCGACCTCGCCAACGGCCGCGGCGAGACGCCGCTGATCATGGCGGTCCACGCCCGCGACATCGCGATGGTGCGGCTGCTCCTGTCCCGGGGCGCCAACCCGAAGAAGACCGACAACGCCGCCGGCTATTCGGCGATCGACTATGCCCGCCAGGACAATCGCGCCCAGCCGATCCTGAAGCTGCTCGAGGCGGCCCAGGCGCCGCGCCCCGCCGTGGGGCCGAAGCTCTAGAGTCGGTCCTCTCTTCGTTGAATCGGGAGAGGATTCCCAAGGGTGCTGATCTGTGATTCAAGCTGCTTGCTGGAGTGGAGGCCGGCAGCGATGGCCAGAGCTTATTCGAATGATTTGCGGGAGCGAGTGGCCTGGGCGGTAGT
>JAFANP010000009.1 GCA_019232625.1 Alphaproteobacteria bacterium | reverse complement strand
GAGCGGCTCTATCGGCACCGCTGCGTCGAGGCGTGGTCGTTCACAGTGCCGTGGACCGGGTTTCCGATGAAGGCGCTCCTGGACATCGCGAAACCGCTGGGTTCGGCGAAATTCGTCAAGATGACGACTTTCATGGACCCCAAGATGGCGCCGGAGCAGAACAAGTTCTTCTATCCCTGGCCCTATGTTGAAGGGCTGACGATGGCCGAGGCCGCCAACGACCTGACCTTTCTCGTCACCGGGATGTACGGCAAGCCAATGCCGAAGCAGGACGGCGCGCCGCTGCGGCTGTCGACGCCATGGAAGTACGGGTTCAAATCGATCAAGTCGATCGTCAGCTTCGAGTTCACCGACAAGCGCCCGATCGGTTATTGGGAGGCGCTGCAGTCGAGCGAATACGGCTTCTGGGCCAATGTGAACCCGGACGCCCCGCATCCGCGCTGGAGCCAGGCCTCCGAGCGCGTCCTCGGCACCGACGAGCGCCGCCCGACCTTGATCTGGAATGGCTACGGCGAATTCGTCGCCGACCTGTATAAGGGCCTCGAAAAAGAGCGCCTCTTCGCCTGACTTTTTTGATCTCCCTCTCCCCATCGGGGAGAGGGGCGGGGTGAGGAGCCAATTCCGCGCGCACCAAAAGGCCCGTCACCCGGCTCGCCCTGCGGGTTCGCCACCCTCTCCCGCAGTGCGGGAGAGGGCTACGCGGTTTCGCAAGTTGCTTGCGTTTCGATTTCACGCGGCTAGAGTGCAGCGATGGCCCGCAAAGCGCGCGTTTCGGCAGCGATGGTCGCCGTGATGGCGGCGGGCGAGCGCCACGCCTGGACCCTTGAGGAATTGCATTCCGCTCTCGGGGAGCAAGGGCAGGCGACCGATTTCTCCTCGGTGTTTCGCGCCGCCGAGAAGCTCGCCGCCGAGGGGCAGGCGCGCAAAGTAGCGCTCGATGACGGGCGCACCCGGTTCGAGCTGGTCGGCGCGCACCACGACCATCTCTATTGCACCCGCTGCCACGAGCTCGTGCCGGTGCCGTGTCTGATCGAGCGCGAGCGCTTCGCGGCCGTCGAGCGCTCGACAGGCGCGGCGATCCTCGATCATCACGTCATATTGCGCGGGCTGTGCCGGGATTGCCGGGCCGCGGGACCGGAGAGCGGGGCCGCCCCATGATCGGCGGGATCAATCTTTGGGATCCGGCGCATGTCAGCGTCACAGTCGATCTCGCGACCGCCTTCCTGCTCGGCATTGTGCATGGCGTGACCCCGGACGAGCACACCTGGCCGATCACCTTCAGCTATGCGGTCGGCGGCTATTCGACGGCGCGCGGTCTGCGCGCCGGGCTTTTGTTCTCGCTCGCCTTTGCGATCCAGGCGGCGCTCGCGAGCCAGCTGGCCTATCTTGGTCTGGCGCAGTGGTTCACCTCGGGTTCGTTCGACAATGTCATCTATGTAGCGGTTGGGGTCGTCATGGCGGCGGCCGGCGTGTTCGCGATGGGCCGCGGGGTCCTGCCGCATCTTCACCTGCCGGGAATGCCGCGCGCCCCGGTACAGGCGGTACGGCCACGCGAATTGAAGTGGTGGATGCCGGCGGTGCACGGCTTCATTGCCGGCTGGGGCATCGATGCGTTCTCGGCGATCATCTACACGACGTTGGCGCCGGCGATGCCGTCCGCCGCGATCGGCTGGCTGCCGGGTCTCGCGTTTGGCTTTGGCACGCTCTGCGTCCAGGCCGCGGCTGGCGCGGCATTCGGTGCTTGGGCCGTGCGGCGCGGCCTGCCGAACGAGGCGATCCGCGATATCGCGTTGACAACGGCGGCGCGGACGTTGACATGGGGCGGGCTTGCCTTCCTCGCCTTCGGCCTGTTCGGTCTGGCGTTCCCTGACCTTGCCGAGGTTGCGCTCGTGACGCCGCTGCACATCCATAATCTCGACGCGCTCGGCCTGCCGTTCCTGCTGCTGGTCTTCGCGGTTGTCGGTGTTGGCGTGACGAGTTTTGTCAGCGCAACGCAGCAGTGGCGCCGCCTCCTCGCCGCTCCCATCCCGCTTAAGACATGAGGAAGCGCCTAGATCGAACCAACGCGGTGGTGCGGCGCCGTATTGCGCTGATCGGGGTCGCGGCGATCCTGTTCCAGGCGATCCTGTTCGGCTGGCATCACCATGCTCTGGCATTCAGCGGAACTGAGCCGACCGCGAGCCTGTCCAATGCCAGCCAACCGCCCCTGCCCGCCAGCACGGAAGATCTTTGCGAGATCTGCTCGATCCTGCACCACCAGAGCGCGGCGCCACTCGCCTTTGTGACGCCGGCGATCCCGTCCTCGTTCGAGATGGCAATCAAGCCGCCGGCTGCGGTTTTGCCCAAGCTTGCGGCAAAATCAGGATTTCGTGCTCGCGCCCCGCCTCTCGCTTGAGACAGCACTGCCTTAGCTAAGCCGGCCGACGCGCCGCTGCGCATCGGCACGGGCGCTTGTCTTAAGACGGGGGATGTCATGCCATCGCAGCATTTTCGGCGGCGCGGCATTGCCGTGCTCGCCGGCCGCTTCGGGGGCGCAGTTCTGCTGGTGTCTGTCGCGAGCGCTGCCGCATTCGCGCAAAGCCCGCCGGCAACCGAGGCGCAACCGGAGCCCAGCGTTTCGCTCGATCTCGACGTCACCGCCCGGCAGCTCGATGTCGCGCGCAACCAGATCCAGCCGCGCCTGGGCGCGAGCACCTACGAGTTTCGGCGACAGACCATCGAGCAGCAGCCGCAGGGCGATAACGCGCCATTGAACCAGGTGCTGTTGCAAGCGCCCGGCGTGGCGCAGGATTCGTTTGGCCAGCTGCATGTGCGCGGCGATCACGCGAACCTTCAGTTCCGGCTCAACGGGGTGCAATTGCCCGAGGGCATCAATGTGTTCGGCCAGGCGGTGGAAACCCGCCTTGCCAATTCGATCGCGCTGATCACCGGCGCATTGCCGGCGCAGTACGGCTTTCGCACTGCCGGCATCATCGATATACAGACAAAGACGGGCACGCTCGATCCCGGCGGCTCGGTCTCTATGTATGGCGGCTCGCATGAATGGGTGCAGCCGAGCTTCGAGTGGGGCGGCCGCGTCGGGCAGCTCGATTATTTCGTCACCGGCGAGTACCTGCACAACACCATCGGCATCGAAAACCCGACGTCGAGCTATCATCCGATCCACGACGAGACCGATCAGTACCGCGGTTTCGCCTATCTCTCCGGGATCATCGACCCGACCGCGCGCCTTACCGGCATCTTCGGCACCTCGCGCAGCCAATACCAGATCCCCAACACCCCCGGCTTGTCGCCTGGCCTCGGCCTCACCGTAAATGGGATCAACGATTTCAGCGCTGCGGCGCTCAACGAAAATCAGCGCCAGATCACGCATTACGGCATTGCCGCGCTGCAGGAAAAGCTCGGGCCGATGGATTTCCAATGGTCTGCATTCCAGCGCTACAGCAGCGTTTATTTCACACCGGATCCCCTCGGCGATTTGCTGTTCAACGGCATCGCGCAGACCGCCTATCGCCGCAGCATCGCGAGCGGCACGCAGTTTGACGGCAGCTACCAGCTGAGCCCCGACCATACATTGCGCGCCGGCTACTTCCTGCAGGGCGAGCGCTCGACATCGAGCACGAGCTCGCTGGTCTTGCCGACAGACGAGACCGGCGCGCAGACTTCCGATCAGCCGATCAACATTCTTGATTCAACCGGCAAGACCGGTTGGCTCGGCGGGGTCTACGCGCAGGACGAATGGAAGATCTGGCCGACCGTGACGCTGAATTTTGGCGCCCGCTTCGACGAAGTCAGCGCCTTCACGCATGAGAGTCAGCTGAGCCCGCGCGTCAATATCGTGTGGCAGCCGACCAGCGCCACGACGATTCACGCGGGGTATGCGCGGTACTTCACGCCGCCGCCGTTCGAGCTGGTCGCGCCGACGACGATCCAGCTGTTCGCGAACACGACGGCAGCGCCGGCTGTCACTCAGGATGATACGGTGCGGGCGGAGCGGTCGCATTACTTCGATGTCGGCGCGACCCAGATCGTCTTGCCGGGGCTGAAACTCGGCGCCGACACCTATTACAAGATGGCCAAGAACCTGATCGACGAAGGCCAGTTCGGCGCGCCGATTATCCTTACCCCGTTCAACTACCAGCGCGGCTACGCGGTCGGCGCCGAACTGACGGCGAGCTATGACATCGACAACTGGTCGCTCTACGGCAATTTCGCGGTATCGCAGGCAGAGGGGAAGAATATCGTGTCGGGTCAGTTCAACTTTGCGCCGGACGAGCTCGACTACATCGCGACACACTTCATCCATCTCGACCACGACCAGACCTATACGGGATCGGGTGGGGTCGCTTATACGATCCCCTGGACCAAGACGCGCCTGTCAGCGAGCGTGATCTTCGGCAGCGGTTTGCGCTCCAGCACCGCCGGCGTACCGAACGGGGCCTCGCTGCCGGATTACGAGCAGGTCAATCTGAGCATCGTGCAAAAGGTGGAAACCGGCATCTTCAAGGGTCTCGAACTACGCCTTGATGTCGTGAACCTGCTCGACCAAAAATACGAGATCCGCAACGGTACCGGGGTTGGCGTCGGGGCACCGCAATTCGGGCCGCGGCGGGCCATCTTCGCCGGGCTCACGCAGCGCTTCTAGGAGGGAATCGTGACACGAAAAAGGAGCTTCGCCTGATGGAAGCGGCCCCGACTATCTCGATCGTCAGCCTGTTCTTGCACGCCGACATCGTCGTGAAGGGCGTGTTGGTCCTCCTTCTCCTCGCCTCGGTGTGGAGCTGGGCGGTCATCATCGACAAATTGTGGCGGCTCGGCGCGATCAGCCGGTCGGCTCGCCTTCATGAGCAGCGCGCCGCCAACGCGACCTCGCCCGAGGAGCTGTGGGCCGGCACGCGGGTTTTGCAGGACCCGGCGGCCCAGGTGCTGGCCGCCGGAGTGCAGGAAAGCGCTGCCGATGTTCCACCGCCCGGCGAGACCACTGGCGAGCGTCGCGAACGGGTCGAGCGCGCGATGCGCCTCGCGCTCAACGGCGAGATGCGACGGCTCGAAGCGCGGTTGCCATTTCTCGCGACCTTGGGCTCGGCTGCCCCGTTCATTGGTCTGTTCGGCACGGTCTGGGGCATCATGCGCAGCTTTGCCGGGATCGCCGCCGCGAACAACACGAGCATCGCCGTCGTGGCGCCGGGGATCGCCGAAGCGCTGTTCGCGACCGCGATGGGGCTCGCTGCAGCGATCCCGGCCGTCGTCGCCTATAACAAGATCACCGTCGAGCTCGGCCGGTTTGCCGGCCGGATGCAGGGGCTGATCGGCCGGTCGGGCGGCCTCCTGTCGCGCGCGATCGGAGTCTGAGCCATGGCCGTGCCATTGCGGCCCTCGGGTGAAGCGGGCGAAGACCGCTATCAGCCGCTCGCCGAGATCAACGTCACGCCGATGGTCGACGTCATGCTGGTTCTGCTGATCATCTTCATGGTGACGGCGCCGCTGCTCGTCGCCGGCGTGCCCGTGGACCTGCCCGACAGCAAGGCGCGGGCGCTCGACCAGGAGCAGAAGCCCGTGCAGATCTCGCTCGACTCGGCGGGCGCCCTGTTCGTCGACGATCAGCGGGTGGCGCCACAGGATCTCGGCGCCCGGCTTGCGCGGATCGCCGCCGGCTCGGGCGAGCCCGGCGGGCCGCGCATCTTCCTGCGTGCCGACCGGGGACTCGACTACGGCCGGGTCATGGCGGTGATGGGCGAGATCAACGCCGCGGGCCTCAGGAAGGTCGCCCTCGTCAGCACCGCCCAGGCGGAGGCGCGCTGATGGACCGGGCGGAGGCGGCCGGGCTGGGCATGGCGACGGCGGGGCATCTCGCCCTGCTGGCCGCCCTTTCGCTCGGCTTCGCCGCCGTCCGCATGCCGGTGCCGAAGACCGATCCGATCGAGGTCTCGTTCGTCGAGGACGTGGCGCCCGAGAGCCAGGCTCCGTCGCCGAGCGCCGCGCCGCCCGCGCCCAAGCTCGCCGAGACGGAGGCGCCGCCGGAGCCGGCCGCCGCGCTTGCGCCGCCGCCGCCGCAGCCCGCGCCCCAGTCGGCGCCCGCGCCGGTGCCGGCGCCCAGCCCGCCGCGGCTCGCGCCCGTGCCGGCACCGGCCCCCCGGGCCCTGCCGAAGCCGCCCCGCCCCGCCGCGCCGGCCAGGCCGGCGGCCCCGGCGCGTACCCCGTCCCTGCCCAAGGCCGCCTCGCCGGCGCCGCCGCGCGCCGCGCCCGCCCGGCCGAGCGGCGGCCGCCTCGCCGGCCTTCTCGCCGGCCTCTCCGACCGCGACACGCCGAGCCGCGCCGTGGCGCCGCCCGCCGCCAAGGCCGGGCCTGCGGTGGAGGCCTCGCTGGTCGCCGAGGTGCGCCGCCAGCTCAAGCCGCAGTGGCAGAAGGTGGTGCCGACCGGCGCCGACATGGAATCGCTGCGCACCGAGGTCAGCCTCACCCTCGCCCCCGACGGGCGGGTGACCGGCGTCGACATCGTCCGCACCACCGGCATCACCGCATCCAACCGTCCGCAGGTGGCGCTCCACCAGGAGCGCGCCAGGAAAGCGGTGATGCTCGCGTCGCCCTTCCGCCTTCCCGGCGATTATTACGAGGCCTGGAAGCAACTCAACGTCACCCTCGATCTGAGGCTCAGCCAATGAAGCGTCCCACGTTCGCGTCCCTCCTCCTCCTCGCGCTCGCCGCCGGCTCCCCGGCCGCGGCGCAACTCCACGTCGACGTCACCGCCGAAGGCGCCGAGGACATGGTCATCGCCGTCCCCGTCATGCCGACGCCGCAGGCGGCGGAGACTCCCGCCGGCTCGACCGCCGCGCTCGGCCGCCAGGTCGCCGACGTGGTCGCCGGCGACCTGCGGGGCAGCGGCCTGTTCAAGCCGGTCGGGCCCGCCGGCGTGCGCGAGATCGGCTTCCCTGAAGTCACCGCCCCGCAATATGGCTTCTGGGGCGGCAGCGGCGCCGCGGCGCTCGTCCAGGGCTTCGTCCAGGCCAATGCCGACGGCCAGATCACCGTCGGCTGCTACCTCTACGACGTGGCGCTGAAGACCGAGCTCGCCCGCCAGGGCTATGTGGTGAACCCGCGCGACTGGCGCCGCGCCGCCCATAAATGCGCCGACGCGGTCTATTCGCGCCTGTCCGGCGAGAGCCCCTTCTTCGACAGCCGCATCGCCTACATCGCCGAGAGCGGGCCCAAGGACCGGCGGGTGAAGCGCCTCGCCATCATGGATTCGGACGGCGCCAACCACCGCTTCCTGACCAACGGCCAGTCGACCGTCCTCAACCCGCGCTTCTCTCCCGACTACAAGCAGATCGTCTACGTCAGCTATCTCGACAACCGGCCGCGCATCTACGTCTACGACATCGGCACCGGCCGGCAGCGGGTGGTGACCGAAAGCGCCAACCAGACCTTCGCGCCGCGTTTCTCGCCGGACGGGCGCTGGATCCTCTATTCGATGGCGGTCGGCGGCAACACCGACATCTACCGCGTCTCGGTGAACGGCGGCCGGTCCGAGCGGCTGACCAGCGGCCCCGGCATCGACGTCGGCGGCAGCTATTCGCCCGACGGCTCCAGGATCGTCTTCGAGAGCGACCGGTCCGGCTCGCAGCAGATCTACGTGATGAACGCCGACGGCTCGAATCCGCGACGGATCAGCTTCGGCGGCGGCGGCTACGCGACGCCGGAATGGAGCCCGCGCGGCGACCTCATCGCTTTCACCCGGATCGCCGGCAACTTCCGGATCGGCGTGATGAACCCCGACGGCGGCGGCGAGCGGCTGCTCACCAACAGCTGGCAGGACGAGGCGCCGAGCTGGTCGCCCAACGGCCGCGTCATCCAGTTCTTCCGCACCAGCCAGGGACGCGGCGGCCGGTCCAGCGTCTGGCAGGTGGACCTGACCGGCGTCAACGAGCGGCGCATCCCCACCCCCCTCGACGGGTCCGACCCGGCCTGGGGCCCGATCCTTCCGTAAGCGTGAGACATGAAAGAGGAGACGAGACGATGAGGAACGGCAAAGCGACGATCGCGGCGATGGCTGCGGCGCTCATCCTCGCCGGCTGCGCCAAGAAGCCGCCCAAGCAGCTGCCGCCGCCGGCCGAGGAGACGACCGCCGGCCCGGCCGGGCAGGCCGGCGGAGACGCGGGCGGCGCCGACGCCGCGGCGGTTCCCGGCTCGCGCGCCGACTTCCTGCAGAGCGTCGGCCAGGCCGGCGACCGCATCTTCTTCGACACCGACCAATATGACATAGACGACCGCGACCGCGCGACGCTCGACCAGCAGGCGGCCTGGCTGCGGCGCTACGGCAACGTACGCGTGACGATCGAGGGCCATGCCGACGAGCGCGGCACCCGCGAATATAATCTGGCGCTCGGCGACCGCCGCGCCAATGCCGCCAAGAACTATCTCGCCGCCAAGGGGATCGATCCGTCGCGCATGACGGTGATCAGCTGGGGCAAGGAGCGGCCCGAGGCGCTCGGCTCCGACGAGAGCGCCTGGGCCCAGAACCGCCGCGCGGTGACCGTCCTCCCCGACTAAGAATCCTCCCCCGGCTTTCCGGGGGAGGGGGACCCTGCGCAGCAGGATGGAGGGGCTTCGTCAGGCAAGGCCCCTCCACCGCCCTTCGGGCGGTCCCCCTCCCCTGCAAAAGCAGGGGAGGATGAGCCTCGCCCGGTGCGCGCGGGATGGATTTCCTCCCCCGGATTTCCGGGGGAGGGGGACCCTGCGCAGCAGGGTGGAGGGGCTTCTTCAGGAGAGGCCCCCCCACCGCCCTGCGGGCGGTCTCCCTCCCCTGCAAGGGCAGGGGAGGATGAGCTTCGCCGGTCATTCGTCGCCGTAGATCGCGACCTTCGTGCCGTCCGGCCCGGCGACGCCGCGATACATTCCCGGCGAGTTGAACGCCCAGGCCGCCTCGCCGCCGGGCGTCACCACGATCACGCCGCCGGTGCCGCCGAGATCGCCGACGTCGGCGATCACCGCGTCGGCGGCCGCCTTCGCGCTCTCGCCGCGCAGGCGGATCCGGGCGCAGATCTCGTGGGCGACGGCGGCGCGGATGAAATATTCGCCCGCCCCGGTGGCGGAGACGGCGGCGGCGCGATCGTCGGCATAGGTGCCGGCGCCGATCAGCGGCGAATCGCCGATCCGGCCCCAGCGCTTGCCGGTGAGGCCGCCGGTGGAGGTCGCCGCGGCGACATGGCCGCGCACGTCCACGGCCACCGCCCCGACGGTGCCGTATTTGAGCTCCTCGTCGAAATAATGATCCTCGTCGGCCTTCATCAGCTCGAGCTGACGGCGGCGCTCGGCGGTGGCGAACCATTCGGGCCCCGCCTGCTCGAGGCCTTCCTCGCGGGAGAATTGATCCGCCCCCTCGCGGCTGAGGAAGACGTGCGGGCTGTTCCGCATGATCGCGCGGGCGAGGCTGACGGGGTTCTTCGTCGCGGTCGCGCCGGTCACCGCGCCGGCATTGCGGTCGCGGCCGTCCATCACCGCCGCGTCCATCTCGTTGGTGCCCTGGTAGGTGAAGACGGAGCCGCGCCCGGCATTGAAGTTCGGATCGTCCTCCAGCACGCGCGCCGAGGCCTCGACCGCGTCCAGCGCGTCCCCGCCCGCGGCGAGGATCTCCGCGCCCGCCGCCAGAGCGGCCTCCAGGCCGGCGCGCATCTCCCGCTCCTGCCCGGCGGTCAGACTCTCCCGCAGGATCACGCCGGAGCCGCCGTGGATGACGAGCTTCCAGGAGGGGCGGGGGACGTCGGTCATCGTGGGAAGCTCCTTGTGGCGGGAGAACGCATGGACGCCGCCGCCTTATCCCTCGCCCGGCCCGCCGGCAAACGCGGGCGGCCACGATTCCGCTTGCGAAACGACCTTCATATAATTATGATATCATCATTAAGGAGGGCAGTTTCGATGACCGACACGCATGTTCCGGACCACAGGGCGCTTCGCCTCTCGCAGGAGACCGCGGCGCGCACCGCCAACGGCTATTTCATGCTGCTGATGCTGCTGCTGACGATCGTCGCCGGCTTCGTCGCGCTCGGCCTCATGGCCGACGAGGACATGGCCGGCTGGGGCATCCTTCTGACGATCGTCTCGGGCCTGGCCTTCGTCCTGATCATCAAGGGCTTCTACCTGCTGCAGCCCAACCAGGCCGCGGCGATCCTGCTGTTCGGCGCCTACAAGGGCACCGACCGCTCGCCGGGCCTGCGCTGGGTGCTTCCCTGGTACAGCAAGACCAAGATATCGACCCGCGCCCGCAACGTCACGTCCGAGCGGCTCAAGGTGAACGACCTGCGCGGCAACCCGATCGAGATCGCCACCAACGTCGTCTGGCGGGTGACCGACACCGCCCAGGCGCTGTTCGACATCGACGATTACACGAAGTTCGTCTTCGTCCAGATCGAGAGCGCCGTCCGCGCCATCGGCGCCAAATATCCCTATGACGACATCGAGCACCAGGAGACGACGCTTCGCGGCCATGCCGAGGAGGTCAGCGAGCAGCTCCGGGCCGAGCTGCAGGACCGGGTGCGGATCGCCGGCATCGCCGTCGACGAGTGCCGGCTGACTCACCTCGCCTATGCGCCCGAGATCGCCCAGTCGATGCTGCGCCGCCAGCAGGCCGAGGCGGTGATCGCCGCCCGGCAGAAGATCGTCATCGGCGCCGTGTCGATGGTCGAGAACGCGCTCCAGCTGCTGTCCGAGAAGGGGGTCGTCCAGCTCGACGACGAGCGCAAGGCGGCGATGGTCTCCAACCTCATGGTCGTGCTGTGCGGGGAGCGCGACACCCAGCCCGTGGTCAACGCCGGCACCCTCTATCAATAGCGCCGATCGTGCCGCCGCCGCCGAAGAAAGCCTTCCCGCTCCGGATCGAGCCGTCGCTTTGGGATGCGCTCGAGCGGGCGGCGGCGGCCGACCTGAGGAGCGTCAACGCCGAGATAGAGTGCCTGCTGCGCGAGGCCCTGCAGAGGCGCGGCGTGAAGCTCGCCGCCCCGGAGCCCCGCAAGCGGGGGAGGCCCGCGAAGGAAGAATAGGCGAAATATCCAAAGTCGCTCCAAGTATATCCGTTGCGGATACATTGCCCGAATTCGACTTTCCTCATGAATCGTCAAGCAACTGGATTCCCTTGCTTCATAATGCTGGCGAAGAAAGGGGTTTTTGGCGATGATCCTAGTCTCGGGTGACGCGGCGGCGAGTCGCGTCGACATAGGCGAAGGGGCAACATCATGGCGGTCATCACCGGAACGGCGAACGACGACACCCTCAACGGCACGTCGGGCGCCGACCAGATCTTCGGCCTTGGCGGCAACGACATCCTGAACGGCGGCGGCGGCAACGACACGCTCGACGGCGGCACCGGCGCCGACACGATGAGCGGCGGCACCGGCAGCGACATCTATTATGTCGACGACACCGGGGATTCGGTGATCGAGGCCGCCGGCCAGGGGACGGACGAGGTGCGCACCACCCTCGCCGCCTACATCCTCACCGCCAACGTCGAGAACCTGAAGTTCACCGGCAGCGGCAGCTTCACCGGCACCGGCAACGATCTCAACAACGAGATCACCGGCGGCACCTCGGGAGACACGCTCTCCGGCGGCGACGGCTATGACAGCCTCTACGGCGGCGGCGGCGACGACAGCCTCTACGGCGGCACCGGCGGCGACCTTCTCTCCGGCGGCACCGGCGCCGACTATATGGAGGGCAATAGCGGCGACGACGTCTACATCGTCGACAATGTCGGCGACGTCGTCGTCGAGGCGAGCGGCGAGGGCATCGACTTCGTCTACACCACGCTCACCACCTACACCCTGCCCGGCGAGGTGGAGAATGGCAGCTACAACGGCACCTCGGGCGGCAATTTCACCGGCACGGGCAACGCCCTCGACAACACGCTCTACGGCCTGGGCGGCAACGACGTGCTGAGCGGCGCCGACGGCGTCGACACGCTTCGCGGGCAGGGCGGGGACGATACGCTGGATGGGGGCAACGGAGCGGACCTTCTGGTCGGAGGCGCCGGCGCCGACATCCTCACCGGCGGCGCCGACGCCGACATGTTCCGAATCGGCTATTACGAAAGCGGCACCGGCGCCGCGGCCGACCGAATCACCGATTTCGCGCCCGGCACCGACCGTATCGACGTGTCCGGCTGGGACGCGAATATCGGGGTGGCGGGCGACCAGGCCTTCACCTTCGTCGGCAGCGCCGCCTTCACCGGGGCCGCGGGCGAGCTGCGCGCCTATTTCGACGGCACCGACACGTGGGTGCAGGGCGACATTTCCGGCGACGGAATCGCCGACTTCGAGATCAAGTTGGACGGCGCGGTGACGCTGAGCGGCAGCGACTTCGTCCTCTAGCGGGCCTCCCCCGTTCCAAGTGCCCGGCCGGCATGTGTTAACTGCCGGAGAACCAATATTTTTTCTGTCCTGCGGTAAGAATTTGCGAACTGTCCTCGCTAATGTGCCTGCGACTCCGTGCAATGGGGCCGGAGTCGCAGGGTAAAAGGGCAGTAAAAATGGCAACAATCGTGGGAAACGAATGGGCCGATAGCCTGAACGGCACCAGTGGGGACGACGAGATCTACGGACTCGAGGGCGACGACTATCTCAACGGCGGCGCCGGCAATGACCAGCTCGACGGCGGCGCCGGCAACGACACGCTGGACGGCGGCACCGGCGATGACGTGATGATCGGCGGCAGCGGCGACGACACCTACTGGGTCGATTCGGCGAGCGACGTGGTCATGGAGCTTTCCGGCGGCGGCATCGACACGGTGAAGATCCTCGTCTCCACCTACACGGCACCCGCCAATGTCGAGATCGTCGACACGCGCTACGCCTACGGCGCGCCGCTGACCGTCACCGGCAACTCGCTCGCGAACACCTTCATCATGGGCTATGGCGCGGTGAGCGTGAACGGCGGCGGCGGCCTCGACACGGTCAGCTACCTGAGCCTGGGCGCCGTCACCGTCGACCTGCTGACCGGCGAGCAGACCGGCGCGGCCGCCGACGACACGCTGGTCAGCATCGAGAACCTCACCGGCTCGTACGGCGACGACACGCTGCGCGGCAACAACGCCGCCAACGTCCTCGACGGCGGGGTCGGCGCCGACACGCTGGTCGGCCGCGGCGGCAACGACATCTATCTGGTCGACGATTCCGGCGATACGGTGATCGAAGCCGCCGGCGAGGGTGTGGACGAGGTCAGGAACAAGGGCCTGTCGTCCTACACGCTCCCGTCCAACGTCGAGAAGCTCACCAACCTCTACTCCTCCACCTTCACCGGCTACGGCAACGCCCTCAACAACGACCTCGTCGGCGGCCAGGGCACGGACTGGCTCTACGGGCAGGACGGCAACGACTATCTGAACGGCGGCGCCGGCGCCGATCACCTGTTCGGCGGCGCGGGCAACGACACGCTCTTCGGCCAGGGAATCGACTATCTGGCGGGCGGCCTCGGCAACGACACCTACATCCTCGACCATGTCGGCGACACGATCACCGAATATGAGGACGAGGGGACGGACACGGTCACCGCTTCGCTGGAGAGCTTCACCCTCCCCGACAATGTCGAAATGCTCAACGCCAACCTCACCGGGGTGAGCTTCCAGGGGACCGGCAACGATCTCGACAACGTCATCACCGGCCTCGGCGGCAACGACACGCTCGACGGGGCGTGGGGCAATGACGAGCTGCGCGGAGGCGGCGGCAACGACCTCCTCTTCGGCGGCTATGGCGACGACCTGCTCGTCGGCGGCGCCGGCGCGGACGTCCTGGTCGGCGGCGACGGCTACGACGTCTTCCGTATCTCCAGCGGCGAGAGCGGCACCGGAACGGCGGCGGACCGGATATCCGACTTCGCCCAGGGCTATGACCGCATCGACCTGCTCGGCATCGACGCGGACCTGGTGTCTCCGGGCAACCAGGGCTTCAACTTCATCGGCGGCGACGCCTTTTCCGGGACGGCCGGGGAGCTGCGCTTCGAATATGACGGCACCTACACCTGGGTCCAGGCGGACCTGAACGGCGACGCCGTCTCCGACATGGAGGTCCGGCTGACCGGCGACCTGACCCTGATGGCGAGCGACTTCATCCTCTAATTCAACAGGATCGCACGCAAACTCCGCGGCCCCTCGACCTTCGCTGCACGAGGGGCCGCTTTCCCCTTCGCCTCCAAACCTCTATATGGGCGGGATGTCCGTAAGACCTTGGCGCGACATCGCGCGCCGTCCTTCCCGCCAGATCATGGTCGGCAACGTGCCGGTCGGCGGCGACGCGCCGGTCACCGTCCAGACCATGACGAACACGGCGACCGCCGACGTTCGGGGCACCGTCGACCAGATACGCCGCTGCGAGGAGGCGGGGGCGGACATCGTCCGCGTGTCCTGCCCCGACGAAGCGTCGACGCAGGCGCTGCGGCAGATCGTCCGCGCCGCGCGGGTGCCGATCGTCGCCGACATCCATTTCCACTACAAGCGCGCGCTCGAGGCCGCCGACGCTGGCGCCGCCTGCCTCAGGATCAACCCGGGCAATATCGGCTCCGCCGAGCGGGTCCGGGAAGTGGTGAACGCGGCCAAGGCGAACGGCTGCGCGATCCGGATCGGCGTGAACGCCGGCAGCCTCGAGCGGGACCTGCTCGAGAAATATGGCGAGCCTTGCCCGGAGGCCCTGGTCGAGAGCGCGCTCGACCATATCCGCCTGCTCGAGGAGCATGACTTTCGCGAATATAAGGTCGCGGTGAAGGCGTCGGACGTCTTCCTCGCCGTCGCCGCCTACCAGCAGCTCGCCGACGCCGTCGACTGCCCGCTCCACCTCGGCATCACCGAGGCGGGCGGCCTCAGGGGCGGGACGGTGAAGAGCGCGATCGGCATCGGCTCGCTGCTCTGGTTCGGGATCGGCGACACGATCCGGGTCTCGCTCTCGGCGGAGCCGGAGGAGGAGGTGCGCGCCGGCTTCGAGATCCTCAAGGCGCTCGGCATCCGCAACCGCGGCGTCCGGGTCGTCTCCTGCCCTTCGTGCGCGAGGCAGGGCTTCGACGTGATCCGCACCGTCCAGACGCTGGAGGAGCGGCTCTCCCATATCCGCACGCCGATGTCGCTGTCGGTGCTCGGCTGCGTCGTCAACGGGCCCGGCGAGGCGCGCGAGACCGATATCGGAATCACCGGCGGCGGCAACGGCCGGCACATGGTCTACCTCTCCGGAGTCACCGACCATCATGTGCGCGACGAGGGCATGGTCGACCACATCGTGAGTCTCGTCGAAGCCAAGGCCGCCGAGATCGAAGCGGGGCAGGTGGCGCTGCCGGACGCCGCCGAATGAGCGCCCATTGCTGTCACGACAAGGGCCACGAGCTCGAGCGGATGGCGCTGCACAAGGACATACGCCGAGTCCTCATCATCGTGATGATGCTGAACGCGATGATGTTCGTGCTAGAGTTCGGGGCCGGCCTCGTCGCCCGCTCCGCCTCGCTGATGGCGGATTCGGTCGACATGCTCGGCGATGCCCTGGTTTACGCCATCAGCCTCTACGCGCTGAACAGGAGCCTCAGGTGGCGGGCCGGCTCGGCGCTGCTCAAGGGCGCCTTCATCCTCACCCTCGGGCTCGGCGTGATCGTCGAGATCGGCATCAAGATGTTCTGGGACGTGCCGCCCGCCTCGGCGGTCATGCTGCTGTTCGGCGGCATGGCGCTGGCCGCCAACCTCTCCTGCCTCGCCTTGCTGTGGCCCTATCGCCGGCACGACGTGAACCTCGCCAGCACGTTCGAATGCTCGCGCAACGACGTCGTCGCCAATCTCGGCGTGCTCGCCGCGGCGGGGCTCGTCTCGATGAGCGGCTCGGCCTGGCCGGACATCGTCGTCGCGGCGGCGATCGCCTTCATGTTCCTGCGCTCCTCGCTCAGGGTGATCGCCGACGCCTGGCCGCAATATCGCTCCACCCTCGCGCCGGCCGAATAGGCCTTAGCCATTCCTTCACCGGCGGCGGATAGCCTGCGCGCCGATGCAGAAGCTCTTCTTCACCGTCATCGCGATCGGCGCCTCGGTCGGCTTCCTCATGCCGTCGGGCAAGGACGCCCGTCCGGCCGCGCCCGCGCCTCGCGCCGCTTCGGCCGAGGCCGATACCTTCTCGGCGGTGTCGGCGGGCGGGACGACGGTGCTCGAGCGCAGCCCCTCGGGCCACTTCTACGTCGATGCCGAGGTCAACAACGATCTCGTCCATTTCGTCGTCGACACCGGCGCGACCATGGTCGCGCTGACCGTCGACGACGCCCGGCGGCTCAACATCCCCTTCTCCGAGAGCGACTTCTCCGTCGTCGGCCGGAGCGCCTCGGGCGACGCCATCGGGCTGCCCGTCACGATCGACCGCATCTCGGTCGACGGCAAGGAGGTCCGCAACGTCCGCGGCGCGGTGATCCGCGACCTCGACGTCTCCCTCCTCGGCCAGACCTACCTCACCCGCCTCGCCTCCGTGCAGATGAGCGGAGACCAGATGCGGCTGGAATAGCGACGGTCACCCGGGACGGGGACTAGAGTGAGTCCTCTTCATATTGAAGCGTAGCCTGCGTTGCGCAGGTAGTTGGCGCATTCGTTGGGTTGGAAGGCGTCGAGGAGGGTGCCGATGCGCTTCCATGTCGCGTCTACGGACCGCTCGGCGGCTTTGCGCAGCAGCAGCT
>JAFANP010000028.1 GCA_019232625.1 Alphaproteobacteria bacterium | reverse complement strand
GCCCTGGAAGACGCGGATGGTCACCGCATTCTGGTTGTCCTCGGCGGTCGAGAAGGTCTGGCTCTTCTTGGTCGGGATGGTCGTGTTGCGGTCGATCATCCGGGTGAAGACGCCGCCAAGCGTCTCGATGCCCAGCGAGAGCGGGGTCACGTCGAGCAGGAGGACGTCCTTGACGTCGCCCTGCAGCACGCCGGCCTGGATGGCGGCGCCCATGGCGACGACCTCGTCCGGGTTCACGCCGGTATGCGGCTCCTTGCCGAAGAAGTCCTTCACGACCTCACGGACGCGCGGCATGCGGGTCATGCCGCCGACGAGGACCACCTCGGCGATGTCGCCCGCAGAGACACCGGCATCGGCCAGCGCCTTCTTGCAGGGATCGAGCGTGCGCTGGATCAGGTCGGCGACCAGCCGCTCCAGGTCGGCGCGGGTGATCGACTTCACCAGATGCTTCGGCCCGTTCTGGTCGGCGGTAATGAACGGCAAATTGACCTCGGTGGTCTGCGCCGAGCTCAGCTCGATCTTCGCCTTCTCCGCCGCTTCCTTCAGGCGCTGCAGCGCAAGCCGGTCCTGGCGCAGGTCGATATTCTCCTTCGCCTTGAACTTGTCGGCCAGGTAATCGACCAATTTGGCGTCGAAATCCTCGCCGCCCAGGAAGGTGTCGCCGTTGGTCGACTTCACCTCGAAGACGCCGTCGCCGATCTCGAGGATCGAGACGTCGAACGTGCCGCCGCCGAGGTCGTAGACGGCGATCGTCTTGCCGTCCTGCTTCTCGAGCCCGTAGGCGAGCGCCGCCGCGGTCGGCTCGTTGATGATGCGCAGCACTTCGAGGCCGGCGATCTGGCCGGCGTCCTTGGTCGCCTGGCGCTGGGCGTCGTTGAAATAAGCCGGGACGGTGATCACCGCCTGGGTGACCGTCTCGCCCAGATAGGCCTCGGCGGTCTCCTTCATCTTCTGGAGGATGAACGCGGAGATCTGCGAAGGGCTGTAATCCTTGCCGCCGGCGTGGACCCACGCGTCGCCGTTCGGGCCGCGGGTGATCTTGTACGGGACCAGCTCGGTGTCCTTCTTGGTCACCGGATCGTCGAACCGGCGGCCGATCAGGCGCTTCACCGCGAAGACGGTGTTGTCGGGATTGGTGACCGCCTGGCGCTTGGCCGGCTGGCCGACGAGACGCTCGCCGTCCTTGGTGAAGGCGACGATGGACGGAGTGGTGCGGGCACCCTCCGCATTCTCGACGACCTTGGGCTTGCCCCCCTCCATGACGGCGACGCAGCTGTTGGTGGTGCCGAGATCGATACCGATGACTTTGGCCATGTTAATCCTCTTGTGCCCCAATCGATTAGCCATACCCCTCCGCCCGTTGCGGCACGCGAGGAGTGTTTCGGAAGCGATATAGGGGCCGATTCCGACGCGACAAGAAGCGGGCCCGGCTCTAGGGTCCGTACTCGGTTCCTGCAGCGGCGTGACGGAGCGCATTTTGGCCGCTGGCAAGGAGCGAGGAGGGGCGAGCGACGTAGCGAGCGGCCAAAGGCGCCCGCCCCCGCAGGGGGGTCGCCCCGAAGAGGCGATCACGCTCGTTGCGGGAATCGAGTACGGACCCTAGAGGGCCGGCACAATGAAGGTGCACCCGATCCTCGCCGCCTGCATGGCTCTCGCCCCGGCGCTCGCCGCCTGCCGCTCCGAGCCGGAGGCGCTCGCGGTCCGGGATGCCTGGGTCCGACTGCCGGCCGTGCGCGGGCAGCCGGCGGGGGCCTATTTCCGGATCGTCGGCGGCGCCGAGGGCAGCCGGCTGGTCGGCCTCTCGAGCCCGATGGCGCGGCGGATCGAGCTGCACGAGAGCATGACGAAGGGCGGCATGGCCAGGATGAAGCCGGTGAAGGAGGTGGAATTCTCCTATCAGGGCCGGATCGTCTTCGAGCCGGGCGGCAAGCACGCCATGCTCTTCGGCCTCAATCCGGCCGTGCGGGAAGGCGGCACCCTCCCCCTCACCTTCGCCTTCGACACGGCGCCGCCGCTCACCGTCGAGGCCGAGGTGCGCGGGCCTTCGGGCGAAAGCCACGGCCATTGAGCGTCCGGACAGGCGCCGTTCATCTGCGCCTCCCGATTACCGCCCTCCCCGAGGCAGGACGGAGATCGGCGATGAGGCGGTACGCGGCGATTCTGTCGGTCCTGGCCTGCCTGCCGGCCGGGCCCGCTTTGGCGCAGCCGCCGTCCTCGGGACGGACGATGACCGTCACAGTCTACGGCAACGACCCCTGCCCCGACGCCGGAGCCAGCAACGAGATCGTCGTCTGCGCCCGCCGCCCGGAGAACGACCGCTACCGCATCCCCAAGGAGCTGAGGCGGACGATCGAGCGGCCGAGCGAGACCGCCTGGGGCGCCCGCGTCGGCGCGATGGAGGATGCGAGCCGGCCGACCATGCCGGGAAGCTGCTCGGCCGTGGGCACCTACGGCCAGACCGGCTGCCGGCAGCAGATGATCGGCCAATGGTATGCGGAAAGGCGGGCGCGCAGCCGGTGAGACGAACGGCGGCTCGGGGCTCGACAGCGCGCGTCAGCCGGCTAAAGGTCGTGCCGGGGCGCCTGAACGCAATAGAAGAGGCTTCTGCTTGAAAAACACGATGATCGGCCGCGGCGGGCTTGCCCTGTCGCTGGCGCTCCTTCTCGCGCTGCCCGCCGCCGCGCCCGCTCAGGCGCCGGTCGGCAAGAATCCGGCGCCCGGCCAGGTCATGGCCGATCCGTCGGTGCGCTACGGCACCTTCGCCAACGGGCTGCGCTACGCGGTGATGCAGAACGGGGTCCCCGCCGGGGCCATCTCGATCCGCCTGGCCATGGACGTCGGCAGCTACGACGAGGCCGACGACGAGCGCGGCTACGCGCACTTCATCGAGCATATGGTGTTCCGCTCCACCAAGCAGGCGCCGGACGGGCTGCTCGACAACCGCTTCGCAGCGCTCGGCCTGCAGCTCGGCCGCGACCAGAATGCCGAGACCGGGCTGGAAGCGACGGTCTACCGGGTAGACCTGCCAAGCGGCGGCCTTCCGGCGGCCCGGACGGTGCTCGACTGGATGCGCGGCGCGGCCGACGGCGTGCTGTTCGCCCCCGCCGGAGTCGACGTCGAGCGGGGCGTGGTGATGTCGGAGCTGAGGAGCCGCAACAGCCCGATGGCGACGGCGCAGCGCGAGATGGCGCAGTTCCAGATGCCCGGCATGCGCTCGCCCAACCGCGAGCCCGGCGGCACCGAGCAGACGCTGCGCGGCGCCACCGCCGCCCGCCTTCAGGCCTTTTACGAGCGCTGGTACCGGCCGGACAATGCGGTGCTGGTGATCGTCGGCGACGCTCCCGCGGACGAGCTGGTCAAGGCCGGGGAGCAGGCCTTCGCCGGCTGGACCGCCAAGGGCCCGGCCCCGGCGCGGCCTTCGCTCCAGGCCATGGCCGAGCGCGGCCTCGACGCCTGGACCAAGTCGGATCCGACCCTGCCGGCCGGCATCACCGCCTGCCGCTTCGGCCCGCCCGACCCTGAGAACCTGCCCGAGATGGAGCGCCTCCGCCGCGAGGTGCGCTCGCAGGTCTGGACGACGATCCTCAGCAACCGCCTGACCCACCTCACCTCGCAGCCGGGATCGGCGCTGCTCGCGGCGGCCGTGCAGGTCAATCGCGACATTCCCGACGCGCGCGGCGCCTGCCTGATGACTCTCGCCGCCAGCGACAAGTGGAAGCAGGCGCTCGCCGCCAGCCAGGCGGAGCTGCGCCGCTTCGCCAAGGACGGCCCGACCGCGCAGGAGCTCGACGTCGCCGTCAAGCAGCTCGCCTCGGCGATCGGCGGCAGCCTCTACAAGAGCGATACCCGGCCGACACCCGCGCTGGCGGAGGCGATCACCTCCTCCGCGCTGGAGCGGCGGCCGTTCCTCCACCCCCGCGAGATGCTGCGCCTCTACAACCTGCTCACCGACGGGCTGACGCCCGCGGACGTGAGGCGGGATTTCGAGGCGGACTGGAGCGGCACCGGGCCGCTGCTCGCCGCGAGCATGCCGACCCCGCTGCCGAAGGAGGCGCTGCTCGCCGCCTGGCGCGCCAACGAGGCGGCGACGCTCACCGCTTATGCCGACGTCAAGCCGGCGACCTGGGCCTATCCGAGCTTCGGCACGCCCGGGCAGGTAGTGGCGCGCGAGCCGTTCCCCGACCAGGATTATGTCCGCTTCCGCTTCGCCAACGGCACCGTGCTCAACTTCAAGCATACCGATCTCGAGGCGGGCGGCGTCGAGATACGGGTCCGCTTCGGCAATGGCGAGCGAAGCCTCGCCAACGCGACCCGACTGCCGGCCGCGGTCGCCGCCGGCTTCTTCCCGATGGGCGGCCTCGGCCGGATGACCTACGAGGAGATAGGCAGCGCCCTCGCCAACACGACCTGGGGCTTCAGCCTCAACCTCGAGACGACCAGCTGGGTGCTGGGCAGCAGCACGCTCTCCAACCAGGCGGCGCAGGAGCTGAAGCTGCTCGCCGCCTATGTCACCGATCCCGCCTTCGGCAGCCCGATCGACGAGAAGATGCCGAGCGCGGTCGACCTCGTCTATCGCAGCTACCGCACCGATCCGACCGCGGTGGCGCAGGAAGCGATCGACAGGGCGGTCTTTCCCAACCAGCTTTCACTGCCGCCCCGCGCCCAGGTCGCCTCGTTCGACGCCCAGGCCTTCCGCCGGCTGATGAAGCCGATCCTCGACAGGTCGCCGATGGAGGTGACGGTGGTCGGCGACATGACGGAGCAGCAGGCGGTGGACGCGGTCGCCCAGACCTTCGGCGCCCTCGCCCCTCGCCCGCCGCTGGCCGCGCCGACCGGGCCGGGGCCGTTCCGCCGCTTCCCGGCCCAGCTTCCGGGGCCGCAGACCGGCTATCACGAAGGCGCTCCGGACAAGGCGGCGGCGCTTCTGGTGTGGCCGCTCTACGTCGCCTCCTACCAGCGGCGTAAGGAGGAATATGCGCTCAACCTGCTCGCCGTCATCTACCAGACGCGGCTCATCCAGCAGGTCCGAGCGACGCTCGGCAAGACCTATTCCCCGCAGGTGGTGAACCCGATGCCGGACGGCGCCGACCAGGGCTATATGGCCGCCGCCATCGAGACCAGCGCCGAGGATCTGGACGTGGTCATCGCCGCCGCCCGCAAGATCGCCGCGGACCTCGCCGGCGGCAGCGTCACCCAGGCCGAGGTGGACGCCGCCCGCACGCCCCTGGTGGCGGCGCGGATCCAGTCGCAGAAGCTCAACGATCCGTGGGCGAGCATCCTCTCGCTCACCAACCGCTACCCCGAGGCGATGTACGAACTGGTGCGCTACGATGCCGACATGGCGGCGATCAGCGCCGAGGACGTCCGCCGCGCCGCCGCCACCTGGCTGAAGCGCGACCCGCTGGTGGGACGGGCCCTGCCGGCCCCCCGGCGGGCCGGCGCCGGGCGGTAGCCGGTTCCAGGAAAATGGGGACAGTAACTATTTTCCGTCCCACCACCGGCGCATCGTCGAAGCGCCTGGGAAAATAGTTACCGTCCCCATCCCACCCGTCCCCATCCCCACTCCGGCGAAGCGGCGTCTCGAAGGACCGCTCAGAACTTCTGCCGGGCCGTGACGCCGAAGGTGCGCGGCTGGCCGATGTTGAAGCCGAGCCGGGCGCGGCCGCCGCGCTCCCGGTCGAACGAGAGCAGCGGATTCTCGTCGAACAGGTTGGTGATGTAGGCCGTGACCGAAAGGCCGCTGCTCCACTCCGCCCCGACGCTGAGGTTGACCAGCTGGTAGGACGGCAGCTTGAGGTCGACGATCGTCGCCGCGTTGCCGGTGGCGCCGCCGAACGGCAAGGCCGAGACGAAGCTGTGCGGATTGCCCTCCTGGTCGCTCGGCTGGGTGTAGCGGCTGCTGATATGCTGGGCCGAGGCGGACATGAAGGCATGGCCGCCGTCCTCGTCGATCGGCACCGTGTAGGTGGCGCTCGCCGACATCTGGAACTTGGGCACGGTCGGCAGCCGGTTGCCGTCGCGAATGCCGCCGATCACCGCGCCCGTGCCGGTCGTCACGGTCGAATCGAACTTGGCTTCGAGCAGGCTGCCCGACAAGGACAGGTCGAGGCCGGGGGCCGGGCTCGCCGACATCTCCCACTCGATGCCCATCGTGTGGGCCTTGGGCACGTTGAAGACGATGCGCGACGAGCAGGAGCCGGCGTCGAGCGTCACCTGGAGGTCCGATATGTCGGTGTAGAAGCCGGCGGCGTTGAAGGTGAAGCCGTGCGCGGCGCCCTTCACGCCCACCTCGTAATTCCACAAGGTCTCGTCGTCGTAGGTCTGGAAGCCGCCGAAGATCGCCCGGTCCGCGGGCGTGCAGAGCGGCACGTTCAGCGGATCGTTGACGCCGCCGAGGCGGAAGCCCTTCGCCGCCTGGGCGTTGAGCCGCCAGCGGTCGCTGAGCTCGAAGCTGGCGATGACCCGCGGCGTGAAGCCGTCGGACTTGGTGGTGTCGGTGCGATTGTCGTCGTTGGAGAACAGGCCGCCGGACTTGAAGCTGCGGCGTTCCTTGAAGTCGTAATAGCGGCCGCCCGCGGTCAGCTCGAGCCGGCCGAAATCGTAGGTCGCCTCGCCGAACACCGCCTTCTGCTTGATCTTGTAGGGAAGGTCGGAATTGTAGGGCGAGTTGGCGGGGAAGCCGTTCGCCACCGCCGCCGAGGTGCCGGCGCCGAACCGGGCGTCGGTGAAGGCGTCGTAGCCCGGGGTGGGCAGGCGCTGGCGGTAGAAGCGGTCGATGTCGGAATAGAAGAGGCCGAACACCCAGCTGAGCGGCCCGGTGCCGTTGGAGGAGAGGCGCAGCTCCTGGGTCCATTGCTTGAGGTCGGTCGTGTCCCTGAGGTTCGACGGCAGGGTGACCGAGCTGGCGGGGAAGCCGAGGTCGACCGAGACGCTGCCGGTCAGCGCGCTGGCGTCGCGGCTGGCGAGGATCGAGCGGTCGATATAGCTGGTCACCGAGGTGAGGGTTACCGGGCCGAGGCCGAAGCTGCCGGTGAGGTCGGCGATCAGCGTATCGTCGGCGAAGCGCTCGGGCAGCAGCAGATATTGCTGCCGCTCCTTGAAATTGACCTTCGGCCGGGTCGTCGTGAACGGGTTGGCGAAGAGGTTGAACACCTCCTCGCGGTTGAAGCCGTCGGCTCGGACCTCCTGGTAGACGACCCGCGGCGTGATGCTGATGTCCGGCGTCGGCTGGAACAGGATGGCGAGCCGCCCGCCGGCCCGCGTGCCGCTGTTGACGTTCTTGTGCTCGCCGCCGGGGCCGAGATTGTCGACGAAGCCGCCGTAGCGGGTGAAATAGGCGACCGCGCGCGCCGCGACCGTGTCGCCCATCGGGATGTTGACGGCGCCCTTGATGTGGCCGCCGAGATCCTCCGCGTCGACGAGGTTGAGATTGGCCTCCACCTCGCCCTCGGTGCGTCCGATGGCGGGCTGGTTGGTGATGTAGCGGATCGTTCCGCCGACCGAGCCGGAGCCGAACAAGGTGCCCTGCGGCCCGCGCAGCGTCTCGACCCGGTTCAGGTCGAACAGGTCGAGGTCGGGGGTGAACAGCGACAGCGAGATGACCGACTCGTCGAGATAGACGCCGACCTGCTCCTTCACGCCCGGCTGGTCGCGGACGATCTGGCCGGCGGAGACGCCGCGCACCGACACCTGGCTCTGGCCGGGGCCGAGATTCTGGACGGTGAGGCCGGCGACGTTGCGGGACAGCTCCTCGATGTTGCCGGCGCCCGAGCGCTCGATGTCCGCCTGGGTCTGCGCGTTCACCGAGAACGGCACTTCGAGCAGGGTCTGCTCGCGCTTGTTGGCGGTGACGACGATCTCGCCCTCGTCCTCGACGTCGGCGGCGCCGGTCTGGGCGGGGCCGCCCTGCGCCTGGGCCGGAGCGGCCGCGAGCGCGGACAGCGCAAGCGACGTTCCGGCGAGCAAGATGTGTCTGCCGCGGCGATCGAGCTTCAAAAGGCGCACCATACGTCCCTCCCACGTTACGGTGACGTCACAATGCCTCGTCCCACCCCGGGGAGACAAGGCAAGTCGGCGCCGGCGGATGGAAATGGATCGCGGCTGTTGCCGTAAAGCGACAGCGGGCGCCGCGGTTGACAGGGCTGCCGCGCCGTCGGAGGTTCGGCGCGGAAGGATGGGGGAATGGACGATATGTCCCGCCGAACCGCGCTCAAGACCGGCGCCGCGACGCTGGCGGGGGGCCTCGCCGGCCCCGCGACGGGCGCCGCGCGGGGGCCCGAAGTGGTGGTCGTCGGCGCCGGCGTGTTCGGGGCGTGGACGGCCCGCCACCTCCAGCGGCTCGGCCGCCGCGTCCTCCTCCTCGACGCCTGGGGCCCGGCCCATGCCCGCGCCTCCTCGGGCGGCGAGTCCCGCCTCACCCGCGGCAGCTACGGCGCCGACGAGATCTACACCCGCTTCGCCTGGGAATCGCTCGCCGAGTGGAAGTCCCTCTCCTCCCGAGCGGGGCTGCCGATCCTCCACCAGGCGGGCGTGCTCTTCTTCTTCCCCACCCGCGAGGATTATGTCGCGCGCACCATCGAGGTCCACCGCCGCCTCGCGCTCCCGACCGAGGTGCTGGAGCGCGCGGCGATGGCGCGTCGCTTCCCGCAGATCGACTTCGAGGGGATCGAGATCGGCCTCTACGAGCCGGCGTTCGGCGCGCTGATGGCCCGCCGCGCGGTCCAGACCCTGGTCGCGGAGTTCGTCGCGGCCGGCGGCGAGTATCGCCGCGCCGCGGTGGCGCCGCCCGAGGCGGGAGAGGGACCCCTGGAGCGCATCATCCTGAGCGACGGCACGGCCCTGCGCGCCGCGCGCTTCGTCTTCGCCTGCGGACCGTGGCTGCCGAAGCTGTTCCCGAGCCTGCTCGGCAGCCGCATCTTCCCGACCCGCCAGGAAGTCTTCTTCTTCGCCCCGCCGGCGGGCGGAAGCGACTTCCAGGTGGGGCGCCTGCCGGGCTGGGCCGACTTCAACGGCGGCGACATATTCTACGGCTTTCCCGACCTCGAGGGGCGCGGCTTCAAGATCGCGCACGACGCGCACGGCCCGCCGATGGACCCGGACGGAGGGGACCGGATCCCCTCCCCCGCCGCCCTGGCCGAGGTGCGCGCCTTCATGGAGCGCCGCTTCCCCGCGATGCGCGGCCGGCCGCTCAGCGAGGCGCGGGTCTGCCAATATGAGAACAGCGCCAACGGCGACTTCCTGGTCGATTTCCACCCGTCGCGGCCCAACGTGCTGCTGGTCGGCGCCGGCTCGGGCCACGGCTTCAAGCACGGCCCGGCCGTCGGCCGCTACGCCGCCGCCCTGCTCGAAGGCCGCCTCGCCCATGCCGAACCGCGCTTCGCGCTCGCCGCCAAGAGCGAGCGCCAGAACCGCGCCGTCCACTGAGGAGACCGTAGATGGACCAGCCGCTCGACCGCTTCCGCTCCTCGACCTGGGGGTGGCTGCGCGGCACCCTCGCCGGCTGGGGGACGCTCGTCCTGTGCCTCGTCGGCGTCGGGCTGCTGATCGTGCTCGTCCGCTGGATCGAGAATATCGGCGCCACCTTCGAGGTGACCGGCGAACGCCTCGTCATCCGCCGCGGCATCCTCATGAAGAGCGTCGACGAGATCGAGCTCTATCGCGTCAAGGACATAAGGCTGGACTTCAGCCTGCTCAACCAATGGGCGGGGATCGGCACCATCACCATCCTCTCCAGCGACGAGACCACCCGCTCGGGCGCGCTCGTCATCCCCTTCGTCGAGCGCGCGCAGGAGCGGCGCGAGCGGCTGCGCGACCTCGTCGACAAGGCCCGCCAGCGCCGCCGCGTCCGCGAGATCGACATGGTCCAGGAGGACATCTGAACGGCGGCCTGGGGACGGCGGCCTGGGGACAGTAACTATTTTCCCGAGCTTGCCTGAGGGACAGCCGGGGGCCTGCGGGAAAATAGTTACTGTCCCCATTCCGTCCCCGACGCCGCAAAATGGGGACAGTAACTATTTTCCAGGCTTGCCTGCGGGACAGCCGGGGCCTGCGGGAAAATAGTTACTGTCCCCATTCCCCCTTCCCGCTCCGGCCTTCATCCCTCGGCCGAGTCGAGGATTCCGCGCAGATAGTCCGTATGGGCGCGGAAGGCGCGCGCGCCGTCGGCGCTGATCGAGGCGCGGGTGCGCGGCTTCTTCCCCACGAAGTCCTTCTCGAGCGACACGTAGCCCGCGCCCGCCAGGGTCGTGAGGTGGCTGCCGAGATTGCCGTCCGTGGCGCCGACCAGCGCCCTCAGCCGGTTGAACTCCACGCCCTCCCCGCCGCGCGCGGCGTGAAGCGCGGCCATGATCCGCAGGCGCAGCGACTGGTGGATGATTTCGTCCGGCCCGTCCAACTCACACCCTCCGCAGCCAGAGGCCGCCGAGCACGAGGCCGCCGCCGGCGACGGCCGCCGTCCACAGCGCCATCCAGTCCGGCAGCGCGACGTAGCCGGCCATGGTGAGGACGAAGATCGCGACTCCGATCCAGGCGAAGCGCGGCAGGCGCGCGACCGTCCCGGCCAGCGTGTAGACGAGGCCGACGATCAGTGCCGGGAAGACGAGGTAGGGGAGCGTCCCGGCCGGCCGGAAGACGTAGTAGACCGCGCCGATGAACGCGCCGATCGCCGCCGCCATCGCCATCGAGCGCGCCAGCGCGCCGCCTTCCCCGCGCCGCCCCTTGGGCGCCCGTCCTCCCAGCCATGCGGAGCCGCCCGCGCCGATGAGGACGAGCGGCAGCCATACCAGCCCCCATCTTGCCGGCGGGGCGAACGCGCAGCCGGCATAGCCGATCGTCCACAGCACGCCCCAGAGGATCAGATAGGGGCTCGCGATCGCATAGCCCCCCGCGGCGCGGGTCCGCTGCTCCGTCGCCTCGATCTCGTCCAGCGCGGCCGCCGCCTGTGTCGGTGATATAGCCATCGTCCCTCTCCTTCCACTCTGCCTTACAGAGTTCTCTGCGAGAGGTAAAGAGAAAACGCACACGGACAGGACACGAAAATGGGGACACGTACTTTTTCGCGAGAAAGTACGTGTCCCCATTTCTGCAGCCGACGTGAAGCCGCCGAGGATCAGCCCTTCCTGGCGACCGCGACCATGGCCGGCCGCAGAAGGCGGTCCTTGATCATGTAGCCCGCCTGCATCTCCTGAACGACCGTGCCCGGCTCCGCGTCCGCGGAGGGGATCTCGACCATCGCCTGATGGCGGTTGGGGTCGAGCGGCTGGCCGAGCGCGTCGATCCGGGTGATTCCGTTCCGCGCGAAGACGCTGTCGAGCTCGCGCGAGGTCGCCTCGATGCCGGTGACCAGCGCCTTCATCCGCTCGTCCTGCTTCAGATCCTCCGGGACGGCCGAGAGGGCGCGGTCCAGATTGTCCTTCACGCTCAGCATGTCGCGCGCGAAGCCGGTAGAGGCGTAGGTGGCGGCGGTGAGCTTCTCCTGCTCCAGCCTGCGGCGGACGTTCTGAGTCTCCGCCTGGGCGTAGAGGACGTGCTGTCGCACCTCCTCCAGCTCCCTGACGAGATCGCCGAGGTCCTGCTCGGGCGTCTGCTCCTCGCCGCCGCCCTGCGCCGGGTTGGTCTGTTCCTGGAGGTCCTGGTCTTCGTTCATGCCATCAATCTCGATAGTGCCTGTGCCGTGAAATCCACCATGGGTACGACGCGCGCGTAGTTCAACCGCGTCGGGCCGATCACGCCGACGACGCCGACCACCTTTCCCTCCCGCCCGCGATAGGGCGCGGCGATCACCGAAGAGCCGGACAAGGCGAACAGCTTGTTCTCCGAGCCGATGAAGATCTTCATCCCCTGGCCGGCGCTTGCGCTCTCAAGCAGGCGGACGATCTCCTCCTTGTCCTCCAGCTCGTCGAGCAGCTGGCGCACCCGCTCCAGGTCCGCGGCGGCGCCGGGCTCCAGCAGGTTCGCCTGGCCCCGCACGATCAGCACCGAGCGCTGCGCGCCGTCCTGCGACCAGACCGCGAGGCCGCGGTCGATCAGCGCCCGCGACGCCTCGTCGAGGGCGTCCCGCCCGGCGCGTATCTCCCCCGCCAGCCGCCGCTGCGCCTCCGGCAGGGTCAGGCCGGCCAGGCGGGCGCCGACATAATTGCCGACCTCGGCCAGCGCCGAGGAGGTCGTGCCGGGCGGAATGTCGACGACGCGGTTCTCGACGCTTCCTTCCTCGCCCACCATCACCGCGAGCGCCTGGGTGGCGGAGAGCTGGACGAAGCCGAGCTGGCGCAGCACCGGCTCGCGCTTGGGGACGAGGACGATGCCGGCGCAGGCGGAGAGGCCCGACAGCGCCGCCGTCGCCGCCGACAGCGCCTCCTCGATCGGCCCGCCCCGCTCCAGCCGCGCCTCGATCGCGGCGCGCTCCTCGGCGCTCGGCTCAGCCGCCTGCATCATCCCGTCGACGAAGAGGCGCAGGCCGGATTCGGTCGGCACCCGGCCGGCGGAGGTGTGGGGGTGGCTGAGCAGCCCCAGCTCCTCCAGATCCTGCATCACGTTGCGGATCGAGGCGGGCGAGAGGTTGATGCCGGGCAGCCGCGAGATGGTGCGCGAGCCGACGGGGGCCCCGGAGCCGAGATAATTCTCGACCACCTGCCGGAACACCTCCCGGGCGCGTTCGGTCATCTCGCTGACGGGCGTTGGCGCCATGGCCACGGATGTAGGCGAGGCCGCTCCGCCGCTCAACGGCTCATGAACGGGGGCGGTCGCTCGTGAACGCCCCTCGCGCCGCTCACCGGCCCGCAGGCGGCGGCGCCGCGGGATCGCGGATGAAGCGCGCGATGGGCAGAAGCCGCGGCGCCGTCTCGATTCGCAGCGCCAGCGCGCGGTTTCGCTCCATGTCGCAGCCGAAATAGAAATAGAGGCTCTGCGGCGCGGCGCCGGGCCGGCTCCAGACGATCTGTGCCGACGGCAGGTCGGTCGCCATCGATCGGCACGCATCCCCTTCCAGGCGGCGGCTGCCGCGCGCGGGGCGCAGCGGCGCGAGATGGGCGGCGAAGGCGCGATATTGGGCGGCCGTGAGCCGGAAGGTGCGGGTGCCCGTCACCGAGGTGAAGCGGCGGCCTTCGAAGACGCCCGTCCCGTCCGAGCGCACGGTCACCTTGTAGACGGGGCAGGCGCCGAAGCAGGGCCCCGTCTCGAAGCTCAGGCTCTCCACCGGCTTGGCGCCGGCCGGGGTTGCGGCCAGCGCCGCGGCTGCAAGCAATAACGTCCTCATCGCGCCACCTCCTCGCACGAGCTTGCGGCTGGACCGCTGAACGGCCGCTGTCTAAAGCGCGCGCTTTCGAGGAGACAGGAATGCGCCATTCCGGCCGCGCCCCCGACCAGATGCGCGAGATCGCCATGCAGCCCGGCTTCACCCGCCATGCCGAAGGCAGCTGCCTCGTCGCGTTCGGCGACACGCGGGTGCTGTGCACGGCCTCGGTGGAAACCTCGCTGCCGGGCTGGCTGCGCGGCAAGGGACGCGGCTGGGTGACGGCCGAATATGGCATGCTGCCCCGCGCCACCCACACGCGCGGCCGGCGCGAGGCGGCGGCGGGCAAGCAATCGGGCCGCACCCAGGAGATACAGCGGTTGATCGGCCGGTCGCTGCGCGCCGTGGTCGACCTGGAGGCCCTCGGCGAGCGGCAGGTCACCGTCGACTGCGACGTCATCCAGGCCGACGGCGGCACCCGCACCGCCGCCATTTCGGGCGCCTGGGTGGCGCTCCGCATGGCCGTCGACCGGCTGATCGCCCAGAAGCTGATCGTCAAGGATCCGATCCGCCAGAAGATTGCGGCGGTGAGCTGCGGCATCCATGCCGGCGCGGCGATCCTGGACCTCGATTACGAGGAGGACAGCTCCGCCGGCGCCGACGGCAATTTCGTGCTGACCGAGGACGGCAACATCGTCGAGGCGCAGGTCACCGCCGAGGGCGAATGCTATGACGAGGAAGGGCTGCTCCGCCTCCTCCGCCTCGCCCGCATCGGCTGCGCCGAAATCTTCGCCGCCCAGGACCGGGCGAGCGGGCGATGAGGAAGCTCGCCGGAAGGCTGGTCATCGCCAGCCACAATGAGGGCAAGGTGCGCGAGATCCGCGACCTGCTCGGGCCCTATGGCGTGGAGCCCGTCTCCGCCGCGGAGCTGGAATTGCCCGAGCCGGAGGAGATAGGGGTCGACTTCATCGAGAACGCCGATCTGAAGGCGCGGGCGGCGGCGGACCTGGCGGGCCTGCCCGCCCTCGCCGACGACAGCGGCCTGTGCGTCGAGGCGCTCGGCGACCGCCCCGGCATCTTCTCGGCGCGCTGGGCGATCGCCGACGATCGGCCGGACGTGCGGGACTTCGGCCACGCCATGCGCCGCGTCTGGAACGAGCTCGAGGCGCTCGGCCCGGAGGCGAGCCGCTCCGCCCATTTCACCTGCGCGCTCGCCTTGTGCTGGCCGGACGGCCATGCCGAATGGTTCGAGGGCCGGGTGGAGGGGATGCTGGTCTGGCCGCCCCGCGGCGACAAGGGCTTCGGCTATGACCCGATGTTCGTCCCGGCCGGCGGCACCCAGACCTTCGGCGAGATGGACCAGGCCGAGAAGCACCGCATCAGCCACCGCGCCGAGGCCTTCCGCAAGCTGGTGGCGGCGCTGGGGTGAACGGTCCCATCGTCGTCCCGGCGAAGGCCGGGACCTCGGCGAGCCCCGCCGCGCCCTTGCGACCGGGGGCCCCGGCCTTGGCCGGGGCGACGGAGAGGCGGGCGCAAGCGCCCGGCGCCCTCTACGTCCACTGGCCCTTCTGCGTCTCCAAATGCCCTTATTGCGACTTCAACAGCCACGTCCGCGCCTCGGTCGACCAGGCGGCGTGGCGCGAGGCGCTGCTGCGCGACCTCGCCGCCGAGGCGGAGGCGTGGCCGGGGGAGCCGCTCGGCTCGATCTTCTTCGGCGGCGGCACGCCCTCGCTGATGCCGCCCGAGACGGTGGCGGCGCTGATCGCCGCCGCCGGGCGGCACTGGGGATTCGCGCCCGGGGTCGAGATCACCCTCGAGGCCAATCCCTCCTCGGTCGAGGCGGCCCGCTTCGCCGATCTCGCCGCCGCCGGGGTCAACCGGGTCTCGCTCGGCCTCCAGTCCCTCGACGACCGGGCGCTCCGCTTCCTCGGGCGCGCCCACGGCGCCGAGGAGGGGCTGGCGGCGCTCGACATCGCTCAGCGCCACTTCGGCCGCGTCAGCTTCGACCTCATCTACGCGCTTCCCGGCCAGGGCGCCGCCGCCTGGGAGTCCGAGCTGAGCCGCGCGCTCGGCTTCGGCACCGGCCACCTCTCGCTCTACCAGCTGACCATCGAGCCCGGCACCCGCTTCGCCGCCCTCGCCGCCAAGGGCGCGCTGACGCCGGTCGACCCCGACGAGGCGGCCGACCTCTACGAGCTCACGCAGGCGCTTGCCGGCGGGGCCGGGCTCCCCGCCTACGAAGTCTCGAACCACGCCCGTCCGGGCGAGGAGAGCCGCCACAACCTCGCTTACTGGCGCTACCGGCCCTATCTCGGCATCGGGCCGGGCGCGCACGGCCGCCGCGGCGGCCTCGCCACCGTCCGCCACAGGAAGCCCGAAAACTGGCTCGCCGCCCTCGCCCGGAGCGGCAGCGGCGCGTCCGAGGAGACGGCGCTGACACCGGCCGAGCAGGCGCGCGAGGCGCTGGTCATGGGCCTGCGCCTGCGCGAGGGCATCGACGTCGGCGGGCTGGAAGCGCAGATCGACTGGCCGGCCGTGCGCAGGCTGGAGGCGCAGGGCCTTCTCGCCCGCGACGCCGGCCGCCTCGCCGTCACGCCGCGCGGCATGCTGGTCCTGGAGGCGATCCTGCGGGAGATCGTGCTCTAGAAGCCGCGCGGCGCGGGCGACAGGATCGCCGTTCCCGCCGCGGTCACCTCGCGCACCTCGAGCGAGCGCTCCGCCACCCCGCCCGGATCGAAGCGGAAGGCGCCGTCGATGCCAGTGAACCCGTCGGGATCGCCCAGCGCCCGCTCCGGGAACGGGCGGCCGAAGCGCCAGTCCTTGGCGATCCGCACCGTCAGCAGCACGGCGTCGTAGCCAAGGCTGGCGAGGCGATAGGGGTTGGTGCCGTAGCGGGCGCGGTAGCGGGTGCGCAGCTGGGCGAACATCGTGTCGGACACGCTCGCATACCAGGCGCCGCGCAGCGCCGGAGTCGCGCCGAGCGAGCCCTCCGTCGCCCACAGTTCGGTGCCGAGCAGCCGCACCTCGGGTGAGGCGGCGCGCAGCGCCGGCGCGGCGAGCGCCGCGGTGCGGCCGCTGTCGGCGACCAGCACGGCGTCGAACGGGCCCTGCCCGGCCAGCCGCCCGGCCGCGGCCCTGATCGCGGCGGGATCGCGGTCGAAGCTCTGCATCCCGCCGAGCCGGGCGGAGCGGGTCGCCGCCACCATCGCCTGGGCGGCGCGGCGCCCGTAGACGCCGTTCGGAGTCAGAGCGCCGAAGCGCGACAGGCCGGCGCCGCGGGCATAGGCGACCACCCGCTCCACGGACTGGCCGGGCGTGAAGCCCATCAAATAGACGCCGTCGCCGGCGACGCTCTCGTCGTTGGAGAAGGCGACGACCGGGATGCCCGCCGGCCTCGCCACCGTCGCGACGGCGCGCACGTCCTCGGCAAGGAGCGGCCCGAGGAACAGGCCGTTGCCCTCCGTCCGGGCCTGGCCGGCCGCCGCCGCCGCGCCGTCCTTGGCGGTGTCGTAGACGGTGATGCGGATCCGCTCGCCGCCGGTGTCGAGAAGGGCGAGGTTGGCGGCATTCGCAATCGACTGGCCGACGGCGGCGTTGGCGCCGCTCAGCGGCACGAGCACGGCGACGCGGTTGCGCGCGGCGTCGGCCGGAAGGCCCGGACGCGCCGGCTCCGGCTGCGGCGCGGGCGGCGGCGTCTCCTCCTCCGGAAGCGGCGGCGGCTCGGGGCGCGGCGCCGGGACGAGCTGGCAGGCGGAAAGGGCGAAGGCGAGCAGCCCGCCCGCGGCGAGGCCGAGGACCGACCGTCGCGCTTGCGGCAAGCCGGACTGCTCTGCCATGACCGGAGACTTCATGAACGCGACCCTCCCGCCCGGTTTGTACATCGTCGCGACGCCGATCGGCAATCTTTCCGATCTCTCCCCGCGCGCCGCCGACATACTGGCGAGGGCCGACCTGATCGCGGTGGAGGACAGCCGGGTGACCGCCAGGCTGCTCCGCCACATCGGCGCCCGGCGGCCGATGCTGCCCTATCACGACCACAATGCCGACCGAGTCCGACCCGCCCTGATCGCGCGCATGCAGGCCGAGGCGGTGGCGCTCGTCTCCGACGCCGGCACGCCGCTCGTCTCCGATCCCGGCTACAAGCTGGTCCGCGACGCCCGCGCGGCCGGGATCGCCGTCACCACCGTCCCCGGGCCCTGCGCCGCCGTCGCCGCGCTCACCCTCGCCGGGCTCCCGACCGACCGCTTCCTCTTCCTCGGCTTCCTCCCGTCCAAGGCCGGCGCGCGCGCCGCCGCAATCGCCGAGGTGGCGGCGGTGCGCGCCACCCTCCTCCTCTACGAGAGCGGCCCCCGCCTCGCCGCCTGCCTCGCGGCGCTCGCCGAGGGGCTGGGCGAGCGCGAGGCGGCGGTCGCTCGGGAGATCAGCAAGCGGTTTGAGGAGACGGTGACGGGAACGCTCGGAATCCTCGCCGCGCGCTATGCCGAGGCGCCGCCCAAGGGCGAGATCGTCATCGTCGTCGCCCCGCCGGGGGAGGCCGAGCCCGCCGCCCTTGCCGACGTGGATGCGGCGCTCGTCGAAGCGCTCGCCCGCCTCTCCGTTTCGCGGGCCGCCGCCGAGGTGGCGGAGCGTCTCGGCCTGCCGCGGCGGCAGGTCTACGAGCGCGCCCTGGCGCTGAAGTGAACCGGCGGCGGGCGGAGCGGGGCGGACGGCGCGCCGAGACTCTGGCCGCCTGGTGGCTGCGGCTCAAGGGCTGGGCGATCCTCGCCCGCCGAGTCCGGACCCCGGTCGGCGAGGTCGATCTCGTCGCCCGCCGGGGACGCACCCTCGCCTTCGTCGAGGTCAAGGCGCGCGGCTCGGCGGAGGAGGCTGGCGCTCGACGAATGGCGCCTGCGCCGGGTCGCGGCCGCCGCCGAGGCGCTCGCCCCGCGCTACGCCCGCGACGGGGATGATTTGCGCATCGACGCCGTCTACATAATTCCCCGCCGCCTGCCGCGGCACGTCGCCGGCATCTGGCAAGGATAGACATGCGCCTTTGGCTCCTCCCCCTCCTTCTCCCGCTCCTCCCCCTAACCGCCGGCTGCGAGGCGAAGAAGCCCGACTGGGCCGAGGCGGGCGGCGCCGGCAACCCGCTGCCGGCCAAGGTCTGCGCCGAGGTCGGCAAGGCGCTCGCGGCGCTCGGCAAGGGCGCCGCCGAATATAACGACAAGGGCGAGGCGACCGTCCCGACGGAGGCCTTCCTGCAGATGCCGCCGGCGCAGCGCGACCAGCTCGCCAAGGCGCTCGCCTACCACGCCTCCTGCGCCGCCGGCGCGACCAGCGAGGCGCAGCCGGTGCTGATCCGCGGCGACGACGGAAGCACGCTGCTCCGCACCACCATCTCGACCGACGTCGACCTCGGCGACCTCACCGGCGGCGAGTGAAAGCCTGTGCGCGGCTCGGGGGAGAGGGCTTGAGGCCGGAGGCGGATAGCGCCTAGGGCGCCATCTCGGAAAGGGAGCGGACATGAGCTTGCGCGTGGCGGTCCAGATGGACCCGCTGGAGACGATCGGGATCGCCGGCGATTCGACCTTCGCGATCATGCTCGCCGCCCAGGCGCGCGGCCACCGCCTCTGGCATTACGGCCCGGAGGCGCTGAGCTGGGTCGACGGCCGCCTTTGGACGATGGGCTATCCGGTCGCCGTCCAGCGGGTCGAAGGCGACCATTTCAGCCTCGGCGAGCCCGAGATACTCGACCTCGGCCGCGACGCCGACGTGGTGCTGATGCGCCAGGACCCGCCCTTCGACCTCGGCTACATCACCGCCACCCACTTGCTCGAGCGGATCGCCGGGGAGACCCTGGTGGTCAACGACCCCGCCTCGGTCCGCAACGCGCCGGAGAAATTGTGGGTGCTCGATTTCGCGCGGTTCATGCCGCCGACCGCGATCACCCGCTCGCTCGGCGTCGCCCGGGAGTTCCTGGCGAAGCACGGCGCGATGGTGGTGAAGCCGCTCCACGGCAATGCCGGCAAGGCGGTGTTCAAGGTCGAGAAGGACGGCGCCAACCTCGCCGCCCTGATCGAGATGTTCAACGCCGCCTGGCGCGAGCCCCACATGATCCAGGCCTTCGTCCCCGAGGTCAGCCTCGGCGACAAGCGGATCGTCCTCGTCGACGGCGAGGTGGCGGGGGCGATCAACCGCCTCCCCGGCGAGGGGGAGATACGCTCCAACCTCGCCGCCGGCGGCTCGGCGGCCAGGACCGAGCTCACCGGCACGGAGCGGGAGATCTGCGCCCTCCTCGGTCCCGAGCTCAGGGCGCGCGGCCTGCTCTTCGTCGGCATCGACGTGATCGGCGGCAAGTGGCTGACCGAGATCAACGTCACGTCGCCCACCGGCATCGTCGCCATCGACCGCTTCAACGGCACGGACACCCCGGCGCTCATCTGGGACCGGATCGAGGAGAAGGTGCGCGCGCGTGGCTGATTTCCTGCCCGACTTCATCCGCGATCACGGCTATCTCGCGGTCTTCCTTCTGATGTGGGTGGAGACGTTCTTCCCCATCTTTCCGTCGGAGCTGGTGATGCCGCTCTCCGGCCTCATCGCCACCCAGAACGGCATGTCCCTCGCCGGGGTCGCCGTCTCGGGCGCCGCGGGGGCGATGACCGGATCGGTGACCTGGTATTGGGCGGCGCGGGCGCTCGGCGCGGCGCGCTTCAAGCGCCTCGTCACCCGCTACGGCCGGATCACCACCGTCTCGATGCACGAGGTGGAGTGGCTGGAGCGCTGGTTCCACAGGCTCGGGCCCGTGCTCGTCCTCGTCGGCCGCGTCGTGCCCGCGGTGCGCACCGCCATCTCCATACCCGCCGGGCTGGTGGCGATGCCGTTCGGCCGCTTCCTCCTCCTCTCGGCGATCGGCACGCTCGTCTCCACCGGCCTCCTCACCTGGCTCGGCTCGCTTCTGGGCGACCATTACGAGGCGATCGAGCATTATGCCGGCCCCGTCTCCACCGGGATCGTCGCCGCCGCCTTCCTCCTCTGGCTGACCCGGCTCGTCCTCCAGTTCGTCAGAAGGGGACGGTGACTGCTCCGCGCGCTAAATGGGGACAGTAACGTTAAATGGGGACAGTAACTATTTTCCCACACGGCCGGCGATGCGCGGCGGTGGGAAGGGAAAATAGTTACTGTCCCCATTCAGGCGGGGCCGGGACGGAAAATAGTCACTATCCCCATCACGCCCGCGGGTGGGCGCTCCGGTAGACGTCCATCAGGTGCGCCGCGTCGACCGCGGTGTAGATCTGGGTGGAGGAGAGGCTGGCGTGGCCGAGCAGCTCCTGGAGCGAGCGAAGGTCCGCGCCGCGGCCGAGCAGGTGGGTGGCGAAGCTGTGGCGCAAGGCGTGCGGCGTCGTCCGGTCGGAGAGGCCGAGCCGCACCCGGGCGCGGCGCACCGCCCGCCGGATCATCTCGCCGTTGAGTGGGCCGCCCCGCGCGCCGCGGAACAGCGGCGCCTCCCGCGACGCCGGGTACGGACAGAGCGCCAGATATCGGCCGATCGCTTCGCGCACCGGCCCCAGCAGCGGCACCACCCGGGTCTTGCTGCGCTTGCCGGTGACGGTCAGGGTCTCGCCGAGCGGAAGCGCCGCGCCGGTGAGGCCGAGCGCCTCGGCGACCCGCAGCCCGGAGCCGTAGAGCAGGAGCAGCACCGCTTCGTCCCGTGCCGCGATCCATTCCGCCGCGGCGTCCTCGCCGGCCTCGGCGGCGAGCGAGACGGCGTCGTCGGGCGAGACGGGCCGCGGCACGCTGCGCGGCCGCTTCGGTCCGCGCAGGCGCGGCGGCGCGCCTTCCCCGGCGGCGAAGCCGAGGAAGCCGCGCACCGCCGAAAGCTCGCGCGCGGCCGAGCCGTTGCCGAGCCCCTCGGCCCGGCGCTGGGCGAGAAAGGCGCGCAAATCCGCCGCCTCCAGCCCGGCCAGCGCCTCAGCGCCGACGGGGCCGCCGAGATGCTCGGCGAGGAAGTCGATCAGCCGGTGCGCGGTCGCGGCATAGGCGCGTACCGTGTGCGGCGAGCGCCGGCGGTCGCGGGCGAGATGATGCGACCAGGCGAGGGCGGTCTCGCGGGCGGGATGGGGCGCCTGGGCGCCCTCCCCTCCCGAAGGGGCCGGTCGGGACGGCGCGTCATCCGCCGGCTTCATGTCAGGGGATCGGCATGTCAGGGGATCAGCCACCGGCCCATGCAGCGGGTGAGGACTCGGCCGAGGAAGACGAGCAGCTCCGAGCCGTGGCGCGTCTCGAAGCCCTGCTCGGCGCGCTGGCCGAGCGCGAGGAGGCCGCTCGGCAGCGGCGGCGCCGTGTCGAGCCGGACCAGCGCCTCGGCGCGGATCAGGGTGCAGGCCGGTCCGAACAGGGGATGGCCGCGCTCGCAGCCGCGCAGCACCACGCCCTCCAGGCCGGCGAGCGAGCGCTCGACCATCCGCGGGTCGACGAACTGAAGGCCCGAAGCGTCGGCGCGCAGGCCGCGCTCGCCGACGAACAGTCCGACCGCGACCGCGTCGAGCCCGAGTATCTGCGGCCATTCCTGGGTGACGATGTGGATGAGGTGGTCGAAGCCCTCGGCGTCGACCGCGGCGAGCACCGCCTCGTGGATCGAGGCGACCGCGCCCGAATGGCCGCGGGCGAAGGCGATCAGGTCCTGGTTCGCCTCCTCCGCCGCCGCGACGCGCGCGCGCAGGCTTGCGACCGCCTTGTCCTCGAAGCTGATGACCTTGCCCATCGCCGGGAAGGTAACGCGAACAAGGTTAATAAGCGATGGCGAAATTCCTCCCGTCGCCCGGGTCCCTCGATCCCCCGCGGGAAAATGGGGACAGTAACTATTTGTCCGGGAAAGCGGACAAATAGTTACTGTCCCCATTCATCGCGGGCTAGATGCTCTGGCCGGTCTTGCCCCAGTCGGCGAGGAAGGCTTCGATGCCGCGGTCGGTGAGGGGGTGCCTGAAGAGCTGGCGGATGACCGCGGGGGGCGCCGTCATCACGTCGGCGCCGATCATCGCCGACTGGAGGACGTGGACCGGGTGGCGCACGCTGGCGACGAGGATCTGGGTCGCGAAGTCGTAATTGTCGTAGATGGTGCGGATCTCCGAGATGATCTGCATGCCGTCGAAGCCGGTATCGTCGTGCCGGCCGACGAAGGGCGAGATGAAGGTCGCCCCCGCCTTGGCGGCGAGCAGGGCCTGGTTGGCGCTGAAGCACAAGGTGACGTTGACCATCGTCCCCTCCCCGCTCAGCGCCTTGCAGGTCTTGAGCCCGTCCACCGTCAGCGGCACCTTGACGGCGATGTTGTCGGCGATCCGGCGCAGTATCTCGGCCTCGCGCAGCATCTCCTTGTGGTCGAGTGCGACCACTTCGGCCGAGACCGGCCCCGGCACGATACCGGCAATCTCCCGCACCACCTCGAGGAAGTCGCGCCCCGCCTTGTGGATGAGGGAGGGATTGGTGGTGACTCCGTCGAGCAGCCCGGTCTCCGCCAGGTCGCGGATCTCGGCGGTGTCGGCGGTGTCGACGAAGAACTTCATGTGGCTTGCCCCGGCTGGATGGATTCGCGGCCCTTCTAGCCAGCCCGCGGAGCCGGCGCGAGTCGGCGCGGGCGCTGCTTCGCCGAGACCGACTTGACGATCAGCCGCTGCTCCGCCCCCGGGTCGAACGGCGGCTCGGCGCGCGCCGCCGCCTCGGCGATCAGCGCGGCGACATAGGGGTCCTCCAGCGAGTCCTCGGCGAGAAGGCGGACGTGGCGCACCCTCTTGCCCGAGCCCTTCAGCCGGCCTTCCGGATCCGTCAGCCCCGCCCCGGACAGGAAGCACAAGGTCACCCAGCGCGGGAAGACGGCGAGCGACAGCACCGCCTCGGAGGCGCGCTCGCCCGGCGCGAAGCCGATCGCGAGCGCGTTGTAATTGTCGTAGACGAGGACCTGAGCGCCCGGCAGCCGCGCCTTCATCCGCCCGAGATAGAGGCGCGCCCGCGCCGCCACCGCCGGCTCGAACTTGTCGAGGAACGAGTCCAGCCGCGCCTCCGCTTCCGCCATGCCCGCCCCCTTCGAAGACCCTGCCTTATCGGCGCCGCCGTGCGAAGAGGGCGGCGATCGCCGGATCGCCGGCCGCGGACGGGTCGGCGCGGATCGCCGCCTCCTCGCGGCCGATCGCCCGGTAGAGGCCGGCCGCGGCCTTGCGTGTAACGTCGGCCTGAAGGCCGCGAAAGTCGATGCCCGTCGTGATTCGCAGCGCCCGCTCGACGAGCCCGTCGTCGGCGAGTCTCAACGCCGCGCCGACCTCGGGGAACATCGCCTCGAACACCCGGTCGCCCATCTCCCGCTGGAGCCGGTCGGTGGCCGCGGTCGGCCCGCCGCGGGCGATCGCCGCGGCGTCGGCGAGGCTGATTCCACGGATCGCCTCGTAGACGACCGGCGCGGCCCGCGCCGCGCCCGCCGCCGCCGCCTCGTTCACCACCCGCAGCAGCCGGTCCTGCACGCCCCTCGTGCCGAGCAGCACCGCCAGCGCCCGAGCGAACGCGCTGCCGCCGAGCTGCGAGGGCAGGTCGACCCGCGCGACGTCGTCCGCGAAATATCCCTCCCGCGCCGCCAGCCGCGCGAAGGCGCGCTGCGACGAGAGCGTGAGGAGCCGCCTTATCGCCTCCTCCAGTCCGGGGACGTCGCCGAGCCGGGTGGCGCAGCCGGGAAGCGCCAGCAGGGGCAGAAGGAGTCCGGCGCCGACCAGGCTTCGGCGGGTGAGCGAAGGGTGCATGGCTTCCTTTCCGTGCGACGCGGGCGGTAACGAGCCACGCCGGGCGATGTTGCACGGCGGCCGCCGCCGCCAATCTGTACGGGTCCGTTACGCCATGCTAACGAAATCGCCGAGACGGCGGAGAAGACGATGGCGGATTCCGAGATGACCCGCGGCCGCGGCGACGAGCCGATCCCGAAGAGGTTGTTCGCCGGCTACGACAGCGTGTTGCGCGGCATGCTCCCGGCCAGCGCGGTCACCGGCGAGCACGCCCAGTCGGACGGCGGCATCGCCTCGGCCCACATCCAGGTGTGCGAGAGCCTTCAGGAGCTCGCCCAGGCGCTCGACATCGACGCCTCGCTCTCGGTCAGCTACCTCAAGGCGGCCAGCGTCACCGCCAAGATGGAGTTCGTCAAGAAGCTCAACGTCACGGCGCGCAGCGTCACCATCGTCGTCCACGCCAACCACAAGGTCGGCACCTGGTCGGTGAAGGACGTCCGGCTGAAGGACAACGTCAAGGCGCCCACCAACGACGACGAGGCGGCCGACTTCGTCCAATATTACGGCGACAGCTTCATCAGCTCGGTGACCATGGGCGGCGAATATTACGCCGTCTACACCTTCCACACCGAGACTCGCGAGGAGCAGACCAGCCTCGCCACCTCGCTGAAGGGAAAGGGCATAGCCGGCGGCCTCACCGTCGAGGGCGACGTGCAGGTCAAGCTCTCCGAGATCCTCAAGCAGTCGACCACCGCCTGGACCCTCCAGGAGGAGATTACCGGCATCGCCTATCCGCAGCTGCCGCCGCAGGACAAGCTCGTCCAGTTCGCCCTCGATTTCTCCAAGCAGAAGCTCGACGCCGCCGTGCCCACCGACATCAAGGTGCAGGGCCATGAAGGCGTCCCCGGCTTCGGGCGCAAGTTCCTCAAGGTCGTCAAGAACCGGCGCTACTTCATGGACCCGGAGGACGGCCTCCTCCAGAGCCTCGCCCGGCTGACCGCCGTGCGCAACCAGATCGACTGGCTGAAGCGCATCTACGACCGCTACAATTATACGGGCGACGCGGCCCTGATCGACTTCGAGCGGGCGGTGCTGAAGGACGTCAAGGAGATCAACGGCCAGATCGCCGACTGGGGGATCGACGCGACGACGACGTTCAAGCCGCCGGCGCTGCCGTCGCTCGCCAAGGGCGAGCCCGTCCTCCAATATGATGCGCCGCAACCGCCCGCCTGGGGCGGCGCGGAGGCGGGGCCGTGGGAGACGATGTCGCCCGGCGAGGCGATCAAGAACCGCGTCCGGATCCAGGCGCTGCGCCTGTTCGGCGCCGAATATCTGAACCGAATCGAGGTCGACTACACGTCCGACAAGCGCCAGTGGAGCGAGGCCCACGGCGCCAACACCGGCGGCGCCCAGCCCAGGCTGTCGCTCGAGGACGGCCGCTTCCCGGTCCGCTTCGAAGGGCGCGCGCAGCGTTTCGTGGACAGGCTCAAGGTCACCATCAGCGACGGCCGGGTCACCGAGGCGGGAGGAAATGGCGGCACGCCGTTCGGCTGGTCGGTGCCGGAGGGCAGCTTCGTCCTCGCCCTCGCCGGGCGTTCCGGCTCCGTCGTCGACCAGCTGAGCATCGTCTACGCCAACCTCAAGGCGGCGAAGATGGTCCAGCCCCTGTAGCGGGTCCGCCCACTTCCGCACCGGCCGCGAAACGCCATATGCGGGGACGATGAACCGCTGCCGCGTCCTCCTCCTTAACGCCGCCTTGGGGCCGCTCGACTATCGCGTGCCCCAGGGCATGGCGGTCGCGCCCGGCTCGATCGTGCTCGCCCCGCTCGGGCCGCGGCAGATGACCGGCGTCGTCTGGGAGGCCGACCGGCTCGAGGCGGAGAGCGTCGGCGACAACCGCCTGCGGCCCCTCCTCCAGGCCTACGACCTGCCGCCGCTCGCCGAGCCGCTTCGCCGCCTGGTCGAGTGGACCGCCGATTACTACCTCGCGCCCGCGGCCTCCGTGCTGCGCATGGCGCTCGCCTCCGCCAGCGCCCTAGACGGCGGCCGGACCGTCACCGAATACCGGCTGACCGGCCTCGTCCCCGAGCGGCTCAGCCCGCAGCGCGCCCAGGCGCTGGAGCGCCTCGGAGAGCGGCAGGGGCTGGTCCGCGAGCTCGCCCTGGCGGCCGGAGTCTCCGACAACGTCGTCCGCGGCCTCGTCAAGGCGGGCGCGATCGAGGCGGTCGAGGTCTCGGTCGACGATCCCTTCCCGCTGCCCGATCCCGATTTCGGCCCGCCCGCGCTCGATCTCGCCCAGGGCGCCGCCGCCCACGTCTTCGTCGAGGCGGTGCGCGCCGCCGACTTCGCCCCCTTCCTGCTCGACGGAGTCACCGGCTCCGGCAAGACCGAGGTCTATTTCGAGGCGGTCGCCGAGGCGCTGCGCCGCGGCCGCCAGACGCTCGTCCTCCTCCCCGAGATCGCGCTCACCGAGCCGTTCCTCAAGCGCTTCGCCGCGCGCTTCGGCCACGAGCCCGTCGCCTGGCACTCGGGCCTCCGCCAGTCGCAGCGCCGCCGCGCCTGGCGGGCGATCGCGACGGGCGACGCCCGCGTCGTCGTCGGCGCCCGCTCCGCCCTCTTCCTCCCCTATCGCCGCCTCGGCCTGATCGTCGTCGACGAGGCGCACGAGACCAGCTTCAAGCAGGAGGACGGAGTCCAGTATCACGCCCGCGACGTCGCCGTGATGCGCGCCAAGCTGGAGAAGATCCCGATCGTCCTCGCCTCGGCGACCCCGGCGATCGAGAGCCGCCAGATGGCGGAGATCGGAGTCTATGCGGAGGTCAGGCTGCCGGACCGCTACGGCCCCGCCGAGCTTCCTCAGATAGAGGCGCTCGACCTCCTCGCCGATCCGCCGCCGCGCGGCCGCTGGCTCGCGCCGCGGCTGGTCCGCGAGCTCGAGGAGACGCTCTCGCGCGGCGAGCAGGCCCTGCTGTTCCTCAACCGCCGGGGCTACGCGCCGCTCACCCTCTGCCGCCATTGCGGCCATCGCTTCCAATGCCCCAATTGCACGGCGTGGATGGTCGAGCACCGCCTCGTCCACCGCCTCGCCTGCCATCATTGCGGGCACATGATGCCGCCGCCCAAGCTGTGCCCGGAATGCGAGCATGAGGACAGCCTCGTCCCGGTCGGCCCCGGCGTCGAGCGCATCGCCGACGAGGTCCGCGCCCTGTTCCCGGACGCGAAGACGGCGATCGTCACGTCCGACACCATCTGGTCCCCCGCCCGCGCCGCCGAGTTCGTCGCGCGCATGGAGGCGGGCGAGATCGACATCGTCGTCGGCACCCAGCTCGTCACCAAGGGCTACCATTTCCCCAACCTCACCCTCGTCGGCGTCGTCGACGCCGACCTCGGCCTCCAGGGCGGCGATCTGCGCGCCGCAGAGCGCAGCTTCCAGCAGATCGCCCAGGTCGCGGGCCGCGCCGGCCGCGGCGAGAAGCCGGGCCTGGTCCTCGTCCAGACCCACGACCCTTCGGCGCCGGTGATCGGCGCCCTCGTCAGCGGCGACGCGGAGAGCTTCTACGCCGCCGAGACGGAGGCGCGGCGGGAGGCGGCGATGCCGCCCTTCGGCCGCCTCGCCGGAATCGTCGTCTCCTCCGAGGACGCCGCCGAGGCGCTCGAGGCCGCCCGGCTGATCGGCCGCGCCGCGCCCCGCGTCGACAACATGGCGGTGTTCGGCCCGGCGCCGGCGCCGCTCGCCATGCTGCGCGGCCGCCACCGCCACCGCCTCCTCGTCCACGCCGCCCGAAGCCTCGACGTCCAGGACGTGATCCGCGACTGGCTCGGCAAGCTGAGCTGGCCCCGCGGCGTCCGAGTGAGCGTCGACGTCGATCCCTACAGCTTCCTCTGACCGCGCCCCCGCCGCCGAACCGTCGGCCCGGCGAAAGCCGGAATCCCGATGTTCTTCCGAAAGGGGAAACAAGGTCCCGGCCTGCGCCGCGATGACGGAACGCGGGCTTTTCAGCGCCGGCCGGCTCGGCTAAGTCCTTGGCGGACTTGGGGCAACGGGGGATGACGATGCTGCGCAGGATCTTGGGGCTGGCGCTCGCGCTGGCGGCGGCGGCGCTGCCCGCCGCGGCACGGGCCGACTGGCGGCAATATGAGACGGCCCATTTCGTCATCTACAGCGAGGCGGAGGAGAAGGACGTCGGCCGCCTCGCCGAGCGGCTGGAAAGCATCGATGCGCTGATGCGGATGGCGACGCGCCTTTCCGACACGGTCGAGCCGGTCAAGGTGCGCATCTACCACGTCGCCTCCAACGTCGAGGTGGAGAAGGCGCTCGGCCTCACCGCGAGCGGCGTCGCCGGCTTCTACAACAGCAACGTCCTCGGCCCCTTCCTCGTCACGCCCCGCAAGACCTATTTCGGCCAGGGCGACTTCACGCCGGAGCTGGTCCTCCACCACGAATATGCGCACCATTTCATGCTGCAATATTTCCCGGCCATCTATCCGAGCTGGTATGTCGAGGGCTTCGCCGAGCTGATCGGCTCGAGCCGCTTCATGGACGACGGCCGGATCGCCTACGGGATGGCCGCCAAGCATCGCGGCGACGCGATCGGCTGGGACTGGGTGTCGCTGGAGGACCTGCTCACCAAGCCGCCGGAGAAGGTCCCGCTGGACCTCTACGGCCAGGGCTGGGCGATGACCCACTTCTTCACCTTCTCGAAGACCCGCTCGCCGCAGATGCGCCAGTTCCTCGCCGGCCTCGGCGCCGGCAAGAGCCAGGCGGAAGCGGCGCGGGCGGCGTTCGGCGATCTCGCCGCCCTCAACCGCGAGGCGCACCTCTACCTCACTTCCGGAAGCTTCGAATACCGCCCGGTCAAGGTCGAGATACGGCGCCCGGTCATCCAGGGGGTCCGGCCGGTCCCGGCGGGCGAGGCGGCTCTCATCCCCGAGACGATCGCGCTTCGCGACGACGAGCTCAGCATCTACCGCAAGGAGAGCGAGCGCAGCCGCGAGGAGAAGCTTCGCAACGAGAATCTCGCCCGCATCCGCGCCAAGGTGCAGCGCATGCCGAACGATCCCTACGGCCTTTATCTGCTCGGCGAGGCGGAGTGGGCGGCGGGCAATGTCGCGCAATCGGAAGCGGCCGCCGACCGCCTGCTGGCCCTCCAGCCCGATCATCCGCGCGCCCTCGTCAGGAAGTCGCTCGCCCTCGCCGGCGCGGCGGCCAAGCTGCAGGGCGCGGCGCGAGAGGCGAAGGCGGCCGAGGCGCGGCGGCTCGCCGTCCGCGCCAACAAGGCCGATCCCAACGACGTGCTGCCGCTGGTCGCCTTCTACCAGAGCTTCCACCTGGTCGACGCCAAGCCGCCCGCGAGTGCGGTCGAGGGGCTCACCGCGGCAATGATGACTCTGCCGGCGGACACGCGCATCCGCCAGCTGGTGGTGGACGAGATGGCCGCCGAGCATCGCTGGGGCGCAGCCATCGCGGCGCTGATGCCGATCGCCAACGATCCGCACGAATCCCCGCGCCGCACCGCCGCCCGGGAGCAGCTTGCGAAGCTCCGCGCGGAGCAGGCCAAGGCGAAAGGCGCCGCCCCCTCCTGAGCCAGGGACACTCCGGTGACAGTCACGTGACTGTCACCGGAGTGGTCGCCGGAGTCGCTGTCGCCGGAGTCGTCGCCGGAGTTGAGTTTGAATCGCTCATCCTGAGTAGGGACTGAGCTTGGCGAAGTCCCGTATCGAAGGACCGCCAGAGGCCCCTGGGTCCTTCGATACGCCGGTTCGCCAAGCTCACCGGCTACTCAGGATGAGCGGAACCGTTCGATCCAAGCAGGTCCGGGCCTCGCCCAGTCAGCCCCGCCAGCCCTCGCGCTCGAGCAGCCTCGCCTTGCGCTCCAGCCCGTAGGCGTAGCCGCCGGGCGAGCCGTCGCCGCGGCGGGCGCGGTGGCAGGGGATGAGCACGGCGACCTGGTTGGCGCCGCAGGCCGTGCCTGCCGCCCGCACCGCCTCGGGCCGGCCGGCGCGGGCCGCAAGCGCCGCGTAGGAGAGGCTCTCGCCCGGCGGGATTCGGGCGAGCTCGCGCCACACCGCCTCCTGGAAGGCGGTGCCGCGCACGTCGAGCGGCAGGTCGTGCGGGCGCTCGGGCGCCTCCACCGCGGCGACGGTGCGGGCGAGCAGCCCGGCCATCGCCGCGCCGCCGGGCCGGATCGCCGCGCCCGGGAAGCGGCGGCGAAGCGCCTCCTCGCCTTCGTCGAACGACAGCCTGCAGATGCCCCGCTCGGTCGCCGCCACCAGCATCGTGCCAAGCGAGGTCTCGGCGGTGGCCCAGCTGATCGTCTCGCCCTTGCCGCCGCTGCGCCAGCGCGTCGGAGTCATGCCGAGCCGGTCCTTCGCGTCGGCATAGAAGCGCGCCGGGCCGGAATAGCCGGCCTCGTAGATGGCGTCGGTGACTCGGCCTTCGGTCTCAAGGGTCATGGTGAGGCTCCTCGCTCTCCTGCCGCGCGCGAAGGCGGCGGGGGTGAGCCCGGTCGCGCGCTTGAACAGACGGTGGAAGTGGAAGGGGGAATAGCCGGCCTCGGCGGCCAGCGCCTCGAGGCTCGGCGGGCTCTCGGCCGCCTCGATCAGCCGCAGCGCAGCGGCCAGCGCCGCCGCCTCGCGGGTCACCTCGTCGGGCTTGCACCTGAGGCACGCCCTCAGCCCCGCCGCCGCCGCCTCGGCGCCGGTGGCGAAGAAGCGGACGTTCTCCCGCTTGGGATGCCGCGCCGCGCAGGACGGGCGGCAATAGATGCCGGTGGTGAGGACCCCGGTCACGAACCGGCCGTCCTCCCGCCGGTCGCGTGCCAGCACGGCGCGCCACGCGGCGTCGGGGTCGGGAAGGATCTGCGTAGCCATGCGGCCCTCATAAGCGCGATTCGCCGGCCCTACATCCCGAGGCTTGCGGTCAAAGCGGAGAAGAGGGGAGGGCGGAGCGCCCCCCCTCCCTGCACGCAGGGAGGGGACGGGGGTGGGTGCGTCCCCGAAAGATTCACTGCCGGCGGAGACCGACCCACCCCCGACCCCTCCCTGTATTCAGGGAGGGGGGAAACAAGCGCGGCGCCCCCCACCCTGCACGCAGGGAGGGGCTCGCGGCCCACACCGGTTGCATCGCCCGCCACCCCCTGCTAGGGCGCCCGCGACCTGTTGAGGGTGCCCTGCGCGCCCTTCTTATCATGGGTCAGAAATCCGATCTGGAGGTTACGGCGCGCGTGGAGAATTCCGGCGGCATTCAGGCAAGCTTGGCGGGCAGGTACGCCACCGCCTTGTTCGAACTCGCCCGCGAGGAGCGGCAGCTCGAGGCGGTGGGCACGAGCCTCGCGACTTTGCGCGAGTCCCTGCGCGAGTCGGCGGACCTCAGGGCGCTCACCACCTCGCCGCTGATCGGCCGCGAGGACGCGCTGAAGGCCGTGAAGGCGGTCGCCGCCTCGATGGGGCTCGACCCGGTCACCGCCAAGTTCCTCGGAGTCGTCGCTCAGAACCGGCGTCTGACCCAGCTCCCCGCCATCATCCGCTTCTTCAACCTGCTGGCCGCCGCCCATCGCGGCGAGACGACCGCGGAAGTGGTCTCCGCCCGGCCGCTCGACGACTCCCAGGTCGCCGCGCTCCGCTCCAGCCTGAAGAGCCGGGTCGGCCGCGACGTGGCGGTTGATCTGACGGTCGACCCCACCATCTTGGGTGGGCTCATCGTCAAGATCGGCTCCCAGCAGATCGACGGCTCCATCCGCACCAAACTCAACAATCTCGCTTCGGCAATGAAGGGCTGAACATGGACATCCGCGCCGCAGAAATTTCCAAGGTCATCCGCGACCAGATCGCCAGCTTCGGCACCGAGGCCGAAGTCTCCGAGGTCGGCACCGTGCTGTCGGTGGGCGACGGCATCGCCCGCGTCTACGGGCTCGACAATGTCCAGGCCGGCGAGATGGTCGAGTTCGCCGCCAGCGGCGGGGGCGAGGCGATCAAGGGCATGGCTCTCAACCTCGAGGCCGACAATGTCGGCATCGTCATCTTCGGCAACGACAGCGCGATCCGCGAGGGCGACACCTGCCGCCGCACCGGCACCATCGTCGACGTGCCGGTCGGCAAGGGCCTCTTGGGCCGCGTCGTCGACGGCCTCGGCAACCCGATCGACGGCAAGGGCCCGATCGAGGCCGCCGAGCGCCGCCGCGTCGAGGTGAAGGCGCCCGGCATCATCCCCAGGAAGTCGGTGCACGAGCCGGTCCAGACCGGTTTGAAGGCGCTCGACGCGCTCGTGCCCGTGGGCCGCGGCCAGCGCGAGCTGATCATCGGCGACCGCCAGACCGGCAAGTCGGCGGTCGCGCTCGACACGTTCATCAACCAGCGCAAGGCCAACCAGGGCGACGACGAGAGCCAGAAGCTCTACTGCATCTACGTCGCCATCGGCCAGAAGCGCTCGACCGTCGCCCAGATCGTCCGCGCGCTCGAGGAGAACGGCGCGATGGAATATTCCATCGTCGTCGCCGCCACCGCGTCCGAGCCGGCGCCGCTCCAGTTCCTAGCGCCCTACACCGGCTGCACGATGGGCGAATATTTCCGCGACAACGGCATGCACGCCGTCATCGTCTACGACGACCTTTCCAAGCAGGCCGTCGCCTACCGCCAGATGTCGCTCCTGCTGCGCCGCCCGCCGGGCCGCGAAGCCTATCCGGGCGACGTCTTCTACCTCCACTCGCGCCTGCTCGAGCGCGCCGCCAAGCTGAACGAGGACAACGGCTCGGGCTCGCTGACCGCGCTTCCGATCATCGAGACGCAGGCGGGCGACGTGTCGGCCTACATCCCGACCAACGTCATCTCGATCACCGACGGCCAGATCTTCCTCGAGACCGAGCTCTTCTACCAGGGCATCCGGCCGGCCATCAACGTCGGCCTCTCGGTGAGCCGCGTCGGCTCCTCGGCGCAGACCAAGGCGATGAAGAAGGTCGCCGGCTCGATCAAGCTGGAGCTCGCCCAGTATCGCGAGATGGCCGCCTTCGCCCAGTTCGGCTCCGACCTCGACGCCTCGACCCAGAAGCTGCTGAACCGCGGCGCTCGGCTGACCGAGCTGCTGAAGCAGCCGCAGTTCAACCCGATGCCGGTCGAGGAGCAGGTCGTCTCGATCTTCGCGGGCGTGAACGGCTATCTCGACACCGTGCCGGTGAACGCCGTCACCCGCTTCGAAAGCTCGCTCCTCGCCCACGTCCGCTCGGACCATGCCGACCTGCTCGGCAAGATCCGCGACACCAGGACGCTCGACGACGACACGGCGGGACGGCTGAAGACCATCATCGGCGATTTCGCCAAGACGTTCGCGTAACCACAACCCGTCACCCCGGACTTGATCCGGGGTCCACCTTCCTTCGCCGCAGAAGAAAAGGTGGATGCCGGATCAAGTCCGGCATGACGAACCAGGGACTGAAGTAGGACTCCATGGCCAGCCTCAAGGCGCTCAAGGGCAGGATCGCGTCGGTCAAGTCGACGCAGAAGATCACCAAGGCGATGAAGATGGTCGCCGCCGCGAAGCTGCGCCGCGCGCAGCAGGCGGCGGAGGCCGGGCGGCCCTATGCCCAGCGCATGGAGCAGGTGATGGCGAGCCTCGCGTCGAAAGTGACGATCAGCCCGCAGAGCCCGAAGCTGCTCGCCGGCACCGGCGCCGAGCAGACCCACCTGCTCGTCGTCTGCACCTCCGACCGCGGCCTCGCCGGCGCCTTCAACTCCAACATCGTCCGCGCCGCCCGCCGGGTCGCCGACGACCTCGTCCGCCAGGGCCGGACCGTCCATTTCTACCTCGTCGGCCGCAAGGGCCGGGCGGTCATCGCCCGCCTCTACCCGCGCCAGATCGTCGCCGAGCACGACACGAGCGGGATGAAGTTCGCCGGCTTCTCCGACGCCCAGGCGATCGCCAACGACATCGTCCAGCGCTTCCACAACGGCCAGTTCGACGTCGCCCACCTCTTCTACGCCCACTTCCAGTCCGCACTAGTGCAGGAGCCGGTGGCGCAGCAGATCATCCCGGTGCCCATGCCCGAGGCGGGCCCCGCCGCCGCCCCGGCCGGCGCCAGCGCCGCGATCGAATATGAGCCCGACGAGGAGGAGATCCTCGCCCAGCTCCTCCCCCGCAACGTCGCCGTCCAGATCTTCCGCGCCCTCCTCGAGAACGCCGCGTCGGAGCAGGGCAGCCGGATGACCGCGATGGACAACGCCACCCGCAACGCCGGCGACATGATCAACCGCCTGTCCATCGCCTACAACCGCCAGCGCCAGGCCGCGATCACGACCGAGCTGGTGGAGATCATTTCCGGGGCCGAGGCCCTGTAGTCGAGTTGAGAAACCCACCGTCACCCCGGACTTGATCCGGGGTCCGCCTTCACCTCGCCGAGGGTGAGAAAAGAGGGTGGATGCCGGGTCGAGTCCGGCATGACGAAGAGAGAAGAAGGCAAAGAGGTAAGAACATGGCCACCGCCGCAATCGACCGCCCGCAGGGCTCCGCCACCAACAATGTCGGCCGAATCAGCCAGGTGATCGGCGCCGTCGTCGACGTGACGTTCGACAGCGACCTGCCGGAGATCCTCTCCGCCCTGGAGACCGACAATAACGGCAGCCGCCTCGTCCTCGAGGTCGCCCAGCATCTCGGCGAATCGACCGTCCGCACCATCGCGATGGACTCGACCGACGGCCTCACCCGCGGCCAGGAAGTGCGCGACACGGGCTCGCAGATCCGGGTCCCTGTCGGCCCGAAGACGCTCGGCCGGATCATGAACGTCGTCGGCGAGCCGATCGACGAGCGCGGCCCGATCGGCCACACCGAGACGGCGCCGATCCACGCCGAGGCGCCGCTCTTCGTCGACCAGTCGACCGAGACGTCGATCCTCGTCACCGGCATCAAGGTCATCGACCTCCTCGCCCCCTACGCCAAGGGCGGCAAGATCGGTCTGTTCGGCGGCGCCGGCGTCGGCAAGACGGTGCTCATCCAGGAGCTGATCAACAACATCGCCAAGGGCCATGGCGGCACCTCGGTCTTCGCCGGCGTCGGCGAGCGCACCCGCGAGGGCAACGACCTCTACCACGAATTCCTCGACGCCGGGGTCATCGCCAAGGACGCCGAGGGCAACGCCACCTCCGAGGGCTCCAAGGTCGCCCTCGTCTTCGGCCAGATGAACGAGCCGCCCGGCGCCCGCGCCCGCGTCGCCCTCTCCGGCCTCACCCAGGCGGAATATTTCCGCGACGTCGAGGGCCAGGACGTGCTCTTCTTCGTCGACAACATCTTCCGCTTCACCCAGGCGGGGTCGGAAGTGTCGGCCCTGCTCGGCCGCATCCCCTCCGCCGTCGGCTACCAGCCGACGCTCTCGACCGACATGGGCGCGCTTCAGGAGCGGATCACGCCGACCAACAAGGGCTCGATCACCTCGGTGCAGGCGATCTACGTCCCCGCCGACGACCTGACCGATCCGGCGCCCGCCACCTCCTTCGCCCACCTCGACGCCACCACCGTGCTGTCGCGCGCCATCTCGGAGCTCGGCATCTACCCGGCCGTCGACCCGCTCGACTCCACGTCGCGCGTGCTCGAGCCGCGCACCGTCGGCCAGGAGCATTACGAGACCGCCCGCGCCGTCCAGGAGATCCTCCAGCGCTACAAGTCGCTTCAGGACATCATCGCCATCCTCGGCATGGACGAGCTTTCGGAAGAGGATAAGCTGACCGTCAGCCGCGCCCGCAAGATCCAGCGCTTCCTCTCCCAGCCCTTCCACGTCGCCGAGGTGTTCACCGGCATCCCCGGCAAGTTCGTCCAGGTCGAGGACACCGTCCGCTCGTTCAAGGCGGTGGTCGATGGCGAGTACGACCATCTGCCCGAGGCCGCCTTCTACATGGTCGGCGGGATCGAGGAGGCGGTCGAGAAGGCCCAGCGCCTCGCCGCCGAAGCCGCGTAACGCAACCCTCCCCTCCCGCTTGCGGGAGGGGATCGAGGGGTGGGCCTGCGGCAGTCGCAGCACCCTTCCCCGGAAACGACCCACCCCCGGCCCCTCCCGCAAGCGGGAGGGGAGAGAGAAACGACAATGGCCGACCTTCATTTCGAGCTCGTCACGCCGGAGCGCCTCGTCCGCGCCGACGACGTCTTCATGGTCGTCGTCCCCGGCACGGAGGGCGATTTCGGCGTCCTCGCCGGCCACGCCCCCTTCATGTCGACGCTCAGGAACGGCGATCTCGCCATCTACCGCTCGGGCATGAACGACACGCCCGAGCGAATCCCGGTCGAGGGCGGCTTCGCCGAAGTGAACGACCGCGGCCTCACGATCCTCGCCGAGCGCGCCGACCTCCCCGCCTGAAGGGACACTCTGGTGACAGTCACGTGACTGTCACCAGAGTGTCCCCAGAGTGTCCCCCCGCCGATTAGGCAATTGTCAAAGTTTCCGCCCTATTCACCAGCGCCGATAGGTACGGCAGGTCGAAGGGTTCCAGCCAAGATGAGTGCTTTTGGACGGCGCGGCGGCGCGAGCGGCAACAGCGGCGGCAGGCCGAGCTTCGGCATCGCCCGGCCGATGAAGGGCCCCGGCGGCGCCACCTCGCTTCCGCTCGAGGGCGGCGACCAGTTCCCGCCGCTCGACCCGATGGACTTCGCCGCCGACGACAGCTTCGGCGCCCCGCCCCCGCCCGGCGAGAAGGCCGACGCGATGACCCGCCTGGCCGAGCGCCAGGCCGCCTCCGCGGAAGCGCCGTCGAGCAAGAACGAGGGCTTCGAGGCCTCGATCCACCGCATCAAGGAGCAGGTCCTCCCCCGCCTCCTCGAGCGGGTCGACCCCGAGGCCGCCGCCACCCTCTCCAAGGACGAGCTGGCCGAGGAGTTCCGCCCGATCATCGGCGAGGTGCTCGCCGAGCTGAAGATCAACCTCAACCGCCGCGAGCAGTTCGCGCTGGAAAAGGTGCTGGTCGACGAGCTGCTCGGCCTCGGCCCGCTCGAGGAGCTGCTCTCCGACCCCGAGATCAGCGACATCATGGTCAACGGGCCGAACCAGACCTTCATCGAGAAGCGCGGCAAGCTCGAGGTCGCCCAGATCCAGTTCCGCGACGAGGAGCATCTGTTCCAGATCGCCCAGCGCATCGTCAACAAGGTCGGCCGCCGCATCGACCAGACGACGCCGCTCGCCGACGCCCGCCTCCAGGACGGCAGCCGCGTCAACGTCATCGTCCCGCCGCTCTCGCTGCGCGGCACCGCCATCTCGATCCGCAAATTCTCCGAGAAGCCGATCACCATCGACATGATGAAGAATTTCGGCTCGATGTCGGACAAGATGGCGACGGTCCTCAAGATCGCCGGCGCCAGCCGCTTCAACGTCATCATCTCGGGCGGCACCGGCTCGGGCAAGACGACGATGCTGAACGCGCTTTCGAAGCTGATCGACCCGGGCGAGCGCGTCATCACCATCGAGGACGCGGCCGAGCTTCGCCTCCAGCAGCCGCACTGGCTGCCGCTCGAGACCCGCCCGCCCAACCTCGAGGGCCAGGGCGCGATCACCATCCGCGACCTCGTCATCAACGCGCTGCGCATGCGCCCCGACCGGATCATCCTGGGCGAGATCCGCGGCTCCGAATGTTTCGATCTCCTCGCCGCGATGAACACCGGGCACGACGGCTCGATGGCGACGCTCCACTCCAACTCCCCGCGCGAATGCCTCGCCCGAATGGAGAACATGGTGATGATGAGCGACATCAAGGTGCCCAAGGAGGCGATCTCGCGCCAGATCGCCGACTCGGTCGATCTCATCGTCCAGGTCAAGCGCCTGCGCGACGGCTCGCGCCGCACCACCAACGTCACCGAGGTGATCGGCATGGAGGGCGACGTCATCGTCACCCAGGAATTGTTCAAGTTCGAATATCTGGACGAAACCGCCGACGGCAAGATCATCGGCGAGTATCGCTCCATGGGCCTTCGCCCCTACACGCTCGAGAAAGCCAAGCAGTTCGGCTTCGACGGCCCCTATCTCGAGGCCTGCCTCTAGGAACCCTCTCCCGCCAGCGGGCAATGGGAACACGTACTTTTCAGTAAATGGGGAGCCGTGTCCCGTCATGCCGGACTTGATCCGGCATCCCCCTTCTTCCCGCCCGTGAAGCGAGCGGAAACGGACCCCGCCACCCGCCCCCGGCCCCGCCCCCGGTTGCACCTCGCCCGCGGCGCATGATAGCCTCCCCGCCCGATGCTCCTCCCGCTGCTCGCCACCCTTGCGCTGGTCGCGCTCATCGCCTTGCCGCTCTTCCTTCCGGAGCTGCTGAGAGCGGTGCGACGGCTGTCGAGGCGCGCCAGGCGGTGACCCTGAAGCGCTCCGCCAAGAGGCTGATCGGCAGGCTGCTGCCGATCGACCTGGCGGAGAAGCTGACCGAATATTCCCTCGACCGGCAGGCCAGCCCGGTCCGTCTCGACGAGGCCGTCGACCTCACCCCGGCGGGCCGCGGCTGGGACGCGGTGGTGCTGCGCGGCCGCGAGGCGGTCTGGTCGCGCGCCCTCGCCGACGCCGGCGTAGGCGACGCCCTCGTCCTCGAATTCGGAGTCTGGCAGGGCGATTCGATCCGCCGCCTCGCCCAGCTCCTCCCTTCGCCCGGCTCGCTTTTCTACGGCTTCGACAGCTTCGAGGGCCTGCCCGAGGGCTGGCGCGGCATGGCGGCGGGCCATTTCAGCACCGGCGGAGAGCCGCCCGCCCTCGACGATCCGCGCGTGCGCTTCGTCAAGGGCTGGTTCCGCGATAGCCTGCCGCCGATGATGGACGAGATCGCACGCGCCGCCGAGGGCCGCGCCGTCGTCGTCCATTTCGACGCCGACCTCTATTCCTCGACCCTCTATCTTCTCTTCACCCTCACCGAGCGGCTGAAGCGCTTCCTGTTCTTCTTCGACGAGTTCGCCGGCCACGAGGCCCGCGCCCTCTACAACTTCCTCCAGGCGACCGGCGCCGAGGCCCGCTTCTCCTATCGCTGCGACTGGGAAGGCTTCCCCACCACCGTCGCCGGCCACCTCACCCGCCCCTGACCTCCGACCGTCGCTCCCGACCGGCCGCGGTCCCCCTGGTCCACCTCCTCCGGGAGGATCGTCACCCCGGACTTGATCCGGGTCCACCTTCTTCCTCGAGAGTGCGCGAAAGGCAGGTGGCTGCCCGATCGAGCCCGGCACGACCGGACGCCCCCTCCCCGCCCACGCGGAAAGGCGGAAACTCGGCCGCCTCAGGACGGAGGGGTTTGCGGCGGCGCGGACTCCTTCTCCGCTGCCCTGCGGTCGTAGTCGCCCGCCATCTCCAGCAGCGCGTCGATGACGTCCTGGCTGTTGATCCGCTGCGCGAGCCAGCGGCATTTCTTCGCCTGGGCGCGCAGAAAGGCGGCGTCGTCCTTCATCTGCCGTTCGACCCGCTCCGGCCTGTCCTCCCGGTCGGCCGGCGCGCTCCTCCATCCGTCTGGGCGCCAAGCGCGCGATGCGCCGGCAGCGTTGCCACCGTTTCCCTGCCGTAGCGTCGGCCCGTGCCGCGCCTGCGGTCTTCCGCCCCCCGCCCCTCCCCCGGCCCGGCGTTGCCGCGCGGGGCCGTCGATCCTAGGCTGGCGGCGATGGAGCCCGCCCCGCCCGATCCCGCGCTCGTCCGGCGCTTCCGCCGCGATCTCGCCGCCCTCGACCCCCAAGCGGGCGAGGCGGGGCCGGTGGGAGTCGCTGTCTCCGGCGGGCCGGACAGCCTCGCCCTCCTCCTCCTCGCCGCAGCCGCGCTGCCCGGGCGGGTGCGCGCCGCCACCGTCGATCACCGCCTGCGGGCGGAAAGCGCGGCCGAGGCGGCGATCGCGGCCGGGGCCGCCCGCGCCCTCCTGGTCCCCCACCGCATCCTTCCGGTCGAGGTCGCCCGCGCCGGCGAGGGGCTTCAGGCGGCGGCGCGGGCGGCCCGCTACGCCGCGCTCGCCGGATGGGCCGACGCGCAGGGCGCGGCGCTGGTCCTCACCGCCCACCATGCCGACGACCAGGCCGAGACCCTCCTCATGCGCCTTCTCCGCGGCGCCGGAGTCGCCGGGCTCGCCGGGATCCGCGCGCTTGCGCCCCTGCCCGTCCCCGGCGCGGCGGCGCGGCTCGGCCGGCCGCTTCTCGGCTGGCGCCGCTCCGAGCTTGAAGGGATCGTCCGCGCCGCCGGGCTCGAAGCCGCCGCCGACCCCTCGAACGCCAACGAGGCCTATGACCGCGCGCGCCTCCGCCGCCGGCTCGCCGCCCTCCCGTGGATCGAGGCGCCGCCGCTCGCCCGAAGCGCGGCCGCGCTCGCCGAGGCGGAGGACGCGCTGGACTGGGCGGCGGCGCGGCTGTTCGAGGCGCGGGCGGTGGCGGCGGACGGCACGCTGGCGCTCGATCCCGCAGGCCTTCCCGCCGAGCTGCTCCGCCGCGTCGTTCTTCGCGCCCTGCGCGCGATCGAGCCCGAGGCGGCGCCGCGCGGCGCGGCGCTCGCCGGCCTCCTCGCGCGCCTCGCGGCCGGCGGCACGGCGACGCTTGCCGGAGTCCGCTGCGCCGGCGGCGCCACCTACCTTTTCGCTAGGGCGCCGCCTCGCGCACCGCGCTGAACTTGTCGGTCCGCACCGTCGGCGCGCCGCAAATGTCCGACGGCGGCGGCGGGCGCTGGCCGTGGGCGTGGAGATGGGTGAGGCACATCTCCAGGGTGAAGCGGGCGCGGAACAGGGCGTCCTCCTCGTCCGCTCCTTCCGTCGTCGCCTGGGGAAGGTCGGGAAAGACGGCGCGGACCCGCCCCTCGCGGGTCGGCACCAGCCGCACGGGGTAGCTCAGCACCTCAGCCTCCCCCGCCGCCGAGTGGGAGCGCCAGCACCGGCCGCATCTCCTCGTCGTCGACCTCGATCGTCGCCTCGGGCGCCGGCTCCCCCGCCGCCGCGGCCGCCTCGATCAGCTCGGCGGCGATGCGCTCCGCCTCGGCCCGCGCCGCCGCCTCGTCCGCGCACTGGCGCCCGGTCAGGTCCGGCGTCTCGAAGGTCGCGGCGCGCACGTTGAAATAGAAAAGCGGCATGACCCACCTCCTCGGTCGCCAAGAGCGCATAACTTGGATCAAGGTTGCGTGAGAAACGCGGACGTAACGACAAACCGGCGTGGCGGGACGGGCCGGCAAGGTGTAGAAAGGGAGTCGCCGCCGGCCCGCACGATGTCCGGTTCGCGGAAACGTCCCCCGGCCCGGCCGCCCATGGGGAGACCGAGATGAAACGTCTGACCCTCACTTTCGTCCTCGCCGCCGGATCCGCCTTGCTCGACGGCGGGCTCGCCCAGGCCGCCGCTGCGCCCGAGCGCGGCGCCGCCGTCTCGGCCGACGCCCGCCGGCTCGGCGAGCTCAAGGCCACCGCCCGCGCCGCCGAGGAGCGGATCAACGCCTCGGCCGACGCCCGGGCCGCCCTGCGCGCGGCGCGGGACGCCGACCAGGCGCGCGCCGTCCTGCTGCGCAACGGCTTCACCCCCGAGCAGCTGCGCGGCGTGGCGGTGAAGCTCCAGCCGGGCGGCGGCAAGGCGCAGGCGCGGCGGATCGAGATCACGATCCGGTGCTGCCCGCTGGAGATCATCATCCGGTTCTGAGCCGCGCGGCGGCCGCTCAGCCCCCGTCCGGCGGGCCGCCGAGGCGCTTGGCGAAGCGGTAGCTGGTCCGCTCATAGCCCTTGGCGCGGTAGAAAGCGTGGGCGCCGCCCAGCGCGATGTTGCTCGTCACCTCGACGAGGCCGCAGCCTTCGTCCCGCAGCCGCGCCTCCGCCGCCTCGAGGAGCGCGGTGCCGACGCCGCGCCCCCGCGCCGCCGCGGCCACCACCAGCATCGTCACCCGGCCGACGGGCCGCGGGCGGTGGAGCACCGGCGTGACGTGCCAGGTGATGATCCCGGCCACCTCGCCCCGCGCCTCGGCGACGAGCGGCGGCTCCCCCGCCTTCCTGAGCGCCGCCAGCCGCTTCGCCACCTCGATCTCGCTCGCCGGGAAGCCGAGCTCGGCGACGAGGTCGGCGAGCGCCGACGCGTCGCGCGGCGCCGCCTCGCGCACCTTCGCGGCGGCGCCGGCGCTCGGCTCCGGAGCGGCCCGGACGGGCGCCGGCGGAGGGGGCGGCGGCGGAGGGGGCGGAGGCGGAGGGGGCGGCGGAGCGGCGCGCGCCCGGCCCCGCGCCGCCGCCTTGCCCTTGGGCCCGGCGGCCGGGCGCTGCGGCGCGTCCGCCGCCGCGGCCAGCGAGCGCTTCCAGCTCGCCGCCGGGCTGCCGCGCAGGAAGCGCTCTATCTCCTCGGCGGTGGCGGTCAGGCCGTCGGGCCCGAAGCCGAGGATTTCGGCGCCGCTCGCCGAGTCCTTGAGGCCGTAGCGGCCATAGTCGCCGGCGCCGGGCTTGCGCCGCCGCGACCGGACTAGCTTGCAGCCGCGGTTGAGCGCCATGGCGCCCAATGCGGCGTCGCCGTCCTCCTCGGCCACGATCCCCGCTTCCCCGGCGCCGCGAGCGGGGATCAGCCCTCGCTCTTCGCCTTGCGCGGCTTGCGCACCGCGCCCCCGGCGGCGCCGGCCGCGGAGCGCTTCGCCGCGGGCTTGGCCGCGCCCGAGCCGCCTGATCCCGAGCCGCCCGAGCTCTTGCCGCCGCGCCCGCGCGCCGCCGCTACTCCGGCCGCGGCGACCGCGCCCGCCACCGCAACGCCCGCCGCGATCGCCGCCTTGGGGTTGGCCTTGGCCGCCTCGACGACGCGCTCCACCGCGCCGCCCAGCGCGTCGATCACGCTGCCGGCGACTCCGCCGCCCTCCTGGCCCGCCGCCGGCGCCTCGGGCTCGGCCGGCTTGGCGTGGGGCATGGCGTTGTTGGGGATGTGCGACATGGTTGGCACCTCTTCGTGGCTGGAGTTGAAGATATCGCCCCCGCAACGGATGCCGTGCCGCCGGGTTCCCGCCGCGCCCCCCTAGAGCCGCCGCACCCGCGGCTCCGCTCGCGGCGGTCTCGCCGGCGCGGTCACCGCCCAGACCATCGCGCCGGCCCGGTCGGGCGAGCGCCCCGGCCCCTGACAGCCCTGGATGGCCGTCATCCCCGCCAGCTCGTCCTCCAGCGCCGGGAAGCAGCCCGCCAGCCCACCCGTCATCCCGGCGAAAGCCGGGATCTCCCTTCCTTTCATCCCGAGCCGAACTCCCGGCCCGGGGCCTCAGCGCACCGCGTTGACCAGGGTCTGATCGACGCCGGGGCTGCCGGCCAGCCGGAGGATCAGCACGGCGATGGCGAGGGTAACGATCCAGGCAATGATGTTGGTGAGCAGCGCCGGGCCGAAATTCGTGCGGCCGGTGACATGTCCCTTGATCTCGGCCTTGGCCGTTTCGACCGCGTTGAGCACGGCCGAGCGCTGGATCTCCGGGGTCGTCTCGTCGATCGCCCGCTGGACGATCTCGGTGAGGAGCTGGGTCGCGGCGGCGCGGTAGGTCGTCACCGTCGTCGTCGGCGGGTTGCGCTGCGCGCCGGGCGCGGCGGTTCCGCTGATCGCCTCCTCCCTGATCCCCTGCTTGTAGAGCGCATAGGCGATCAGGCCGACGACGTCCCTCTCGTCGCTGCCCGTCTCCACGAAATTCTCGAAGGCGCGGCTATGGCTCGGCGGGTCCTGGGCGCCCGCCGCCACCTCAACGCTCGCCCGGCGAGCGGCCGAGCGCCCGGTCCATGACGTCCCTGCGCACCGTGCCGATCCGCTCGCCGTTGGGCAGAGCGAACGAGCCGGTGACTCCGCTCCTGCCGAGCTTCGGCTGCGCCTCCGTCTCCCAGAGCTTGCGATAGAAGTCCCACGACGTGAGGCCCTTCGCGGAGGATGCCCCGGCCTCCAGTCCGGAGATGTGGACGAAAGCCTCCCTCTGCCCTTCGGGCTGGATGAACCCGTAGCCCTTGTCGGAGTTGAAGAACTTGACCGTCCCGACCGCCTTCTCGGATCGGCCGGATGCGGGAGCGGCGGGCGAAGCCCCGCCCTTCGGCCGAGAGGAATCCTTGTCGTCCATCGCCTTCTCCATACCCCAACAGGTGGGAACGGCCAATCGCTTTGGCCACTGCCGCTGCGCCGGCCCCGGATCCAGGCAGGTCCCGCATGGCGCGCGGCGTTCGCCTTGCCGCCGCCGCATGGCGCCCGCTTGTGCCTCGACCCGGTCCCGCTCAAGCCGCCGGCGAAGGCCGGCCTTCCCCGCCGAATGAGGATCGCCTCGCTCCGCAGACGGCACCGCCTTGGTGCTTTGGTGCTTCGGGTGAAAATCCACCCTGCACGCGCCGGGGTCGAACGCTCGACCGGTTCACCCAAGGCACCAAAGCGTCCAAGAATCCGGACGAACGCCGGCTCCCACGTCCGGATAAGGACCGTTTCGCGCCCGGCCGGACCCCAGCGGCCCGCCGGATCGAAAGGGCCCCGGCCTGCGCGAGGCCGCCGCCTCCCCGCGATCCAAACCTCCGGACGGGGGGAGCGCCGACGCCGCCCGCGAAAGCTCCCCGCCCCTTCGCGCCTTTGCGTGAACCAAAGCTTGGATCGAAGCGGCGCACCGCCCACGAGCCGGCTCAGGCCTCGCCGCCCTCCGTTCCATCGTCCTCCCGATAAGGCGCCCGCTCCTCCGCCACGCGGGCTTCGACGGCGCGCGCGCCCACCCCATGCGCTTCAACCGCGCCGGCCCTGGCCTCCGCAACGTGCCGCTTCATCTCCTCCACCATCCGGACATGGATTCGGAGCACGTCGTCGATCCGCGCCTGCCAGCCCTGCCCGGTCGCCCTGAAATGCTCGAGCACCTCGGGAGAGAGGCGAAGCGATTGCTGCACTTTGGCGCGGGCGCCGAGCGGCGGCCGGCCGCGCCTGGTCAGGGTTCCGGTCGCCTCGCGGATGACATGGCCCCCGAACGAGATCTGCGCCCGGTCGAACATCTCGTCCGTCCACTCCGGTGCCTCGTCCGGGTCACTCCATCCGCGCGTCGTATCTCTTTCTTTCCCGTTCATTGGCCTTCCTCATCGATATCACGTGGCGCGCGGCGCCGCGCGGCGTCCAGATCAGAACCACCAGCCTCCCGCGGAGCAGGCCGAACGTCTGGTAGCGCGGCTCGCCATAGTCCCACCGATCGTCCTCCAGGGTAACCGCCCGGCCGGCGAAAAGCGCGGCGGCGTCACGGAAGTCGAGCCCGCGATGCTCGAGCGTCCATTCGCGCTTGGCCGGATCGAAGCTGATCTCCATGGCGTCGGCCTGCGGCCATAGCACGGCCGCGCGCAATTATGTAGCAGCGAAAAGCGCTGAAGTGGCTTCCGGCCGATGCGGAGCGGAAGAATGGGCCGTCCTTCAGCGGAGAGCTCCCTCCCGCTGCGTACCATTCTGAGTTCCGTTTCGCCTGCGCGGGCGCTATCCGCAGGGGCGCGCCCGGGCGGTGCAGCGCCAGCGCCTCTGCAGCGGGCCGAGCCCGTTATGGTGGCAGGACATCGTCTTGTTCTGCGCCTGTCCCCAATATTTGAACGCGGTGCCGTAGAGGTCGCCGGCGTCGTGCTGCCACTGGTTCTCGGCATTCGTCTCGGCGCCGCTCTGAAGCTTGGCCGACCCGCCTTCCACCTCCACGAACGGCTTGCACGTCAGCACGGTCTGGCAGGGCTCGGCCGTCGCGGTGCAGGTCCAGCGACGCTGGATCGGCCCGAGGCCGTTATGGTGGCAGTTGAGCGACGGGTTGGCCGCCTGGGTCCAATCCCAGGAGCCGCCATAGGTCCCGGCGGCGACGTTCTGCCAATCGCCCTTGGCATGCGTTTCCGCGGTGGACTGGAACTTGGCTTCGCCGGAGCCGGACACGGCCGCGACGCAGCTCGTTCCGGTCGTGGCGGCGACCCCGGTCGGCCCCGCGGCGGCGGCCACGGCTTGGCTCGCGCCCGCCTTGGCCTGGTCGACGCTGGTCACGGCCGGCGCCTGCAGCGTCGATCCCGCGGCGGCGCCGCTTCGCGGCTGCGCCTCGGCCGCCGGCCACGTTCCCTGCGACAGAGCGACGCCGACGATCGCGACCGCGGGCAGGAAGACGAGAAGCCAGGCGTGCCGTCGTGCCTCGTTCATGGTGGCGCTCCCTGGCCCTCACATGGAACCGAGACGCCTACAGGGTCGGCGCGGGCCGGGCGCCGCTGACCCCTTCCGAATCTGCCCGGGAGGCGCGGCGCCGGCAAGCCGGATTTGAGCCATTTCGGACCGGCCGAACGCCTGGACGCACGCGTCGCATCCCCGCCGTGCGCGTAAGCGCCCGTTCACCTCGCGCCGCTACATTGCCAAGCGCCGCCCAGACCCTATTTAGGGCAGGAACGCGAAACGACCGGTACTCCCTGGGCGCCCCTCCCCACCCGGGCCCCATGAAAGTACCACTTTCATGGGATTTCTTATGGCCGATCAGAACCCCGCCCCCCAGAAGGACCCGAACGGCGGCTCCTCCAACCCGTGGATGAAGTCGCTGTTCATCTGGGCGGGGATCCTGCTCGCCTTCATCCTCTTCGTCCAGATCGTCGACGGCGGCGGGCGCGGCGCGGCGGGGCAGGGCATGGCCTATTCGGAGTTCCTCAACCGGGTCGAGGACGGGTCGGTCAAGAAGGTCGCGATCGGCAAGGAGATGATCACCGGCACGCTGTCGACCGGCGAGGCGTTCAAGACCAATGCGGTGCCCGACCCGCAGCTTCCCGCGCGGCTGCGCGAGCGCGGCGTCGAATTCTCCGGCCAGCCGGAGGCGCAGACCTCGGTGTGGCTGATCCTCCTCTACCAGTCGCTTCCCTTCCTTCTGATCCTCGGCATCGCCTTCTTCATCATGCGCCAGATGCAGAAGAATGCGGGCTCGGGGGCGATGGGCTTCGGCAAGTCCAAGGCCAAGCTCCTGACCGAGAAGCAGGGCCGGGTGACGTTCGACGACGTCGCCGGGATCGACGAGGCGCGCGAGGAATTGCAGGAGATCGTCGACTTCCTCAAGGACCCGACCAAGTTCGCGCGGCTGGGCGGCAAGATCCCGAAGGGGGCGCTGCTGGTCGGCAGCCCGGGCACCGGCAAGACCCTCCTCGCCCGCGCCATCGCAGGCGAGGCGAACGTGCCCTTCTTCACCATCTCGGGCTCGGACTTCGTCGAGATGTTCGTCGGCGTCGGCGCGTCGCGAGTCCGCGACATGTTCGAGCAGGCCAAGAAGAACGCCCCTTGCATCGTCTTCATCGACGAGATCGACGCGGTCGGGCGCCATCGCGGCGCGGGCCTGGGCAACGGCAATGACGAGCGCGAGCAGACCTTGAACCAGCTGCTCGTCGAGATGGACGGCTTCGAGGCGAACGAGGGGATCATCATCATCGCCGCGACCAACCGGCCGGACGTGCTCGACCCGGCGCTTCTGCGCCCCGGCCGCTTCGACCGCCAGGTGGTGGTGCCGCGCCCCGATATCGACGGGCGCGAGAAGATCCTCGCCGTCCACATGAAGAAGGTGCCGCTCGCCCCCGACGTCGATCCGCGCACCATCGCGCGCGGCACGCCGGGCTTCTCCGGCGCCGACCTCGCCAACCTCGTCAACGAAGCCGCCCTCCTCGCCGCCCGCAAGGGCAAGCGCCTGGTCGCCATGAGCGAGTTCGAGCTGGCGAAAGACAAGGTAATGATGGGCGCCGAGAGGAAGTCCATGGTGATGACCGAGGACGAGAAGAAGGCGACGGCCTATCACGAGGCCGGCCACGCCCTCGTCTCGCTCCACGTGCCGGGCTGCGACCCGCTGCACAAGGTGACGATCATCCCGCGCGGCCGGGCGCTGGGAGTCACCTGGAACCTGCCCGAGCGGGACCGCTATTCGATGACGATGAAGCAGATGAAGGCGCGGCTCGCCCTCTGCTTCGGCGGCCGCATCGCCGAGCAGCTCATCTACGGCCAGGACGAATTGAACACCGGCGCCTCCAACGACATCCAGCAGGCCACCGACATGGCCCGCGCCATGGTGATGGAATATGGCATGTCGGAGCGGCTGGGCTGGCTCCGCTACCGCGACAACCAGGAGGAGGTCTTTCTCGGCCACAGCGTGTCTCGCAACCAGACGGTGTCGGAGCAGACCGCCCAGCTCATCGACCAGGAGGTGCGCCGGCTGATCGAGGAAGCGGAGGCGACGGCGCGCGGCGTCCTCACCGAGCATATCGACGAGCTCCACCGGCTCGCCGGCTCGCTGCTCGAATATGAGACTCTGACGGGCGAGGAATCGAAGCGGGCGATACGCGGCGAGGATATCGGCCGCGACGATCCCAATGCGCGCCGCCCCTCGATCCCGGTCGCCGGCTCGTCCATCCCGAGCACCCGTCGTCCGCGCGGCGGCGGCCTCGGCGACCCGGCCCCCCAGGGCGCCTGAGGGCTCCGTTCAACGCGGGTTCATCGTGAAAACCCTTCCCTCGAAGCGACCGAGGGAGGGGTTTTCCATATGAAGAACAAGATCGTCGCCGCTTTGCTGATCGCCGCCCTCGCGGCGTCTGGTGCCGAGGCGATGCCCGTCTCCGTCTTCCTCCAGAAAGCCGACGCGCTCCAGGCGAAAGGCATGATGGCGCTGTTCTCGAGCGACTATAAGGCCCTCAAGGCCGAGGTGCAGCGCGCCACCGACGCGCTCAGGAAGGAGCGCATCGCCGCCAAGGCGGCGGGGCGGCCCCAGGCCTATTGCCCTCCCGCGGGCAAGGCGTCGCTCAACAGCAGCGAGCTGCTCGCCTCGTTCCGCGCCATTCCGCCGGCCCAGCGCGAGCGGGCGCAGGTGAAGGATGCCCTGCGGGCGCTGCTCGCGAAGAAATATCCCTGCCGGGGCTGAAGCCGGCGCCTCGCTCTAGTGGGCGATGCTCGCGGCGAGGAGGAGCATGAAGAGGCTCAGCGCGCAGGTCGCGAAGAAGAGCAAGGCGACCGTGCGCCAGGCGGCGCTCGGGCGGGAGAGCCGGTAGGCGCCGCGCAGCTGCCGGTAGATGTGCGCCGGAGGCAGCGCGAAGATGAGGAAGGCCAGCGGCGCTCCCTTCACCCCGACCGCCCGCAGCAGCACGATGCCGACCAGCGCCAGGCTCATGAAGGCGATCGAGTAGGTGACGAAGACGAGGTGGTCGTACGCCTTGTAATGCCGGCGGTAGCGGCGCCGATGGAGGAAGAGCAGCCACAGGAACGGGACCGACAACGGGATCAGCGCCCACGAGAATTTGTAGCCGTTCGATTGCAGCTTGTAGATCATCAGCGAAGGATTGGCGGACGCCTTGCGGATACCCTGCGCTATCCACTCCGGCACGTCGTCGGAGACGCGGATGCCGCTGCCCCGGACGAGGCCGCGGTCGCGCATCGTCCTGACCAGCGACAATTCCTCGCGGGCTTCCTCCAGGCGCCGGTCGATGTCGGCCGTGGGCCTGTGCGCGGCGAGCGCCGCGCTGCGCTCCGCCTCGATCCTGCCGAGCGCCGCCTCCTCCGCCCGGACCTGCTCGCCGAGGCCCCGCTCCACTCCGCTCGTGTCGGGGTTGAAGCCGCCGCCCAGGCTGCCCATCGCCGCGAACATCAGGAAGACGGAGAAGAGGAAGAGGGCCAGCGGCGAGACGAACCGCGCCCGCTCGCCCTCGATGTAGCGCCGGGTCAGCTCGCCCGGCCGCCACGCGAGCAAGGGCAGCGTCCGCCAGACCTTGCCCTCGAAATGAAGCACGCCGTGGGCGAGGTCGTGCCACCAGGCGGCGACCGTGCGGTGGACGTGGGCCGGCTGGCCGCAGGCGTGGCAATAGGGCCCGGCCAGCGGCGTGCCGCAATTGAGGCAGGCGCCTTCGCGCCCCTCCTGCACCTCGCCGGTCGACGGCTCCACCACCCGAGCCGCCGCAGCGCCCGTCACGGCCTCGCCGACCGCTTCCATTCCCCCCGAGTCCATGGCGTCGAACATGGCCGATGCGACACTCCGCGTCGAGACGCCGCGTTGCTGCATTTGTATACATGTGCTACGACATGTCGCATGAGCAAGCAGCACGTCATCACCGCCCGCATCGACGACGAGACGGTGGAGGCGCTTGATCGGTTGGCAAGGGAGCTGGACCGGTCGCGGGCCTGGATCGTCGCTAATGCCGTCGAACGTTATGTGAGCGACGAATTGGAATTCATCGACTTCGTCCAGGAGGGCGAGGACGATCTAGAAAATGGGCGCTGGATCACCCATCAGCAGCTTGTCGAAGAAATACGTGAGCGCCGCGCCGGGCGGAAAGCGGCCTGATGGATCTTCGCTGGGCGCTGCGCGCTCGAGAGGATATCATTGATATAGCAGAATTTTATGAGCCGGTGGCGGCGGGCTTGGCGGACTCGCTGCTTGACAAGATCGCGGAAGCCCCGCTCATCCTGCTCGATCATCCGAACCTCGGCACTCCCGCCGGCAGAGGCCGCTATCGCAAGTGGACGGTCCGAGGGACGCCCTTCGTCCTGATCTATCGCGTGCGTGGGTCGTATATCGAGATCGCGCGCGTCCGCCACGCCGCTTCCGATTGGCGGCCACGGTCGTGAGGACCGGCCTCCTCGGCGGCTCGTTCAACCCGGCGCATGGCGGGCACCGGCGGATCAGCGCCGCCGCCATCGCCGCGCTGGGGCTGGACGAGATGTGGTGGCTGGTCTCGCCCGGAAACCCGCTCAAGGAGAAGGCCGGGATGGCCGCGCTCCCCGCCCGCTTCGCCTCGGCGCGGCGGGCGGCGCGGCGGCTGCCCATCCGAGTCACCGCCATCGAGGCCGAGCTGGGCAGCGCCTACACGGTGGATACGCTTCGCGCCCTCGTCCGCCGCTTCCCGCATCGACGCTTCGTCTGGATCATGGGCGGCGACAATCTCGTCCAGTTCCACCGCTGGCGGGCGTGGCGCAAGATCGCGCAAATCGTTCCGATTGCAGTCGTTTCGCGTCCGGGATATGATGGCCCGGCCCACGCGGCTCGCGCGATGGGCTGGCTGCGGCGCTTCGTCCGGCCCGCAGCCGGGGCAAGGGCCTGGACGGAGTGGAGAACGCCGGCGCTCGTGTTCCTGAGATTGCCGCTCGACCCGACCTCCGCCACCGGCATTCGTGCTGCCCGCCCCGATTGGCACCAACAGAAGAGCTATTCGTTGAAACCGAAGGCGCTCCGCGACGGCGTGACGCGGCGGCCCATCACGTAAGGAGGCACATTGCCCGCTATCCAGCCGGCTCCGAGATCGGACGGAGCGAACGAACGGGTCGAAGCCCTGCACGGCCTCGTGCTTCGATCGCTCGACGACGATCAGGCCCAGGACGTCGTCACCATCCCGCTCACGGGAAAGTCGAACATCGCCGACCACATGGTGATCGCCTCCGGGCGGTCCACCCGACAGGTCGCGTCCATGGCGCAGAAGCTCACCGAGCGGATCAAGCAGGATCTCGGCCGCAACGTTCGGGTGGAAGGCCTCCCCGTCGCCGACTGGGTCCTGATCGACGCCGAGGACGTCATCATCCACCTCTTCCGGCCGGAAGTGCGCAGCTTCTACAATCTCGAGCGCATGTGGGGCTTCGAGGAGAGCGCGACCTCCGCGGCGAATTGAGGCCTTGCTCCTCCACATCGTCGCCCGCGGACGGATCGGCAGGAGCCCCGAGGCGGAACTGGTCGAGCGCTATCTGAAGCGCATCGCTTGGCCGACTCGGGTGACCGAGCTTCCGGAAAGCGGCGGCAGGGTGCCTCCCCCGCCCGAACAGGGCGTCACCATCCTTCTCGACGAGAAAGGCGAGCAACTTTCCAGCACGGAATTGTCCCGCCGCCTCGAGCGCTGGCGCGACGCGGGTCGGCGCGAGGCGCGCTTCCTGATCGGCGGCGCCGACGGCTTCGGCGAGGAGGCGCGCGCCGCCGCCGACCTGCTCCTCGCCTTCGGAAGGGTCACCTGGCCGCACCTCCTCGCCCGCGCCCTCCTCGCCGAGCAGCTGTGGCGCGCCACATCCATCCTTGCGAACCACCCCTATCATCGCGAAGGTTAGGGTGATGGAAGGGACGCCGCCTCTGCAAACCGCCCTGCATGGCGGCGCCGCGAGGCGGGTCGCCGCCCTCCTCCTCTGCCTCGCGGCGGCCGCCTCCGCCGCCGCGCGGGACGCGCCTCCCGCGCCCGCGGAGCTGGTCGCCGCCAAGCGCCAGGCCGACGACGCCCGCCGCCGCTCCGACACGCTCGCGGCGCAGGCGGCCGGCGCCCGCGGGAAGGCGGAGCGGGCCCGCACCCAGGCGGCGGCGCTGGCGGCGGCGATCGAGGCGGCCGAAGCGGACATCACCGCCGCCGAGACTCGCGTCCGCCTGATCGAGCAGCTCCGTGCCGAGCAGCGCGCCCGCCTTGCCCGCGAGCAGGGGCCGCTCGTCCGTCTCACCGCCGCCCTTCAGACCATGGGCCGCCGCCCCCCCGCCCTCGCCCTCATCCAGCCGGGCTCGGTCGGCGAGGTGGTCCACGTCCGCGCGCTGCTCGCCTCCACCCTGCCGCAGATCCGCGCGCGCACCGCCGGCCTGCGCAGCGAGGTCGCCCGCGGCAACGCGCTGCGCCGCCAGGCCGATCTCGCCGTCGCCGCTCTGCGCGGAAGCCGCGAGGACCTTCGCCGCCGCCGGCTCGCCCTCGCCGCCTTCGAGGCGCGGCAGCGCTCGCTGTCCGAGGGCCTGACCGAGACCGCGCTCGACGAATCCGACCGGGCGCTGGCCTTGGGCGAGGAGGCGCGCAGCCTCGCCGAGAGGCAGGGCACCCAGGCCTATCAGGCCCAGCTGCGCGGCCGCCTGGCGGCGCTTCCCGGCCCGGTCCCGCGCCCGGTCAATCGGCCGTCCGCGTCGCCGTCCGCCGGCCGCTATCTCGTGCCGGTCGAGGGCCGGCTGCTCGCCGGCACCGGCGAGCTGTCCGACGCCGGAGTCCATGCGCGCGGCCTCAGCTTCGCCACCGCCGCCGGGTCCCCGGCCCGCGCGCCGGCGCCGGGCCGCATCGTCTATGCGGCCCGCTTCAGGAGCTACGGCAACGTCGTCATCCTCGATCATGGCGGCGGCTGGGTGACGACGCTCACCGATCTCGCCTCGCTCGCCGTCTCGCGGGGCGAGACGGTGCGCCGAGGCGCCCTGCTCGGCACCACCGGCACGCGGGTCCTCGTCGAGCTCCGCAAGGACGGCCGCCCGGTCCCCGTCGCCGCGCTGATCGACTGAGCGGCGCCGGGGCCGTTCACCTCTCGTTGCTTTTCCCCGGCTAGAAAAGCGGATAGACTCCCGCCACATTCGCGACATCCAGGACAGTCATGGCCAGCAACCTCCTCCGCTCCCTCGGCCTCGTCAGCGCCCTCGCGCTGATCCCCGCCGCCACCGCCTCCTTCGCCGCGGCCGACGTCAGCTCGATCCGCGAGTTCGACGAGTTCATGAACGTGTTCAACCGGGTCCGCGCCGACTATGTCGACCAGGTCGACGACAAGACCCTGATCCGCGGCGCCATCGACGGCATGCTGAACTCGCTCGACCCGCACAGCTCCTATCTCGACGAGCGCGGCTACCAGTCGCTGATGACGACGACCGAGGGCAATTACGGCGGCCTCGGCCTCAACGTGACGATGGAGGACGGCACGGTGAAGGTCGTCACCCCGATCGAGGACAGCCCGGCCTTCAAGGCGGGGCTCAAGGCCGGCGACTACATCACCCACCTGAACGGCAAGTTCATCGTCGGCGGAACGCTCGACGAGGCGGTCGACGCGATGCGCGGCCCGCCGGGCACGGCGATCAAGCTCACCGTCTTCCGGCCCGGCCGCGACAAGCCGTTCGACGTCACGCTGACCCGCGCCATCGTCAACCTGCCGGCGGTCAAGTGGGAGGTGAAGGACGGCGTCGGCGTGCTCAACGTCAACACCTTCAGCCGCACCACCACGTCGGAGACGCTCGCCGCCATCTCGCAGATCGAGAAGACGCTCGGCCACCGGCCGGTCGGCTACATCCTCGACCTGCGCGCCAATCCCGGCGGCCTGCTCGACCAGGCGGTCGGCCTTTCCGACGTCTTCCTCGAGCGGGGCGAGGTGGTCAGCCAGCGGGGCCGCCGCAAGGGCGACATCGAGCGCTATTACGCCCAGCCGGGCGACGCCACGGGCGGCGCGCCGGTGATCGTCCTCATCGACGCGGGAAGCGCGTCGGCGGCCGAGATCGTCGCCGCCGCGCTGCAGGACCAGCATCGCGCCATCGTCATGGGCGAGCGCAGCTTCGGCAAGGGCTCGGTCCAGACGCTGCTTCCGCTGTCGCAGAACACCGCGATCAGGCTCACCACGGCGCGCTACTACACGCCCTCGGGCCGCTCGGTGCAGGAAGGCGGCATCACCCCCGACATCGAGGTGCCGCAGCTCACCGACCCCGATTACAAGAGCCGGCCGCGGTTGCGCGAGGCGGACCTGCGCCGCCACCTCGTCAACGAGGCGTCGGTCAGCGACGACATCGTCAAGGACGACGGCAAGCCGGACCCGCGCTTCGCGATGACCGCCGAGGACCTCAAGAAGAAGGGCGTCGAGGACTTCCAGCTCACCTACGCCGTCCAGGCCCTCACCCGCCTCGCGCGCACCGCGCCCCCCGCGGGCGGCCCCGCCCGCACCGGGGCGAAGCGTTGACGGGACTGCACGGCAAGTCCGCCCCTTGCCGCCGTTCCGGCCTCCGCCGGGATGACGGAGCGAGCCCCAGATGACCAGCCTCGCCAAGGCGAAAGCCCTCGCCCTGCTCGTCCCCGCGGCCCTTCTCGCCGGCGCCTACGGCTCGCAGGTCTTCGCCGGGCTCGTCCCGTGCGAGATGTGCTGGTGGCAGCGTTACGCCCATTTCGCCGCGCTCGCCTTCGCCTTGCTCGCCCTGGCGCTCAGCCGGCTGCCGGACCGAGGGCGCAGCTTCGTCTGGCTGGCGGCGCTCGCCATCCTGACCAGCGGGCTGATCGGCTTCTACCATGCCGGGGTGGAGGCCAAGATCTTCGAAGGCTTCACCCGGTGCACCGCCCGGGTCCACGCCACCTCCACGGCCGACCTGATGAACCAGATACTCGACGCGCCCTTGGTCCGCTGCGACACGATCCAATGGTCGTTCCTCGGCATCTCGATGGCGGGCTGGAACTTTATCCTCTCCACTTTGTCGGCGCTCCTGATCCTATGGCTGAGCCTCAGACGCCCCCGGACGGCCGCATGACCGTCGCCGATCCCGCCCCCGCCCCGGCCGCCCCGGCGTGGCGCCCGGGCGACGAGCGGGCCGACGTCGCCTCGATGATCCGGGTCGACCAGGCCGGCGAATATGGCGCGACGCGCATCTATTGCGGCCAGCTGGAAGTGCTCGGCGCGCGCCATCCCGCGGCGCGCGTCATCGCCCGCATGCAGGGGCAGGAGGAGCGCCACCTCAAGACCTTCGATGCGATGATGGTGGAGCGGGGCGTCCGGCCCACCCTGCTGCAGCCGGTCTGGAACGTCGCCGGCCACGCCCTCGGCGCCGTCACCGCCCTGATGGGCCCCAGCGCCGCAATGGCCTGCACCGCGGCGGTCGAGACGGAGATCGACAAGCATTACGGCCAGCAGGTCCAGGCGCTCGGCGCCGAGGAGGGAGACCTCGCCGCGACCATCACCCGCTTCCAGCGCGAGGAGTTGGAGCATCGCGACACGGCGATCGAGTCCGGGGCCGAGAGCGCCTTCGGCTATCCCGTCCTGTCGGCCTTCATCCGCGCCGGCTGCCGCCTCGCCATCGCCCTTTCGAAAAGGATATGATCGTGCGCCTTCTCCTCCTGGCGACCGCGGCCGCGGCCGCGGCCGCCTTCGCCGCTCCCGCACTCGCCCAGGCGCCGGCGACGGCCGCCGCGGCGGCTCCCGCCGCCGACGATGCCAAGGTCAGCCAGCTCATCGTCTATGGCGACGACCCCTGCCCGCCCGGCAGCGCCGACGAGATCGTCGTCTGCGCGAGGAAGCCGGAGAGCGAGCGCTACCGAATTCCCGAGCGGCTTCGCGGCGATCCGGGCGATCCCAAGAACCAGGCCTGGAGCAACCGCGCCAGCGAGCTCCAATATGTCGGCCGCAACGGCATCGGCAGCTGCTCGCCGGTCGGGCCGGGCGGCGCGTCGGGCTGCTTCAACCAGCTGGTGCGCGAGGCGCGGGCCGAGCGGGCGGGACGCGACGAGATCAACTGGAACGCGCTCATCGAGACGGCGCGGCGCGAGCGGCTCGGCAAGATCGACGCCGAGGCCGCCGCCGAGGACGCCGCCGCGCCCCCGCCGCGCTGAGAGGGGAAGGACAAGACACCCGGGGACACGTACTTTCACGCTCGGGGACACGTACTTTTTCTCGAAAAAGCACGTGTCCCCATTCCTCCCCCTCCTCCGAGAGCAGGTGTCCCCTCGCCTTTCCGTCGCTCCCCGGCCGGGAACGATCAGCCGTCCCGCGGCTTGATGAGGGCGAGGAGCCCGTCATGAAAGCTGCTTTCCTTCCCGTCCTCGCCGCGGCCCTGCTCGCCGTCTCCGCCGCGGCGCAGGCGGCGCCGCGCGAGCGCATCACCCGGATCACCGTCTACGGCAACGATCCCTGCCCGGTCAGCGAGACGGAGATCGTCGTCTGCGCGCGCCGGCCGAACCAGGAGCGCTACCGCATCCCCGAGGAGCTCAGGAGCAATGCCGACGACCCGGCCAGCCAAAGCTGGGCGCAGCGCGCCGAGAGCCTCGAATATGTCGGCCGGACCGGCACCCAGAGCTGCTCGACCGTGGGCCCCGGCGGCTTCACCGGCTGCTGGGAGCAATTGATGCGCACCGCCCGCCGCGAACGCGCCCGCGCCCGCTAGCCGACCCGCTTCCCGCCAAGCCAAGGCCGCCACCCCCCACCGTCATCCCCACGAAAGCCGCGATCCCTTTCCCTCTCCCGAGGGACACTCTGGTGACAGTCACGTGACAGTCACCAGACTGTCCCCAGAGTGTCCCCAGTGCCGCAGGCATCGGCAGCCCCCGGCAGGCGCTCCCACCCCGCCATCCCGGCGAAAGCCGGGATCCCTTCTCCCTCACCCGGACGGCAGCTCGAAGGGACACTCTGGTGACAGTCCGGTGACTGTCACCAGAGTGTCACCAGAGTGTCCCCCCGCCGCTCCGGACAGGCTCCCAAAAGCCCGCGGGCGAAGCGAGGCGCGCTACGGCCGCGCCTTTTCCGCCTCGATCCAGGCGGCGATCTGAGCGTCGAGCACGTCGAGCGGCACCGAGCCCTGGCCGAGCACCGCGTCGTGGAAGCGCCTGAGGTCGAACCTCGTCCCCAGCGCCCGCTGCGCGCGCGCCCGCAATTCCCTTATCTTCAGCTCGCCCAATTTGTAGGCCAGCGCCTGCCCCGGCCAGCTGATGTAGCGATTGACCTCCGCGTCGATATTGGCGTCGGTCAGCGCGGTGTTCTCGCGCATGAAGGCCACCGCCTGCGCCTTCGTCCAGCCCTTTGCATGGATGCCGGTGTCGACCACCAGCCGCGCCGCCCGCCAGGCCTGGTAGGAAAGCTGGCCCATCTTCTTGGCCGGCGTGTCGTAGAGGCCCATCTCCTCGCCCAGGCTCTCGGCGTAGAGCGCCCAGCCCTCGGTGAAGGCGGTGAAGGAGGAGAAGTCGCGCCGGAAGGGCGGAAGCGACAGCTCCTGCTGGAGCGCGATCTGGTTGTGATGGCCCGGCACCGCCTCGTGCGCGGTCAGCGCCGGCAGCTCCCACAAGGGCCGCTGGTCGAGCTTCGAGGTGTTGACGTAGAAGGTGCCGGCGATGCCGCTCGCCGGCGCCCCGGCGCCGTAATAGGCGGTCGTCGTCCCCTCCGCCGTCTCCGCCGGGATCGGACGGATGCCGTAGGGGAGCCGCGGCAGCGTGCCGAACAGCGCCGGAAGCTTGCCGTCGATCGTCTTGGCGGTGAGCGCCGCCGCCGCCATCAGCTCTTCCGGCGTCTTCGCGTAGTAGCGCGGGTCGGTCTTGAGCTCGCGGATGAACGCCTCGCGGGTCGCGAACCCCGCCGCCTTCGCCACCTTGTCCATCTCGCCGCGGATCCGCGCCGCCTCCCTGAGGCCGATCTCGTGGATCCGCTCGGGCGTGAGGTCGGTGGTCGTCTCCTGCCGCACCCGGAAGGCGTAATAGGCCCGCCCGCCCGGCTGGGCGGAGATGCTGTCCGACTTCGCGCAATGGGGCAGGTAGCCGGTGCGGAAGAAGGCGAGATGCTTGGCATAAGCGGGGTTGAGCACATCGGCGACGAGGCGCTTGGCCCGGGCCTGCATCGCCGCCCACTCCGCCTCGCTCACCCCCTCGGGCCGCGGGCGGGCGAAGGGCTCGTAGAAGCGCGACTTGGCGGGGTCGTCGGCGATGACGCCGGATATGGTCTTCTCGTAGCTGCCGAGCACCGAGCAGGGCAGCACGTAGCCGCCCTTCACCGCCTGGGCGGTGATGGCGAGCGCGGTGTCGTTTTGCTGCGGATATTGCGCGATGCGGGCGAGATAGCTCTCGTAATCCGCCTTGGTGCGGAAGGGCAGGTTGTCCGCCATTCCGGCGAAGCCCTGGTGCCAGCCGTAATAGGTGGTGAACAGCATCACCCGCTGAGGGTAGCGATTGGCCTCGACCGTCGCTTCGAGGCTGCGCTTGAGGATGCCGCGATTGGCGCGGTCGGCGGCGGTCAGCGCGGCCTCCGGTATGGTCTCGAGCCGCGCCAGGAACGCCGCCGACTCCCTGGCGCGGCGGTCGGCCGCGGCGAGGCTGAGGTCGTCGATCCGGTCGTCATAGTCGCGGACCCCGAGCGACGTCGCGTAGACCGGGCTCTCGCGCAGCGACCAGGCGTAATAGTCCGCCATCAGCGCGGAAAGGTCGTCGGCGGGCGCCGCCGCGGCCGGTGCGGCGCCGGCCAGGAGCAGGGCCGCGATCGGCAGGAACAGGCGCATCTCATGTCTCCCCAAGCGTCCTCGCTCCTCTCTAGCGGCGCTAGGGGGAATGGGGACAGTAACTATTTTCCGGACCGGTGGCGCGGGAATGGGGACAGTAACTATTTTCCGGGCCGGCGGTCCGAGCCCGACCGGCAGGTGGGGAAAATAGTTACTGTCCCCATTTGGCGGTCCCCATTTGGCGCTGTCCCCATTTGCGCCGCCGTGACGATCCGCTAGCCTCCGCGCTTCCCGCGAGAGGTACGTCCATGACCGTCGCCGACGCCACGCCCGAATTCGACACCAGCCACCCGAGCGACCGCGCCTTCCTCGGCCACCCCAAGGGCCTGGGCTATCTCGGCTTCACCGAGGCGTGCGAGCGTTTCTCTTATTATTCGATGCAGACGCTGCTCGTCCTCTACATGGTCAAGCAATTGCTGCTGCCCGGCCACGTCGAGAACATCGTCGGCTTCGAGTGGCTGCGCAGCCACGTCTACGGCGGCCTCCAGGGCCAGCCGCTCGCCTCGGCGGTCTTCGGCACCTACACCTCGCTGGTCTACGGCACGCCGATCCTCGGCGGCCTCCTCGCCGACCGCCTGCTCGGCCGCCGCCGAACCATGATCGTCGGCGGGGTGCTGATGTCGCTCGGCCACTTCCTGATGGCGTTCGAGCAGAGCTTCCTGCTCGCCTTGCTCTGCCTGGTGCTCGGAGTCGGCTGCTTCAAGGGCAATATCGCAAGCCAGGTCGGAGGCCTCTACGGCCCGAGCGACGTCCGGCGCGCAATGGCCTTCCAGATCTTCTACATCTTCATCAACGTCAGCGTCATCGTCGCCCCGCTCGTCGCCGGAACGCTCGGCGAGAAGGTCGGCTGGCATTGGGGCTTCGGCACCGCCGGGGTGGTGATGGTGCTCGGCCTCGCCCTCTATCTGTCGGGCCGCCGCTGGCTACCCGCCGACGAGGTGCGCGCCAGGGCGCCGGGCGCCGCGCGGCCGAAGATCGACCGCGCCGACTATCCGGCGGTCGCGGCCCTCATCCTCCTCATCCCGGTGCTCGCCGTCGCCCTCCTCACCAACCAGGAGATATTCAACGCCTATCTCGTCTGGGGCGACGCGCAGTTCAACAAGACCTTCCTCGGCTTCGAGGCGCCGACCAGCTGGCTGATCACCGTCGACGCGACCCTCTCCTTCGCCATGCTGGTCGCGGTCGCCGCCTTCTGGAACTTCCGGGGCAAGAGGCATTGGGAGCCGGACGAGCTCGGCAAGATGATCATCGGCAGCGTCTTCACCGTCGCCGGCGGCCTGTGCCTGTTCGCCGCCGCCTTCTTCCAGGCGCCGGGCGAGAAGATCAGCCTCGCCTGGCCGCTCCTCTTCCACCTCCTGAACAGCATCGGCTTCGCCCACATCCTGCCGATCAGCCTGGCGCTCTTCTCGAAGATCGCGCCCAAGGCGATCAACGCGACGGTCATCGGCCTCTATTATCTCGCCTTCTTCGCCGCCAATGCGATCGTCGGCAAGGTCGGCGGCCTCTATTCCTCGCTGCCCACCACCACCTTCTGGCTGATCCACGTCGCCAGCGCCGCACTCGGCCTCGTCGCCTTCGCCTTGTTCAAGCTGGTGCTGGGAAAGCGGCTGGAGACGGCGCCCGCAAGCGACCCGCTGACCTGAATTCCCATCCTACGCGCCTGCGCGCCCTGGGGGTCGAAGAAGAACAGAAAAAGAACTTCCAAATCCTTTCCTATTCATGCTCTGCTATCGGCATGGCCGATTCGCGCCTTCTCCCGCCTCGCCTCGCGGCGATCCTCGAGGATCTGCCGCTGCACGAGCTCGCCTTCGTCCCCGTGCCGGTGAAGGCGCGGCGCGACGGCTGGACAACGCCGCGACAGCAGGGATTCATCCTCCGCCTCGCCCTTCTCGGCGGCGTCGCAGCGGCGGCGCGCGGAGTCGGCAAGAGCCGGGAGAGCGCCTACCGGCTGCGCGGCCATTCCGGCGCGGCGAGCTTCGCCGCCGCGTGGGACAGGGCGCAGGGATGGGGCCAGTCGCGGGCCTCCGACATCGGCACGGAGCGGGCTATCCTGGGCGAGGTCCGCGGCATCTATTATCGCGGCCGCAAGGTCGGCGTCGAGGTGCGCCACGACAACCGCCTGCTCATGGCGGCCATGAGGGCGATGCCGGAGCCGCCGGCGATCCCCTATGAGGAGGAGCTCGCCGAATATCGCCGCCTGCTCGATGCGCTCCATCCGGGCCGGGACCCGGACGCCTACTGACCCGGCAAAGGATTTTCTCCGGCGACTCGCGTGACTTTCGTGAACTTCGGACCTTCCGCCGGCCTCGCTCCAGCCACCTTGTCCCTGCCGCCGCCGCGCGCCATGCTGGCGCGGACCGGGCAGGAGGAAATTAAAAATGAGGGACGAGCGTCTCGCGCGCGCCGCGCAGGATCCGCGCTACCGGGCGCTGGTGCGCCGCCGCGGCCGCTTCGCGGCAGGGCTGACGCTCGTCATGCTCGCCGCCTATTTCGGCTACGTCCTCCTCATCGCGTTCGACAAGCCCCTGCTCGCCCGGCCGATCGGGCACGGCGTGACCTCGCTCGGCATCCCGCTCGGCGTCGGCATCATCCTCCTCGCGGTGGCGCTGACCGGCCTCTACGTGCGCCGCGCCAACCGCGACTACGACGCCGTCACCGCCGCGCTGCGCGCCGAGGCGGGGGAATGACTCGGCCCGTCCCGGCCGCCGCCGTCCCCGCCGCCGCCCTCGCCTTTTTCGCCGCCTCGCCCGCCGCCGCCGACTCTCTCGGCGGCGAGGCGCAGCGTCAGGCGACCAACTGGCCGGCGATCCTGATGTTCGCCGCCTTCGTCCTCCTCACCCTCGGCATCACCCGCTGGGCGGCGAAGCGCACCCGCAGCCGCGCCGATTTTTATACCGCGGGCGGCGGCATCACCGGCTTCCAGAACGGCCTCGCCATCGCCGGCGACTATATGTCCGCCGCCTCGTTCCTCGGCATCTCGGCGCAGATCTTCGCCGACGGCTATGACGGCCTCGTCTACTCGATCGGCTTCCTCGTCGGCTGGCCGATCATTCTCTTCCTGATGGCGGAGCGGCTGCGCAACCTGGGGCGCTACACCTTCGCCGACGTCGCCTCCTTCCGCTTCGCCCAGCCGCCGGTGCGCAGCTTCGCGGCGCTCAGCACCCTCTCCGTCGTCCTCTTCTACCTGATCGCGCAGATAGTGGGCGCCGGGCAGCTCATCAAATTGCTGTTCGGCCTTCCCTACCCCTATGCCGTCGTGATCGTCGGCCTGCTGATGACCCTCTACGTCCTGTTCGGAGGGATGATCGCCACCACCTGGGTGCAGATCGTCAAGGCGGTGCTGCTTCTCGGCTGCGCGACCTTCATGGCGCTCGCCGTCCTCTGGCGCTTCGGCTTCTCGCCCGAGGCCCTGTTCGCCGCCGCGGTGCGGGTGAAGACCGGCCTCGCCTCCGCCGCCGGCGCGGGCGCCTCCGAGGCGGCCGCCAAGGGCGCCTCGATCATGGGCCCCGGCAACTTCATCAAGGATCCGGTCTCCGCTCTGTCCTTCGGCATGGCCCTGATGTTCGGCACCGCCGGCCTTCCGCACATATTGATGCGCTTCTTCACCGTGCCCGACGCCCGGCAGGCGCGCACCTCGGTGCTGTGGGCGACGGGCTGGATCGGCTATTTCTACATCCTGACCTTCGTCATCGGCTTCGGCGCGATCGTCCTCGTCGCCACCGACCCGGCCTTCCTCGATCCCGCCGGAGCGCTGAGGGGCGGCGGAAACATGGCCGCGGTCCACCTCGCCGACGCGATCGGCGGCAACCTCTTCCTCGGCTTCGTCTCGGCGGTCGCGTTCGCGACGATCCTCGCCGTCGTCGCCGGGCTCACTCTGTCCGGCGCCTCGGCGGTCAGCCACGATCTCTACGCCACCGTCCTGCGACGCGGCCGGGCGCAGGCGAGGGACGAGCTGCGCGTCTCGCGCGTCACCGTCGTCCTCCTCGCTTTGGTCGCGATCCTGCTCGGCATCCTGTTCGAAAAGCAGAACGTCGCCTTCATGGTCAGCCTCGCCTTCGCGCTGGCCGCCTCGGGCAACTTCCCGGTGCTGATCCTCTCCCTGCTCTGGAAGGACTGCACCACCCGCGGCGTCGTGGCGGGCGGGACGGCCGGCGTGCTCCTCGCTCTGCTCCTCACCATCCTTTCCCCCGCCATCTGGGTGACCATCCTCGGCCACGAGACGGCCCTCTATCCTTTCTCCTCGCCCACCCTCTTCTCCATGCCGCTCGCCTTCCTGGTGATCTGGGCCGTCTCCCGCCTCGATCGCAGCCCCCGCGCCGCGATCGACCGCGAAGGCTATGCCGACCAGCGGGTGCGCTCGGAGACCGGCATCGGCGCGGCGCGGGCGGCGGAGCATTGAGGCAGGCCCGGGCGGGGCGTATGGAAAGACGCGAAGGGAGTCGGCTTCATGCTCTCCATCCTCCTCCTCGCCCTCGCCGCCCCTCCCGCCTCGGCGCCGGTGATGATCCGCCGCATCCCGCCCGCGGCGCGCCCCGCCGGCGAGGCGCTCGCCGCCAACCTCAAGCCCGACCTCGTCATCAAGGAGATGCGCAAGGAAGCCCCCGGAGCGGTCCACGTCCTCGTCCTCAACCAGGGCACCGGTCCTTCGACCGCCTGGGCGCGCGTCGAAGCCTCGGCATCCTTCCGGTCTCGCCACGGCTACGCGATGGACGCCGTCGTGCCGCCGCTCGCGGCGGGAGAATCCCGTTGGGTCACCTTCGCCGCGTTCGTCGATCGCAGCGAATCCTCCTATCCGGGCAAGCCGGCGCCGACGCTCGCGGACTGGGAGACGGTGTCGGCCGAGGTGGACGGCTATGTCGCCTCCGGCACCGCCTGGGGCTCGGCTTTGCCGCCCGTCCCGAACCCGGAAAAGAATCCCTGCACGCCGGAGCATGGCTGCGTCGTGGAGCTGGACGAAACGAACAACGCCCTTTCCATGCCCATCGCCGACATGCCCCAGTGGAGCGGCGGCTGACGGTCTGAAGGCAGGTTTGCCCGCCGCTTCCGCTGGACAAAGGCGCCCGCGGAACATATCTCGAACACATGCCGCAGCTCGATCTCCAGGAAAAGCTCGCCATCCTCGCCGACGCGGCCAAATATGACGCGTCCTGCGCGTCTTCGGGCACGTCGAAGCGCGACAGCCGAAGCGGGAAGGGCATCGGCTCGACCGAGGGGATGGGCATCTGCCATGCCTATGCGCCGGACGGCCGCTGCATCTCGCTCCTGAAGATTTTGCTGACAAACAGCTGCATCTTCGACTGCGCCTATTGCATCAACCGCAAGAGCTCGAACGTCCGCCGCGCCCGCTTCACCGCTGAGGAGGTCGTCCGACTCACCCTCGCCTTCTACAAGCGCAACTACATCGAGGGGCTGTTCCTTTCCTCCGGCATCATCCGCTCCTCGGATTATACGATGGAGCAGATCGTCGAGGTCGCGCGCTCGCTCCGCGAGGATCATCATTTCCGCGGCTACATCCATTTGAAGACGATCCCCGATGCGGATCCCGAGCTCGTCCGCCTCGCCGGCGTCCATGCCGACCGAGTCTCGATCAACGTCGAGCTGCCGACCGAGGCGGGCCTCACCCGCCTCGCCCCGGAAAAGGACGGCGCGCGCATCGAGGCGGCGATGAAGGACGTGCGGACCGCGATCGACGACCGGGCCGACGCCGGCCGGCGCTACAAGTCGGCGCCGGCCTTCGCGCCCGCGGGCCAGTCCACCCAGATGATCGTCGGCGCCGACGCGGCGAGCGACGCCGACATCGTCCGGCGGGCGAGCGGCCTCTACGACCGCTTCCGCCTTCGCCGCGTCTATTATTCCGCTTTCTCGCCGATCCCGGACGCCTCCGCGGTTCTGCCGCTGCGCCGGCCGCCGCTGATGCGCGAGCATCGCCTGTACCAGTCGGACTGGCTGATGCGCTTCTACGGCTTCTCGCCCGCCGACGTGACCGACGCGGCCGAGCCTTCCGGCATGCTGCCGCTCGACATCGACCCGAAGCTCGCCTGGGCACTCAAGTTCCGCGACCGATTCCCGGTCGATGTCAACCGCGCCCCCCGCGAGGCGCTGCTCCGGGTCCCCGGGCTCGGCGTCAAGGCGGTGGACAAGCTCCTCGCCAGCCGCCGCTGGCGCCGCCTCCGCCTGGAAGACGTCGCCCGCCTCACCGCCTCCATCGCCAAGGTCCGCCCGTTCATCGAAGCCGAGGGCTGGCGGCCGACCTTGCTCACCGAGCGGGCGGCGCTCGGCGACTGGCTCAAGCTGAAGACGGAGCAGCTGGAATTGTTCGCGTGACCTCCCCTCTCCCCTTCGGGGGAGAGGGAGGGGCCCGCGATGCGAAGCATCGTGGGAGGGTGAGGGCGTGAAGCGCCCCCCAGGTCGTGCGATGATCGAGCGCGCCCGCGAGCTTCGTCGAGCGATGACGCCGCAGGAACGAAGGCTTTGGACCCACCTTCGGGCCCGCCGGCTCGCCGGGGCGAAGTTTCGCAAGCAGATGTGGCTGGCAGGATACATCGCCGATTTCGCGTGTCCCGACGCCAGGCTCGTCGTCGAAGCCGACGGGAGCCAACATGCCAACGAAGCCGTTTACGACGCGCGCCGAGGCGCGGCGTTCGCGCGGCTCGGCTGGCGGACGCTGCGGTTCTGGAACAACGAGATTACCGAGAATCTGGATGGTGTCCTTGCAAGCATCGCAGCCGCTCTGCCCTCACCCTCGCGAGCGGCTTCGCCGCCCGCGTGTCCCTCTCCCCGAGCGGGAGAGGGGTTGATGCTCGGGGTTTCACTCTCCGCCGAGGACGATCTCGACGGGTGGCGCGATGCTGCGCGGGCGCTGGCGGGGGCGGGCGTGCCCGCCGGCGAGGTGGCGTGGCAGGTGGGGGACGCCGCCCAAGGCCTGTTCGCGGCGGAGGCGCCGTTGCCGCCGCCGGGACCCGGCTTCTCGGTGCCGCGCGCCTTCCTGACCCTCGCCGAGACGGTGATCTGCCATGCCGATCCGGAGCGCTTCGCCCTCCTCTACGCGCTCCTCCTGCGCCTTCGCGACCGGCCGGGCCTCCTCGCCGACGCGGCCGATCCGCTCGTCCAGAGGCTCGAGCGGATGGCGAAGGCGGTGCGCCGCGACATCCACAAGATGCGCGCCTTCCTGCGCTTCCGCGAGGTCGAGACGCCGGAGGGGCCGCGCTTCGTCGCCTGGTTCGAGCCCGAGCACCATATCGTCCGCACCAATGCCGGCTTCTTCGTCCGCCGCTTCGCCGCGATGCGATGGTCCATCCTCACCCCCGAGCTGTCGCTCCACTGGGATGGGCACGCGCTGAGCGAGGGCCCGGGCGCCGCCCGCGCCGATGCGCCCCAGGGCGATCCGCTGGAGGCGGTGTGGAAGACCTATTACGCCTCCATCTTCAACCCGGCCCGGCTCAAGGTCGGCGCAATGCTCAAGGAAATGCCGCGCAAATATTGGAAAAACATGCCCGAAACGGCGTTGGTGGGCGAGCTTGTGGCAGGCGCCCAGGCACGCGAGGCGAAGATGGTCGAGGCAGGCGCGAGAGGCGGGATGGGCGGCAACGTCCGCGCCGCCTGGGAGTCGGTGCGGGCGGAGGCGATGGCCTGCACCCGCTGCCCCCTCTACAGATGCGGGACCCAGACGGTGTTCGGCGAAGGCCCGCTCGACGCCCGCATCCTGTTCGTCGGCGAGCAGCCGGGCGACCAGGAGGACCTTGCCGGCCGCCCCTTCATCGGCCCGGCCGGCCAGCTGCTCGACCGGGCGCTCGAGGAGGCGGGGGTCGACCGAAAGGCCGCCTACGTCACCAACGCGGTCAAGCACTTCAAGTTCGAGCGCCGCGGCAAGCGCCGCATCCATTCCAAGCCCGACGCGGGCGAGATCGAGGCCTGCCGCTGGTGGCTGGAGCAGGAGCGGCTGCTCATCCGTCCGCCGCTGACCGTGGCCCTCGGAGCCACCGCCGCCCGCTCCATCTTCGGCAAGGCGGTGACGATCGGGGCGATGCGCGGCCGCGTCCACCCGCTCCCCGACGGCGGCGAGGCCTGGGTGACCGTGCATCCCAGCTTCCTGCTCCGCGTCCAGGACAACAAGGAAGCCGAATATGCGCGCTTCGTCGACGATCTGCGCCGCATCGGCGAGCGCGCCGAGGCGCTCGCCTGACGGGAAGGAAGGCCGGGCATCGGCCGTGCCGAACGGATCGTCATCCCGGACTTGATCCGGCATGACAGAGGCGGTCGGCGCCTCTACGCCCAACGCTCAGCAGGTCAGCGGATGGGCCTTAAGCCGCGCCGCCGTCGCCTCGATCCGCGCCACCCGCGCCGCGAACTGCTTCGCGCTTCCCTTCTCGAGCCGAGCGACCAGCGCGGGCCCGGCCTCCTCGGGCGATCCGGCGTGGAGCGGCGGATGGGGATCATATTCCGCGCCGAGCTGGGCCAGCTCCGCCGGAACCCTGCCCTGCAGCGCCTCTAGCAGCGCCAGCCCGAAGTCGAGCCCCGCCGTCACCCCGCCGCCGGTGATCCGGTTTCGGTCGAACACCACCCGCTCGTGCGTCGGCACGGCTCCGAACAGCCGGATATAGTCGCGAAACCGCCAGTGGCTGGTCGCCCGGTAGCCGTCCAGCAGACCCGCCGCGCCGAGGATCAGCGAGCCGGTGCAGACGCTCGTGACATGAGAGGCGGTCCGCGCCACCCGCCGCACCCAGCAGAGCAGCTCGTCGTCGTCCATCACGTCGTGGCAGCCGATCCCGCCCGGAATGCACACGACGTCCGCCTCGCGGCAGGCGTCGATCGTCGTGCTCGGCACCACCGCGAAGCCGCTGTCGGTGGCGATCGGCTCCCGGCTCTTCCACGCCGTCTCGATCGTGCAGCCGCCGAAGGCGAGCAGCTGCGCCGGCGCCGTGAAGTCCAGCTGCGTCATGTCCGGATAGACGAGGAAGGCGACGCGGGTCGGCACGGCGGCGGCTCTCGTCAGAGCCTGACCAGCATCTTGCCTATATTCCCGCCGCTGAAGAGGTCGCGGAAGGCGTCCGGCGTCGCCTCGATCCCCTCGCGCACCGTCTCCCGGCCCTTCACCCGTCCGGAGGCGATCCAGCCGCCCATGTCGCGGTAGAAGTCGCCCATCTCCGCCAGATAGTCGGTGTAGATGAAGCCCTTCATCATGATGCGCGCCGCGATCACCCGCATGATGTAGCGGAAGGCGTGAGGCGGGGCGCCGTTATAGCCCTCGATCATGCCGCAGATGGCGAAGCGCGCATTCTGCCGCGCCGTCGCCAGCGCCGCGTCGAGATGGTCGCCCCCGACATTGTCGAAATAGACGTCGATGCCCTTGGGCGCCTCGCGCTGCAGCGCGGCGAGCAGCGGCTCCGCCTTGTAGTCGATCACCGCATCGGCGCCGAGTTCCTTCACCCACGCGCATTTCTCCGCGCCGCCCGCCGAGCCGATGACGGTCATGCCCTTGGCCTTTGCGATCTGCACCACCGCAGAGCCGACCCCGCCGGCCGCGGCGGAGACGAAGACGATGTCCCCCTCCTTCGCCTGCGCCGCGCGGAGCAGCCCGAAATAGGCGGTGCCGCCGGTGAGGCCGAGATTGCCGAGCCACTGATGGTCCTCGACGCCGAGCGGCGGCAGCTTGTTGAACTTCTCCGCCGCGCCCGTCGCGGTCTCGCGCCAGCCGAGCATGTGGAACACCGTCTCGCCCTCGGCTAAGTCGGGCGAGCGGCTCTCGACCACCACGCCCACGGCGCCCCCCTCCAGCGGCGCCCCGACCTGGAAGGGCGGGACGTAGCTCTTCACGTCGTTCATCCGCCCGCGCATGTAGGGATCGACCGACAGCCAGCGATTCTCCACCCGCACCCAGCCGTCCGGCAGATCCTCGCGCGGCAGCTCCTTCAGCTCGAAATTGTCCTCGGTCGGCAGGCCCTGCGGCCGCGATTTGAGATGCCAGGCGCGGTTCGTCATGCGCTCCTCCGTCGCCCCGCTTCAGGCCGGGGGCTCAGCGTGTCTCAACCAGGTTCCGGCTTTCGCCGGAATGACGGGGAGAGTCAAAGCGGCCCGGCCTCCCTCGGGAAGGCCGGGCCGCCGATGCATGCGTGAGGCCGCGGCTACGACTTGTCGCGTCCGCCGTCCCCGCGGTCGCGGTCGCGGTCGCCGTCCTCGCGATCGCTATAGGTGCCGGAGAAGCTGCGGTTGAGCGCGTGCGGGCCTTCGCTGCCCGAATCCTCGCGCTCGAACAGGGCGCGGCTGCGCTCCTCGCTCCGCCACGCCGTCATCGCTTCCTCGGCGCTCTTGTTGAGCGTCACCTTCTGGTCGACGCTCTCCACCCATCCGCACGGAATCGAATGGTGGATGCCGCCCGCATTCTCGTCGGACTTGGTGAGGATGATTCGGTCGCCGGCGACCTTGTCGACGGTGCCGACATGGCTCCCGTCGGAACCTGCGACCTCCATGTGGGGCATCACCTTGTTCAGCGCCTGGCGCTGGCCCTGGCGCTTCTCGCGCCAACCGCCGAACTCGGTCTCGAACTTCGACTGATGCTCGCGGCGATATTCGTCATAGTCGCGGTCGAGATCCTCGATCTGGCGCCGCCGCCATTCCGAATAATGCGGATCGTGCTGACCGCCGGAGCCGCCTTGCCCCTGCTGCTCGCGCATCACCGCGGCGTAGCGCGACGAGCCGCCCGAGCCATAGCCGGTGGGGCCGAAGTCGACGCCGAAGCCGCCGCCGGTCGGCGCGGACATCGGATGCGCGCCGTGAGTCCCGGTGCTTCCGGCATCGATCCGGTCGAACCGGCGCCCGCGGTCATAGTCGCCGCCGAAGCCGCCGCCCTCGAACTGCTCGGGTTCCCGAATGCCGTAGCCGGACCCGTAGCCCGTGCCGGCGCCGCCGCGGCGATAGCCCCGCTCGCCGCCGTTCGAGTCGGAGAACCATCCCTCCCGCTCGCCGTGTGACGAACGCTCGTCGCGATCGGAGCCGCCGCCCCAGCCGCGCTCGCCCGGCCGGTCGCGGTTCCAGCTCTCGCCGCGCTGGTTGCCCCAGCCGCCGCCGAAGCCGCCCGCCGCGCCCGGCCCGGAATCATTGTCGCGCCGGCCGGTCATGCGCTGCTCCTGCTCCCAGCGCCGCTGGTCCGCCTCGCGCCGCCTCTGCGCCTCGTCGTCGCCGAACCAGGAGCGGACCTCGTCGCCGGCCCGGTCGAGGAAGCCGCGATCATCGTCGTCGCCCCGGCCGCCATAGCCGCCGCGACCCTGCTCGCGTCCATAGTCGCGGTCGCGGTGCCAATTCTGGTTCTGGTCACGGTCGCGCCAACGGTCACCGCCGCCTTGGCGGTCGTCGCCATGATAGCCCATCCAAACTCTCCTTCCGGTATCGACCCGCGGCACAAGCGCAGCCATTCCGCGCGGGCGGGCCTCGGCAGCTAGAACGGAGCGGAAGGGGCGGCGTTCCTCGTGCCGAGCCGGGACGTTCGAGCCCTTCGCCGAACGGAATCCGCCCGCTCCGGCGGGCCGAAATGCCGCATTGCGAAAGCCGCCGCGCCTCGCTATCTGGGCGCCTTCTCGGGTCCCCATCCAGCCCCATCTGGATGGCCTCAGGCGGGCGCGGGGCTGTAGCTCAGATGGGAGAGCGCTGCAATCGCACTGCAGAGGTCAGGGGTTCGATTCCCCTCAGCTCCACCAGCCTTTCCTCCCGTCCGTCCTGCGCCTAAGCGGCGCCTCGTGGATGAAGATCTTCCCCCCGCGATTCCCGCCGCCACGCTCATTCTGATGCGTCGCGCGATAAGCGGGCCGCCGGAGATATTGATGATGGAGCGATCCGCGAACATGGCCTTCGCGGCCGGCGCGCTCGTCTTCCCCGGCGGCCGGATCGACCCGCAGGACCATGAAGCCGCCGCGGCGCTCGCCCCTTCCCTCCCCGACGCGGCGGCGCGCCTCGCGGCGCTGCGCGAGACGATCGAGGAGACCGGAATCGCGCCGGCGCTTCCGGCCGCCAATTCCTCACGCCTGCGCCGCGGCCTCGCGGCCGGCGAGCCGCTGGCGGACCTGCTGGCCGGCCAAAACCTGGCGCCCGACCTCGAGGCGCTCACCCCCTTCGCCCGCTGGTGCCCGAACTTCCGCGAGGCGCGGCGCTTCGACACCCTCTTCTACCTGGCCGAGGCGCCGGACGCCGCCGACGCCGCCGCGGCCGACGAGGCGGAGGCGGTGCGCGCCTTCTGGTCCACCGCCGAGGCGACGCTGGCGGAGATCGCCGCCCGGCGCGCCCACGCGATCTTCCCGACCCGCCGCAACCTCGAACGGCTCGCCCGCTTCGCCTCGATCGAGGAGGCACGCGAGGACGCGCGCCGCCACCCGGTCCGCCTCATCACCCCCTGGGTGGAGGAGCGCGGGGGCGGGCGATGGGTCTGCATCCCCGAAGGGATCGGCTATCCGGTGACGGCCGAGCGCTACGAGACGGCGCGGCGGCGCTGATGCGCTGGCTTCGCTTGACGAAGCGGACGCTCCTCTTGGCGCTGCTCGGCTTCGCCGGCTTCCTCGCCTGGGGCTACGGGCGCAACCATCCGCAGGACGTGCCCTGGGCGCCGCTCGACCTCGCCCAGCCGGTCGGCGCCTTCACCCGCGCCAAGCTGGCCGAGCTGGAGCCGGCGCAGTGCCGGGCGCTGCTGCGGCGGGCCGGAATCCGCTTCGCCGCCCTTCCCGACCGGAGCGATGGGCCGGAATGCGGCTACCAGGGCGCGGTCCGCCTGCGCGGCGGGGCGGCGACGATCGGCTATGCGCCCGCCTCCCTCGGCACGAGCTGCCCGGTCGCCGCGGCGCTCGCCCTCTGGGAGTGGCACGTCGTGCAGCCGGCCGCGCTTCGCCGCTTCGGGCGCCGCGTCGAGCGGGTCGAGACGTTCGGCAGCTATTCCTGCCGCCGCCTCTATGGGCGCCGCACCGGCCAGTGGAGCGAGCACGCCCGCGCCAATGCGGTCGACATCGCCGCCTTCCGCCTCGAGGGAGGACGGCGCATCCCGGTCCTGGACGGCTGGCGGGATCCGGGGGCCGACGGCGCCTTCCTTCGCGATGTCCGCGACGGCGCCTGCCGCCTCTTCGCGACGACCCTGTCGCCGGACTATAACGCGGCGCACCGCGACCATCTCCACCTCGACGAGGCCGGCCGCGGCGCCGCCGGCTGGCGCGTCTGCCGCTAGGGCCCGATGATCCTAGCTCGACCCGCTCATCCTGAGGAGGGACTGAGCTCGGCGAAGGCCCGTCTCGAAAGACCCACGAACCGTCCTTCGAGACGCCGGTTCGACAAGCTCACCGGCTCCTCAGGATGAGCGTGATCACTGATTCACCCGGAATCCTCAGTGTTCTTGCGCCTCCGGCCCGTTCAGCGCGTGATCCACTCCACCGCCGCCTTGGCGTGCAAGGCGGTGGTGTCGTAGACCGGCAGCACGTTGGCGCCGGCATCGACGAGCAGCACCAGCTCGGTGCAGGCGAGCACCACGGCCTGCTGGCGCGCCTGCGCCATCTCGGTGAGGCAGGTCTTGAGGCGGCGCTGCGAATTGCGAGTCACCTGGCCCCTGGCGAGCTCCTCGAAGATGATCCGGTCGATCTCGGCGGCCGTCGCCGGAGGCGGCGAGGCCAGGGCGACGCCGCGCCTCTCGATCCGCTCGCGCACGAACGGCTCGTCCATGGTGAAGCGGGTGCCGAGGAAGCCGGCGCGCCGGACTCCGTCGGCGGCCAGCCGGTCGCCCACAACGTCGCCCATGTGGATGAGGGGCACGGCGACCGCCGCCTCCACCTCGGCGGCGACCTTGTGGCCGGTGTTGGAGCAGATGATGAGCCCCTCGGCCCCGGCCTGCTCGAGCCGGCGCGCCGCGCCGACGAGGATGGCCGCCACCTTCGCCCACTCGCCGGCGAGCTGCAGCGGCGCCACCTCGGCGAGGTTGAGGCTCTCGATCGCGAGCGGCGCCGAGGCCAGGCCGCCGACCTTGCGCGCCACGCCCTTGTTGATCTGCTCGTAATACATGGCGGTCGAGTACCAGCTCGTCCCGCCGATCATCCCCAGCTTGCGCAACTCACGTCTCTTCGAATCCGGCCTTGGCCCTCTCCTCGTGGAAGGCCGTTCGGCGCCGCTTGGCAAGGCGGCTTCGGTCCGGGCGAAGGCTTATCGGGACATGGTGTTGCGCGAAGGAAACAGCGTCAGCCCAAGGCCTTGACGATTTCCTCCACCATCTTCTTGGCGTCGGCCAGCAGCATCATCGTATTGTCGCGATAGAAAAGCTCGTTGTCGACGCCGGCATAGCCCGCGCCGCCCATCGACCGCTTGATGAACAGCACCGTCTTGGCCTTCTCCACGTCGAGCACCGGCATGCCGTAGATGGGCGAGGACTTGTCGGTCTTCGCGGCCGGGTTGGTGACGTCGTTGGCGCCGATGACGAAGGCGACGTCGGTGCGGGCGAACTCGGAGTTGATGTCCTCGAGCTCGAACACCTCGTCATAAGGGACGTTCGCCTCCGCCAGCAGCACGTTCATGTGCCCGGGCATTCGGCCCGCGACGGGGTGGATCGCATATTTGACGCTCACCCCCTCCTTCTTGAGGAGATCGGCCATCTCCCGCAGCGCATGCTGGGCCTGGGCGACGGCCATGCCGTAGCCCGGGACGATGATCACCTGCTCCGCCTGGCTCATCAGGAAGGCCGCGTCCTCCGCCGAGCCGCGCTTGAACGGCCGGTCGATCGCCCCCGCGGCCCCGCCGGCCACGGCATCGCCGCCGAAGCCGCCGGCGATGACCGAGACGAAGCTGCGGTTCATCGCCCGGCACATGATGTAGGAAAGGATCGCGCCCGAGCTGCCGACCAGCGCGCCGGTGATGATCATCGCCGTGTTCTGGAGCGTGAAGCCCATCGCCGCGGCGGCCCAGCCGGAATAGCTGTTGAGCATGCTCACGACCACCGGCATGTCCGCCCCGCCGATCGGGATGATGAGCAGGAAGCCGATCAGGAAGGCGAGCGCGGTCAGGGTGAAGAACACCCAGGCGCTCTGGTCGGTGACGAAATAGGCGATGAGGCCGAGGATGACGGCGAGCGTGCCGAGGTTGATGACGTGCCTCGCCGGCAGCAGGATCGGCTTGCCCGACATGTTGCCGTTGAGCTTGAGGAAGGCGATCACCGAGCCCGAGAAGGTGATCGCGCCGATCGCCGCGCCGAGGCTCATCTCGATCCGGCTGACCTGGTGGATCTGGCCGGCGACGGCGATTCCGAACGCGTCCGGGTTGAGATAGGCGGCCGCGGCCACGAGCACCGCCGCCATGCCGACCAGCGAATGGAAGGCGGCGACCAGCTGCGGCATCGCCGTCATCGCGATGCGCCGTGCAGTGACGATGCCGATCGCGGCGCCGATCGCGATCGCGCCAAGTATCTCGGCGGCGGTGCCCATGTTGAGAAGCTTGAACGGATTCTCGCCCGAGGGGCGGGGGTGGTAGTAGAGCAGGGTCGTCGCCACGGCGATCGCCATGCCGGCCATGCCGATCCGGTTCCCGCGCCGGCTGCTCTCCGGGCTCGACAGCCCTCTCAGCGCCAGGATGAAGCAGCCGCCGGCGAGGAGGTAGGCGAGCGCGACCCAGCTCGGCAAGGCGGCCCCGTGCATCAGCGCCGCTCCTTCTTCTTGTACATGGCGAGCATCCGCGCCGTCACCGCGAAGCCGCCGAAGATGTTGACGCTCGCCAGCACCACCGCCAGCAGCCCCAGCCACTTCGCCGTCACCGCCCCCATCGCCGCCGCGGCGATCAGCGCACCGACGACGATCACCGACGAGATCGCGTTGGTCACCGCCATCAGCGGCGTGTGCAGCGCCGGAGTCACCGACCAGACGACGTAATAGCCCACGAAGCAGGCCAGCACGAAGATCGACAGGATCGAGATGAAATCCATTTCTACTCCAATCCTCCCCCTCGAGGGGAGGTGGCAGGCGAAGCCTGACGGAGGGGTGGCGGCGTCCGTCCTGGCGAGGCAACGGACGGCAAGCCCTGTAACACGTCGCCTTCACGATGTGCGTGGTTCCGCTCCCCTTGCAGGGAAGGATCGGCGGCGGCGACGATGCCCAGGATGGCCGCCTCGATGTCGGACAGCACCTCCACGGCGGCTATACGCAGGACCCTGAACCGCCGCGCCTCGAACCACGCGTCGCGACGCATGTCGCGGTGCGGCCGGTCGCCGCGTTGATGAGCCTCGCCGTCGACTTCCACGATCAGCCGAGCCTCATGACAGAAGAAGTCCGCCGTATAAGGGCCGGCGGGATGTTGCCTCCGAAACTTAAGCCCGCCCGGGCGCTGCTTGAGTTCCCGCCAGAGCAGAACCTCAGGAAGGGACATCGCCCGGCGCAACCTGCGTGACCGCTGGATCGTCGGGGGTGGCCCCGTGAGCATCAACCGATCCTCCCCACCGAGGGGAGGTGGCGCCCGCCAGCGCGACGGATGGGTGTCAGCCTGCCCGCTTGCGCTGCGTTGCCGCCGACGCCGATACCCCTCCACCGGGCTCCGCCCGGTCCCCCTCCCCTTTCAGGGGAGGATTTGGAGGGAGGGGTCCCGATCACCCCTTCAGCCTCTCGCTCACCACCTGGCCGCCTTGCGTCAGCCGCACGCCCCTCACGATTTCGTCGTCGTCGGGGAGCACCACCCGGCCCGCTTCCTTGTCCCAGAAGGCGGAGAGGAAGTTGTAGACGTTGCGGGCGTAGAGCGCGGAGGCGTCGGCGGCGAGGCGGCTCGGCACGTTGCGGTGGCCGACGATCCGCACGCCGTGCCGCTCGGCCATCTCGCCCGCCACGGAGCCCTCGACGTTGCCGCCCTGCTCGACGGCGAGGTCGACGATGACGCTGCCCGGCCTCATGCTGGCGACCTGCGCGTCGGAGATCAGCCGCGGCGCCGGACGCCCGGGAATGAGGGCGGTGGTGATGACGATGTCCTGCTTGGCGATGTGGCCCGAGACGAGCTCCGCCTGCTGCGCCTTCTGCTCATCGGTCAGCTCCGCGGCGTAGCCCCCGGCGCCGACGGCGGCGAGCCCCTCGGCGAACACCGCCTTGGCGCCGAGGCTCTCGATCTGCTCGCGGGTCTCCGGCCTGACGTCGGTCGCCGAGACGATCGCTCCGAGCCGCCGGGCGGTGGCGATCGCCTGCAGGCCGGCGACGCCGACGCCCATCACGAACACCCGCGCCGCCGGGATGGTGCCGGCGGCGGTCATCATCATCGGAAAGGCGCGGCCATATTCGGCGGCCGCGTCGAGCACCGCCTTGTAGCCGGCGAGGTTGGCCTGCGAGGAGAGCACGTCCATCGACTGGGCGCGGGTGATGCGGGGCATGAACTCGAGCGCCAGCGCCTCCAGCCCCGCCGCGGCATAGGCGTCCACCCGCTCCCGCTGCCGGAACGGATCGAGCGTCGCGACGATGAGAGCGCCGGCCTTCGCGCCCGCCAGCGCCGCCGGATCCGGCCCCTGCACGCCGAGCAGGGCGTCGGCCCCGCCGAGGGCCTCGCCGCGCGCCGCCACCGACGCGCCGGCCGCCTCATAGTCGCTATCGGCGATCGAGGCCGCCAGCCCCGCGCCCGCCTCGACCGCCATTGTGGCGCCGAGCGCGACGAACTTCCTCACCGTCTCGGGAGTGGCGGCGACGCGCCGCTCGCCCTGCGCTGTCTCCTTGAGGACGGCGAGCTTCACCGGGCGCTAGTTGGAGATGATCAGGATGACGATGAAGGCGATGACGAAGCTGATCGCCGCCCCCACCTTGAAGAAGGTGAGGAAGCCCTCATAGCCCTTACGGTGGACGACAATCTCCTGGTCCATCTCGCCTTCGGCAGCCATTTCGATCCTCTCGCGGGCCTCGTGTCGGGGCGCCTTGTAACAACCGGAATGCGGATACTGAAGCCCCGATTAAGCCGAACTTTACCCCCGCCTGCTAGCCCGAAGCCGCTTGAGCCGAAGAGGGGACCTGAATGCGGCCGGATCCGACCCGCTGCCTGTTGCTGATCGACGACGAGCCCGCGCAGCGCCGGCTCGTCACCGCCATCGGCGCGCGTGCCGGCTGGTGGGTGCGCGGCGCCCCCGACGTCGAGGCGGCGACCGAGATCCTGCAGGAAAAGGGCGAGACGCCGATCGACGCCATCCTGCTCGACCATTGGCTGCCCGGCGAGGCCGGTACCCACGTCATCCGCCAGATACGCGACGTCCGCCCCGATCTCCCGCTGCTCGTCATGACCGCGCAGACCTCGGTCGCGGTCGCGGTGGAGGCGATGCGGGCCGGCGCGAGCGACTTCCTCGTCAAGCCGATCGCCCCGGACAGCCTGCTCGCCGCCCTCAACGCCGCCACCGATCGCCGCCAGCGCAGCGGCGAGCTTCGGCCGCTTTCCGAAAAGATCTCGAAGACCCTTGCCTTCGAGGAGATCGTCGGCTCGGCGCCCAAGTTCCGCGCCGCCATGGCGGTCGCGGCCAAGGCCGCCCGCGCCCGCGTCTCGGTGCTGATCGAAGGCGAGAGCGGCTCGGGCAAGGAAGTGATCGCCCAGGCGATCCACAGCTCCAGCCCGCGCGGCCGCAAGGCGATGATCACCGTCAATTGCGGCGCCATCCCCGCCAACCTCGTCGAATCGGTGCTGTTCGGCCACGAGAAGGGCGCCTTCACCGGCGCCTTCGACCGGCATATCGGCCGGTTCGAGGATGCCGACGGCTCCACCCTGTTCCTCGACGAGGTGGGCGAGCTGCCGCTGGAGACCCAGGTGAAGCTGCTCCGCGCGCTGGAGAGCGGCGAGATCCAGCGCATCGGCGGGCGCGCCATCCAGATGGTCGACGTCCGGGTGATCGCCGCCACCAATCGCCGCCTCACCGAAGAAGTCGCCGCCGGCCGCTTCCGCGAGGACCTCTATTACCGCCTGAACGTCGTCCACGTCGACATTCCGCCGCTGCGCGACCGGACGAGCGACATACCCGCTTTGGCCCGGCACCTGCTTTCGCGGATCGCCGAGCAGCCGGGGATGCGCCACCTCTCGATCACCGACGACGCGCTCGCCGTGCTGATGCGCTACGGCTGGCCGGGCAACGTCCGCCAGCTTCAGAACGCGCTCTTCCGGGCCGCCGTGCTGTGCGAGGGCAACGCCCTCACCGCCGCGGACTTTCCCCAGATCCAGCAGGAAAGCGCCTGGAACCGGCGCTCCGACGATTATCACCGCCCGGTCCTGAACGGCCAGTCGCAGACGACGGCGCTGCAGCACGGGCCCGGCATCACCCTCTACGGCGACGACGGCAACATGCGCAGCCTCGACGCGATCGAGGCCGACGTCATCCGCCTCGCCATCGGCCATTATCGCGGCCGCATGACGGAAGTGGCCCGCCGCCTCGGCATCGGCCGCTCGACGCTCTACCGCAAGCTCGGCGAGCTGGGGATCGGCGAGGTCGCCTGAGCCTCCTCCCGGAGCGGGCGGGGTCCCGGAGCGAAGCTTGACGGCCCTTCTGCGAACATCTCCGCTCGCGCCGGGATGACGCGACGGGTTCCGCGCGCTACACCCGTGGCAATGACCGATTTCAGCAACGCGATCGCCCTCATCACCGGCGCCGCTTCGGGCATCGGCGCGGCGACCGCCGCGCGCCTCGCCCAGGGCGGCGCCAAGAAGCTGATCCTCGTCGACACCAACGAGGAGAAGCTGCGCGATTTCGGCTTCACTCTGCCGTGCGAGCGCCAGCCGATCATCGGCGACGTCGCCGATCCCGACCTGTGGGCCGCGGCCGACCTCACCGGCCTCACCCATGCCGTGGTCAATGCCGGAATCGGCCTCGGCACGCCGATCCTCGAGTCGAGCTTCGAGGATTGGCGGCGCGTGATGTCGGTCAACCTCGACGGCGCCTTCCTCACCCTCCAGGCGGCGATGCGGGCGATGCAGGGCCGCGGCGGCTCGATCGTCCTCACCGCCTCCGTCGCCGGGATCAAGGCGGAGCCGGGCATCGCCGCCTACGGCGCCTCCAAGGCCGCCGTCATCCAGCTCGCCCGCATCGCCGCCAAGGAAGGCGGGCCGCTCGGGATCCGCGTCAACGCGGTCGCCCCGGGCGGGGTTGAGACGCCGATCTGGCACAGCGTTCCCTTCTTCCACCAGCTCGTCGAGACGACCGGCAGCGAGGCGGCGGCGTTCAAGGCGATGGGCGGGGCCGGCACCCTCCTCAACCGCTTTGCCAAGCCCGAGGAGGTCGCCGGCCAGATCGCCTTCCTCCTCTCCGACGAGACGAGCTACGTCACCGGCAGCTGCTTCGTCACCGACGGCGGCTATTCCCTCTGAGCCGCCAGGCATAACGGCGCCTTAACCGCCCCTGCCCCATAGGGCGCCATGCGCTCGCTCCCGCTCGCACTCGGCCTCGCCGCCGCCGCACCGGCGGAGGCGCAGCAGCTCGCTTATGCCGACGTCGCCGAAGCGGGCGTCGCCTCGGCCGGGGCTGGGGCCGGCGACTCGCCCGCCGCCGCTCCGACCTGGCTGCGCTACGCCCTCCTCGACCGCTTCGAATGGAACGTCGCGAGCGGCGAGGACGGCTTTGGCTGGGATTTCTCGACCCTCGTCGGAGGCGAGAAGAACCGCGTCTACCTGGCCACGTCCGGCGAGGGGGGCGCGTCGGGCCGTCTGGACTATGCCGAGCTGGACGCCCTCTACAGCCGCTATCTCGGCGGCGACATCGATCTGAATCTCGGCATCCGCTACGATATCCGCCCCCGCCCGAGCCGGGCCTATGCCGCGCTCGGCGGTCAATATGACGACGGCAAGCTTTGGCTCGGCGCCTGGGCCTATTTCTCGCACAGGGGCGAGGCGAGCGCGCGGCTCGCCGGCTATTACAATCTTCCGGTCACCGGGCCGCTCGTCCTCCAGCCCTCGTTCGAGCTCGACGCCAACGCCGCGGACGTGCCGGAGCTCGGCCTCGGTCGCGGCCTTTCCTACGCCGAGCTCGGCCTGCGCCTGCGCTACCGGCTCGGCAAGCATTTCGCCCCCTATCTGGGCGTCAGCTGGTCCCGCGACCTCGGCCGCACCGCCCGACTCACCCGCGCCGCCGGCGACGATCCGGAGGCGAAGAGCGTCGTCGCCGGCCTGAACGCCTATTGGGGCGACTAGCCGCGGGGACAGTAACTATTTTCCGCTCTGTCTTCGAGCGATGCCGGCTGTGGGGAAAATAGTTACTGTCCCCATTTTCATCGCCGACGGGGGGAAAATAGTTACTGTCCCCATTCGACGGTGAACGGAAAATAGTTACTGTCCCCATTTTCCCACTGCACGTCAGGCGAGCAGGTCCTGCGCCTCCGGGTGACGCTCGATCCAGCCTTTGACGAACGAGCAGAGCGGGACCACCTTCAGCCCCTTCGCCCGCACGTGGTCGAGCGCCGCCTTCACCAGGGCGCTGCCCACCCCGCGGCCCTCGAGCGCCTCCGGCACCACCGTGTGGTGGAAGACGATCCTGTCCCCCTCCAGCCGGTAGGCGGCGAAGGCGGTCTCGCCGTCCAGCTCGAGGACGTAGCGGTGCCGTCCCTCGTCGTTGCGCACGTCCATCACGGGGCCTCCTTCATCGGCCGGATCACCTGCTCGGCGAAACGGTCCATCTCCTCGGCTTGCGGGCTCATCTGGAGGAGGAGCAGGTCCAGGCCCGCCGCCTCATAGTCCTCGATCCGCTCGCGCACCTGCTCCGGCGTGCCGACGAGGTTGGGCCGCAGGCCGCGGTTCGAGACCGAATATTCCTGCAGCTTGAGCTCCCGCTCCAGCTCCGTGCCCGACAGCCATTGCTCGAAATTGTCGAAGCCCTTGGGCGGCTCGGGCGGCAGCTGCGTGATCCGCTCCAGCTCCCTGCGCGCCTCTTCCTCCGAATCGCGGACGATCGCATAGGCCGCCATGCCGTAGCGCATCGGCCCCTGTCCCGCCGCCTCGCGCCGCCGCGCCATGTCGGCGATCCTGGGCGCGATCGCCTCGACCGGGTCGCCGTGCATCACATAGGCGTCGCACTGCTCGGCGATCATCGTCTTCGCCGCCTCGCTTTCGCCGCCGGCATAGAGGGTCGGGCGCGGCCTGCTCGCCGGCTTAGGCTCGCAGATCGCCTCCTGCAGCCGGTAGCGCTCGCCCTCGTAGGTGAAGCGCTTCTGAGTCCACAGGCCGTCCACCACCCGCAGCCATTCGCGGGTGCGGGCGTAGCGGTCGTCATGCTGGTCGAACTGCAGGCCGTATTGCGTCGCCTCGTCCGCCCACCAGGAGGAGACGACGTTGAGCGCCAGGCGTCCGCCGCTGATATTGTCGATATTGGCCGCCTGCTTGGCGAACAGGGCCGGCTGGTGGAAATTGGGGCGCACCGCGACCATCAGCTCCAGCCGCTCGGTCACCGCGGCGAGCGCCGCCGCCGTCGACCAGGCGTCGAGCGCGGGCGCCTCGATCCCCTTGATGTCGTTGAGGTTGAGCTCGGCGATCAGGCTCAGGTCCCAGCCGGTCTCCTCGCTCCTGAGGGTGAGCCGGCGCACATAGTCCCAGCTCGCCTCCATCCCCTCGTCCTCGACGTTGCGCAGCCAGCCGCCGAAGACCGGCATCCAATATCCGAACCTCATCTTGCCCTTCCGATCTCGTCCTTGAGGAAGTCGACCAGCCGGTCGTGGGGATCCCAGCCGAGGACGTCCAGCGGCTTGGCGACGAAATTCGACAAGGCGTTGATGTCGTAGAAGCGGGGGAGGCCGTCCCGGTCGTCGACGAGATATTCGACGCCCCCGACGTCGAGCCCCGCGGCCCGGGCGATCCGCTCCGCCGCCTCGACGATGGCGGGAGGCGGCTGCACCGCCCGCATCGTCACCGCCCGACGTCCAGGCCGGGCGAGGCAGGCGTCGGCCGGGCACAGGTCGAAGCTGTCGCCGCCCGTCTCCACCTCGATCGCGTAGAGGAACTTCCCGCCCAGGGTCTCGACCCGGGTGATGACCCCGCCGCGGGCGGGAACGTAATCCTGGACGAGGAGAACGGCATCGACGCTTTCCGGCACGCTTCCGTCCGCGATCGAGCGCGCCAGCTCGGCGGCGTCGGCGTAGCGGACGATCCCCGCGCCCGAGCCGCCGATATTGGCCTTGACCATCAGCGGCCAGCGCATCCCGCCGGCCGCGGCGAGGAGGTCCTCCCGCCGGTGGACGACGCGCGTCTCGGGCGCGGCGTAGCCGAGCCGCGCGATCAGCGAGAGCTGGCGCGCCTTGGACGAATCGACCGCGACGACGGCGGCGCCGTTCAGAACGCGCGCGCCCGCCCCCGCCCAATGGTCGAACAGCGCCTCGGCGTAGAAGATGCCGTGCTCCCTCTCCCTCAGGAAGCTCGACATGGCGACGCGGCTCAGCACCACCGGCGCGGGCGCCTCGCGGCGGGCGGGATCGAAGCGATGGTCGGACAGACGGATGGCCTCGAACGCGATTCCGTGCCGCACCAGCGCGGCGAAGAGCGGCTCGAACCATTTCGGGTGCTCGTAGAGCACCGCCAGATCGGGAGTCATCGGAAGACCCTGGTTGTGGGAGCCGCCATGTGTGCGCTGGCCGCGGGGAATGGAAGCCCCCGCCGCTTCGTCCCGCCGATACCGTGAATCCACGGTGTCCGGAGCCAAGCGGCCGCTAACCGGCGCGACCTACGCGACGGTCATGGTGCAGGAGCCGCAGAGATGATGAGCCGCGTCCTCCCGAGCGGACGCGCCTTTTCCGTGAGCCTCGTCTCCGACGGGTTCGGCGGCTATTTCGTGCTGGTCCCCGACGTGCCGGAAGCCTTCACCTTCGCCGCCACGGCGGAGGAGGCGCTGGCGCGGGCGCGCACCAGCCTCGAGCATGCGCTGGAGGAACGGCTGCTCCGCGGCGAGCCGTTGCCCGAGGCCGGAGAGGAGCGGGGCGAGCACAGCCTGATCGTCGACTTCGACGCCGCCGGCGCGCCCCACGTCCGGGTCTCGGCGGATCCGCCTTCCAAGCCGCCCGTCCGCCGCCGCCTGTTCAGCCGGCGCCGGACCCGCCTCCCGCGCGGCTAGACGGCCGCCGGCGGCGTCAGCGCGGCGTCCCTGAGGCCGCGCCAGACGCGCAGCGCCTGCACCGTCTCGGGGACGTCGTGGACGCGCAGCAGGTGGACGCCCTGCTCCACGCCCTTGAGGGCGAGGGCGAGCGAGCCCGCCAGCCGCGCGTCCGGCGCGGCCTCGCCGGAAAGGGCTCCGATCATCCGCTTGCGGCTCGCGCCGAGCATGATGGGGCAGCCGAGGCCGTGGAGCAGCGCCAGGTTGTTGAGCAGCTGGAGATTGTGCTGGACCGTCTTGCCGAAGCCGATCCCCGGATCGACGACGATCCGCTCGCGCCGGATCCCCGCCGCCTCCGCGTCGCGGATCCGCGCCTCGAGCCAGTCGTAGACCGCGATCGTCACCGGCCGGTCGTAATGGGGCGCCGCCTGCATCGTCTCGGGCGGTCCCTGATGGTGCATGAGGACAATCGGGCAGCCCGCCGCGGCGACCGTCGCGGCGGCCCGTTCGTCGAAGGTCAGCGCCGAGACGTCGTTCACCATCGCCGCGCCGGCGGCGAGCGCGGCCTCCATCACTGCCGCCTTGCGGGTGTCGACGGAGACGGCGGTTCCCGACCCGGCCAGCTGCCGCACCGCCGGGACGACGCGCTCCGCCTCGTCGCCTTCCCACACCGGCTTTGCCCCGGGGCGGGTCGATTCGCCGCCGACGTCGATCATCGCCGCGCCCGCCGCGGCCATCGCGAATCCCGCCTCGGCGGCCTCCTCCGCCGACCGGAAGCGGCCGCCGTCCGAAAAGCTATCGGGCGTGACGTTGAGGATGCCCGCGACCTGCGGCTGGTCCAGCCGCACGATCCGGTCTCCGAGCGCCAGGGGCGGACGGGCGGCGGTGATCCGCCGCCACGATTCGGCGGTCTCGCCGCCCAGCGCCGCCAGCCGATCCTCGATCCGCTCCACCGGCACCAGCTCCGTTCCGGCGACGCGCCCGTCCTCCAGCGTCATCACCTCGACGGCGGAGAACCAGGCCATGCCCCCGGCGAGCCGGGCGACGCGACCGTCGAGGCCGAACGGCGCGTCGACGAAGGCGGTAGGGCGGAGATAGGATCGGGCGGCCATGGGTTCGCCTAGCGGAATGAGGGCGAGCGGGCCCCGGGAAACCGGTGGACTGGAGGGTGGCGACCGCCTCTTGATCGAAGGTCAGCAGGGTAACTGAGTTCTCCGAAGGCCGGGACCGTCATGTGGGGCATGACTTGGTCCTGACCCGGTGGCGGCCCAAAGGGGCTCCCACGCGCCTCCCGTGGTCAAAGGCTCGCGGGCGTTAGGCCGTTCCGGGACGGTCGCCACGATCTTTTTGCCTCCGTTTCGCCAGCGTGTCGAGTGGCAAAGCGCAACCGAGTCAATCGAGTGCCAGAATGTAACGCTGGCGCAGGGCATCGAGGGCCTGCAGCCCGCCTTCCGCCTCGTAATGCCAGAACACCCAGCCGTTGCACGCAGGCGCGCCCTGCACGGCGGCGCCGATCTTGTGGATCGAGCCTTGCTGCCCGTTCCACTCCAGCGTGCCGTCGGCGAGAACCCGCGCCTGCCAGCGCCGTCGTCCGTCGGTCACCGTCGTGCCCGGCGCCAGCATGCCGGTCTCGACGAGCGCGCCGAACGGGACCCGGGGCTGGGCCCGCTTCGAGAAAGCCACGGTTTTCATCGCGCTCTCGTCCAGCTCGAGCGTCGAATCGATTCGGGCGCGCGCGACGCGCACGTAGCGCTGCTCGCGCTCGATCCCGATCCAGTGGCGGCCGAGGCGCCGCGCCACCGCCCCCGTCGTCCCGGTGCCGAAGAAGGGGTCGAGGACGACGTCGCCGGGCTGGGTGCAGGCGAGGAGCACGCGGTAGAGGAGCGATTCGGGCTTCTGCGTCGGATGGGCCTTGGCGCCGCCCTCGCCTTTCACCCGCTCGCCGCCCGAGCAGATCGGCAGCAGCCAGTCGGAGCGCATCTGCAGCTCGTCGTTCAGCGCCTTCATCGCGCGGTAGTTGAAGGTGTAGCGGCTGTCCTCGCCGCGGCTCGCCCAGATCAGCGTCTCGTGGGCGTTGGTGAAGCGGGTGCCGCGGAAGTTCGGCATCGGGTTGGCCTTGCGCCAGATGATGTCGTTGAGGATCCAGAAACCTTCGTCCTGCAGCGCCGCGCCGACGCGGTAGATGTTGTGGTAGCTGCCGATCACCCAGAGGGTGCCGTTGGGCTTGAGGATGCGCCGCGCCTCGGCCAGCCAGGCGCGGGTGAACTCGTCGTAGGCGGAGAAGCTGGCGAACTTGTCCCAGTCGTCGTCCACCGCGTCGACGCGCCCGCCTTCGGGGCGGAAGAGGTCGCCGCCCAATTGCAGGTTGTAGGGCGGATCGGCGAAGATCATGTCGATCGACCCGGCCGGAAGCGCGGCCATCGCGGCGATGCAGTCGCTTTCGATGATCTGGTCGAGCGGCAGAGCGGCGCCGGGCGCAGCCCGGCTGCCGCGGCGCTCGGCCAGGTCCACACGCGCAAGCATAGTCATTCGGCACCGCCCCCCGGGTCGAGCAAGACGGCCAGCGTGAGTCAGCCGGACTCCGCGGTCAAGAACAAGCCTTTACGCCCAATCCTTGAGAAAGCGGTTAACGTGCCGCGAACGAAACGAGTCCCACGCTACCCCTAGCGCCTCATACCCCGGGGGAGACTCAACATGGTGTGGTGTTGCCCTGCGGACTCACAGGTCCAGCATATAGTGCCGCACTGGTGCGAAACTGCGCCGGTGTAGCGGCGTCGGCCCGAGCCGCTCCAGCGCCTCGTGATGCTCGGGCGTTCCGTAGCCCTTGTTGCGCTCCCATCCATAGCCCGGATGGCTTCGCGCATGATCGGCCATGATTCGGTCGCGGGTCACCTTCGCCACGATCGAGGCGGCGGCGATCGACCGGCACTTGGCGTCGCCGGAGACGATCGCCACCGACGGCCGCTCCCATTTCGGACAGCGATTGCCGTCGACGAGGATCATCGCGGGATCGAAGCCGAGCGCGTCGACGGCGCGGCTCATCGCCAGCATCCGCGCCCAGTAGATGTTGAGCCGGTCTATCTCCTCGACGCTGGCGACGCCGACCCCGACCCGGGCGACCTTGTAGAGCCTGGCGCAGATCGCCTCCCGCTCCTTTGCCGGCACGACCTTCGAATCGTCGATCCCGCGCGGAAAGCGGCTGCGGTCCAGGACGACGGCGGCGGCGACGACGGGACCGGCGAGCGGCGCGCAGCCCGCCTCGTCCACGCCCGCCAGCGGTTCGGGATGCGCCTTCTCGAGCTTGAAACAGGGCCGCGCCATGGCGCCAAGGCTAGGGCGCGAGCGCGCCCCGTTCCAGCAAAAGCTCCACTTGTCCTTGACTTTCCTGTGGATCAGCCGATCCGCCAGGGCGGGAAACGGCGGTTCTCACCGGCGCGAAAGAGCATGATCCGGTTTCCCGCGGGGTCGCGCAGGTGCGCCTCCCGCCACTGCCACCTTTCATCCCGCGGCAGCGATTCGAAGGCTAGTCCCGCCGCCTGCAGGCGCTCCACCCAGGCATCGAGGTCGGCGCTCTCGAAGCCGATGGTCGCGCCGCCGGCTTCCAGGCCTTCCTCGACGTGGATCGAGAGCGTCGCCCCGCCCGGGCATTCGAACCGCGCATAGCGGCCCGGCGAATCGACGATCTGGGTCAGCCCGAGCGTCCGGTAGAAGCCCACCGACGCTTCATAGTCGCGCGCGGGCAGCGTCACCTGGTCGAGGTTCATCTCGTCCGTGCCCGCCTCGGCGTGGCCCATCGGCCCGTGGCCGGCGCCGAAGCCGGGGGCGGCGAGCATCGCCCGTCGCACGAAGCCGCGCGCCCGCTCAACCGCATCGGCGAGGGTGCGTCCCCGTCCCAAATGCACGGCGATGGCGCTGGCCAGCGTGCAGCCGGTGCCGTGGGTGTGGGGCGTGTCGATCCGCGCGCCTTCCCACCGGCGGACGAGGCCGTGGGGAGAGACGAGCATGTCGGTGACGACCGCCCCCTCGCCGTGGCCGCCTTTCGCCAGCACCACGGCCTTGGTGCGCAACGCGAGGTCGCGGGCGGCGCCTTCCGCCGCCGCCGCCGAGCCGAGGCTTCGGCCGGCCAGCGCCTCGAGCTCCGGCAGGTTCGGAGTCACCACGGCGGCCAGCCCCATCAGCCGCTCGAAGGCGGCGATAGTCTCCCCGTCGGCCAGGGCGGCGCCGCTTGTCGCCACCATCACCGGGTCGAAGACGATGGGGACGTTGCGCGGCAGCCGCTCCGCCAGGGCGGAGGCGGTGGCCGCCGAGCCGATCATGCCGATCTTGATGGCGTCCGCGCCGAGGTCGGAGATCACCGAATCCACCTGCGCCAGGACGAAGGGCGCCGGAACGGCCATCACTCCGGCGACGCCGAGCGTGTTCTGGGCGGTCAGCGCGGTGACGGCGGTCGTCGCGAAGCCCCCGAGCGCGGCGATGGTCTTGATGTCGGCCTGGATGCCCGCGCCGCCGCCGCTGTCGGAGCCGGCGATCACCAGGACTCGGGGCGGCTTCACGCCGGCCCCTTGCGTATCGTCGAGGCGGGGCTCCGCTCCAGCAGCTCAGCGGGCCTGATCGGCCGCCTTTCGAAATTGCCGCCGCAATTGGGGCAGACGCCGTCGAGCGCCCCTTCCGCGCAGGCGGCGCAAAAGGTGCATTCGAAGCTGCAGATGCGGGCGTCGGGGCTCTCGGGCGGCAGGTCTCGCCCACACCGCTCGCAGTCCGGGCGCAGCTCCAGCGTCACGCCGCCTTCACGGCCTCGCAGATGCTGTCGACGACGGCCTCGACGAGCGACTCGTCCTCGCCTTCCGCCATCACCCGGATGACCGGCTCGGTGCCCGACTTGCGGATGACGAGCCGGCCCGTGCCCTCGAGCCGCGCCTGGCCCGCTTCGATCGCCTTGCGGACGCCGTCGGTCTCGAGCGGGGCGCCGCCGCCGAAGCGGACGTTCTTCAGGAGCTGCGGCAGCGGGTCGAACTGGTGGAGCAGTTCGCTCGCCGGCCGCCCCTCCTCCACCAGGCAGGCCAGGATCTGGAGGGCCGCGACGAGCCCGTCCCCGGTCGTCGAATAATCGCTGAGGATGATGTGCCCCGACTGCTCCCCGCCGACGTTGAAGCCCCGCTCCCGCATCGCCTCGAGCACGTAGCGGTCGCCGACCTGGGTGCGCACGAGCTCGAGCCCGTTCGACTCGAGGAAGCGCTCCAGCCCCAGGTTCGACATCACCGTGGCGACGATCCCGTCCCCCTCCAACATGCCGCGGCGCGCCCAGCTGATCGCGATCACCGCCATCAGCTGGTCGCCGTCGACGATGCGGCCCTGCTCGTCGACCACGATCAGCCGGTCCGCGTCGCCGTCGAGGGCGATGCCGATATGGGCCTGCTCCTCCACCACCCGCGCCTGCAGCGCGGCCGGCGCGGTCGAGCCGCAACCGTCGTTGATGTTGGTGCCGTCCGGGGAGACCCCCATCGCCACCACCTCGGCGCCGAGCTCCCACAGGGCCGAGGGCGCCACCTGGTAGGCGGCGCCGTGGGCGCAATCCACGACGATCTTGAGGCCGTCGAGCCGCAGCTCCTCGGGAAAGGTGCTCTTGGCGAAATGGATGTAGCGGCCGCGGGCGTCCTCGATCTTGCGGGCGCGGCCGATCAGCGGCGGCTCGACCAGCGTCGGCTCCTTCTCCAGCCGCCGCTCGATCGCCGCCTCGTCCTTGTCGGAGAGCTTGTAGCCGTCGGGGCCGAACAGCTTGATGCCGTTGTCGACATAGGGGTTGTGGCTGGCGGAGATCATCACGCCGAGGTCGGCGCGCATCGAGCGGGTCAGCATCGCCACCGCCGGAGTCGGCACCGGGCCGACCATCACCACGTCCATGCCGACGCTGGTGAAGCCGGAGATGAGCGCCGTCTCCATCATGTAGCCCGAGAGGCGGGTGTCCTTGCCGATCACCACCCGGTGGCGATGGTCGCCGCGCAGGAAATGGGCGCCCGCCGCCTGCCCGACCCGCTGCGCCATGGCCGCGGTCAGCGGATGCTGGTTGGTCCGGCCCCTGATCCCGTCGGTGCCGAAGAATCTGCGCGTCATGGAAGCCTTTGCGTGTTGTTCGGCACGCAGATAGCGCGGACCGGGCCCCTTGTCCTCCCCCCCGGCGGGAGGAGCCGGGCGGGCCGCCCGCATTCCGCTCTTCCCAGCGCGGCGGAGAGGCCGCTACACCCGTGCCATGTCGCAAGCCACCCGCATCCTCGCCGCTCTCGCCGCCGGGCTCCTGCTCGGCATCCTCAGCGCCCACCTCGCCTGGGCGCCGACCGCCGTGTCGGTCGCGGAACCGGTCGGCGGGCTGTGGCTAGACGCGCTCAGGATGACGATCATCCCGCTCATCGTCTCCCTCCTCGTCAACGGCATCGCCGCCTCCGCCGAGGCGGCGCGGTCCGGCCGTCTCGCCGGCCGCGCGGTGATCCTGTTCATGATCGTCCTTTGGGCGGGAGCGATCATGGCGGCCTTCCTCACGCCGCTCCTCCTCGATCTGTGGCCTATGCCGGCCGGCGCCGCCGACGCGCTCAAGGCCACCCTCTCGGCGTCCGCGGACAAGGTGGGGGAGATTCCCACCTTCGGCCAGTTCGTGCGCTCGATCATTCCCACCAACCCGATCGCGGCGGCCGCCAACGACGCGATCCTGCCGCTCATCTTCTTCACCACCGTGCTGGCCTTCGCGATAATCCGCCTGCCCGAGGAGCCGCGGCGGCACCTGACGCTCCTCTTCCAGGCCTTGGCCGACGCGATGCTCGTCGTCGTCAACTGGGTGCTGTGGCTCGCCCCGGTCGGCGTCTTCGCCCTCGCCTATGTGGTCGGCGCCAAGGCCGGCGCCTCCGCTTTCGGAGCGCTCCTCCATTATATCCTGGTCGTCGCCGCCATCGGCTGCGTCGTCTGGTTCGCCGCCTGGCCGCTGGCGATGATCGCCGGCCGCTTCGGCTTCGCCGCCTTCACCCGGGCGGTCGCGCCCGCGCATGCGGTGGCGATCAGCACCCAGTCCTCGCTCGCCTCGCTTCCCGCCATGCTGCGCGGCTCGGAGCGGCTCGGCGTGCCGGTCGCCGCCTCGGGCGTCACCCTGCCGCTCGCCGTCGCGCTGTTCCGCGCCACCGGGCCGGCGATGAACCTCGCCGTCGCCATCTACGTCGCCAATTGGTACGGCATACCGCTCGGCCCGCTGCAGCTCGCCGCGGGCGTCGCGGTCGCCTCGACGACCACGCTCGGCGCGATCAGCCTCCCCGGCTCGATCAGCTACATCAGCTCGATCGCGCCCATCTGCCTCGCCATGGGCGTGCCGATCGAGCCGCTCGTCCTCCTCGTCGCCGTCGAGACCCTCCCCGACATCGTCCGCACCACCGGCAACGTCGCCATGGACGTGGCGACGACTGCGAGCGTCGCCCGCCGCGCCGGCTTCGACGCCGGGGAAGCGGGCGAGGCGGACCGGCTGCTGGAGGAAGGTAACTGGGGACAGTAACTATTTTCCGGCGCTGGTTGCGCGACCGGCCAGGGCCGTCGTCCTCGGAAAATAGTTACTGTCCCCATTCTTATCAGCGGGCGGCCGGGCACCTGTTCCACCCCGGCCCCCTCACGAACCGGCCCGGCGTCGCGCCGGTATGCTCGCCGTCCTCCAGCACCTGGACTCCGTTGACGAAGACGTGGCGCATGCCGGTCGCATAGACTTGCGGCCGCGCGAAGGTGGCGTTGTCGCGGATCGTCGCGGGGTCGAAGGCGACGACGTCGGCATAATTGCCCACCTTCAGCATGCCGCGGTCGCGAAGGCCGAGGTTGGAGGCGGGCAGGGCCGCCAGCCGCCGCACCGCCTCCTGCAGCGTCAGCGCCCTTTCATCCCGCGCGAAGCGGCCCAGCACCCGCGCGAAATTGCCGTAGGCGCGCGGATGGGTGCTGGACTTCAGGAAGACGCCCTCCGGCGCCTGGCTCGAGGCGTCGGAGCCGAAGCTCATCCACGGCAGCGCCACCTCCCGCCGCACATTGTCCTCGCTCATGGAGAAATAGGCGACCTGGATTCGGCTATTGTCCTCGACGATGAGGTCGGCGGCCGTTTCCTCCGGGCTCTTGCCCCGCTCGCGGGCGGCTTCCTCCAGCGTCTTGCCGGTGAGCGGCTTCAGGGCGGGGTTCTTGAAGCCGAGCAGAAGGACCTTGGAGGGCTCGCGGACGACGAGGTCGCCATTCTCCGACACCCGCCCCTCGCGCATCTCGGCCAGAGCCTTGCGCCGCAGGGCCGGGTCCTTCAGCCGCGCGACCCAGGCCTCGATGCCGCCCTCCTGGATCCAAAGCGGCATGGCGGCGTCGAGCCCGGTCGAGCTCACCGCATAGGTGTACATGTCGGCCGTGATCCTGAGGCCGCGCGCGCGCGCCGCCTCGACCCGCGCCACCGCGTCTTCCAGCTTTCCCCAGTTCGATTTGCCGGACTGCTTGAAATGGTAGATCTCGGCCGGCGCGCCGGACCCGGCGGAGATGGTCACGAGCTCGTCGATCGCGTCGAGCAGCTTGGGGCCCTCGTCGCGTATGTGGCTGATATACATCCCGCCGCACGAGGCGGCCTCCCGCGCCAGCGCGGTCAGCTCCGGCGTCTCGGCGAAATAAGCGGGCGCATAGATGAGCGAGGAGCCGACCCCCATCGCCCCCTCGTTCATCGCCTCCCGCACCAGCGGCCGCATCCGGTCGAGCTGGGCCGGCGTCGGATCGACGTCGCGCTCGCCGAGCTCGTGCACCCGCACCGTCGTCGCGCCGACGAAGCTCGCGACGTTGGTCGAGACGCCCTTGCGCTGCAGATGGTCCAGATATTCGCCCAGCGTCGTCCACTCGATCGGATAGCGTATGTCGCCCTGGCGCTGCGCCTCGAGCCGCTTCATCTCGTCCGACCAGGGGCCCATCGACTCGCCCTCGCCCATCACCTCCAGCGTCACGCCCTGCCGGATATCGCCCTGGCTTTTCGGGTCGGCGATCAGCGCCTCGTTGGCCCAGCTCAGCATGTTGACGAAGCCTGGCGCCACGGCGAGGCCGCGCGCATCCACCTCCCGCGCGCCCCGGCCGGCGAGGCGGGGGCCGACATAGGCGATGCGATCCGCCTTGATTCCGACGTCGCCGGTGAACGGCGCGCCGCCGCTGCCGTCGTAGATCGTGCCACCGCGCAGCACCACGTCGTACCGCGCCTCGCGGCCGGGTGTCGCGCAGCCGGCGAGCAACGCCGCCGCGAGGCCGATCCAAAGCTTCAAACGCATAAGCTCCCTCCTTGTTGAAAGGGAGCTTAGCGGCGGCGGCGGCATTCAGCGAGAGTCCCTTCCGCCCGGAAGCGACGGGACTGCTCGCTTTCGGGCCCTAGCCCTGCCGACGCATCCGGTCGGCGCTTCGGCGCATCTCCGCCGCGCCCTTGCGCATGCTCTGCGCGCCCTCGTGGAGCCGCGGGATCATGTCGAGCAGCTGCTGGTGGGTCACCGTCTTCCCTTCCCGGGCGGAGCGGGCGATCTGCTCCTCGCGATAGTCGCGCGAGCGAAGCCTGTCGGCCTCGCGGTCCATATGGTCGGCGCCTTCCTCCATCCCGCGGGCGCCCTCGGCCATCCCGCGCGCGCCCGCCGCCATGCCGCGGCGCGCCGCCGCGGCGGCCTCGGCCGCGACCCGCCCGCTCTCGCGCATGGCCTCGCTGGTGGCTTCACGGATCGCCTCGTCGCGGGCGTTCGCCGCCTCGCGCAGCGCCTCGTCCTTGTCGCGCATCGCCTCGGCGATCGCTTCCTGGACGTCGCGCGCTATCTCGTCGCCGTCGATCAGCGGGCGGATTCGCGCCGGCGGTGCGGGGGGCGCCGGGGGCGCGGGCGGCGCCATGACGCCATAGGGTATCGCCGGAGCGGCCGGCAAAGCGGGCGGCGCGGGCGCGGCGCCCGGCGGCGTCGGCGGCGTGCCGCGGGCGGCGAGCACCGCCATCGCCTCGGGCGCGGACGGCGCACGGGGCGCCGCGGGGGGGCGCGCCGGCGCCGGCGGCAGCGGAGCGGCGGCCGGGACGGACGGCGCCGGCGGCGCCTCGCTGCGCACCACCGCGACGACCGGCTTCAGCGCGGCGATCGGCGCGGCGACGAGCGCGGCCAGCATCACCGCCGCCCGGATCCAGCGCGGCTCGGGCGCGCCGGCGCGGAGCCGGCGCTCGAGGATCGCCCGCACCCGCCGGCTGAGCCGCGCATCCGCCATGCCGCTCGCCGGCAGCCGCGCCGCCGCCTGCTGCTGCGCGCAGCTGAGCAGGGTCTGGGCGTAGCGGGAGGGCTCGACATGCTCGAGCGCCCGGGCGTCGGCCGCTTCCTCAGCCTCCCCGACGATCCGCCGCTCGATCAGCCACATCAGAGGGTTGAACCAGAACAAGGCGACCGCGACTCGGGCGAGGATCAGCACCAGCCAGTCGCCGCGGGCGACATGCGCCACCTCGTGGGTCAGCACCGCATCGGCCTCGCCCTCGTCGCGCGCCGTGTCGCGGTCGAGGAGGATGACCGGCCGCAGCGCCCCCCAGCTCAAGGGCGAGGCCACGTCGGAAACGAGCAGGCGTATGGCGCGGCGGTTCCCGCACCGCGCGCTCGCCCGCTCCAGCGCCGCCGACCATTCGGGCGAGGCGACCTCGCTGCCGGTGCGGGTCCAGCGGCGCAGCGTCCACAGGCCGGCGCCCAGCCGCGCCAGCACCATCAGCGCGCCCCCCGCCCACAGCCATTCGAGCAGCGGCGTCGGATCGTCCAGCCCGCCCGGCCGAGTCGCCGGCGCGGCGGCGGCGAGGGCCGCAAGCTCGCCGGCGGACGGCGTCGCCGGCGCCGTCTCCCGCACCGTCCCGGTGACGACCGTGAGCGCGGGCAGCAGCAGGGTGATGACCGGCAGCGCCACGATCAGCGCCACCGCCGTGCCGAGCAGGGCCGAGCGCTCCCCGGCGCTGCGGGTCCTAAGCAGGCCCGCCAGGACCAGGGCGGCGCCGCTGATCAGCGCCGATTTCCACGCCATCTCAACCAGGAACTGAAAGCTCATGATCCGCGCTCCCTCGCTTCGTCGATCGCCCGCTGCAATTTCTCTATCTCGTCCGGCTCCAGGTCCTCGGTCAGTCCGAGCAGAGCCGTCGCGGCGCTCGCCGCCGATCCGTTGAAAAAGGTTTTGACGACCTGCCTCAGCGCCGATTCCCTGACCTTCGCCGGCTGGGGCACCGTCCGGTAGACGTAGCTCTGCTCGACCAGGCGGTGGCGCAGCAGCCCGCGGCCTTCGAGCCGGGCCAGCAGGGTGCGCACGGCCGAATGGGTGGGCGGGTCGCTCATCGCGGCGCGGACCGCGGCGGCGGTCGCCTCGCCGGCGCTGGCCACGATCTCGAAGATCTCGCGCTCGCGGCGCGGCAGGGATTCGATCATGCCGACTCGCCCTCATGGCTGCTACGTCTGTAGCATGCCACATTTGTAGCCGGGCGCAAGCTGAAAAAAGCCGGGGGACGGCGGATCCGGCCGTCCCCCGGCTCCCCCACGAAGAGGGTTCGGCCCGATCCCGCTAGCGCGGCTTCCTGAAGCGGTAGACGATTCGGTCCGTCTTGCCGCGTATCGCCGGGTCGAAGACGTTCTTGCTGTGATCGTCGGCGGGGTTGCGCAGCAGGTTCGATTCCGCCTCGAAGACGAAGCCGGCCCGCTCGAAGTCGGCGCGCAGAGTCGCCGGGTCGATGCGGTGGAGCTTCTCGACCACCGCCCGTGTGTCGCCGGCGGGCCCGACATGGTCGATCACCGCCATCGTCCCGCCCGGCTTCATCGACTGGAAGACGGTGCGCAGGAAGGCGTCCGGATCCATCCGCGGGAAGCCGTATTTGGCGCTTTCCCAATAAGTGTCGTGATAGTTGAGGTGGAGCATGACGAAGTCGAAGGCGGCGCCCGGCAGGGACAGCGCCGTCGCCGGAGTCGCCAGCAGGCCGGTATTGGGCGCGCGTCCCTTCAGGTCGGCGAACGCCTTGCGGCCCTTGTCGTCGAGGAAATTGGCCGGCTCCCAGGCGAGAACGCCCCCCTTGGGGCCGACCGCCCTGGCCATGATCTCGGCATAATAGCCGCCGCCGGTGAACAGATCGAGCGCCATGTCGCCGCGCTTCAGCCCCTCGAAGGCGAGCACCTGGGCGGGCTTGCGGCTTTCGTCGAGCTTCACCTGGTCCTCGGGCCGGCCCGGGGCGGCGACCGCCGCCGCCACGTCCGCCGGCGCCCGCGCCGCGGCCCTGGCGGGCGGCCGGGCATAGGCCGCGTCCGCGATCGGCGCCGCGCTCGCCAGAGCCAGCATCGCCACAAACATCTTGCGCATTCGTCCTCCCCTTCCACGTCCGTTCGGCCGCCCCGACCCGGAGCATGAGCGGCCCCGGGCGCAAAGGCGGATGCGACGAAAGCACCGTTTCATCCTGCCGAACGGCTCCTAGCCTCAACCCCGGGAGAGTGGGAAGCGGCGGGCCGAAACGTCCGGATCATTGCGGCTGGAGGACGATCCTGACGCTCCGGAAGCGGACGTTGGCCTGCGGGCTCACCTGCTGAACGGCCTCCTCGGTCGAGCTGCCGGCAATGCCGGTCGCCGGCTCGATGACGAGCTGCGGCTGGGCCGCGGCGTTCGGCCCCAGCGCCTGCACCGCCTCGGTCGCGTCGAGCACCACCTGGTCGGGGTTGGCGGCGCCGCCATGGCCGCTGTGGTTCATGCCGGTCCGGCCGAAGAAGTTGATCACGCCGACGAGCACCCGCCGTCCGTTCGCGCCCTGGAGATAGACGTTGTAGAGCACGCCCGGCGCCCGGTCGAAGGTCAGGCCGTCGATGATCAGCAGCGAGCGGGGCGCGCCCGGCGCCTCGCTCGTCACCGCCTCGGTCACCTGCCTGTCGATCCTCACCGGCACGGTGGTGACGCCGCGGTTGAGCTGGATCGGCCCGGCCGCGTCGAAGCTCTTCGTCGGCGCGTTGCTGGGCGCCGAGGCCGGCTGCACGCCCTCGAAACCGGCCGGGCAGCCGCCGCCGGCGGCATAGGTGTAGCCGAGCTGCTGAACGGTCAGCATGTCCGCCACCTTGCGGGTCACGACGCTGCCGTCTCCGTCGACGAAGCTGAAGGTGGCGTTGAGGATCGCCGGCGAGCTGGGCAGCCGCGCGGCCGGATTGACCCTGAGCCAGCATTCGTAGAGCCGGTCGATATTGGCATGGTGCGAGTAGAAGATCGGGTCGAGCCCGGCCGCCGGCACCGCGCCCATATAGCCGGTCGGGCAGCTCTGCACCGCGGTCGCGCAATGCACCGCGCCGTGCGGCGTGCCCTCCAGAAGGCTGTTGAACAGGCCGTAGCCGGTCTGGGCCATCGCGCTGGCGGTGGAGGTGACGTTGGCGGCGAGCGCGCCGCTTCCGTCGTTGAGGTTGGTGCGGCGGCTGTTCACCCGCAGCGGATTGGGCTGGTTGCCGCCCTGGACCACCCAGGTGAGGTCGCGATAGGCGGCCGGAAGCTGGCCGTTCGTCTCATAGTCCCAGAAGGGGAGCCTGAGGTTGGGATCGCCGGCCGCGGCCTGCAGCACCCGCTCGAAATAATAGAGGTACATGCGGTGCCAGGTGAGGAATTGCGGCGTGCCGTGCTCGCACTTGCACCAGGTCGCCGTCTCGTTGGCATTCTGCATCGACTGGGCCGTGACTCCCGCCATCCCCGGCTGCGAGAGGCCGCTCACGTCCTCGCAATTGGTGCCGAAATAGGAATGCATGTTGGCCCAGTAGAGAAGGCTGCGGCGGAAATCGGCGCTGTTCCGCGGCGCGCTGTTCCACGCGATCATCTGCGCGACGCCCTTCCTCAGGCTCGCCAGCTCGGCTGCGGTCAGCGAGGTGATCGACTTGCGCTGCGGCGCCGCGGCGACGCCGCCGCTGCCCACAGGCGCCGGGCAGGGCGCCTGCGACTGGTTCGGGAGGACGTTGTAGCGGAAGCTGTTGGCCTGCGGGGGATTGTCATAGGCCATCACGATCCAGTCCGCGCGCGGATCGTTGTCGAGGCAGGTGACGGCGAGCCCGGCGCCCTGGCCCTCCCAGCCGACCCCCGGGAGCTGCGTCATCGCGCTCCAGTTCGCCGTCTGCCCCGCCGTGTCGAGGTTGAGGCCGATCTTGTAGCGGAAGCTGTTGGCCTGGGCCGGATTGTCATAGGCCATCAGCACCAGGTCCGGCCGCGGGTTGCCGTCGGTGTTGATGAGCGCAGCGCCCGCTCCCTGCCCCTCGAAGCCGACGCCCGCCGTCTGGCCCACCGTGGCCGACCAGGTGGCGTTGCCGGCCGTATCGACGTTGAAGCCGACCCGGTATCGGAAGCTGTTGGCGCCCGCCGGATTGTCGTAGGCGATGAAGATCATGTCCGGCCGCGGATTGGCGTCGACCTGGCCGATGACGACGGCGGCGCCCTGCCCTTCCCAGCCGACGCCCGCCACCTGGGCATGGCTCGACCAGTTGGTGGCGATGCCCTGGGCGTTGAGGTTCCAGCCGATCGTGTAGCGGAAATTGTTGGCGCCGGCGGGATTGTCATAGGCCATCAGGATCAGCTCGGGCCGGCCGTTGCCGTCGAGGTCCGCGACCGCCGCGCCCGCGCCCTGGCCTTCGAAGCCGAGGCCGGGGACCTGCACCATCCCACTCCAATTGCCGGTCTGGCCGCTGGCGTCGAGATTGAAGCCCACCTTGTAGCGGAAGCTGTTGGCGCCCGCGGGATTGTCGTAGGCGACGAGGATCATGTCGGGCCGCGGATTGCCGTCGAGCTGCGCGATGGCGACGTCGGCGCCCTGGCCTTCCCAGCCGACGCCCGGAACCTCGACCGCGCCGGCGCAGGTCGCACCGAGAGACAATCCTGCAAGCAAGGCCGCATGGCTCACGGAAGCTTTGAGAATGCGCATGTTGATCCCCTCATCCCTATGCCGGATCGCACGACGCACCGCGCCCGCTGGAAGGGGGCATCCTCGGGCAGGAAACGGCTGCCCCCCGACAGCCGCGCGCAGCATGGCGCGAAGGTTCGAGCCTACACCTTTCGCGCCCCCGATAGAAGGCTCCGCGCGGCTTCGGCCGCCCCGCGAGCGGCCGGGTTTGTATCCATTTTGGCTGCCAATTCCCGGCGGTCGGCACTCCGCCGCCAAAGCGTTGATTCGACTGATCTACGTTAGGAAGTACGGTCGGGCGGCGGACGAGACGGACGGGCCCGGCGGCTCCGCCCGGCGCCGATCCGGTCCGTTTGGGACCAGCTTCGCCTTTGCGGCCCATGCCTTGGAGATCAGCCTTGCGACGGCGACTCACCGCCGAGAGGAGACGAAGATGGGCGTACCCCCTATCAGGACGCAGCCGCTCACGCTCGATTTGCTGCACAGGCTGCTCGACCCGGGCCGGGTCTTCTATCGTCCGGCCGTCGACGACATCCTGCACCGCGGCGAAGTCGCCGAGATCCAGGCGCTGCTCAAGGGCGCGAAGGAGGTCAAGGCGCAATATGGCGGGCTCGACGGGCTCATCCAGCATCTCGAGGCGGCCGCGAAGAAGGCAGGCTGACATGGACGCCAGACGGGCGGAGGCTCTGCCCGTCCGCTATGCGGGTCTCGACGACATCGTGAAGCGGGTGCCGGTGAGCGTGGTCTGGGAGATCACGCTCGCCTGCGACCTCGCCTGCAGCCATTGCGGCTCGCGCGCCGGCCGCCGACGCCGCGACGAGCTGAGCACCGCGGAGGCGCTCGACCTCGTCGGCCAGATCGCCGAGCTCGGCGCCCGCGACGTCGGCCTGATCGGCGGCGAGGCCTATCTCAGGAAGGACTGGCTGGAGATCGTCGCCGCCATCCGCGCCGCCGGCATGCGCTGCGACCTCCAGACCGGCGGGCGCAACCTCAGCGAGGCGCGCGTCGCCGCCGCCGCCGCCGCGGGCCTGTGCGGAGTCGGCATCTCGATCGACGGCATCGGCGCCACCCACGACAAGGTGCGCGGCGTCCCCGGCTCCTACGAGCTGGCGCTCGCCGCGCTTCGCCGCGTGCGCGCGCACGGCCTCTCGTCCGCGGTCAACAGCCAGATCAACGCCTATACCCTGCCCCAGCTGCGCGAGATGATGGACGTGATCATCGACGCCGGCGCGACCAACTGGCAGCTCGCCATCACCACCGCGATGGGCAATGCCGCCGACCATCCCGAGATGCTGCTGCAGCCGTGGCAGATGCTGGAGGTGATGCCGCTCCTCGCCGAGCTGGCGGTGGAGGGCCGGGAGCGCGGCCTGTTCCTCCAGCCGGCCAGCAACGTCGGCTATTTCGGCCCCCACGAATCGACGATCCGCAACGTCCTCGATCCGGAGATATTCTTCCACGGCTGCAATGCCGGCGACACGGTGATGGGGATCGAGGCGGACGGGACGATCAAGGGCTGCCCGGGCCTCGGCGCCGATTATGCCGGCGGCAACGTCCGCGAGCGGCGCCTGAAGGACATTTGGGAGAATAGCGCGCCGATCGCCTTCAACCGCCGCCGCACCGTCGAGGATCTCTGGGGCTTCTGCCGCACCTGCTATTATGCCGAGACCTGCATGGCCGGCTGCACCTGGACCAGCCACGCGCTGATGGGCCGCGCCGGCAACAACCCGATGTGCCACCACCGCGCCCTGGAGATGGACGCGCGTGGCCTTCGCGAACGCCTCGTCAAGGTCAGGGACGCCCCCGGCCGCTCGTTCGACAATGGCGAGTTCGAGATCGTCGTCGAGCCGGTGCCCCCCGCCGCCTCGACGCGGGTGCCGGACCGGATCGCCGTCAATGGCTGAGACGGGCCGGATCCCCGTGCCTCTCCGCCTCTGCCGCGGCTGCCGCCGGTTCGTGAACCTCGACGGGCGCGAGGATTGCGTGTTCTGCGGCGCGGACCTCGCCGCCGCGGAGGCGGAGCATGAGGCGAACCTCGCCGAGATGCGCCGCGCCGCCGACGCGCTGAGGGAGGCGCTGGCGGGCCTGCGCTGATCCCCCCTTTGGGCGGAGCCCGCGCCCGCTACAGGAACGGGAGGGAGGCGATCTTCGTCACCACCGCGGCCGCCTTGTCGACGGCGCCGGCGATGTTGGCGACCGTCTTCGCCGCCGCCTTGAGCCGGTTGGCCTCGTCCTCGGCGTCCTGCGCCAGGCCCTCGATCTGCTGGATCAAGGTCCCGCCGGCGATCGCCGCGTCGACCTCCTTGATCCCGGTCACCGCGAGCGTCTGCAGCTGGTCGAGGATCCGGTTGCGCTGCTGCCGGGCCTTCTGGAAATCGGAGTCCGGATCGGCCGAGAACGGCTCGGTGGCGAGCAGCTCCAGGGTCGAGGTCAGGTCCTCGGCGAGCGCGTTGCGCGCCTGGGTCCAGGCATCGAGGCTATTGACCTGGGTTGCCATTGGCGCTGCTCCCGCTCTTGTCCTTGAGGGCCTTGATCGTCGAATCGGTGGTGCTGGCCAGCCTGACGACGGCTTCGATCGCCGCCCGGATCTGGGCCGGCGAAGCGCCGCTCCGGGCGGCGTCGGCGAGCTTGGCGTGGGCGGCGCCTATCTCCGCGAACTGGCGGCGGTCGGCGCCGTAATCGTTATAGGCCGCCAGCGCCGCGAAGAGATTGTCCTGCGCGGTCCGCACCGCGGCGACGCTCTGGCCCGGATCGGCCGCGGTGTCCTGGGCCGCATCCTGCGCGGCGACCAGCGCCCGGCCGAGCGCGGTGCGGTCGTAAAGGTCGATGCCCGCGCCGACCCCGGAGAGCATTGCCGTCGCTTCCTGGACGAGCGGATCGGCGGCGAGGATGATCCGCTTCAGGGCCTCGTCGCGCTTGTGGGCGAAATAGAGATTTCCCGCCTCGGCGAGCAGGCCGGCGACGGCGCCGAACTTCGCCGAGCGGTCGGCGGGCTTGGCCCCGGTCGCGTTCTGGATCGCTCCGTCCAGCTTGCCCAGCGAGACGGCCAGGCCGGACATCGACGTGGTGAAGGCCTGCTGGTCGTCCGACGGATCGGCCGCCAGGGCGATGAGGTCGTCCGAATAGGTCGACAAGGCGGCGCTGAGCGCGAGGACATTCTCGAAGGTCGGCGCCTGCTCGAGCTGGCCGCCCTGGACCTGAAGCTTGCAGTCGGGCTTCGGCGCTCCCGCGTCGCCGGGGCCCGACGGCAAGGTCAGCACCGCCGCGCATTGCGGATCGAGCACCAATATGGCGCGCTTCGCGGCGAGATCGGCCCGGATCCGCTCGGCCTCGTTGGAGGCGATCGTCGCCAGCTGGTCGTTCTGCTGCCCGACCGCCTCCTTGGTGACGGCCCCGAACTGCCCCACCGTGTTCCGAAAGGCGGGATCCACCGCGCACCCCGCCAGCGCCAGCGCCGCCGCGGCGACGACCGCCCAGCGTCGGAGCCTGGCATGGGCGACGCGTCGCCCGCTTCTCTCGTCCATGGCCCCCTCCCTCGCCGCCGCGAAGATGTACCGGCCGCGCCCGCAAAGTCCAGCGCCCCCGGAAGAGCCTTTCCTTCCGCCAAACGCGGCTTCCATGGAGCCTGGCCCTGTGGCGGGCGCGTGCCGGTGACCGTCCCGCCCCGCTTCGAAGTCCGCCACGCGCCGAGCGCCTTAGCGCGGCTCCGCTTCCCCGACGCCGGCGGCCAGGAAGCCGGGCAGCTCGACCGTTGCCAGGGCCCCCGCCATCTCGACCGTGATCAAGCCGCTCGCGCCTCGGCTCACCGAGCCTTCGCCGTTCCACGGCTGCTCCGCCGCGGTCAGCAGATTGGGGGCGGTCTGCGGCCCGCCGACCACCAGCGCCACGTTGAGCGGCGCGTTCGTCGGTTGACGCAGCCGCAGGATGAGGCTCGACGGATCGTAGGTGCCCGGCTTCGCGACGGTGACGATGGCGGGGGTTTCGGCCGGCAGGGAGAGGAGCGCCCCGCTGCTCGCCTGCCCTCCCTGCGCGCCCGGGACGGCGGCCGCCTCGAGCGGCGTGCTGAACGAAAGCGCCTCGCGCTGGGGCGCGCCGGTCTCCGGGCCCGGCAGCCCCCACGGCACCCGCAGGGCATAGGCTTGCACGTGCGCGTCCTCATCGCTGCCCGAGGCGCCGAGGCCGTCCTCCCCCGGCGTGTTGCGCAACAGGCAGCCGATCACCGAAGTGCCGTCGATCGCCCAGGCGGGAATGCCGCCATGATAGACGCCGCCCAGATAATCGCCCGACGAGTCGCGGGGCAGCACGAAATCGTGCGTCGCCCGAAAGACCGGCCCGGGCCAAAGCGGAGCGCCCCCCGGCAGGGTCCCCGGCTGGACCGACGTCCAATGCCCGGGCGTGCCGTGGTCGAGCGCGACGGGCCCGCCGGCGAGCGTGAACATCGCCATCACCGAATAACCCCGCGGCGCGCGGCCGGCGACGGTCACGCGCAGGAAGGGCTCCGTCGCCACCAGCGCATATTCGCGGACGTAGGTGTAGGACTGGCCCTGGACGACGGCGACGATCGTCGCCGTCACGCGTACCCGCAGCGGGCCGCTTTCGCTGATGACGAAGCTGGTCGAGCTGACGCCGACGCCCGGATCCCGGCTCATCTGCTTGGGCGGCTGCTCGTTGCCGAAGCGGTAGAGACCGCCCTCGTCCCGGTAGAAGCCGAGATCGCCGCCGGGGCCGGGAGGCACCACGATGCTCGGTCCGCCAGGGGCTTGGGCGAGCGCCGCGAGGTTGCCGCTCCGATCGATGGTGGCGGCGAGGACCCCGTTGGCGAGGGTCACCGACCCGTCCGGATTGGGCGTGGCGGAGAGGTTCGGCAGGTTCGTGGAAGGCGCGGCTGAGGACCAGGTGCCGACCCCGTAGCCGAGCGGGAGCGGGTCCGCGAACACCAGCGTCCCGCCCTCGGCCGAGGCCTGGACCGGAAAGGCGAAGCCGCCGAAGACGAAGGAGGCGGTGCCCACCGGGGCGGCTTCGGTCTCGGCGAGCCCGCCGCGCGCGAAGCCGAGCGAGCTCGCGACCACGACGCCCCCGCCGGGGGCGCAGGACGCGGCCAGCGCCGACAGCGCCATCGACCGCAGCGCCAGGGCGCCCACCGGGTTGCCGAGGCTGTTGGTCGCCGCGGAGAGGAGCGGAAGCTGCTCGCTTTGGTAGACGCAGTCCGTTGCCGTTCCGCAGACATAATCGTGATGGGTGCTCGGCGCGAAATTGTCCCAGGCCGCCTCGACGTCGCTCCAGAACGTCGCCGGCAGCGCGCCGCTCCCTCCCGCCAGCAGCCCGAATATCTCGGCGGCGGTCAGCGCCCGGACGCAGCGGTAATGGAGGATCTTGAGCTCCGGCCGGCTCGCATAATAGCCGGTCCAATAGGGCGTGCCGTTATACGAGGTGGTGCCGTTGTAGGAGAAGGGGACGAGAGTCGGGTTCGCTTCGTTCGCGGCGATCAGTCCGGTCATGAACTGGTCGAACGTCCCCTGGACGACCTCGACGCCGGTCGCCGCGAGCCCGCCGGGCGCGACGTCGGGAGCGTTGCCGTTCCAGTCGGCTATATCCTGGGCGAGGCCGTCGATCGGCAGGCTGAAATCGTCGTCGATCGGCACGTACATGAAGGGGGTCCTGGCGCCGCTATAGTCGCCCGGCGTCGCGCCGGAGGTCGGCTGGTAGTCGGCGAGGAAGTGGTTGATCGCGGCCGGTAGGCGCTCGGGAGCGGGCGAGCCGTCCACCGCTTGCCACAAGTCGTTGCCGATACTGTACCAGCCGGTCAGCCAATGGGCGTAGACGGAGGAGCCGTCCGACGCCGTCCAGATGAAGTCGAGCCCGTTGGCGAGCAGATAGTCCTTCAGCGGCTGCGGCCCTTGCCAATAAGGCTGGGTGGTGGGCAGCCGGGTGAAGCTCATGCTGGCGAAGCCGAGCGCCGCCAGCAATGCCGGCAGTTCCGGGCCCTGGCCGAAATCGTCCGGCAGCCAGCAATGGGGCTTCGCCTCGAGGCCGATCGCCCGTTTCAGCCAGCTTCGGCCGACCAGATAGTTGCGGATGAAGCCTTCGCCGGAGCAGACCTGGCAGTCCGGAGACGTGATCCCGCCGCCCAGCGCCTGGAAGCGGTCGCCGAAGCTCCTGATCGTCGCCGCGGCGCCCGGCGTGCCCGGGCCCGGCGGATATTCCTCGATATATCGGCGGAGAAAGCCCATTTCGCAGATCGTGTAATAATAAGAGGGATCGGCGGCGAGCTTGGCGAGGGCGATGTCCAATATCTGCTTGACCCCTCCCCGCGGCGTGTTCCCCTGCGCCGGATAGTGCTGGAAATTCTCCTCGAACGTCTGGATCCAGTCCCAGTCGAGATGGGCGGACTGGTCCAGGTACATCGTGTAGGCCGCCCCGCCCGGCCCGGCCTTCCCTGTCCCGCTCGCCATCGCTTCGCCTCTCCCCCGCGTCGCATGGGGCGGCGCCTGCGGCGACGTTACGCCCTGCGGAGAGGCCTGCCCAACCCGCTTTCCTCCATTACGGTTCAAGCCGCTCCGCCCTTGCCTTCCGCCCCTCGGGCACCCATCTCGCACCGGCCGCGTTGACCTGTCGCGCGTCCCCTTTTACCCTTGGAACATAGCTGGAACGATCAGGCTGATGCTGACCCATCTCTCCGTCCGCGGCGCGCGCGAGCACAATCTGAAGAACGTCGACGTCGACATCCCGCGCGAGACGCTGACGGTGATCACCGGCCTCTCAGGCTCGGGCAAATCCTCGCTCGCCTTCGACACCATCTACGCCGAGGGGCAGCGCCGCTACGTGGAGAGCCTCTCGGCCTATGCGCGCCAGTTCCTCGAGATGATGCAGAAGCCCGACGTCGATCATATCGAGGGCCTCTCCCCCGCCATCTCGATCGAGCAGAAGACGACCAGCCGCAACCCGCGCTCGACGGTCGCCACCGTCACCGAGATCTACGATTACATGCGCCTGCTGTGGGCGCGGGTCGGCGTGCCCTACAGCCCGGCGACCGGCCTCCCCATCTCGGCCCAGACGGTCAGCCAGATGGTCGACCGGGTGATGGCGCTGCCCGAGGGCACCCGCCTCTTCCTCCTCGCCCCGGTCGTGCGCGGCCGCAAGGGCGAGTATAGGAAGGAGCTGGCCGAGTGGCAGAAGGCCGGCTTCACCCGCGTCCGCATCGACGGGTCCCTCTACGACATCGACGAAGCCCCGGCGCTCGACAAGAAGTACAAGCACGACATCGAGGTCCTGGTCGACCGCCTGGTGGTGCGCGACGGCATCCAGACCCGCCTCGCCGACAGCCTCGAGCAGGCGCTGAAGCTCGCCGAGGGGCTTGTCTATCTCGACCCCGCCGATCCGCCGAAGCGCGAGGTCGCCGGAAACACCGTTCGTCCCGAGGCTGTCGAAGGACCTAATTCTTCTGCTGTAGAAGAAGCAGGGGCTTCGACAGGCTCAGCCCGCACGGGTGTGGCGAAAGCGCTCAAGGAAGCGTCCGACCGCGCCGTCCTCTCCGACAACGCCCCACCGGGCCGCATCGTCTTTTCCGAGAAGTTCGCCTGCCCCGTCTCGGGCTTCACCATCGCCGAGATCGAGCCGCGCCTCTTCTCCTTCAACGCTCCCCAGGGCGCCTGCCCGGCCTGCGACGGCCTCGGCGAGAAGCTCCTCTTCGACCCCGAGCTCGTCGTCCCCAACGAGAATCTCTCGATCAAGAAGGGCGCCGTCGTGCCCTGGGCCAAGTCCAACCCGCCCAGCCCCTATTACATGCAGGTGCTGGGCAGCCTCGCCCGCGAGTTCGGCTTCAGCCTCGAGACTCCGTGGAACGAGCTGCCGGACGAGGTGCGCGACATCATCCTCTACGGCACTAAGGGCAAGCCGGTCACCCTGACCTTCGTCGACGGCCGCAAGTCCTACGACGTGCGGAAGCCGTTCGAGGGCGTGATCGGCAACCTCAATCGCCGCATGCTCCAGACCGAGAGCGCCTGGATGCGCGAGGAGCTCGCCAAATACCAGTCGGCCGCGCCGTGCGAGACCTGCCACGGCGCCCGCCTCCGCCCCGAGCCGCTCGCCGTCAAGATCGCCGGCGAGGACATAAGCATGTCCACCCGCCGCGCCGTCCGTCACGCCCTCGAATGGTTCTCCACCCTCCACGAGAAGCTGACGCCGCAGCAGAACGAGATCGCCCGCGCCATCCTCAAGGAGATCAACGAGCGGCTGGGCTTCCTCAACAATGTCGGCCTCGACTATCTCAACCTCGACCGTACCTCCGGCACCCTCTCCGGCGGCGAGAGCCAGCGCATCCGCCTGGCCTCGCAGATCGGCTCCGGCCTTTCCGGCGTCCTCTACGTCCTCGACGAGCCCTCGATCGGCCTCCACCAGCGCGACAACGACCGGCTGCTCGTCACTCTGAAGCGCCTTCGCGACCTCGGCAACACCGTCCTCGTCGTCGAGCATGACGAGGACGCGATCCGCACCGCCGACTATGTCATCGACATGGGCCCCGGCGCCGGCGTCCACGGCGGCGAGGTCGTCGCCCACGGCTCGCTCGCCGACGTGCTCGCCAACGAGAAGAGCCTCACCGCCGACTATCTCACCGGCCGCCGCTCGGTCGCCGTCCCCGCCCAGCGCCGCAAGGGCAACGGCCGCAAGCTGACGGTGAAGGGCGCCCGCGCCAACAATTTGAAGAACGTCACCGCCTCGATCCCGCTCGGCACCTTCACCTGCATCACGGGAGTCTCCGGCTCGGGCAAGTCGAGCTTCACCATCGACACGCTCTATGCGGGCGCCGCCCGCGCCCTGAACGGCGCCCGAGTCGTCTGCGGCCCGTGCGAGAAGATCTCCGGCCTCGAAAATCTCGACAAGGTGATCGACATCGACCAGTCGCCGATCGGCCGCACCCCGCGCTCCAACCCGGCCACCTATACCGGCGCCTTCACCCAGATACGCGACTGGTTCGCCGGGCTGCCCGAGAGCCAGGCGCGCGGCTACAAGCCCGGCCGCTTCAGCTTCAACGTCAAGGGCGGCCGCTGCGAGGCCTGCTCGGGCGACGGCCTTATCAAGATCGAGATGCACTTCCTCCCCGACGTCTACGTCACCTGCGACGTCTGCCACGGCCAGCGCTACAACCGCGAGACCCTGGAAGTGAAGTTCAAGGGCAAGAGCATCGCCGACGTGCTGGACATGACGGTCGAGGACGCCGTGGAGTTCTTCAAGGCCGTGCCCCCGATCCGCGAGAAGATGGCGATGCTGGCGGAGGTGGGGCTGGGCTACATCAAGGTCGGCCAGCAGGCGACGACCTTGAGCGGCGGCGAGGCCCAGCGGGTGAAGCTGGCGAAGGAGCTGAGCCGGCGCGCGACGGGGCAGACTTTGTACATATTGGATGAGCCGACCACGGGGCTTCATTTCGAGGACGTGAGGAAGCTCCTCGAAGTGCTCCATGCGCTGGTCGAGCAGGGCAATTCGGTGGTGGTGATCGAGCATAACCTGGAGGTGATCAAGACGGCGGACTGGGTGCTGGACCTTGGGCCGGAAGGCGGGGACAAAGGCGGCGAAATCGTCGCCGAAGGCACCCCCGAGCAAGTTGCGAGGGAACCCCGCTCCTACACCGGCGGCTATCTCAAAGACCTGCTCTCGAAATCGACCCGCTCTGACACGCCACCTACACTGCCGAAGAAAAAGCGGGGTTCCTCTGCCTCAATGCGCGAGCGAGAGGCGGCCGAATGAACAGTGATGTGCCCGAAGGGACGAGGCTCCGGGGGAGCCTCGCATCGAGCACACGCGAATGCGGGAAGTCATCAAGACGGCAGATTGGATGCTCGACCTTGGTCTGGAGGGCGGCGGCAAACCCCGGGGAGATTGTGGCAGAGAGAACGCCCGAACAGGTGGCGCAGGAGCCGCGGTCGTATACGGTCGCTATCTTCGCAGGTTAGAGGGAGCTGATTCACGAAAAACGAGAAAGCGGCGTTCGCCCTCGCTCACCAAACAACGGATGGCGGCCGAGTAAAGGCCGGTCGCGGCGCTCTCGCAGGAAGCAGCTGCCTGAACATAGAAGGAACGATCCCCTTGCCTTTCAAATTGACGCCTGATAAAGGGCGCGCTGTGGCCAAAAGAGCGATCTCAACGTCGTGACATACGCTGCCGCCCAGCCATCGAATCTGAGTAAGAAGCAGGTCGCCACGATAGCGGAGGAATTTGCGCGGGGATTCGGCTATCATCCTGGGGGTGACCTTCACGAGTTCATTGGAAAGATCGGCGGGAAGGTTACTGTAGAAGACACCCTTTTGCGTGACCCTGAGCACTCCGGTAGCTTGTTCGTCGAAAGCTCAGATAATTTCAAAATAGTACTTCCTGCACACACTGGCCTTGCGCGCGACAGATTCACGCTGGCGCACGAGTTGGGCCATTATGTTCTGCATTATCTTTGGGATCCGGCGCAGAACGGTCGAATGATGGCTCTTCGCCGGGGATCTGATCGGATAGAATGGGAGGCGAACTGGTTCGCCGCGGCTTTTTTGATGCCAAGTCAGCAATTCACCGAACGTTATCACGCAGTAGGCGGCGATCTCGGCAGGCTTGCGACTGAGTTTGGCGTTTCATCATCAGCTGCGGAGGTTAGGGCGCGAGGCTTGGGCCTCATCTAGTGAGCGCAGACGAGTGTCCGGAATTTCTGAGGCCACGCCTGCGACTGTTTCTAAGCGCGGATATCATCGGCTCAACGGCTCTCAAGCAGTCCCGGCTCGGGGCCCTCGGCAGTACCACCCCCTCAGTTGAAGCGTCGTGGTTCACCACGATTCAGGGATTTTATTTCGAGGCCCAACAGATCTTCCGTTCCGAGTGGGAGCGCCTGGCGCAAGCACACGACGCTCCCGACCACTTCGGCGATCCACCGGAGCTTTGGAAAACAATCGGTGATGAGGTTTTATTCACGAAACTCTTGACCGATCACAGGCAGGCGGCGGTGACGCTCCAGTGCTGGATGAGGACGCTGGTCGGCATTCGAAAGTTTCTTAATCGCGACACCGCAGGCCTTGGGGTCAAAAGTACCGCGTGGCTGGCTGGATTTCCATTCAGAAATAAAGAAGTCGTTTTGAGCGGAGACTCTTTCTCCGGCGATGCCGTCATCGAGGACTACTACAAAGAGAACGGGGTCATTCTGAACAAGCACTACGCTAACTCGAAGGAGTCTGATGTTCTTATAGATTACGTCGGTCCGTCAATCGACACCGGGTTTAGACTGACGGCTCTGTCTTCCGCCAGAAAGCTCGTCGTCAGCTTGGAGCTTGCCTATATCCTTTCTCAGACAAGCCCTGTCAAAGGCGGGCCGATAGATACGATCAGGCTGAGGTACGATGGGCAGGTCGTGCTCAAGGGAGTCTTGGGAGGCATAGCGTATCCTGTTTTCTGGCTCGATCTGAGCGAGAATGACTCAGCTGCGGCACTTGAGGACCGCCTTACTCAAGCCGACGCGTGTGACAGAGACGCGATCCACGATTTCTGTGACGCTTTCTTTGCGGAGCACAAGGAGCGGATCTTTCCGCCATTCATAGAGTCACCGACGGAAGTGATGATAACTGACAAGCCTGCGTGGTACCAAGACAAGCATAATAATCTAATAAAGAACTTTAATGACTCCTATGCAGTTACTCCGGAACCGGAAGACCCCGGGACTGAGCCTACCGAGGAGGATTATCAGAAGGCGCTTGAAGTGTTGCGGACGCAGTTCGCGGCGAAGTCGCAAAGAATCGAGGAGGCGAAGAATAACGACACCCCGTCCGCTTAATGGCTCAGCCTTTTGGAGGGTACGGATCGTGGCCATACGTCCATTCGGCACGGAATTGGCCATCTGCACCCTGAATAAGAACTTGCGCATCATTTTTCGTCTGGTGAGCTGCATCGACCGCAGCCCGAATCGCGCTAGCCTGTGACGCATAAGGCCCATAACGCTTATGATTTAGCACGATCGCCCATTGGCCAGCGTCGCTCACCACGAAATACTGAACACGAGCCACCCCGGGGTCCTTCCTTGCTGCGCCATCGCACTCGCAGGATCGTTCCGCCTACGTTCTAACGCACCATATAAAACGTCCGGTGCGGCGACAACAGTTTTGTAGGGAGTCCGACGACTTCAGCCCGGATTCGCCCGCTAAAGGTTGATGAACTCGCACAGGCGGACAAGCCCCTTTTTACTAGCCGCCTGATCGCCTCCGACCGCGAAGGCTTCGGCTCCGGCTGCCGCTCGATCGAGGCGTCGTTGCGCGCCTTTAGCTCGGGAGGCATGCGGACGCCAGGCCTGGGATGGACGCCCGTCCCGGGACCGGCCGCGCAATCCTTTTTGTTCGACTGCTATTGACCCGCCCTCTCCTGCCCCTCACCGGCCGTGAAAACGCGGAGTCGAAGGCGCCACCCCCACTCCCTCACTTCATATTGCGGATGCTGTTCATGGCGACGTCGTGGCGGGCCTTCATCAAATTGGATAGGGTGGACATCGCCTTGGCGAGGCGGTCCATCGCGGCCTGGAGGCGGAGCGAGTCCGTCTCGCCCGTGCCGGCGAGGGTGTCGAGGTCGCGCCGCAGGCCCGCGGCGGAGGTGTCGAGGTCGGCGCGGGTGGGGGCGCCGCGGAGGGGCTTCCAGGCGGGGCGCTCCGCCTGAGCCTGGGCGAGCAGCCGCTCGCCGTCGGCGAGGAGGCGCTGGCGCGGGGTGAGCGTCGCGGCGGCCGCGCCGGTCGCCGGCGCGGCCGGCAGCGCGTAAGCGGGCGCCGCCGCCGGGGCCGGCTGGACGGCCAGCAAAGCACAGATCAACGGCGTCATCCGACCCTCCCCTGCGGCGGCCCGCTCAGCCTAGTCCGCCCCGCCCCAGCCCGCAACGCCGCCGCCCGCGCAATTCGCCCCCGCGAATAGCCTCGATACGCCGCCATCTTGCGCCTGCAGCGGGGCGAAGGTTTCACCCAAAGCACCAAAGCACCAAAGGGGCCCGACCGGCCCGGCGCTCGGCGTATTTTCGAGATCCTCGCGACCGGCACGACGCCTTTGGGCCTTTGGTGCTTTGGGTGAATCCCCTCCTCCCCTCCCCGCCTCGCCGCCCGAGTTCAGTTATCCTGAACGCCTGCCTTGCAGGCAGTCGGAGGACCCGACGGGCGCACCGCCGGGTTCGACGGCGATCTCGCCGTCGCCCTCTCGCGTCTTCAGCGGGATGCAGGCTTCACGGAGAGCACCAAAGCACCAAGGCCCCCAGCGGGCTCAACGCCCGCCCTCCCGCTCAGGACCGCTTCGTCGCCCGCATCTTGGGGCACCTCAGGATGCGCGAATAATGCCAGGTGACGTTGTTGAGGTGGGTGCCGGTGCACATCGCCTGCGGGCCCGACGGCGTGCCGTAGCCGGTGATTCCGAAGCCGCGGCTGGGGTCGGGCATCGGCCGCACGCCGTTCAGATTGTAGACGCCGCGGCCGAGCCGGACGGTGACGCAGGGCGCCTCGCCGCCGCGCAGCGTGACGCAGCCGGTGAAGGGTATCTGCTTCGCCTCGGCGGTGGTGGCGAAGGCGAGCGCGCAGCCCGCGGCGATCAGGCTCGAGGAACGCAGCGTCATGGCAATCTCCTTGTTGGGAGCCGCGAGGCTAGACCACGCCCGCGCCCCGCGCACCGACAACCCGGTCCGGTCCGGTGGCGATCGGCCCCCGTCCCGGCGACGCCGCTCGAGCGGCGCGACACGAAGACATCGAAGACCTTCGTACGCTTAGGCATCCTCACCCGGCCGACGCGGTATCACTCAAAAATCCGTCGATCCACCTTCGCTCAGAATCTAAGCTCAGACTTACGTTGTTCTAGGTCTGACCATGACGAGAGTGGTTTGAAACCAAGTGTCTTCACAACAGATACCAATACGGGGGCGTTTATTCGCAACCGCTTGCTTACTTGCGCGTCTCGTTCTTCTCGCGTTCTTGCGTGGTTTTGTTCTAGAGGAGCGTAACGTGGTAAGCAGATCCCTTCATTTCCTGAAATTCTCGGCGGGCCTTGCGCTCGCCATGAGCCTGGTCCCGTCCGCCTCCGCCCAGACGGCGGGGAAACCGGACGACAGCGTGCCGGTCCAGTCCGCCGCCGACGCGCTCGCGGCGGACTCGGCCGCCTCCGCGGCGCTGCACAACATCGGCGCCGGCGAGGCGGCGCGGCGCCTGCGCCTGCGGATGGAGGCGGACGAGCGGCTGACCCAGATCCGCTCCGGCCTCCTCGGCCGCTATGCCGGCGGCTATGTCGTCCACTCGCCCGATTATGCGATCGTCATGCGCCTGACCGGCACCGAGGCGGTGGCGCCCGAGACCCTGGCTTTGCCCTCGGGCTCGCTCCCGGTCCGCTTCGAGACCGGGGCCGGCGCCACCTTGGACGCGCTCGCGCGCACCATCTCCGCCAAGCTCGCCGCGCTCAAGCTCGCCCTGCCGGACCTCCAGGGCGCCGGCGTCGACGAGCGGACGGGCGAGATCGTGCTCAAGGTCTTCGCCCAGGGCGCGGCGGTCGCCGCCACGACCGCCCGCACCGCCGAGATCGCCGCGCTGGTCGGCCAGCCGGTGCGGATCGAGACGGTCTCGGCCCCCGCCCGCGCGACCAACATACGCGGCGGCACGCGGGTCTACGACAGCGTCTCGGGCTCCTATTGCACGGGCGCGTTCGTCGGCCAGACCAGCGCCTATCGCGTGCTTCTCACCGCCGGCCATTGCAGCAACAACCTCACCTTCCTCGGCAATGACGGCGTCACCACCTATGCGATGACCTTCGTCGCCGAGAATTATGACGCCGACCAGGACGTCCAGGACCATCGCAGCGCCACCGCAATGCTCCCGGAATTCTGGGCCGACGTGAACGTGCGGCGGACGCTCACCGGGCGGCGGCTTCGCACCTCCACCTTCGCGGGCGACGAATTCTGCCACCGCGGCGAGGGGACGGGCTATAGCTGCGGCCTCGTCACCACCACCACCCACGCCCCCACCTTCGCGGGGTCGTGCGGCGGCCAGGCCTGCGCGCCGGTCTGGATCAACCTCGAGGGCGCCAACCTCAAATGCTATCCGGGCGACAGCGGCGGGCCGGTCTTCGTCTCGACCGTCGCCGCGGGAGTCCAGAGCAGCGCCAGCTACACGAGCCCGAACGTCGGCGGGTGCAACTACATGACCTACATGAGCACCGACACCTTGCCGACGGGCGTGTCGCTCCTCTACGGTCCGTGAGATGATGCGTCCGCTCCTCCTCGCGTCCCTGCTTCTCGCCGCCGCCTGCCAGCCCGCCGGGCCGGGCGTGGCCGAAGCCGGGGCGCGGGGCGAAGCGGCGGAGGGCGTGGCGGCGGGGGCGGTGCTCGCCCTGCTGCCGCCCGACGCCGCCGGCGCGACGGCCGCCGCGTCCGGCGTGCTCGCGCTCGACGGCCGCTGCCTCGTGCTCGACAACCGGGGGAGCCGCACCCGCCTCGCCTTCGCCACCCCGGCGACGACCTGGGACGGGGCGGCGGGCGCGCTTCGGGTAGGCGGCCGAAGCTTCCGCCTCGGCACCCGGGTCGCGGTCGGCGGGGCGCTCTTCACCGGCGCGGCTGACCGTCTCGCCTGGGTCGCGCCGCCGGTCGCGGAATGCGCCGGCCCCTTCTGGATCGTCTCCTCGATCGAGCCGGGCTGAGCCGCGCCGCCGCTAATCCCCGTGCGAGCCCCGCTCGCCGCGCCGGCCGCGCGCGTCCTCGCGGCGCAGCGTCTCGTTATAAAGATGGCCTCGACCGTAGGAGAGGCCGTCGGCCCGTCGCTCCGTCTCGGTCCAACCGGGCTCAGGCGGCGCGTCGGCGGCGGCCCGGCCCGCGGCGGCCGCCTTCTGCAGCCCCGAGATCAGCCGCACCAGCCGGCGCGCGTCGGAATCGTCGTAACCGCGCTCGCGGATCCGGCGCAGCGCCTCGTCCTGGCGCCCGGCGGCGACGAGGTCGCGCAGCCGCGCCGCGTCGCGCCGCGACAGCTTCCGCTTCCGCCGCCGCGGCGGCCCGAGCAGGTCCGCGCGGTCGCCCGGCCCGCGCAGCCTCAGCGCCAGGAGGAGGAGCAGCGCCGCCGCCGCGGCGGCCGCAAGCGAGGCGGCGTGTGGGGTCACCGCCGCCATACTGACGCCAACCGCCGCTTTGCGCCAGCGGAGTGCCCGGCCGTGACGGCGGTCACGCGCCGTCGGCGCATGCGGGCCTAGATGAACCTTGCTGGGGCGGCCGGCCCTCCTTGCCACGACATGGAGATGCGAGATGAGCACAAAAGTCCTCTTTCTCCCGGTGGACTCCCGCCAGGTGATGCGAGAGCGGGGCATCCCGCTGCTCGAGACGACCGATGTGAACGATCTTGGCGCCCGCCGCTCGGCCGGCCGCGGGCCGAGGCGCAGGAAGAGCCCGCTGCTCAACCTTCAGGCGGCCTTCCTGCTGGGCGAGGAGGCCGGGGTGGAGCGTATCCGCGCCGCCGCCCTCGGACGACTGGAGCACCAGGCCTCGGTCGGTACCCAGTCCGTCGCGCTGACCGAGGCGCAGCTGGCCGGAGCCGCATCCGAGGAAGAGACGGGAGTGCGGCTTCTCGAGTCCGTCGGCGGCGCGATCGTCGACGAGATGACCGACGCCGAGGCCGACCGGCTGCGCGCTGCCGGCTTCGAGGTCCACGAAAATGTGCTCGCCTATTTCGCTCCGCCCTTGCTCCCCGGGCAGCAGGCGGCCGCCGACGTCTGGCATCTCGAAAATTGCGGCGCCGTCGCGATGCACGGCCGCGGCTATACGGGCCGCGGGCTGCGGATCGGCATCCTAGACACGGGCATCGACGCCGCCCATCCGGAATTTGCGGGCAAGGACATCCGCTTCGCGGAGTTCGACATGATGGGCAGGGTCGTCGGGACGGTGCCGCGCGACACCGGCGATCACGGCACGCATGTCGCTGGGATCGCCGCCGGGCTGCACACCGGCGTCGCGAGCGAAGCCGACCTCGCCGTCGCGGCCGTACTGACCTATCCGGGGCCCAACGGCAATTCGGGCTATTTGGCGCAGATTTCCCGCGGCCTGGACTGGCTCTCGGGGACGGACGTCGACGGCGTCCCTGCGCCGGAGGACGTGGCCGTCGTCAACGGCTCGTTCGGCGCCTCCGGCTACAACAACTACCTGTACAACCCGATGGCCACGGCGCGGGCGATCGGCATCTCCTACGTCGGGTCGATCGGCAACTCCGGACGCGGCGGGATCGACCGTCACGGCAGCCCGGGCAATTACGACATCGCCATCGGGGTCGGCGCGTCGGACGCCGGCGACGGCGTTGGCGATTTCTCCGACTGGGGAACCGTGGCTCAACACGGCGGCCTGGCTAAGCCTGATCTCTGCGCTCCGGGAGTGGACGTGCGCTCGTCGCTTCCCGGTGGCGGCTACGGCTACAAGGACGGCACGTCGATGGCCGCTCCCTGCGTGGCCGGGGCAGTCGCGCTGCTGATCCAGGAGGATCCGTCTCTGGCGGATGATGTGGCGGCGCTGGAGCGGCTATTGTATGGTCGGATCGCGTCGATGACGGGAGCGCGCCGCGAACGGTCCGGGCGCGGCAGGCTCTCGCTCTGAGGGGCGCCGGGTTCTGGAGAGCATTTCATGGACGTGCCGAGAGAGATAGAGGAGGCTCTCTCCTCCGCTCCGCCGAAGGCGCAATTGTGCTTCGTGCTCGATTGGAACCTGGACGCGCTTCTTCCGGACACGGCGGCCCTGAGCGGCCGCCGCGCCCGCAAGGAGGCGATCAGCGAGGCCGTGAGCGCCGTCAAGGCTCCGGTCCTTTCCGCCCTGCGCGACCGTCCCTCGATCGACGTCAACGATTCCGGCGGGGCCGGGCAGACCGTCGTCGCCGCAACCGCCGATCAGTGGCGCGCCATCCTCGATCACCCCGCCGTGAAGAACGCCGAAGCGAGGATCCTGCCGAACGCGCTGTTCAGCGAGGATTGAGCGGGCCGTTGCGTCGGCCGCCTGCCCTGGAGCGGGCGGGAAACGCTTCCGGCCGTCCTCCTCGCCGCGGCCCGCCGCTGAATCGCCTCGTCGCTTCCGCCCCCGCCGAACGGCAACCTTCCTCGGCGCCGACCCTTGTCGCTCGAGCCGCCCGGCCCGTGCGGGCGGCGCGTCCAATCGTGAGGAGCAACCGAGCCATGAGTATCTTCGGCGCGATCAAGAATGCGATCTTCGGCCACAAGGCGGCCGCTCCCGCCCCGGCGGCGCAGCCCCAGGCGATGCCGCAGATGAGCCGTCCGCAGGCCGCCCCCGCCGCGCCCCAGGCGCAGGCGCAGGCGCAAGCAACCCAGCAGCAGCCGGTCGACGTCGACGCCGTCCTGGCCGCCATCGCCCAGCACAAGGGGCAAACGCTCAACTACCGGAGCTCGATCGTCGACCTCATGAAGCTGCTCGACCTCGATTCCTCCCTCGCCAACCGCGAGCAGCTCGCCACCGAGCTCGGCTATTCCGGGGCGAAGGACGGCAGCGCCGAGATGAACCTCTGGCTGCACAGGCGGGTGATGGAGGAGCTGGAGAAGAACGGCGGCAAGGTCTCCGCCGCCCTCAAGGACTGACGGCGACGAGGGGCCCGAACCCTTATGATCCTCCCCCGGATTCCCGGGGGAGAGGGACCGCGCGAAGCGCGGTGGAGGGGGCTCTTCGGCCTCGGCAAGACTCCTCCACCATGCCGCCCGACGGCTGCGGCGCAGCAGGTCCCGGCACGGTTGGCCGATGTCGGTAGGGCCTAGCCCTCCGCCACGATCTCCAGACCCTCCTCGGGCCGGGGCGGCTCGAAATGGCGGGTGATGAGCGCGAACTGCGCGTCGGTGGCGGCGAATTCATGCTCGCCCGCGGCGTTTCGCCGGCGCAGCCGCGCAAGGCAGGTCTCGTCCGGCACGTCGAGCAGATGGAGCTTGGCGCGGGCGCCGGCCGCCTCGGCGATGCCCTTCATCCACGCCCGCGTCGCCACGGTATTGGCCGGGAAGTCGAGGACTATGTCGAGCCCGGCGCCGAGAAGCTCGGCGACATGCGGCCCCATCGCCGCCCGCAGCCGGGCGGAGAGGCGGACATAATCGGCCACCTCCCGCAGCTCGTCCCCGAACAGCCGCTTCATCCAGAAATCCTCGCCGATCAGCAGCGTCCCCGGCGCGGCCGCCAGCCGGGCGCACAGGGTCGACTTGCCCGCCGCGATCTTGCCGCAGACGAGATGAAGCGTGGCGCCCGTCATTCGGCTCGCCGCGTCCGGGAGGGGCACGTCGCCGCCTGATCGGCGCGGCCGGCTTCGAGGCGCGCAAGGAGGGCGGTGGGGTCCATGGCGGCGCTGTAGCGACTTTCCCGGCATGGGAGAACCTAATCGCCCGCCGCGAGTTGCCGGCATTGATCCAGGTTAGGAGCCGATCATGGCCGACCAAGCCCCGCTTGCCCTCGTCCCCGCCGCCGAGCTCGCCGCCCGCGCCAGCAAGCCCTGGCCGAACGAGCCGCCCGGCTACCGCGCCGCCCGCGAGGCGCTGCTCGCCGAGGAGATCGAGCTGCGGCGCCGCATCGCCCGGGTCGCGGCGCAGCGCCGGGCGCTGCCGCCGGGCGGCCTGGTCTCCGACCGCTACCTGTTCGAGGACGGCGAGGGACGCCGGGTCCCGATCGCCGGGCTGTTCGGCCCGCACGACACGCTGGTCGTCTATGCGTGGATGTTCGGGCCGGAGCGCGAGCGGCCCTGCCCGATGTGCACCAATCTCGTCGGCCCGCTCGCCGCCAATGCCGCCGACATCGGGCAGAAGGCGGCGCTGGCGATCCTCGGCCGCTCTCCGGTGGCGCGGCAGCAGGCCTTCGCCCGCGAGCGCGGCTGGCGGAACCTCCATTTCTACCAGCCGGTGGGCGACGCCTTCGCGCGCGATTATCGCATCCTGGCGCCCGACGGCTCGGAATGGGCCGCTTTGCTCGTCTTCACCAGGCGGGGCGAGGAGGTGCGCCTGTCCTGGGCCGGGGAGATGGGGCTGGAGACGGCCGATCCGGGCCAGGATCCGCGCGGCGCGCCCGACCTCGCGCCGCTGTGGAACATCCTCGATCTGACGCCCGCCGGGCGGGAGGCGGACTGGTATCCGAGCCTCGACTATTGAGGGGGCGATTTGCCAATCCGGCGTCCCGCGCCTATGTCGGACGGGCTAACAGTCGCAATCGGACGGTCTTTGGCGCTTTGCGGCTCCTTTTTCCCTCTCTCGCCTCTCGCAGCGCCGGCGGCCCACTCGGCCCGCCGCAGGAAAAAGGAAAGATCGACATGACTATCGGAACCGTGAAATTCTTCAACGCCGACAAGGGCTACGGCTTCATCCAGCCGGAGGACGGCGGCAAGGACGCGTTCGTCCACATCAGCGCCGTCGAGCGCGCCGGCATGCGCACCCTCGATCGCGACCAGCGCGTCTCCTACGAGCTCGAGACCGACAGCCGCGGCAAGACCAGCGCGGTCAACCTGCAGGCCGCCTGAGGCCGAGCGCCGCGGGGCCGGAGCGCGCCGCGCTTCGGCCCCGGGCGCGAACCGAGTCCCGCCGATGGGCGGGGCGCCCGCCGTCCCCCGTCGCTACATCCGGTAGAGAATGCCGATCGTGGCGAAGGCGGGGTAGAGGGCGAGGAAGACGAGCAGGACGGCGAGGCTCGCGCGCCGCCCCGGCACCCACATCAGCGCCAGGGTGAGCGCGACGAAGGCGGAGAAGGGGGCGAGGTAGGACCAGCCCACCGCGCCCAGCGCGAACTGCCCGCCGCGGGCGATCAGCTTCGAGGCGAGGATTCCGCCGAGCACCTGGCGGCGGTGCGCGAAATAATAATCGTCGAGGTCGGGCCACTGGCGGCATTCGTCCGGGAAGACGAGGGTCGCAGAGAGGAAATAGAGGCTGGTGACGATCATCGCCACCATCAGCGTCAGGTAATTGGCGGGGATCGAGTCGCGGATCGCCCAGGCCAGCGCCCAGAAGGCGCCGAGATCGAGCATGACGAGGAGGCCGAGCAGCGGCGTCAGCCACCCGAGGCGCACGCTCCGCCTCTGCTTCAGCGTCCGCGCCAGGCCGCCGAGCAGCTCCGCCAGGCTGAGCCCGAGCAGCAGCCCGAACAGCGAAAAGACGAATTCGAATGCGGTCATGCCCCTCCCCTCGCCCGGCGGCGCGCCCCATTCCCGGCCCGTTCGCGGGGGGCCGTTCGCCGTTCCCCGGTTGATCCAGGTTATACCCGATATCCCCGTTATCCACAGGCGGATTCCGCTTGGCCGAATCGGCCGCGCGTGAGAGCTTCCTGTTGTGCCCGGACGCGGCGCTTCGGAAACGAAGTCAAGCGATCGGGCGCCGCGGAAGCGGAGAGAAGATCGGGCCCGCAAGGGCTCGAACGGATCGAAGCGGAAGCGGGGCGAGCGCGGGGAAGAAGCGCGAGGCCGACGCGAAAGCGAAAAGCCGAACCCACTTTCCCCAGACCGTCCGGCGAGACTCGAGCCCCCCGGGCGAGAGGCTCGCGAAAGGCCGGAACGGCGGAGCTTCGGCTCTGAACGACGGCTGATCGGAGTGCCGAGACGAGGGTCAAACTTCGTACCAGGCCCTTCGAGGGAAGAAGCGGCGAGCCGCAAGGCGGAGCGCTCGATCCCGAAACGGGAACCGCTGCCAAGCCGAAAGGCGGACGCGCGGTGCTCGAGAAGAACCGGACCGTGCCGCAAGGCTCGGAAAGGGACTTCGACCGGGAATGCGGACAGCGAGGCTTCGGCCTCGCCCAGGCTTCCCGCAGGGAACCGACCGGAATAGCGATATTCTGGGAGAACCCTCAGGAACCGACCGAGGCTGCAAGGCCTCGGCCGGAACCTTGGGGAAGATCCTCGAAGCCTCGCCATTTGCAGGGACGTTTCGCCTTGGGAATGCAGCCAAGCCCTCACCGGCGCGGCATGCGGACCCTGGACAGTGGGGGCCGGCGGCGACGCCGGCCCCCATTTTCTTATGCGGCGCCGACGCCTCCCTCTCGTGTCGCCGCCTCTCCCCTTTCAGCCCAGCGCCGCGGCGACGGCGCCCCACAGGTTGAGCGCGATCATCAGCGCCAGCAGCGCCGCATTCGCCCAGCGCGGCCTGACGAAGATCGCGACGGCGACGAGCGGCAGAATGAGGATCGGGCTCGGCCCGCCCGGCGCGTGGGAACTCGGCGCGGCCGCGGCGGGCATCGGCGCGGCGCCCGCCGCCATGGCGATCGCCAGCGCCAGCACCGCCAGGTTGGCGGCGAGCACGGCCGCCAGGACGAAGCGCTTCTGCCGGTCGTAATGCGCGTCGAAGTCAGGCCATCCCTCGGGATCGTCGGGGAAGATCAGAGTCGAGGCGACGTAATAGGTGCCCGACACCGCCAGCACCGCGAGCAGCGTCAGGTAATTGGCGGTGAGCACGCGCTGGAGATGGTAGGCGACCATGAAGAAGCTGGTCTGGTCGAGGATGACGAACAGGCCGAGCAGCGGCGTCAGCCAGCCGATCCGCACGTCGCCCCGCCCGCTCCGCCTGAGCTTCACCACCCGGGCGAAGCCGCCCAGCACCTCGGTGACGGCGAGGCCGAGCACGATGCCGAACAGGACGAAGACGAGCTCGAAGCCGCTCACGCCCCGCCGCTCCCGCCGCGCCGCCGCTCCATCGCTCGATCCGGTCTCTGCGCCATCGTCCCCCCTTCCCGCCGGTCCCGCCACCCTATGGCCGCCGCCGCCGCTGTCCAGGGGCGGGACGAAATCGCGCGGCGACGGAGCCAAAGCCGCGCCGGTGCATTGGCCTGGGAATGGATCATCGCCAAGCCGTCGCCTATTTCGTCCTGCTGCTCACCCTCTCCGGCCTCGCCGCCGCCTGGTGGCGCGCGACGCGCGGCCGCAGGGCCGCCCGGCGTGCCGCGCTGCGCTTCGAGCGGGAGCGGCTCGAGCGGCGCGCGGAGAGGCGTCGGGAGGGCGGCGGCTGATCGCCCGAATTGCATTCTCGCGCATTAGCGCCTAGGCGACTCCCTCCCCACCGAAAGCGTCCCCATGTCCAGCCAGCTCGATTTCTACCGCACGCGCGCCACCGAGGCCCGCACCGACGCCGACTCGGCAACTCTGGACAACGTCCGCGACCGCTGCCTGCGCGCGGCGGCCGCCTGGGAGGCGATGGCCGCCCGCGCCGAGCGCAGCGACGCGCATCGCGCCCGCGCCGAAGCCGCCAAGGCCTCCGCCACCGCGGACTGAGCCGCTCATTCGTCGTATTTGAGGCCGGGGGTCCGCACCGCCGCGTCCCATGAGTCCTTCGAAGCCGGCAGGCTGGCGTCGCGCACGATCTTCCACCCCTCGCCCGCCCGGCGCTGAGCGACCACGAGGAACTTGTGATATTGCACCCCCGGCTGCGGTCCGTCCGCCGCCGGCGAGGCGAAGGTCTGGCGACGATAGCCGGTGTCGATGACGAGATCGCCCGAAGCGATGCGCCGCTCGATCCGGTAGGCGGAGGAAACCTTGACCCCGTCCGCCTTCAGCCGCGCCGCCATCGCCAGGATGGAGCTGCGAAAGGTCGGCCCGGCGGCCGGCGGCCCCGGCCGCGGATCGAGCACCACCGCGTCCTCGGCGAATGCGGCGGCGACGGCCTTCCCGGCATTGGCCGCGACTCCGGCGGCGATCTCTTCGTAGAGGCGGTTGACGGCCGCGTCGTCGCGGCCTCCGGCCGCCGCCGGCGGCGCCGTCGCCGCGACCGCCACGGCGGCCGCGACCAAAGCCCTTATCGTCGTTCCCATCCTTGCCCTCCGCGCGAAACCGCCGCCGGCTTGGAGGCCGAAGGCTGCGGCCGCGCGGCCGGGGCGACGAAGGCGCCGATCCGCGCGACGAAGGACGTCGAGCCCGCGCCCTGCGCTCAGTCGACGACGATCGCGCCCGACATGCCGAACATCTTGTGGAAGCTGTGGTCGCACTTGAGCGAATAATGGCCCGCCTTGGGCACCAGGGCGATGTCGTGGCTCTGGCGGCCTGCGAACTCCACGCTCCCCTCCTCGATCAGGCCGCGGTCCTGCGGCCGCACCTGGGCGGCGGCGAAGAAGCCGGGCGCGGTGAAGTCGTGGCCGCCCGAGGCGGTGTTGACGAGATGGAGGACGACCGGCTGGCCCGCCTTCAGGTGGATGGTCTTGGGGGTGTAGGAGAAATTGGCGAGGCGCACCTCGACGCGCGCCGCGTGGCTCCAATCCTGCGCCGCCGCGGGGACGGCCGCGACGGTGGCGACGAGCAAAGCTGGGATCATCCGGTTCATGACATCCTCCTCATCGAAGCCGCTGGCCCCGGTCAGCGCTCCACCACTACCTCGCCCTTCAATGAATTGGCGATGAAGCAGCGCGCGTGGGCGTCGTGGTGAAGCCGCTCCAGCGCCGCCTCGTCGGGCCCCTCGCCCTCGAACCCGATGCGCGGGCGAAGCACGACGCGCGTGATGGCGATGCGGCCGTCGCTGCCGCGGCCCAGGGACCCCCTCGCCTCGTCGCGATAGCTGGACGCCGCGAAGCCCGCTTCCCTCGCGAGGTGGAGGAACCAGAGCATGTGGCAGGAGGAAACGGCGGCGACCAGCGCCTCCTCGGGATCGACTCCGGCGGGGTCCGACCAGGGCGCCGGGACGTTGCTCGGCGAGGCGGAGGCGGCGACGACCGCGCCGCCGTCGAAGCGCCAGCTGTGGGCGCGGCTATAGGCGCCGCTCAGGACGTCGCCCGAGGCCTTCCACTCCACCGTCGCGACATGGTCGCCCACCGCTCAGGCCGCGGTCCTGGCGAGCAACGTGCGCTCCTTCTCCAGCCACGGCGCGAAGCTCGGCCGGCCGAGTATCCGCTCCACATAGGCGGCGAGCCGCGGATGCCGCTCCGGATCGGCGGGGATGTCGAGATGGGAGAGGTTGGCGAACGGGCTGGCGACGGCGATGTCTGCGAGCGTCAGCCCGTCGCCGACGAGATAGGCGTCGGGCCCGGGCGCGACCTTCTCCAGATAGTCGAGGATCGGCGGCAGCTCCTCGCGCTCGGCCTTGTCCGCCACCCCAAGGTCGCCGGGCCGCCCGAAGAAGCGCGGCGAGACGATGCGGTTGAAGAACATCTTGGCGCCGCACCCCATCAGGATGGTGTCGGCGAACTCCTCGTACCAGATGGTCCGCGCCCGCGCCTCGGGCGCGGCCGGAATGAGGGCCGGCTCCGGGAACTTGGCTTCGAGATAATGGACGATCGCGGAGGAATCGCACACCGAGAAGTCGCCGTCGCGCAGCGCCGGGATCTTGCGGAAGGGGCTCGCCTCCATGAACTCGGGATCCTCCGCCCCCGGTCCGAGCGGCCGGTTCTCCAGCGCGATCCCCTTTTCGGCGCCGAAGGCGAGCACCTTGCGGACGAAGGGCGACAAGGACGAGCCGTAGACGATCATGAAGAGCCTCCCACGCTGAGTTTCGTTTCGCAACTAAAACATGCCCGCGCCAAGGGCAAGGGCGCGGCAGGCCCGGCGCCGCTCAGAAGAAGCGGGCGCTGAGCCCGGCCCACAGGGTTCGCGGCGTCGCCCGCTCGACGATCCCGTCGCCGCTGATCCCCGCCGCGACGCGCGTCGCGGTGAGGTTCTCGCCGCGAAGCTCGATCGCCAGCCCCTTGGCGAGCGGCACGCGCACATCGGCGTCCAGGGTCCAGGCGGCAGGGAGGCGCTGGCGGTTGAGATCGTCCTCATACTGGCCGCCGACATAGCGGGCGGTGACCGACCCTCCGGCGCCGCCCCGCCGCCAGGCGAGGGTGGAGGAGAGGGTCAGGTCCGGCGTCTGCGCCGGGCGGAGGCCGTCGAGGGGCCCTGCCGCGCCGCTCGCCCGCACCCGGGCCCGCACCCAGGCGAGGCCGGCCGCGAGGCTCCACGGGCCGGCCTCGATCCGCCCCTCCGCCTCGAGCCCGCGCGCGGCGATCGCGTCGAGATTGCCGCGCCGCCGGTAGCTGCCGCCGGCCGCGACGAAGCCGACGCCCGGGAACGTCCCCGGCCCCTGCCCCAGCGTGACGTTGGCGATGGCGTCCTCCAACCGGTTGTCGAACAGCGTGGCGGCAAGCCGCGCATGCCGCCCCGGCCGCCATTCGAGCCCCGCCTCGACGCCCTGAAGCCTCTCCGGCGCCAAAGCGGGATTGGCGGCGGTCGCGTCGGCGCCGGCGCGGAACGGCCGGTAAAGCTCGTTGAGCGTGGGCAACCGCCAGCCGAGATAGGCGGCGCCGCGGACGGTCAGCCCCTCCTCCACCCGCCACGCCAATCCCGCGCGCCCGGTCGGCTGCCAGCCGGCGCGGTCGGCGTAGGAATCGTCGGTGAGCAGGGCCTGCGTCGCCAGCAGCCGCTCGCGCAGCAGCCCGTTCGAGATCGACCAGCGATCGAGCCGGCCGCCGAGGGTGAGGGTCAGCGCGTCGCCCCTTCGCGCCGCCTCCGCGAATCCGCCGAGCGTCAGCGTCTCGCCGCCGGCGGCGCGGATCCGCGTCGGCGCGCCGGCGACGTAGGAGAAGAGCTCGCGGGTGACGCCCTGGGTCCGCCGAGCGTCCGCGCCGAGCCGGAGCTCCACCACCCTTCCGACTTCCGGCCGCCACTCGATCCGCCCGCCAAGGCCCGTCGAAGGCACGCTATATTGCTCCGACGCCCGGCTCACCGACGCCCGCCCCGCGCCGACCGCGGCGAAGCTGTTGAAGAAGTCGCGCATCTGCACGTAGGCGAGCGCGCTCCAGCCGCGGGCCACCAGCCGCAGGGCGGCGTCGGCGCCCTTGGTCGAGAGGCCGCTCAGCGCCGTGCCCCGCTCGCGCGCGTCGTAGAAGCCGAGGCCGCTCGCCTGAAGCTCGATCCCGCCGGGGAGCGGCGCCACCGCCCGCACCGAGACGCTGGCCTGCTCGTAGGGGGACGCGCGGTCGACCGGCCCTCTCTGCTCCCGGACGACCGGCACGAAGCCGTCGCCGCGCCCATAGGCCGCCGAGACCGCCGCGAAGCCCGCGCCGAGCGCGCCCGCCATGCCGGCGTGGAGGTCGAGGCTGCCGCGGCTGCCGGCGAGCGCGTCCACCCAGGCTCCGCGCAGATCGGCCGGCCCCGCGCTCTCCAACTCGATCGTGCCGGCGAGCGCCCCGGGCCCGTTCGCCCCCGCGCCCCCGCCGCGCGTCACCCTCACCGCGCCGAGGCGGCGCGGGTCGTAGGCGGGCCAGCTTATCCAGCCGCCGAACGGATCGGTCTGCGGCACGCCGTCGAGGACGAGCAGCGCGCGGCTGGAGGCGTTGCCGCCGAGCGCGCGCAGCGTCGCCCCCTGGCTCGTCGGGTTGGCCGTGCGGGCGTCGGAGCGGCGGAAGAGCTGGAAGCCGGGAACGTCGCGCAGCACCTCCTCCAGCCGCTGCGCCTCCTCGAGCCGCTCCCGGGGCAAGGTGACGACGTCGAACACCGTCTCGCCCGCGGGCGCCTGGAGTCCGCGGCCGGTGACGACGATATCCTGCGACGCGGCGGGCGCCGCGAGGACGAGCAGCAAAAAGGGCGGGAGCAGGCGGAGCGTCACCGCCCGTGCCTACTCCCGCCCATGGAAAGGGTGGAAGCGATTTCCGGCGCGGCGCTTACCGCCCCGAGGCCCGCCGCCTCGCCCGGTTCGTCTTGGGCGCGCCGGCCGATCCGAAGTTCGGGCGGCGGCTCTTGGGCCGGCGGACGCGGCTGCGGTCCTCGCGGCGCTCCTCCACCGGGGCGCGCGCCGGCTCGGCGGGACGCGCCGCCTTGATCCGCGCCGCCTCGGCGACGAAATTCTCGGGCAGCGGCACGACGTCGACCTTCTGCCGGGTCAGCTTCTCGATGCCGCGCAGATAGGCCCGCTCGTCGTCCGCGCAGAAGGCGATGGCGACCCCCGCCGCCCCCGCGCGCGCCGTCCGACCGATGCGGTGGACATATTGCTCGGAGACGTTGGGCAGATCGAAATTGACGACGTGGCTGACGCCCGACACGTCGATCCCGCGCGCGGCGATGTCGGTCGCGATGAGGATCTTGACCTTGCCGGCCTTGAACTCGGCCAGCGCCCGCTCGCGCTGCGGCTGGCTCTTGTTGCCGTGGATCGCGTTCGCCGCGATCCCGGACTGGCCGAGCTGCCGCACGATCCGGTCGGCGCCGTGCTTGGTGCGCGAGAAGATCAGCACCCGGTCCATATTGCCCTTGGGACCGAAGCCCACGCGCAGCATCATGGTGAGCAGGGCCGGCTTCTCCGCCTGCTGGACGAAGGTGACGTATTGCTCGACCCGCTCGACCGTCGAGGAGACCGGCGTCACCGCCACCTGCGCCGGATCGGTGAGGAAGCGGTCGGCCAGCTCCTTGATCGCCTTGGGCATCGTCGCCGAGAAGAACAGGCTCTGCCGCCGCTCGGGCAGCAGCTTCACGATCTGCTTCAGCGCATGGATGAAGCCGAGGTCTAGCATCTGGTCGGCCTCGTCGAGGACGAGAATCTCGACTCCGCGAAGCATCAGATAGCCCTGCTCGATGAGGTCGATGAGGCGCCCGGGCGTGGCGACGAGGATGTCGACGCCGCGGCTGACGTCCTGGCGGTTCTTGCCGATCGAGGTGCCGCCGAAGACGGTGGCGACGCTCATGTGGCTGAAGTGCGAGTAGGCACGGGCGCTCTCCGCGATCTGGCTCGCCAGCTCGCGGGTCGGCGCCAGCACCAGCATGCGGCAGGTGCGGAGCTGGGGCCGCTTCTTCGACGCCGCGAGGCGGTCGATCGACGGCAGCATGAAGGCGGCGGTCTTGCCGGTGCCCGTCTGGGCGATGCCGAGCAGGTCGCGGCCCTTCAGCAGGGTCGGGATGGCCTGCGTCTGGATCGGCGTCGCCTCGCTATATTCCTTGAGCGCGAGCGCCTGGAGGACGGGCTGCGAAAGCCCGAGAACTTCGAATGACATGGGTAACGGACTCACTATCGAGCGGCGCCCGCGCAGCCGGAGCGGCGCGCGAAGACGCGGCGGGTTCTGCCAACCCGCGTGAAAAGGGAAAGCCTTGGGTATTACGAAGCGGAGCCGGGGCCGAGGGCCTGTTCACGCTGCATGGCGCTTCGCTGAGGAGGCATGTAGGGGCGGGAGGTTAAGAAAGCAACCTCGGGATGATCTCAACCTTCCGCCTCTTCAAAGCCGGAACTTGTATTAATCGAAAAACGCTCGACCACCGCCTTACCATCGTGGAAGGCGCCGTCGAAATGGCCCAGGAAGCTTTCGCCCTCGTGGAACCCTTCCTCGTCGTCTCGTCCAAACTGCAATGTCACATACACGTTGGCGACGCCGCTGAACGTGTCGCCACTCACGACCACGCCATCAGGATCAACCTCCACCTGTTCGACGCGCGTATGCGTTGAAAGCTCGTCAAGATCGCTCCAGGCATCGGACTCGGAGAGGTCATACTTGCTGACTGCTTCCGCAACCGCCTGCCGAAGATCGTCCTCTTGATCAGCCATACCTCAAAATCCGTATTTCCCTAGAGCGACGCCAGCGTTCAGCTGCCAATCGAGCGCGCGACAAATGCCGTCCAGATCCGCTAACACATGGCTAGCGTCCACGCCGAGGCTGTACAAGCGTCGCTGAAAATAGGCTCGATCAACGGTGTCGATTTCGAAACAATGAGCACCACCGACTCCGCCCATCACTGGGAGGGGGGTGACCGGGTCCGGATGCACCGTGAACAGTCCGCGCTGGCTGACGATGCGCGCCGCGACGGCTGAAGGAATGAAAGCGGTGACACGTGTCACGTCGAATGGACTAAGTTTTGGATCGAAGTCGGCCAGCGCGGAAGCCTGCAAGGCGTAAATTCGAGCAGGCTGATCAAGAGGCGAGCTACTCACGGCAAAGTAGGCCGCTATGAGCGGATTCTTGGTCCAATCAAGCAGCCTGGTCGGAAGCCCATGATGCTGAGCAATCGCAAGCAAATCCCAGTCCGTCAGCGTCGCGGTGCTGATAAACTGTGGAGCTCTGCGTCGAAAGATCGCAAATAGGACTTTCTCGGCTGCCACTGAATACCGAGCGGGGTTTCTGCCGATTTTCGGAGTGAGTTGATGTTTAGCCGCGTCGGCTACACCTCTGAAGAGCCAGTGCGCGCTACCGTGCTGATCGGCGAAGTCCAGGAACTCTCGCCAACGCTGACGACGGGCGTAAGCCGCCTTTGTGCTGATCGTCTTTGCCACGGGAGCCCTCCCCGTCGAACATTAGCGCGGAGCCGTGCTGCTCGACAAGGCGGAGAGGGAATAGCTTATGCAGTATCCCGGAAGCTCCCGCACTGCGCCCTGTGCAGCAGCTTGTGGTCGGCGAGGACGAGGGCGACCATCGCCTCGATCACCGGCGCGCCTCTTATGCCGACGCACGGGTCGTGGCGCCCCTTGACGCCGAGCGCGGCGACCGAGGAGGTCGGCTTGAACGCGGCGCGGACGACGATCGGCTCCCCCGTGGCGATGCCGCCGACGATGCCGCCCGCCATCGAGGGGTCGGCATTGTCCTCGCCGCGGCGGCGCGCGGCGTCGAAGCCGGCGCCGATCTCCACCGCCTTCACCGCGTTGACCGACATGCAGGCGGAGGCCAGCTCGGCATCGAGCTTGGCGTAGACCGGCGCGCCCCAGCCGGCGGCCGCCCCTTCCGCGACGCATTCTATGACCGCGCCGAGCGAGCTTCCGGCGGCGCGCGCCTCATCGAGCATCGCCGGCCATGCCCCCTCGTCCGGCGAGCCGCCTATCTCCGCCACCCGCGCCGCGATCCGCACCTCCGGGACGACGAGGCGGGCGATCGCGCCGGCCGCGACCCGCGCCGCAGTCTCGCGGGCCGAGGCGCGGCCGCCTCCGCGGGGATCGCGAAGGCCGTATTTGGAATCGTAGGCCGCATCGGCATGGCCCGCGCGGGGCGGCAGGTCGGCATAGTCCCTGGAGCGCGCGTCGACATTGTCGATGACGAGGCTGACCGGCGTTCCGGTGGTGCGGCCCTGGTAGACGCCGGAGAGGATCCGCACCCGGTCCGGCTCCTGCCGCGGCGACGTGTTGCGCGACAGGCCCGGCCGCCGCGCGTCAAGCCACGGCTGTATGTCGTCCTCGCCCAGCGCGAGTCCCGGCGGGCACCCGTCGACCACCACGCCGATCGCCGGCCCGTGGCTCTCCCCCCAGGTGGTGAAGCGGAAGACCCGGCCGAACGAGTTGAAGCTCACGTCGTCGCGATGTCGGGCGCGTCCTCGGCCTTCATGCCGATGACGTTGTAGCCCGCGTCGACATGGTGGATCTCGCCCGTCACGCCCGAGGCGAGGTCGGAGAGGAGGTAGAGGCCGGCGCCGCCGACATCCTCGATGGTGACGTTACGCCGCAGCGGGGAATTATATTCGTTCCATTTGAGGATGTAGCGGAAGTCGCCGATGCCGCTCGCCGCGAGCGTCTTGATCGGGCCGGCCGAGATGGCGTTGACGCGGATGTTCTCGGGCCCGAGGTCCATCGCCAGATATTTGACGCTGGTCTCCAGCGCCGCCTTGGCGAGGCCCATCACATTGTAGTGCGGGATGACCTTCTCGGCGCCGTAATAGGAAAGGGTGAGGAGGCTGCCGCCGTTCGGCATCATCGCCCGCGCCCGCCGCGCCACGGCGGTGAAGCTGTAGGCCGAGACGTTCATCGACAGCAGGAAGTTCTCCAGGCTGGTGTCGACATATTTGCCGCGCAGCTCGTTCTTGTCCGAAAAGCCGATGGCGTGGACGACGAAGTCGATCGTCTCCCAGCGCGCCCGCAGCGCTTCGAAGGCGGCGTCGAGATCGGCCATGTCGGCGACGTCGCACGGGATGAGGAAGTCGGACCCGACCTCGCCGGCGAGCGGACCGACCCGCTTCTGCAGAGCCTCACCCTGGTAGGAGAAAGCGAGCTCGGCTCCCGCCTCGGCGAGCTTGCGCGATATCCCCCAGGCAAGCGACTTGTCGTTGGCGAGGCCCATGATCAGCCCCCTCTTGCCCGCCATCAATCCCGTCATTCGCCTTCCCCTTCGGCCGTGCCGGCCTCGTCGGCCTTTTCCGCTTTCTCCGCGGCCTTCTCCGCCGCCACCTCGAGCTGCGCCTCCTTTACCGTCGGCTCGGGCGGTTCGGCCAGCGCGGCGTTCAGCTGAGCGCCGATAACCACGCCGAGGCCGATCACGAAGAAGAAAATCAGCGCGATGATGACTCCGGCGAGGCTGCCGTAGGTGAGGTCGTAGCTGCCGAGGTTGGAGAGGATGACGGGAAGCAGCGCCGTCGTCGCCAGCCACCAGAGGGTGACGAACAGGGCGCCCGGCCACTTGCGGCACTGCAAGCGCCGGTAGCGGCGCGGGGTCAGCGACACGAAGATGAGATAGACCGATCCGAACAGGACCAGGCCGGGGACGATGCGGAACAGGGCGAGGAGCCCCAGCACGTCGTTTGCCCAGGGCAAGGCGGTGCGGATGAACTGCTCGACCGACGAGAGGAGGATGGACGCGCTGAACGAGACCAGCATCAGCATCACCGAGGCGACGATGAGGCCGATGGAGCCGAGCCGATATTCCCAGAAAGGCGCCCCGCCGGTCACCCCGTAGGCGCGGCGCAGGATGTCGCGGATGGTCTCGATGAAGCTTCCGGTCGTCCACAGGCCGACCAGACCGCCGAGCCAGAGGAGGTTGCCCGAGCGCGCCGTCAGCACGTCGGAGATCGGCTTCCTCAGCACATCGGCGACGTTGGGCGGCATGGTCTGGAGCAGGGCGACGACGGCCTGCACGCCCCCTTCGGTCTGGCCGAACAGCCGCGCCACCGCGGCGGCGACGATCACGAACGGAAAGACGGTCATCAGCGCGAGGTAGGCGAGGTTGCCGGCGTGGATGAAGCCGTCCGTGTAGACGCCGATCGCGACCCGCTTCACCACCTCGAAGCCGTATTGGCCGGGCCGCATGCCGTGGCGTATCTTGCCGAACCGCGCCTTCGCCCTCGCCAGCTTCCTCCGTCTGGCTTCGGGCGATTCGGGGGACACGGTCGGCTGCACGACGGGCTAGACGCCCAACCCCGCCCTCGGGTTTCCTTTTCCGCGCCGGCTCCACCCCTCGACGAAGTGCTGCAGCTCGGCGTCGTCGGCGGGAAGGTCGACCATCAGTGTGACGAGCTGGTCGCCCCGCGCGCCGTCCTTGCCGGTGAAGCCGCGCCCCTTGAGGCGCAGCGTCTTGCCCGAGCTCGATCCCTTGGGGACGCTCAGCATCACCGGCCCGTCCACCGTCGGCACCTTGACCTTGGCGCCGAGCAGCGCCTCGTCGAGCCCGACCGGCAGGTCGAGCCGGATATTGTCTCCGTCGCGGGTGAAGAAGCGGTGGGGGACGATGGAGATGGTGACGATCGCGTCGCCATTGCCTCCCGGCCCCGACTGCCCCTGGCCGGCGAGGCGGATCTTGGTCCCCTCCTCCACGCCCTTGGGAAGCTTGATCGCGACGGTCTTGCCGCCCTGCAGCACCACCCTCTGCTCGCGCAGGGCCGCCGCGTCCTCGAAGGGGACCGGCAGGCGATAGGCGATGTCGGCCCCCTTCTGGGGCGCGGCGCGCCGGCCTCCGCCGCCGCCGAACCCGCCGAAGCCGCCGAACGGGCCGCCGCTCCGCCTCTGCTGCTGGCCGCCGCCAAACAGGCCCTCGAAAATGTCGGAGAGGTCCACTTCCTCGCCTCCGGCGGCGGTGAAGCCGCCCGGCGGCGGACGGAAGCCGCCGCCCATTCCCCCCATGCCGCCGCCCGGGCCGCCCGCGCCGAAGCCGAACGGCGCCTTGGGATTGCCGTCCTCGTCAAGCTCGCCGCGGTCGTAGCGCGCGCGCTTGTCCTTGTCGGTGAGGATGTCGTAGGCCTGCGTCACCTTCGAGAAGCGCGCGGACGCCGCCGGATTGTCCTTGTTGCGGTCCGGATGCAGCTCCTTGGCGAGCTTGCGATACGCCTTCTTGATCTCCGCTTCGCTCGCGTCGCGCTTCACGCCCAGCTGTGAATAAAGATCGGCCATGCCGCTTCGTTCTCTACCCCGTCCCAAATGTCCACTGTTGCCGTGAGGCAACGCTGTATCAGATGGGTAACGCACCTCGCCCCTGCAAGCACGCGATTGTGCTTTGAAGACGCAGGCGGCAAAGGGCGCCGATGGCGGACGATCCCCACGCTCTCTTCGAGGAATGGCTGGCGCAGGCGCGGCAGGGCGAGCCCAACGACCCTACCGCCATGGCGCTCGCCACCGCCGACGCCGCGGGGCGGCCCTCGGTTCGGATGGTGCTGATGAAGGGCCACGACGCGCGCGGCTTCGTCTTCTACACCAACCTCGACAGCCGCAAGGGCGCCGAGCTGGTCGCCAATCCCCGGGCGGGGCTGCTCTTCCACTGGAAGTCGCTGCGCCGGCAGGTGCGGGTCGAAGGGACGGCGGAGCCGGTCGCCGAGGGCGAGGCGGACTCCTATTTCGCCACCCGCGGCCGCGATTCGCAGCTCGGCGCCTGGGCCTCGGATCAATCCCGGCCGCTCGCCTCGCGCGCCCTCTTCGAAGCCCGCTACGAGGAGGCGCGCCGCCGCTTCGAGGGGGGCGACGTGCCGCGTCCGCCGCGCTGGTCGGGATGGCGGGTCGTCCCCGAGCGCATCGAATTCTGGAGCGACCGCCCTCACCGCCTCCACGAGCGCCGGCTCTTCACCCGCGCCGGCGGCGCCTGGCGCGAGGAGCTCCTCTACCCGTGAGCGCAGGCCAGGATCGGTCGCCGCAGAGCGCCCATGCCGACCTCACCGCCCGAGCCGCGATGCTCAGCGTCGGCACCGCCTTGTTCCTCCTCATCCTCAAGGCCTATGCCGCCTGGCGGACCGGCTCGGTGGCGATGCTCGGCTCCCTCGCCGACACCGGGCTCGACCTGCTCGCCTCCCTCATCACCCTCTACGGAGTCAGGCTGGCGGCCGTTCCGGCCGACCGCGAGCACCGCTTCGGCCACGGCAAGGCGGAGGCGATCGCCGCCCTCTTCCAGGTCGGCATCATCACCTTCTCGGCGGTCGGGATCGGGTGGCGCGCGGTCGACCGGCTGGTCCACGGCCAAGCCACGGCCGAGGCGGGCTACGGCATCGCCGTATCGCTGGTCGCGATCGCCACGACCCTCCTGCTGCTCTGGTATCAGCGCCGGGTCATCGCCCGCACCGGCTCGGTGGCGATCGAGACCGACCACGTCCATTATCAAAGCGATCTGCTGCTCAACCTCTCGGTCATCGCCGCGCTCGCGCTCGACCAGTATTTCGGCCTCCCGGGCGCCGATCCCGTCCTCGGCGTCGGCATCGCGCTCTGGCTCGGCTGGGGCGCCTGGAAGGCGTCGAGCCGCGCCATCGACCAGCTCATGGACAAGGAGTGGCCGGAGGAGAAGCGCCGCCGCTTCGTCGAAATCGCCGCCCGCCATCCCGAGCTGAAGGGCCTCCACGACTTGCGGACGCGGACCAGCGGCATGCACGATTTCGTGCAATTCCACGTCTGGATGGACCCCAGCCTCACGGTCGCGGAAGCCCATGGCGTCCTCGACGAGGTCGAGCACAAGCTGGAGGCGGAGTTTCCCGGCGTCGAGATCCTCATCCACATCGATCCGGAGGGCCAGGTGGACCAGCCGGACAATCCCATGGCCGAGGCGGACCTCACCCAGCAGGATGGGCGGGATTCCGGGACGTCCTGATCGCAGGACCAGGTCGAGCCCCTCCCGGCACCGCAGGGGCGGCGGTTGATCGGGCGGCCATCCCGGGGACACGCGAAGACGTACGCGCCCCGTTCGACATCGCTCGACAAGGCGGGGGGCGGCCTTCACAGAGGCCCGATGACCCAGCTCCGCCTCACCCAGGTCGACGCCTTCGCCGACCGGCCGTTCACCGGCAACCCCGCCGCCGTCGTCCCGCTCGAGGAATGGCTTCCCGACGAGATCCTCCAGGCGATCGCGGAGGAGAACAATCTCTCCGAGACCGCCTTCACCGTCCCCTGCGCCGACGGCGAGGCGGATTACGCGCTGCGCTGGTTCACGCCGACCGTCGAGGTGGCTCTGTGCGGCCACGCCACCCTCGCCTCCGGCCATGTGCTGATCGGGGATCGCGAGCGGATCCGCTTCCGCACCCGCCGGGCGGGGCTTCTCGAAGTGGCGCGGGACGGCGAGGGATACAACATGTCGCTTCCCGCCTATCGCGCCGAGCCCAAGCCGTTGCCCCGCGTCCTCGCCGCCCTTGGCGCCGCCGGGGCCGCCGAGACCCGCTGGCACGAGGGACGCTACGCCCTCGTCGTGTTCGAACGGGAGGAGGAGGTCCGAGCGCTCGCGCCCGATTTCCGGGCCCTGGCCGCCGAAGGCGACATCCTGACGATCTGCACCGCTCCGGCGTCCGCAACGGACGTGATGAGCCGCGTCTTCGCCGCCGGCGCCGGAATCGACGAGGATCCGGTGACCGGCTCGGCCCATTCGGTCCTCGCGCCCTATTGGGCGGAGCGGCTCGGCCGCGCCGCCTTCAGCGCCTACCAGGCGAGCCGGCGCGGCGGCCACGTCGCCTGCCGGCTGGAGGGGGATCGGGCGATCCTGGGCGGCCGCTGCGTCACCGTCCTCGAAGGCGTTCTGACGGTCTGAGACCCTTGTCTCCAGGGGGAGGGCGCCTTTAACCCCCCTCTCCCCCGGGGGGACAGGGCCGGGGTGAGGGGGTACAGCCTCCGAGTCTTTCCTTCCGAGGCCGAGCCCCCTCTCCCTACCCTCTTCCCCCAGGGGAGAGGGGTCTTCGCTCCCGATCCGGGCCGGGAAACGACGCGCCCGGGCCGCGGGGCGCGCCGCGCCGCTTGATCTCGATCATGAGATCGCCGCTGTGCGTCCACACGGGCATTGTGCTACCACTCGCGCGTGGCGGGGATTTCAAAGCCGCCGCAGGGACTTGGCGCCGCCGCGGGGAAATCGGCTGCGCCTGCCCCGGGGGAGGAGCGGTGAGGAGACTCGTAACGATCGACCTGCCGCGGCGCCTGGCGGACCGCGTGCCGGGAATCGTCACGGAGGTGGCGGTAGGGCTTGGCTCCTCCGGCCTGTTCGTGGCGGCGCGCATCCTGCTGACCCCTTTTCCCGACAGGTCGGCGCCCTTCTCGCTCGGCTTCCTCGCGGTCGTGCTTTCGACGCTCATCGCCGGATGGCGCAGCGGCCTCGTCGCCCTCGTCGTCGGGCAGACCCTGATCTGGTATTTCGTGCTTCCGGAATATCACAGCTTCCGCATCAACGACGCCGCCGTGGGCTACGGCCTGTTGCTCACCACCGTCACCCAGGCGGTGATGGTCTTCGCGCTCGGCCTCTACCAGCGCGAGGTGCGGCGCGGCGACCTGGAGCGCCAGCGGCGGATCAACTTCCTCGCCCATGCCCTGCGGGAGATCGACCACAGGACGAAGAACAATTTCCAGATCGTCACCTCGCTGCTGCTCCTCCAGGCGAACCGGTCGGGCAACAAGGAGGTGCATGCGGCCCTCAAGGAGGCGGCGGAGCGGCTGCAGGCGGTGGCGGGAGTCTACGCGGCGCTGACGCCGGGCAGCGAGGGGCTGGCCGCGGTGCGCCTGCAGGACCATCTCGAGGCGCTGTGCGACCAGATCAGGCGCGGCATGCTGGCCGAGGGCGTCACTCTGGAGACGGACCTCGAGCCGATGGTCGTGCCGCACGACACGGCGGTGTCGCTCGGAATCGTCGTCAACGAGCTCGTCACCAACGCCTGCAAGCACGCCTTCCCCGGAGGGCGGGGCGCGATCCGGATCACCGCTCGGCAGGAAGGGGAGCGGGCCCGGGTCGAAGTGTCGGACGACGGTTGCGGGCTTGCGGAAGAGCGGCCGCCGCCGGGCGTCGGAACCAAGGTGGTCGCGGCCTTCGTCAAGCGGCTCAAGGGACGCAGCGAGCTTCGCTCGTCGCCGAAAGGCACGGTCCACACCGTCCTGGTGCCGCTCCGCTAGTGGCGGCGGTCAGCGCAGGCATATTGCTCTATCGGCGAGGGGCGGCGGGGCCGGAGGTGCTGCTCGTCCACCCCGGCGGGCCTTTCTGGCGCGGCAAGGACGAGGGGGCGTGGATGGTGCCGAAGGGCGGCATCGAGGCGGGCGAGGAATCCGCCGCCGCGGCGCGCCGCGAGTTCGAGGAGGAGCTGGGCGCCATGCCTCCCGGTGAGCCTCGCTTCCTGTGCCGGGTGCGCCAGGCCGGCGGCAAGTGGGTCGAGGCGTTCGCGCTGGAGGGCGATTTCGATTGCGCCGCCCTGGCGAGCAACCGGTTCACCCTCGAATATCCGCCCAGGAGCGGCCTCTACCAGGACTTTCCGGAGGTCGACGAGGCACGGTGGTTTACGCTCGACCAGGCGGCTGCCAGGATGCTGCCGAGCCAGCGCCCCATCCTGGATGCGCTCGCGGCGGAGCTCGCCCCCGAATGATCCCCACCCGCGACGAGCCTCTGCGCCGCGACATCGGCTTCTTCGGCTCGGCCTTCCTCTCCTTCAACGGCCTCGTCGGGGCAGGCATCTTCGCTCTGCCGGCGACGCTCTACACCCAGTTCGGCAGCTTCAGCCCGTTCCTCTTCCCGGTCTTCGGGCTGCTCGTCCTCGTCGTCGCCCTGCCCTTCGCGCGCGTCGCCGCCCGCCACCGGGAATCGGGCGGGCCGGTCGTCTACGCCGCGACCTTCGGCCCGGTCGCCGCCTTCCAGGCCGGCTGGATCTACTATGTCGCGCGCGCCACCGCGCTGGCCGCCAACGCGACGGTGCTCGTCAGCTATCTCGCCAGCTGGTCGCCGGCTCTCGCCGGCGGCTGGCCTCGCGCTGCCATCATCCTCATCCTGTGCGGCCTCGTCACCCTGATCAACGTGATCGGCGTCAGGAAGGCGATACGGGCGCTCGACGTCCTCACCGTGCTCAAGGCCCTTCCGCTCATCGCCGTCGCCCTGATCGGCCTCGCCTTGGCCGGGGGGATCGAGCCCCCGGGCGCCCCGCCGCCGCTGGACGAGGCCGGCGCCGCCGCCCTCCTCATCCTCTATGCCTTCGTCGGCTTCGAGAACAGCGTCGTCCCGGCCGGGGAGACCGCCGACCCCACCCGCACCCTGCCGCGCGCGCTCATCGCCACGATCGTGGCGACGGCGCTGCTCTACTTCCTCGTCCAGCTCTCCTACGTCGCGGTGATGGAGCCCGGGGCGAATCCGGCGCCGATGGTGGCGTTCGGCGCGGCCCTCCTCGGTCCCGCCGGCGCCCTTCTCCTCACCGCCACCGCCATCTGCTCGCTGCTCGGCAATATCAGCGGCGGCATGACGGGGACGACGCGCACCACCTACGCGATGGCCCGCGACGGCCTCCTGCCGGGCTGGTTCGGACGGGTGAGCGCCCGCTACGCGACGCCCGCCAACTCGATCCTGTTCATGGGCGGCCTCATCGCCGTCCTCGCCCTCTCCGGCAGCTTCGTCTGGCTCGCCGTGGTCAGCACCCTGGCGCGGATGTTCGTCTACGCTATCAGCATCGCGTCGCTCGTCAGGGGGCAGCGTCCCTCGCCGGCGCTCTGGCTGCTGATGGCGGCGGGGATCGCCGTCTGTCTCTGGGCGGCCTGCCAGTCGACCTGGCCGTCCTGGCGGATGCTGCTGATCCTCGCCGCGGCCGGCACCCTGCTCTACATCCTGGCGCGGCTCGCTAGGTTTCGAACAGGTCCGGAAACTCGCGCGGCTGCGAACGCAGATATTGTTTCGGGGCGCTGACCCGTCCGCCGAGCGCCGCGGCCGCGTGCCAGGGCCAGCGCGGATCGTAGAGCATGCCGCGGGCCAGGGCGACGGCATCGGCGGCGCCCGAGGCGAGCACCTCCTCGGCCTGCTCGAAGCCGGTGATCAGGCCGACGGCGACGACAGGGATCGACACGGCCGCCTTTACCGCGCGCGCCAGCGGCACCTGGTAGCCGGGCCCGACCGGGATCCGCTGCTCGGGGGTGAGGCCGCCGCTCGAGACGTGGATGCCGGCGCAGCCCCGCGCCTCCAGGGCGCGGGCGAAGGCCGCCGTCTCGGCAATGTCCCAGCCGCCCTCGGCCCAGTCCGTTCCCGAGACCCGCATCGTCACCGGCCGCTCCGACGGGAAGGCGGCGCGGACCGCATCGAAGACCTCGAGCGGGAAGCGCATCCGGTTTGCGAGGCTGCCGCCATATTCGTCCTCGCGCAGGTTCGAGAGGGGCGAGAGGAACTGGTGGAGGAGGTAGCCGTGCGCGCCGTGCAGCTGGATCGCGTCGAAGCCCAGCCGCGCCGCCCTGGCGGCCGCGGCCGCGAAGGCGTCGCGGAGGCGGGCGAGCCCCTCCCGGTCGAGCGCCAGCGGCGGCGCCTCTCCCGGCGCGAACGGGATCGGCGACGGCGCGACCGTGCGCCACCCGCGGGGCGCGTCGGGGGGGATCTGGCCGCCGCCCTCCCAAGGGACGCGGGTCGATGCCTTCCGGCCGGCATGGGCGAGCTGGATGCCGAGCGGCATGTCCGACCAGCGGCGGACGCTCTCCAGCACCCGCGCCAGCGCCGCCTCGTTGTCGTCGGACCACAGGCCGAGATCGTCGGGCGAGATGCGGCCCTCGGGAGTCACCGCCGTCGCCTCGAGGACGAGCAGCGCCGCTCCCGACAGAGCGAGATGGCCGAGATGGATGAGGTGCCAATCGGTGGCATTGCCCTCGCCGTCGGCCGAATATTGGCACATCGGCGCGATGACGATGCGGTTGCGCAGCGTCAGGCCGCCCACATCGAGGGGCGAGAAGAGCCGGCTGCTCACAGCGCCGGCTCCAGCTCGGCGGGGATCGTCTCCTCGATCCAGCCGCCGCCGAGCACCCGTTCGCCCTCGTAGATCACCGCGGCCTGCCCCGGGGAGACGCCATATTCCGGCGCCTCGAAACGGATCGTCTCGCCGTCGAAGCCGATCGCCGCGGGCCGCGCCATCGAGCGGACCTTGGCGGTGAGGCCGGACCGCTGGTCCTCCCCGAGCCAGTTGAGCCCGCCGAGCCGCGCGCCCCGCACCGCGAGGGCCGCCCGCGGCCCGGCGACGACGCGGCGCGCCTCCGGCTCCAGCCTGACGACGTAGAGCGGCTCCGCCTGGCCGCCTATCTCGAGGCCGCGGCGCTGCCCGACGGTGAAATGGACGAGGCCGCGGTGCCGGCCGAGCACGCGTCCCTCGAGATCGACGATCTCGCCCGGCCGCGCCGTCTCCGGCCTCACCTTCTTCACCACCGCCGCATAGTCGCCGTTCGGGACGAAGCAGATGTCCTGGCTGTCCGGCTTGTCGGCGACGACCAGCGCCAGAGCGCGCGCCATCTCGCGCACGGCCGGCTTGGGCAGGTCGCCGAGCGGGAAGCGCAGGAAGTCCAATTGCTCGCGGGTGGTGGCGAAGAGGAAGTAGCTCTGGTCGCGCGCCGGATCGGCGGCGCGGTGGATCTCGGGGCCCCCCTCCCCCATCCGCCGGCGGACGTAATGGCCGGTGGCGAGGCAATCGGCGCCGAGGTCGCGGGCGAGGGCGAGAAGGTCGGTGAACTTGACGCCCTGGTTGCACGACACGCACGGTATGGGGGTGCGGCCGCGCGCATATTCGTCGGCGAACCTGGCGATGACGCTGTCGCGGAAGCGGGTCTCGTAGTCGAACACGTAATGGGCGATTCCGAGCTTCTCGGCGACGCTGCGGGCATCATATATGTCGCGCCCGGCGCAGCAGCTCTTGGCGCGGCCGACGGCGGCGCCGTGATCGTAGAGCTGCAGGGTGACGCCGATCACCTCAGCGCCGCTGCGGGCGGCGAGCGCGGCGACCACCGAGCTGTCGACGCCGCCCGACATGGCGACGACGATGCGCGCGCCGGCGGCCGGCCGGCCGAGCTGGAAATCGACGTTCATGGCGGCCGCTACATAGGGTGTGGCATCGGTAAAGCCTACCCTAATGGCGCTTTAACCGCGTCTTAGACCCTCTCGGCTAGAGGGGAGGCATGGACCTCGGCTTCCTCCGTCGCGCCAGCGAGCGCTTCGCCAGCCGCCGTGCGGCGAGCGTCGACTTCGGCATGCTGCTGGCGTCGCTTCGCACCGAGCAGGCGGCGAGCCCGGCGGTCCGGGCGCTGGCGGCCCGCCGCGCGGCGCCGGCGCCGGCGGACCCGCTGGCCGAGATCCTGCTCGGCGGTCCCGCCTGGCAGGCGGCGGTGGCGGCGCAGGGCGGGAGCTTCAATCCCCGCTTCGCCCGGCAAGGTCCCGTCAATTGAGATGACCGGCCCGTTTACCTTGGGGTTTCAGCCTTCCTTCAACGGCGGCCGCTACGAGCGGCGGAGGGGAAGGCAAGGATAATTATGACAGTCATGCTTGAGGCAAGAATGATCGAAACGCAAACGCTACGGCCGTCGCAGGTCATCGGCCCGTTGGGGGAGCCGCTGACTCTGGACAGCCTGCCGCCGCCGTCCACCTCCCGCTGGGTGGTGCGCCGGAAGGCGGAGGTCGTCGCCGCGGTGAACGGGGGACTGCTCTCGGTGGACGAGGCCTGCGATCGCTACGGCCTCAGCCTCGAGGAGTTCGCCGGCTGGCAGCGGGCGGTTGACCGTTCCGGCATGCCGGGCCTGCGCGTCACCCGGATCCAGCATTACAAATCGCTCTACGAGCGCCAGCAGAAGTTCTGAGGCCGCGGGCCCAGCGCCCGCCTTCAGTGGAAGTCACGGCTCTTCACCCGGATGGTCTCCTCCGGGAGCGGCCGCGGTCCGTCCCTCGGATCGCGGCCGCCGCCGTTCTTGGCCGCGTCGGCGGGGCCGAAGCGATGCGGGAAGCGCCTCCGCCCGACCGAGTGGAGAAGGCCGCCCAGGTCCTCCAGATGCTCGCCGATGACGTGGATCACCTCGCCCTCGCGCTGGAGGAGGCCGGTCACCCCGATCATCGGCGCCGCCATCACGATCCGCCTCTGCGCCTGGAAACGCCGCTGCCACAGGATGATGTTGGCGATGCCCGTCTCGTCCTCGATGGTGAGGAAGGTGACGTTGGTCGTCCCCGGCCGCTGGCGGATGAGGACCAGCCCGGCGAGGCGGATGCGGGCGCCGTCCCTGAGGCTGGGAAGGTCCGAGCAGCGCCGCATGCCGCGGCTCTCGAGCTCCGGCCGCAGGAAGGCGAGCGGATGGGCGCGGAGCGAGAGCTGGAGCGCGCGATAATCCTCCACCACCTCCCGTCCGTCGGTCATCGCGGTGAGCGCCACTTCCGGCTCGCCGTCCTGGCCTTCCGAGAAGGCGAAGAGCGGCAGCGGCTTCTCGCCCAGGCCCCGCACCCGCCACAGCGCCTGGCGCCGGTCCAGCCCGAGCGAGGCGAAGCCGTCCGCTTCCGCCAGCCGCTCCAGCGCCGCCACCGGCACGCCCGACCGGCGCCAGGCATCCTCCACCGACGTGAACGGCCGCTCGGCGCGGGCGGCGAGGATCTGCGCGGCGTGGAGGTTGGAAAGCCCCTTCACCATCCGCATGCCGAGGCGGAGGGGGAGGAGGGGAGAAGCACCCTCATCCTCCCTGTGGAGCGAAGCTCCATGGGGAGGGGGACCGCGTGAAACGCGGTGGAGGGGCTTCAGGGACTCGGCAGGCCCCTCCACCATGCTTCGCATGGTCCCCCTCCCCATCCGCATTGCGGACGGGGAGGATGGGAAATCCTCCAGAATACAGTCCCAGCGGCTGGCGTTGACGCATACCGGCCGCACCTCCACCCCGTGCTCGCGCGCGTCGCGGACGATCTGGGCCGGGGCGTAGAAGCCCATCGGCTGGGCGTTGAGGAGCGCGGCGCAGAAGACGTCCGGATGGTGGCACTTCATCCAGGAGGACGCGTAGGCGATCTTGGCGAAGCTCGCCGCGTGGCTCTCCGGAAAGCCGTAGCTGCCGAACCCCTCGATCTGCTTGAAGGTGCGCTCGGCGAAATCGCGTTCGTAGCCGTTGGCGACCATGCCCTCGACCAGCTTGTCGCGGAACTTGCCCACCCCGCCGGTGAACTTGAACGTCGCCATCGCGCGGCGAAGCTCGTCCGCTTCCGCGGGCGTGAAGCGGGCGCCGACGATCGCCACCTTCATCGCCTGCTCCTGGAAGAGCGGCACGCCGAACGTCTTCCTGAGCACCTGCTCAAGCTCCGGCTTGGGATATTCCGCGACCTCCTTGCCCTCCCGGCGGCGGAGATAGGGATGGACCATGTCGCCCTGGATCGGGCCGGGGCGGACGATCGCCACCTGGATGACGATGTCGTAGAATTCCCTCGGCTTCATGCGCGGCAGCATCGACATCTGCGCCCGGCTCTCGATCTGGAAGGTGCCGATCGTGTCGGCCTTGCAGATCATGTCGAACGTCTCCTCGTCGTCCTCCTGCATCTGCGGCGAGGCGAGATCGAGGCGGAGGCCCTTGTGCTCGGCGAGAAGGTCGAAGGCGCGGCGCATGCAGCCCAGCATGCCGACGCCGAGCACGTCGACCTTCATGAACTTCAGCTCCTCGATATCGTCCTTCTCCCACTCGATGATCCGGCGGTCGACCATCGCGGCGGGCTCGATCGGCACGAGATCGTCGAGCCGGTCGCGGGTCAGGACGAAGCCGCCCGGGTGGGTGCTCAGATGCCGGGGGGTTCCGATCAGCTGCCGGGCCAGGTCCAGGGTCAGCGCGAGGCGCGGCTCGGAAAGGTCGAGGTTGAGCTCGGCGACGTGCCGGTCCTCCACCCCTTTTTCCGACCAGCCCCATATCTGTCCGGCGATGGCGGCGGTGACGTCCTCGGAAAGGCCCAGCGCCTTGCCCACCTCGCGGACCGCGCCGCGCGTGCGGTAGCGGCTCACCACCGCGGTCAGCGCGGCATGGTTGTGGCCGTAGGTCTCGTAGATCCACTGGATCACTTCCTCGCGCCGGTCGTGCTCGAAATCCACGTCGATGTCCGGCGGCTCCGCCCGGCTCTCGGACAGGAAGCGCTCGAACAGCAGGCCGCGCTCGATCGGGTCGATCGAGGTGATGCCGAGGATGTAGCAGATCATCGAATTGGCCGCCGAGCCGCGCCCCTGGCAGAGTATCCCCTGGCTTCGGGCGTAGGCGACGATCGAGTTGACGGTGAGGAAATAGGGGGCGTAGCGCCATCGCGCGACGAGCCGCAGCTCATGCTCCAGCAGGTTGCGATAGGGCTGGGGCGCGGCGCCTGCGGGGATCTTGCTGTCGATCTTGCCCCGCGTCAGCCGCTCCAGAGCGTCTTGCGGGCTGCGGCCGCTCATCACGATCTCGTCGGGATATTGGTAGCTGAGCTCGGTCAGCGAGAAGGTGCAGCGCTCGGCGATGTCGGCGGTGGCGCGGATGGCGTCCGGATAGGCGGCGAAGCGCCGCTCCATCTCCTCCGGGCTCTTCAGGTGGCGATCGCCGTAGCGCTCGCGGCGGAAGCCCAGGTCGTCGATCGTGCATTTGTGGCGGATCGCGGTGACGACGTCCTGGAGCATGCGCTTGTCGGGGGAATCGTAGAGTATGTCGCCGGTGGCGAGGCTGCGGACGCCGTGGCGGCGGGCCATGGCATCGAGATCGTGGAGGCGCAGCCTGTCCCCCGGCCGGCGGCGGTGGGTGAGCGCGCAATGCGCCCGGCGCCCGAAGATCGCCGCCATCTGCGCCAGAGCGGTTTGGGTGACGGCATCGGCCTCCTCCGGGACGAGCGCCGCCACCAGCCCCTCCGACCAGGCATCGACATCCTCCCAATGGAGGAAGCATTGCCCCTTCTCCCCGTTTCTGGGGATGGCGGGTCCGTCCTGGGGAACGGTCCGGGCCTTGCCGATCGTCAGGAGGCGCGTGAGGCGCGACCAGCCGGCGCGATCCTCCGGCCAGACCAGCAGGGCCGTGCCGTCCACCAGGTCGAGCCGGCAGCCGGCGATCAGGCGGAGCCCCGTCTCCCGCGCGCCCTTGAGCCCGCGCACCATGCCGCAGACGGTGTTGCGGTCGGTCAGCCCCAGCGCCGGATAGCCGAACGAAGCGGCCGCCGAGAACAATTCCTCGGGGCTGGAGGCGCCGCGCAGGAAGCTGAAATGGCTGGTGACCTGAAGCTCGTGATACATGCCGGTCAAGCACCCCGCCCGAGTGAGCCGAGCTTTGCCGAGCCCTCTGCCGCAGCCTCGCCCGAAGGGTCGCTCCGGCCTGCGCATTGCCGCCCGGCCCCAAAGTGACTATATGAAGTGGTCACTTCAGGAGGCGCAGCCATGGGCAAGATGATCGGAGCGGCCGAGTTCAAGGCCAAGTGCCTCGCCATCCTCGACGAGGTACAGCGTACCGGGGAGCCGGTGACGATCACCAAGCGCGGCAAGCCGGTAGCGGAGGTGAAGGCGGTGGTGCCGGCGGAGCGGCCGTCACTCATCGGCTTTATGAAAGGTAAACTGAAGATATTGGGTGATATCGAAACCCCGCTTGATCCCGATTGGGAAGAGGAGTGGGAAGCGAACAACCCGCCGGAAATGTATCGGTGATCCTGCTCGATACGAACGTTCTTCTCTGGTTGGCTGAGGACAATCCTCGTCTGGGCGCGAAAGCACGGGAGAGGATGGCCGATCCCGCACCGGGCGAGATATGGGTCTGCGCCATCTCCTTCTGGGAGATCGGCCTCTTGTTGTCGAAGAAGCGGGTCAGCCTGGCTACCTCGCTTGGCGACTTCGTCAAATCGATAGAGGGTGAGGACCGGTTCAGGATCGTCCCCGTGGATGCCGCCATCGCGATGGAGGCGGGGAGCCTTCCTCGAGACATTCACGGCGATCCTGGCGACCGTTTCCTGATCGCCGCCGCTCGCCTGCGGGCCTGTCCGCTGCTGACCAGCGACGGGAAGATCCTGTCCTATGCCGAGCGGGGCCACGTCCAGGCGATCGACGCCCGCCTCTAGGGTCCGTGCTCGAGTCCCGCATCGGCGTGGTACGGACCCCAGGCCGCTCACCCGAACACCCCGTGCAGATACCAGTCGAAGCCGCCGGTGCGGGGGTCCGTGCCGTCGCCGCGGCGATAGAGCCAGAAGCGGCGCCCTTCCTCGTCCTCGACCTGGAAATAGTCGCGCACCGAATCCGCTTCCGTCCGCCGGCGCCACCATTCGCCGTAGAGGCGCTCCGGCCCGTCGGCGCGGCGGACGCGGTGCATCCGGCCCCGCCAGGAGAAGCGCAGCGGCGCCTGGTCGGGCAGCTCGGCCAGGACGTGGTCGACCCGCTCGGGCGGCGAGAGGAGGCGGACGGGGCGAGGCCAGGCGGGCCAGGGCTCGGCGGAGGCGAGCGGGCCGACGCGGCGGACGCTGCGTTCGGGAACGTCGCTTTCGACGGCGCTCCTCCGGAAGAGGCGGCGCGCGCCGAGGCGCCCGGCCAGGCGGTCGACCAGCAAGGCGAGGTCCGGCGGAGGCCTGTCGCCGGAAAGCTGCCGGGGGCCGAGCGGCTCGCAGCGATAGGCGACCAGGCGCATCGCCTCGAGGCCGAAGCCGGGCTCGATGCTCTCGATCTTCATCCTGAGCAGGCGGAGCAGATGGGCGCCGTCGCGTGTGGGGCGGGCGGTGCCGACGCGAAGGCTTTGCTCCGCGCCGTCGATGCGGCTGCAGAGAAGCGTGAAGAGGCGGGCGGCGAGGCCGGCTTTCTCCAGCGTCGCGACCAGGCGGGCCATCAGCTCGCTCAGGCCATGATCGATGGCTTCGGCGGTGGCGATCGGCTCGACGAAGTGCAGGACGGCGCTGGGCGGCGCCTCCGGAACGATCGGGTCGAAGGGTTCGGCGGCGCGGCCGAGCGCCTGGTCGAGCCGGGTGAGGAGGGTCTGGCCGAAGCGGCGCTGCAAGGGGCCGCGCGGCATGGTGAGGAGCTCGCCGATGCTTTCCAGGCCGAGGCGCCGGGCGGCGGCGAGCACCCCTTCCTCGATCCGAAGGGCGGCGAGCGGGAACGGCGCCAGCGCTTCCGCCTCGGCGCCGGAGGGGCACAGGATGAGCGGCCGGTCCCCGAACCGGGCGAGGGCATGCGCGGCGCCGGGCGTGGCGGCGACGGCGAGGCGGGCGGCGTAGCCGGCGCGGGCGCAGAAATGGAGGATTCGGCGTCCCATCCTCTCCTCGCCGCCGAAGAGGTGGGCGACGCCGTCGAGGTCGAGCCAGAGGCCGTCGGCCCCCGACAGGGCGGCGCGCGGAGTCCAGCGGCGGGCGGCGAAAAGCCCCAGGCGGGCGAGGAGGCCCGCATCCGCTTCCGGCTCGGCGTCGCGCACGTCTAGGCCGGGGACGAGCATCCGCGCCTGGGTGAGCGGCATGCCGCGCGTCAGGCCGAGCGCCGCCGCGGCCGGCGAGGCGGCGGCGATCTCGATTCGGGAGCCGACCCGGTGGACGGTGACGAGGGGGTCTTCCCGCTCGCCCGGGGGAGCCGGGAAGGGCCCGTCCCTCCCGTTCATTGCGGAAGGCTTCCTCTCACGGAACGGCGCCTCGGCCGGCTCGGTCCGCCGGCCCAATTCCCGCATCGGCGGCCGCCGGTGTGGCGGGAGCGCGTCCATTCCGGCTTCGGCCTCGCGCCGCGCCCAGCGCGCGCCGGGGCGCCAATGGCCTTCGCGGGGGCACGAGCAGGCGGAAGCATCCTGCCCTTCCTCTGCAAGGAAGGCTTCCGGCACCGGGAAAGCCCCTCCGCCATGCCGCGCATGGTCCCCCTCCCCCGCAAATCCAGGGGCGGGCCTACGCCACCGCGAGTCTCTCCCGATGCGGTCGATGCTCAAGTTCGGAAGGTAGAGCGAGGCGACCCTCGGCATCGGGGCTCTCCATGATCCATTCGTGGGGCTCGCCGCCGCGCTGGCGGGCGAGGGCGAGGCGCCAGCGGGGGCGGCCGACGCCGGCGACGGGCAGGGGCGAGGACGGGGCGCAGCCGATCCGCCAGCGGGTGACGGCGGCGGAAGGCAGATCGAGCGGGTCCTCGCCGGGCTTCTTCCGCCGCTTCAGCATCAGCGCCGGCGTGCCGCCCTCCTCCGCGGCGAGCTGCAGGCGACGGGTGGCGGCCATCGGCGCCCGCGCCGTCTCCCCCACCACGGCGCCCAGGCTCCCGTGGCGCAGGCCCTCCTCCATCACCGCCAGCACCTCCTCGTCGCGGTCGCATTCGGCATAGAGGATGCGGTCCGGCGCCAGCCCCGCCAAGGCCAGGCCCGGCGCGAACAGGTCGCGGCGGGCCAGCGCCCAGAGCACCGTCCCGTGCGTGCGGGCGGCGATGGCGGCGAGGAACAGGGTCGCCGCCGCCTCGTCGAAAAGGCCGTCCCGGTCGCCCGCCGCCTCGTGCAGCGCCGCCGCCGCGAGCCCGCCGCCGGCCAGCCGGGAGTCGATGGACTCTATACCGAACGGCAGGCAGGGACGTCCCTCGCCCGCCGTCGCCGATTCGAGCGCCCGCACCTCCGCGCGAAGGGCGGCCAGGCGTTCGGCACGGGCAAGGCTGGTAGGCATGCGACTCACGACTCGTATGTTCCGCTTATGTTCCAGACTGGCGGGCGGAGAGTCAAGGCGGCCCCATCCCCATGCGGGCGGGAATTGAGCGCGGCGCCCTTACCGACTAGCCTCGCGGCGATGGCCAATGCCGACGAGGAGACGCTGCGGGCGTTCGACGCCGTGTGGGCGCTGCACGGCGCCCGCGCCGCCGGCAGGCGCCGCGGCCGTCCCGGCGCCGACGGCGACCGCGCCTTCGCGGCCTTCTTCAGCCTCCTCCCTCCGCAGGCCCTGGCCGGCGGCGAGGGTTTCGACCTCGGCTGCGGGTTCGGCCGCATCGCCCGGCGCCTCGCGCCCCATGTCGCCCGGCTCCACTGCATCGATCCCTCGGCCGCGGCCCTGGCCGCCGCCCGCCGGGCCATGGCGCACCTCGCCAACGTCGACTTCCACCAGGCCGGGGTCGACTCCCTCCCCTTCCCCGACGGCAGCCAGGATTTCGGCTATTCCCTCGGCGTCCTCCACCACCTGCCCGATCCGGAGGCGGGGCTGCGCAGCTGCGTCCTCAAGCTCAAGCCCGGGGCGCCCTTCCTCCTCTACCTCTATTACCGCCTCGACGATCGCCCCGCCTGGTTCCGGGCCCTCTGGAAGGCGTCCGACCGGCTGCGCCGGGGCATCTCGGCGCTGCCCTTTCCGGCCCGGCGGCGGGCGAGCGACGCGATCGCCCTCCTCGCCTACTGGCCGCTGAGCCGGGCGGCGCGGCTCGCCGAGCAGGCCGGCCTCGACGTCGGGGGCTTCCCGCTAGCCGACTACCGGCACAGCAGCCTCGCGACGCTTCGCGCCGACGCCCTCGACCGGTTCGGGACTCCGCTGGAGCACCGCTTCACGCGCGGCGAGATCGGCGCGATGATGGAGCGCTGCGGCCTCGACCGGGTCCGCTTCCGCGACGGCCCCCCTTACTGGGTCGCGGTCGGTTGGAGGCGCTGAACCGGCGCGCCGTCTGGTCCCGGCGGGAAACTCCCGCTAAATGGAGCACGGTGTCCACCAATGCGATCCATGCCGCGCAGCCGGCGCCGCGCCCCTCGGCCGGGGGATGGAAGCCGTTCCGGCTCCGCCAGCAGCCCTTCTTCGAGGACAAGAACCGCGCCTTCTGGATCCTCCAGTCGGCCGGCTGGGCGGGCTATTTCATCCTCCGCACCCTCTCGGGCATCGCCAATGCGATGGGCTGGAGCTACGTCCTCCACACCGCTTTGCTGACGGCGACCGGCTATTCCATCACCCTCCTCATGGGAGCGATCTACCGCCGCCTCATCCGCATGCGGCCGATCCTCACCTGGGCGATCTCGATCGTCATCGTCGTCATCGCCGCCGCCATCTTCTCGGCGATCGAGACGTGGAGCCACGCCACCTTCCTCAGGCCCGGGCTCAGGCCCGAGGGGATCCAGTTCCTCGGCTCGATCCTGCTCACCTTCTCGCTGCTCGTCGCCTGGTCGGCGCTCTATTATTCGATCAACTATTATCTGCTGCTGGAGGAGAGCAGCGACCGGCTGCTTCGCCTCGAGCACCAGGCCAGCGCCGCGCAGCTCGCCATGCTGCGCTACCAGCTCAATCCGCACTTCCTCTTCAACACCTTGAACTCCATCTCGACCCTCGTCCTCCTGAAGCAGACCGACCAGGCCAATGCGATGCTGTCGCGCCTTTCCTCGTTTTTGCGGTACACGTTGATCAACGAGCCGACCGCGCAGGTCACCGTCGCCCAGGAAGTAGAGACTCTGAAGCTCTACTTGGAGATCGAGAAGATGCGCTTCGAAGAGCGCCTCCGCCCCCGGTTCGAGATCGACCCGGCCGCGTCCCGCGCCCGCCTTCCCTCGCTGCTGCTCCAGCCCCTCGTCGAGAATGCGATCAAATATGCGGTGACGCCGCAAGAGGAAGGCGCCGACATAGAGATCGCCGCCCGCCGCGTCGGCGACCGCGTGCTGTTCACCGTCGCCGACACCGGGCCGGGCTCGGAGGACGTCTGGGTGAAGGCGCAGCAATCGACCGGCGTCGGTCTGGCGAACATTCGGGACCGTCTGTCGCAAGCCTATGGCGCCGAACATCGTTTCGAGACGGAATCGAACAAGGAAGGGGGCTTCAGCGTTACGATCGAGATTCCCTATCAGGTGGAAGCAGCCGAGGAGCCGAAATGACCATTCGCACGATTCTCGTGGACGATGAGCCGCTGGCCATTCAGGGCCTGAGGCTCCGCCTCGAGAAGCATGACGACGTCGAGATCGTGGAGACCTGCTCCAACGGCCGCGAGGCGATCCGGGCGATCAAGACCCACAAGCCCGACCTCGTCTTCCTCGACATCCAGATGCCGGGCTTCGACGGCTTCTCGGTGATCCAGGGGCTGATGGAGATAGAGCCGCCGCTGTTCGTCTTCGTCACCGCTTATTCGGACCACGCGCTGCGCGCGTTCGAGGCGCAGGCGGTCGACTATCTGATGAAGCCGGTGGAGGAAGACCGGCTCGCCGACACGCTTGACCGGGTGCGGCTCAGGCTTTCGGAGAAGCGCAGCGCCGAGGAGGCGGGCAAGCTGAAGGAAGTGCTCGCCGAGGTCGCGCCGGAAGCCGCCGACCAGGTCGGCACGCTGGAGGAGGCGCCGACCTCCAACCGCTACGAGAAGCTCATCAACATCAAGGATCGCGGCCAGATCTTCCGGGTCGACGTCGATTCGATCGAGAAGATCGACGCGGCCGGCGACTATATGTGCATCTATACGGGCGACAACACGCTGATCCTCAGGGAGACGATGAAGGATCTCGAGAAGCGCCTCGACCCGCGCCGTTTCCAGCGCGTCCACCGGAGCTGCATCGTCAATCTCGACCAGGTGCGCCAGGTGAAGCCCCACACCAACGGCGAATGCTTCCTGGTGCTTGAGAGCGGCAGCCAGGTGAAGGTCTCGCGCTCCTACCGCGACGTGGTGGCGAGGTTCGTGCACTGATCCCGGCCGAGCGGCGTCCGCGCCCGGTGACGCCGCTCCGCAAAGCTGGTACGCCTGCGCAATGACGCAGGCGGACAAGGCACGGCTCTTCGCATCGCTCCACCGGCCGGGCGACCCGCTGGTCCTCTACAACGTGTGGGACGCCGGCAGCGCGAAGGCGGTGGCGGAAGCGGGCGCCGAGGCGATCGCCACCGGCAGCGCGTCGGTCGCCGCCGCGCACGGCTTCTCGGACGCGGAGGCGCTGCCGCTCGATCTGGCGCTCGCCAATGCGGAGCGGGTGGTCCAGGCGGTCGATCTCCCCGTCACGATCGATTTCGAGGGCGCCTACGGCGCGGAGCCCGAGGCGGTCGGCCGCAACATGGCGCGGCTCGCGGCGACGGGCGCGGTCGGCTGCAATTTCGAGGATCAGGTGATCGGCGGCGAGGGGCTTCACCCGGTGGCGGCGCAGGCGGAGCGGATCCGCGCCGGCCGCGCCGCGGCGGGTCCGGACTTCTTCATCAACGCGCGCACCGACATCTTCCTCAAGGCCAGAGCGGAGACGCATGACGGCCGGATGGTGGACGAGGCGCTGGAGCGCGCCCGGGCCTATGCGGAGGCGGGGGCGAGCGGCTTCTTCGTGCCCGGCCTCGTCGATCTCGCCCTCCTCCAGCGGCTCTGCGCCGCCTCGCCCCTCCCGGTCAATTTCATGGCTTTTCCAGGCGCCCCTCCGGCCGCGGCGGCGGCGGCGGCGGGGGTGGCGCGGATCAGCCACGGACCGTTTCCTTACCGGCTGGCGATCAAGGCCCTCAAGACGGCGGCGGAGGAGATTTATGGCTAGGGTGACGGGCCTCGGCGGCCTCTTCTACAAGGTGGAGGATACGGAGCGCACCGCGCAATGGTACCGGGAGACGCTCGGCATCGGCGGCGAGTGGGGGATCGTCTTCCCCTTCCAGGGGCAGCCGGACGGCTACAGCCTCCTCTCCGCCTTCAAGGCGTCGAGCGACTATTTCGCCCCGAGCGACAAGGGGTTCATGATCAACCTCAGGGTCGACGACCTCGACGGGCTGATCGCCGACCTCGAGGCCAAGGGCGTCGAGATACTCGGCCGGCAGGACGAGGAATACGGCCGCTTCGCCTGGATCCTCGACTGCGACGGAGTGAAGATCGAGCTCTGGCAGCAGCTCGGCCCGGCGCCGGAGTAAAGGGGACCGTAAAGGGGACACGTACTTTTTCGGGAAAAAGTACGTGTCCCGCTCCTGTTCGCCGCGCCTAGGCCCGGCGCCGGAGAAGCGGCCGTGTGCCGCCGCCGCCGGACTTCAGCACGTTGCGGCGGAACAGGCTCGCGCCGAGCGCGACCGTCAGCCAGACCCACAGGGCCTGCCAGGCCAAAGCGAGGAGGTGCGGCCACAGCTCGCCCGCCTGCGCGGCGCGGGCGATCATCATCATCGGCGAGCTGAATGGGAAGACGGCCGCGGCGAGCCCCATCAGGCCGTTATAGGACCCGGCCGCCGCGGTCGCGAAGAAGAAGATGAACACCTGGCCGATCGTCACCGGCATGGAGATCGACTGGACCTCCCGCACCGACGACGCCTGGGAGCCGAGGCCGAGGAAGAGAGCGCCCAGCAGCAGGTAGTTCATCGAGAAGTAGAGGAGGGCGAGGAGGATGAAGAGCGGCCAGCCCACCGCCGGCGTCGGCAGCGACGCCCCGCCCGACGGCCAAAGCTGGACGGCGGCGACCGCCGTCGCCGCCCACAAGGCGAGGCCGGTCAGCGAGACGGAGAGCATCGCCCCGAGCTTGCCGAGGAAGATGGCGTCGATCGGCACCGCCGCCGCCAGAACCTCGATCACCTTGTTCGATTTCTCCTCGATCATGTTGGAGAGCAGCATGCCGGCGAGCATCACCGTCACCATGAACAGCAGCCACTGGCCGGCGCGGGCCGTGGTGGCGCGCTGGGCGGCGACCGCGCCCGCGGACTCCGTGACCTTGACCAGTTCGATCCGCTCCGGCGGCACCGTCCGCCCGGCGGCGCTCAACGCCTGCTCCTGCCGGGCGGCGTGGAGGATCGCCCTCACCTGGCGCGGCGCCGGATCGCCCGGCCCCACCGCGCCCGTCAGCCGCATCCCGCCCGGACCGCTCGAGAGGACGGCGACGAAGCGCTTGTCGGCCGCCGCGAGCAGGTCGCCGATCTGCGGCCCCACCTGATAGTCGGGCTCGACGCGGACGAGCTCCGCCATCTCGTCCTCGCGGAACGCCGGCTTCAGCCGCGCCTGCGCCGCCGCGATCGGTCGGAAGGCCGCCTCGGACGCGATGACGGCGATGCGCGGCAGGTTCTCGTGCCGCTCCATCTTGCCGAGCATGGCGCCGAAACCGATCGAGAAGCCGATCATCAGCACCGGGAACAGCAGGAAGATGATGAAGCTGCGCGACATGACCGTCGCCACGAAATCGCGGCGCGCGATCACCCAGGACGCCTTTGCGGTGCTCATCATGCCTCGTCTCCCGCCGGCGCGTCGGCGCCCATCTCGCGCGCGGCGGCCTCGCCGGCGATCGCCACGAAGGCGTCGTGCAGCCCTGGCCGCTCGATCGACAGCTCCTCGATGCCGGCGCCGCCGTCGATCAGCGCGCGGAGCAGCGGCTCGACACCGGTTTCGGGCAGCTCGAACAGCCAAGCGCCGTTCTCCTGGTCGGCGCGCGGCGGCAGCGCGCTGCGCCACGCCCCGTCCGTGGACCGGGTCCTCAGCCGCACCCTCGGCCGCAGCCGGCCCCGCGCCTCGTCGACCCGGCCTTCGAAGCGGACCCGGCCCGCCGCGATGATCGCCACCCGCTCGCAGAGACGCTCGGCATGGGCGATGACGTGGGTCGAGAAGAGGATGGTGGCGCCGCCCGCCGCCTCCTCGCGGATCATCGCCTCCAGGCGCCCCTGGTTGATCGCGTCGAGGCCGGAGAAAGGCTCGTCGAGCACGATCAGCCTGGGCCGGTGGACGATGGTGCCGAACAGCTGGACCGTCTGCGCCATCCCCTTGGAAAGGCTCTTGATCGGCTTGTCGACATAGTCGCCGAGGCCGTTGTCGCGCAGCATGCCTTCGGCGCGGGCGCGCCCGAGGGCGAGCGGGAGCCCCCGCAGCGCTCCCATGAAGGCGATCGCTTCCTTGGTCTTCATCGCCGGATAGAGGCCGCGCTCCTCGGGGAGGTAGCCGACCTCGGCCGCCGCCTCGAGCGGCGCCTCCCGGCCGAGCAGCCGCCGCTCGCCGCGGTCCGGGTCGATGATTCCCAGCAGCATGCGCAAGGTGGTGGTCTTGCCCGCGCCGTTCGGCCCAAGCACCCCGTAGATCGTCCCCTCCGGCACGTGGATGTCGATCCCGTCGACGGCGGTCTTGCCGTCGAAGGCCTTGAACAGCCCGCGGGCCTCGATAGCTAAGCCGTTCGCCACTTTCGGCAATTCCCCCTTCATCCTTCGGATGTGGTAGCGACGAGCGGTGACCGCAGGCAAGCACGACCTTTACGAAAGTCTCGCCCGGAAGGCTGAGGAGCTCGGCTTCTGCGCCTTCGGGGTCGCACCCGCGTCCGCCGCGCCGGAAAGCGGGCGGCGGCTTCGCGAATGGCTGGCGAGCGGAGCGCATGGCGACATGCTGTGGATGGCCGAGACGGCGGACCGCCGCGCCTCCCCCGCCGGGCTGTGGCCGGACGTCCGGTCGGTGATCGCGCTCGGAATGAGCTACGCCCCGTCGGCCGACCCGCTCGCGCTCGCGGCGCGGCCGGATCTCGGCCGCATCTCGGTCTACGCCCAGGGCGGCGATTATCACGACGTCGTCAAGAAGGCGCTGAAGGCCCTCGCCCGCTGGCTCGTCGAGGCGGCGGCGTGCGAGCTCAAGGTGTTCGTCGACACAGCGCCGGTGATGGAGAAGCCGCTCGCCGCCGCCGCCGGCCTCGGCTGGCAGGGCAAGCACACCAACCTCGTCAGCCGAAGCGACGGCAGCTGGCTGTTCCTCGGCGCGATCTACACGACGCTCGAATTACCGGAGGCGGCGCCGAAGCCGCACGCGGTCCATTGCGGCACTTGCCGCGCCTGCCTCGACGCATGCCCCACCCAGGCCTTTCCGGCGCCCTTCCGCCTCGATGCGCGACGCTGCATCTCCTACCTGACGATCGAGCATAAGGGGCCCATCCCCGAGGAATTCCGGGAAGCTATCGGCAATCGCATCTACGGATGCGACGATTGCCTCGCCGTCTGCCCGTGGAACCGCTTCGCCGCCACGGCGCGTCGCCACCAGGCGTTCCTCCCGCGCGCGGAGCTTGCCGCGCCCGCCTTGGCCGATCTCCTCGCCCTCGACGACGCCGCCTTTCGCCAGGTCTTCGCCGGCTCGCCGATCAAGCGCATCGGCCGCAACCGCATGGTCCGCAACGCCGCCATCGCCGCCGGGAACAGCGGCAAGGCGGAGCTGGTCCCCGTGCTGGAGCGGCTCGCCGCCGACGAGGATCCGGTCGTGGCCGAAGCCTCGGCCTGGGCCGTCCAGCGGCTCCGGGCGCTGACGCCCGGCTGCGCGGACTGAAGGCCGGCCCTATCGCGCCCGTTCCAGCGCCGCGACGCAGCTCGCGCGGTCGAAGTCGGTGCCGTCGGGGCGGCGCGCGTCGACATAGGTGACGATCGGGTCGCCGCCCCCGCGCGGAGGATAGAGGTAGAGATCGAGGACGCAGGCGGGTCCGGCATATTGGAGCTTGCGGGCGGTCCCTTCCCTGATGTCGAGGTCGGGCTTTCCGAAGCCGCCTTCGAGGAACTTCGCCGTCCGGCCGATCACCCCCTCGAGCCCCACCGGGTTGTAGCGCGGCGGCGGCGCGACGGCGGCGGCGCGGCGATGCACCGGCTCGGCGGCCTGGGTCGAGGCGCAGGCGGCCGTCAACGCCATCAATCCGAGCGCCGCCGCCTGCCTTGCCTGCATCCCCGCCTCCCCTGCCGTCGAGATTGCCAAAGCCCAGGGGCGCGCGCCATGCAAGCGGCCGCCGCACGGCGCGGGTCGCGGGCGGCCTGCCGCACGGATTGACCGCGGGGAGCCGCGGCGGCTAGGGGCGCGGCTCCCCGTCCCCACCGAAAGCTTCGCAACGTGACCGACACGCGCCTCGACGTCCTCTGCATCGGCAACGCCATCGTCGACGTGATCGCCGCCACCGACGACTCGTTCCTCGCCGCCGAGGGGCTCGACAAGGGCGCGATGCGGCTGATCGACGCCGCCGAGGCGACGCGCCTCTACGGCAAGATGGGCCCGGGCCGCGAGATAAGCGGCGGATCGGCGGGCAACACGGCCGCCGGCGTCGCGATGCTCGGCGGCCGCGCCGGCTTCGTCGGCCAGGTCGCCGACGACCAGCTCGGCGAGGTGTACCGCCACGACATCACCTCGCTGGGCATCGAGTTCACGACGCCCTCCCAGCAGGCCGACGTGCCGACCGCCCGAAGCCTCGTCCTCGTCACGCCCGATGCGCAGCGGACGATGAACACCTTCCTCGGCGCGGCGCAGAACCTCACCGTCGAGGCGCTCGACGAGGAGCAGGTGCGCCAGTCCGCGATACTCTACCTCGAGGGCTATCTGTGGGATCCGGAAAGGCCGCGCGCGGCGATGGAGCGGGCGATCGACGTCGCCCGCGCCGCCGGCCGGAAGGTCGCCTTCACCCTCTCCGACAGCTTCTGCGTCGACCGGCACCGCGACGGCTTCAACGCTCTGATCGACAGCGGCAGGCTCGACATCCTTTTCGCCAACGAGGCGGAGATCGTCTCGCTGACCGGCGAGTCCGACTTCGACCGGGCGGTGGCCGCCGCCTCGGCGCGCGTGCCGCTGCTGGTGGTGACCCGCGGCGAGCGCGGCGCGGTCGCGGTCGAGGGCGAGGCGCGGGTGGAGGTGCCGGCCGAGCCGGTCGCCGCGATCGTCGACACGACCGGTGCGGGCGACCTGTTCGCCGCCGGCTTCCTGACCGGCCACGCCCAGGGCCGCTCCAACGACGTGGCGCTGCGCATGGGCGCGATCGCCGCGGCCGAGGTCATCTCCCATTACGGCGCCCGTCCCGAGGCGGATTTGAAGGCGCTCGTCGCGGAGCGGCTGGGCTGATCCGCTTTCCCCCTCCCTGCGAGGGAGGGGGATCGCTTCGCGGAAATCAGCCTCTCAGGGGCGGACGACCGGCGCTCCGTCGGCCCCGGTGGGCGCATCCTCCGGATAGACCGGCAGTTCGTCGTCGCCGACCGCCGGCTGCCCCTTGTGCAGCTGCGAATTGTGCATGCCGTAGACGAAATAGAGGACCACCGCGGCGATCGTGTACCAGGCGAAGAAGATCAGCACCCGGGTCTCTACCGTGAAGATGAGTGCGAAGCAGGCGACGATGCCGAGCGCCGGCAGGACCGGGTAGAGCGGCACGCGATAGCCGCGCGGCAGGCCGGGATGGGTGCGGCGCAGCCAGATCACCGTCAGGCAGACGATGCCGAAGGCGGCGAGCGTGCCCACCGAGGTCATGTCGCCGAGCGTGTTGATGTCGAAGAAGGCCGCCGCGACGGCCGTCAGCAGCCCGACGAGGATCGTGTTCACCCACGGCGTGCGGAAGCGCGGATGGATGCTCGAGAATACGCGCGGCAGCAGCCCGTCGCGCGCCATGGTGTAGAAGATGCGGGTCTGGCCGTACATCAGCACCAGCACCACGGAGGTGAGGCCGACGATCGCGCCGGCCTTCACGATCTTGGCGAACCAGCCCCATTGCGGGCCCAGCGCGTCGACCGCGACGGCGACGGGATCGGGCACGTTCAACGTCTTGTAGTTGACGATGAGAGTCATCACGATCGAGACGAGGATGTAGATCAGGGTGCAGGCGAAGAGCGAGCCGATGATTCCGATCGGCATGTCCTTGGCCGGGTTCTTGGCTTCCTGGCCCGCCGTCGAGACGGCCTCGAAGCCGATATAGGCGAAGAAGACGATCGACGCGGCGCGCAGGATGCCGCTCCAGCCGAACTCGCCCTTGTCGCCCGTGGGCGGCGGGATGAACGGATCCCAATTGGCCTTGAGCGTGCCGAAATGCTGGATCACGAACCAGCCGCAGATGAGGATGAAGGCGACGATCACCGTCACCTTGATGGCGACGATCATGTTGTTGAACTTGGCGCTCTCCGAGACGCCGACGACCAGCAAGGCGGCGAGCGCCATGCACACCAGGAAGGCGGGCAGGTTGAACAGGTAGGTCACCGGCGCGCCGTTCACCAGCACGTCGACGCCGTCCTTCTGGAGGTGATGCCCGGTCGGGCCCGTGAGCGCGGGGGGTATGTGGATGCCGTAATCGCCGAGCAGGCTGACCACATATCCCGACCAGCCGACCGCGACGACCGAGGCCGCCAGGCCGTATTCGAGCAGAAGGAGAGCGCCCATCACCCAGGCGGCGAACTCGCCGATCGTGGTGTAGCTGTAGGTGTAGGCGGAGCCGGAAACCGGCAGAGTCGAGGAGAGCTCGGCATAGCACAGGCCGGCGAGCGCGCAGACGACGCCGGCGACCAGGAACGAGACGAGGACGGCGGGCCCGGCATGGAGCGCGGCGGCGTTGCCGGTGCGCACGAAGATGCCGGCGCCGATGATGCAGCCGATGCCAAGGAAGACGAGGTTCCAGGGGCCGAGCGTCCGCTTGAGCTGGCTCGTTTGGGTTTCCCGCTGAACCTGCTCCACGCTCTTGCGCGCCATGATCCGCGCAAGGAAGCCGTTGGGAGCCGCACTTGCCATCAAACTATCCCCTTTGACGCTGTTCCGGATTGGGCGCGCAGCCTAGCGGCTGATCTTGACGGCGCAACCGAATTCACCGCGCCAGCATCGGCCCCAGCGACCGGCCGCCGAACAGGTGGACGTGGAGGTGCGGGACCTCCTGCCCGCCATGGCTGCCGACATTGGCGAGGAGGCGATAGCCGGGGGCGACCAGCCCGAGGTCGCGCGCGACCCGGCCGACGGCGCGGACGAAGCCGGCAATCTCCTCGGTCGTGGCGCGCGCCGAGAAATCGTCCCACGACACGTAGCGCCCCTTGGGAATGACGAGGATATGGACGGGCGCCTGCGCGGTGATGTCGTGGAAGGCGAGCGCATGCTCGTCGTCATAGACCGTCGTCGACGGCAGCTCGCCGCGCAATATCCGCGCGAAGATGTTCCCGTCGTCATAGGGTTGCGTCGCGTCGATCGGCATCGGCTCCTCCTTGCCCCTTTTCATCGCCGGGCGCCGCCCGGCGCCGCAAGCGGGTTGACCCTCGCCCGCCGCGCGCTACCACGGTGGCGATGCCGACCGATACGCCCGACAGCCTGATTCCCTACGACGAGATCGTCCAGGAGGCGCTGCGCGCCGTGGTCGGCCGAGTCCTCGGCGAGGTGGAGACCACCGGGCGCCTCCCCGGCGAGCATCATTTCTACATCACCTTCAAGACGGCGGCAGCCGGGGTCGACATCCCCAGGCACCTTTCCGAGCGGTTCCCGGACGAGATGACGATCGTCATCCAGAACCGCTTCTGGGACTTGAAGGTGGGCGAGGACGGCTTCGAGGTCGGCCTCAGCTTCAACCAGGCGCCGGCCCGGCTGGTCATCCCCTTCTCGGCGATCACGGGCTTCGTCGACCCGGCGGTCAACTTCGCCCTCCAGTTCCAGGCGCAGGCGGAGGAAGCCGGCCCCCAGGAGCATGAGGAGGCCGAGAACGACCACCCCGTCGCCGAGCCGGTCGAGGACGGCTCCAACGTCGTCTCGGTGGACTTCAGCCGCAAGAAGTGAACGGCCACCCCCCTCCCGGCGCCCAGGGAGGGGCCGGGGGTGGGTGCGTCTCCACTTGCAACGCCCTTTTCGGATACGTACCCACCGCCGGCCCCGCCCTGGGTCCAGGGAGGGGAGTTTACCTTGGAGCCTCCATGACCTCCCTCACCACCACCCGCACCGAGACCGACAGCTTCGGCCCCATCGACGTCCCCGGCGATGCCTATTGGGGCGCACAGACGCAGCGCTCCATCCAGAACTTCCCGTTCGGCCCGCGCGAGATCATGCCGCCCGAGATCGTCCATGCGCTCGGCTTCGTGAAGCAGGCCGCCGCGCGGGTGAACGCCAAGTCGGGCGAGCTCGGCGCCGAGATCGCCGAGGCGGTCCAGCAGGCCGCCGGCGAGGTGGCGGGCGGAATGCACGACGACCAGTTCCCGCTGGTCATCTGGCAGACCGGCTCCGGCACCCAGTCCAACATGAACGCCAACGAGGTGATCGCCGGCCGCGCCAACGAGATCCTCACCGGCAGTCGCGGCGGCAAGAGCCCCGTCCACCCGAACGACCATGTCAACAAGGGCCAGTCGTCCAACGACAGCTTCCCGACGGCCATGCACATCGCCGCCGCCCGCACCGTCGAGGCGCGGCTGCTCCCCGCGCTCGCCGGCATGCACCGGCGGCTGGCGGCGCAGGCAGGCGCGTGGGACGGCATCGTCAAGATCGGCCGCACCCATCTCCAGGACGCGACGCCGCTCACCCTCGGCCAGGAGTTTTCCGGCTACGCGGCGCAGGTCGAGATGGGCATCGCGCGGCTGCGCTCGGTCCTGCCCCGGGTCCAGCTCCTCGCCCAGGGCGGAACGGCCGTCGGCACCGGCCTCAACGCCCCGCGCGGCTTCGCCGAGGCGTTCGCCGACGAGGTGGCCCGGCTCACCCGCATCCCGTTCAAGTCGGCGCCGAACAAGTTCGAGGCCCTGGCGAGCCACGACACCCTGGTCGAGCTGTCGGGCGTGCTCAACGTCATCGCCGTCTCGCTCAGCAAGATCGCCAACGACATCCGCCTGCTCGGCTCCGGCCCGCGCTGCGGCCTCGGCGAATTGAAGCTGCCGGAAAACGAGCCGGGAAGCTCCATCATGCCGGGCAAGGTCAACCCGACCCAGGCCGAGATGCTGACCATGGTGGCGGCGCAGGTGATGGGAAACCATGTCGCGGTCACGGTCGGCGGCCTTCAGGGTCACCTCGAGCTCAACGTCTTCAAGCCGCTCATCGGCGCAAACGTGCTGCGTTCGATCGACCTCCTTTCTACCGGCATCGAGAGCTTCTCCGAGCGCGCCCTGGACGGGCTCGAGCCGGACGAGCGGCGGATCGGCGAGCTGATGAACCGGTCGCTGATGCTCGTCACCGCGCTCGCGCCCGAGATCGGCTACGACAATGCCGCGGCCATCGCCAAGCACGCCCACAAGAACGGCCAGACGCTGAAGGAGGCCGGGCTGGAGCTCGGCCTCGTCGACGAGGAGACCTTCGACCGGGTGGTGAAGCCCGACAACATGCTCGGCCGCTAGGGCCTTGAGAATTAGGACGCACTATCCTCGTCATGCCGGACTTGATCCGGCATCCACCTTCTTCTTTTCAGTGCAGTGACTTGAAAAAAGTGGACCCTGGATCAAGTCCGGGGTGACGATTCAACCTGACCCGGCGCGCTCTAGCCCTGCTTCTCCCGCCCCGACGTCCTCTGGATCATGCCTCGCGTGGAACGGCGGCCCTTCCCTGCTCCCCTGATGAGGCCTAGCTTGTCGATCTGACCGGCGGGAGGAGTCGGCATGTCGCAGGCATGGGTCAAGTTCCAGACGCAGTTCGTGACTATCCACGCGCCGGTCTCGGAGGAGATCAAGGCGCGTTCTTGGGTCAACTACTTCGTCCAGCGGTGGCCCCCTACTCCCTTTTCGATCGGTTCGGGCGGCTTTACTCCGATACCTGTAGGCACTCCCTCGATCGCACCGGGCGAACGGTGGTGGGACATCAAGTTCAACCTGGCCTCGGACGGCACCGTCTCCTCGATCGACTATACCCTCGTCCTCACCCGCGTGGTGGACGTCGTCACCGCGCCCGGCTTCGACCCGGGGGCTCGCGAAGGCGGCCAGATATCGATCGTCATCCCTTCGCACGACGGGCCGTTCGCGTGGACCGCCCCGGCCTTCTACTGGCTCCGGACCGACGCGGTGATCACCGACTGGGACGGCAACGGTTATGACGACCATGGGGAGCATGATTATGGCCCTACGTCGATCATCGTCGACGACCCGCCTTTCTACGCGAACACGCCCGATCCGCTGCCGCAGGACGAGGCGCTCTTCACCGAGTTCGTCCGCCAGTTCGCCCTGTCGATGCACGCGCTCGGCGATCTGAACGAGGTACCGGCCGCCTGGGCCAATTACGTACGGAACGAGGAGCTCGCCGATCCGACGCGGCTGTTCAACAAGCTGGGCAAGATCCTCGGACCGGCGGGGGTCATCCTCGACTTCCTCGAGGCGGGTGAAAGGGTCGTCGCGGCGACGTCGGACCCGCAGGCGGATCCGATGCGCGTGGCGTTCGTCGAGTTCGCGACGCTTGCCGAGCGCTACGCCTGGATGACGGTCGGGCTGGCGGCCGGCTCGGCGCTGGCCACCCCGGTCGGGGGCGTGGTCGCCAGCGCCGGCATCGGCGCCATCTACAATCTGGAGTGGAAGAGCAGCCGCCAGGCCTTCTTCGGCCACCTATACGACCAGGCGTTCGGATCGACGGCCGGCGAAGCGACTCAGCCGCTCGCGCAGACGGCGACCGACTCGGCGCAAGCCGGCTTCGCGCTGTTCGACGCCCGCTACTATCTCGCCTCCCATGCCGACGCGGCCCAGGCGGTGCGCGACGGCACCGCCTCCAGCGCCCTCTCCCATTACCTGGCGACGGGCCTCGCGGCCGGATATCGGCCGAGTGCCCAGTCCGATCCCCTCGATCCGGCCGACGTCCCCGTGCTCCTCCCCGGCGGCCCCGCCGCGGGCCCGCGGCTCGACATGTTCGCGGTGGAGCTTCAGGGGATGGCCGGCGACGGCCTCAGCGCCTCCGAAAGGACGTTCGTGGAGCTCCTCGCCCTCAACGTCGCGGGCGCCGGCTCGGTCGTCGCCAGCCGGAGCTTGACCGCCATCGCCAATCGCATGGCGATCGACGGTTTCGCCAATTACCGCGACGGCGTCGCGCTGAAGCTCTTTCCCGGCCGCGCCGCGACCGACATGCGCAACAGCGAGGGCGCTCCGATCGCGGATTTCTTCCCGAACCTGGACCTCTCCTCGGTGAAGCCGTTCATGGTGGTCGGTCCCTGGACCAACGGCGCCGAGGCCTTCGCGGCCTTCGTCAACGGCGGCGGCTTGAGCGGCGTACCGAGCGGGGCGGCCGTCGGCGTGGCCGAATATGGTGGCGTGTGGATCATCCTGGTCGGGGACGGGAGCCTTGCCGACGGGGCCCCGGACGTCGAGCAGCCCTTCACCGTCGCGCGATACGGCCTCGGCCGCGACGAAAGCTTCTATGGCGGGACCCATGCCGCCCACTTCTGGGGAGGGGGCGGAAACGACAGCCTGATCGGCGGCGGCGGAGCGGATCGCCTGGAAGGGGGCGACGGCGACGATCTGCTGGCCGGAGGAGGAGCGGACGACGCGTTGATCGGCGGAGCCGGCCGGGACGTCCTGATCGGCGGCGCCGGCGCCGACGCGATGGCCGGCGGCGCGGGGAACGATACCTACGTCGTCGACGATGAAGGCGACACGGTGACGGAGCTTGCCGGGGAAGGCACGGACACGGTCAGGACTGCGCTCGGCAGCCGAAGCGACTTCGCGGCGCTTTATTACCTCCCCGACAATGTCGAATATCTGACCGGCACCTCCGGCACCGGCCAGGGCGTCTGGGGGAGCGGGGCGGACAATGTGGTGAGGATGGGCGACGGCGGCGACCTCGTCGTGCTGGCCGACCGGAGCGACTATTATGCCGCGGCGGCCGGGAACGACGACGTCGATGGCGGGGGCGGCAACGACTTCCTCTTCTTCGGCGGCAGCTTCACCAACGGCGACAAGGTGAACGGCGGGGCGGGGTTCGACACCCTGGGCCTTCTCGGGACGTACAGCGTCACCTTCGATGCCGACGATCTCGTCGGGATCGAGAAGCTGGCGGGCTACGGATCGGGCGATGCCGCCCATCCCAACGGCTACGCCTTCACCACGATCGATGCCAACGTCGCCTCGGGCCAGACGCTGATGGTGATCGGCCTGTCGCTGAGGGCGGGCGAGCATCTCGTCTTCGACGGCTCGGCCGAGAATGACGGGCGGTTCAACCTCCGCGGCGGGTGGGATTCGGACACGCTCACCGGCGGCCATGGCAACGACCAGATCTACGGCAATCTCGGCGCCGATATGCTGAAGGGCGGGGGCGGCAACGACAGCTTCGAATATTATGCCGTCGCCGAGTCGACCGCCGCGGCGAGGGACTCGATCCTCGACTTCTCGAGCGGCGACCGGATCAACCTCGCCGCCCTCGACGCCGACGGCAATGCGGCGAACGGCGACACCGCCTTCACCTTCATCGGCTCGGCCGCCTTCACCGCCGCCGGCCAGGTCCGCGCGGTGGAAGACGCGGCCAATCCCGGCCACTGGACGGTGGAAGCCGACCTGAACGGCGACGGCAA
>JAFANP010000026.1 GCA_019232625.1 Alphaproteobacteria bacterium | reverse complement strand
AAGGAGCACCGATCCTCCCCGTGCGCGAAGCGCATGGGGAGGGGGACCATGCGAAGCATGGTGGAGGGGCCTTGGGCGCCGTCGGCCCCTCCACCACCCTTCGGGTGGTCCCCCTCCCCATCGGCTCCGCCGACAGGGAGGACCAACCACGCGCTCAGAAGGGGAACCGGGGACAGTAACCATTTTCCCCCACGCCACGCGCGCGACCGCGCCGCCCGTCGGGAAAATGGTTACTGTCCCCATTCACGCGAGGCGCCCTACCCTCGCGCGCCCTGCCGAAGCAGCGCCAGGCCGCGGGTGCGATCCCGGCCGCTCTTGAACAGGATCCAGCCGAGCGTATCGGCGGTGGCGGCGTTGCGCGGCTCGAGCGCCCAGGCCTTGCGCGCCAGCGGAAGCCCCGCTTCGTAGTCGCCGGTCTCCGAATAGGCCCAGGCGAGGTTGTTGAGGAGGGTGGAGTCGCGGTCGCCGAGGCGCGCGCGAAGGCGCTCGTAGCGCAGGATCGCCGCGTCCCACCGGCGCGCCTGCAGAAGGGCGTTGGCGGCGAGCATCTGCGCCGGCACGCTCTCGGGATTCTGGGCGATGAACAGCGACAGGACCTGCGCCGCGCCGCGCGTGTCGCCGGCATTGCGGAGCGCCTCGATGAGGCGGAGCGCCACCGGCTCGGTGAAGGCGATGTTGGCGGCGCGCCGATAAGCCTCCGCCGCCCCGGCGAAGTCGCCGGTTATGCCGAGCGAGTCTCCGGCCAGCACATGCGCGTCGGGAGCGCCCGGATTGGCCGCCTCGAGGCGCCGAGCGCGGGCCACCGCCTCGCCGCCTTGGCCGCGGCCGAGCAGGGCCCGGATCAAGGCGACCTGCGCCGGCGCGTCGTTGCCCTTCGCCTCGGCCTCGGCCCGAAGCGCCGCCAGGGTCGCGTCGTCGACCGGGGGGGAGAGGAGGGCCGCCTCGCTGCGGCGCTGCGGCGCCGCCGCCCGCGCCCGGTAGAAGGCGGCGGCGCGGCCGTCGCCCAGCTTGCCGAGCGCCGCGGCCATCACCGAGAGCGTATAGGAATCGGCATCGGGACGGTCGGCGAGCGGCCTCAGCGCCTCGAACGCGCCGCGCGCGTCGCCCTGCCTCCACAAGGCGGCGCCGAGCAGGCGGCGCGCCTTGGCATTGTCCGGCTGCAGGTCGGCGAGGCGCCCCAGCCGCTGGGCGGCGAGGTCGGCGTGGCCGGTCTCGAAGTCGATGGCGGCGGCGAGGAGCATCCCCGCCGGCTCCTCGTCATAGGCGCCGCCCGTGCGCCCGTAGAGGGTGCGGGCGAGGTCGAACTTGCGGGCCCGGGCGGCGAGCACCGCCTCCAGGAAGAAGGCGCGGCCGTTGCCGGGGGCGTCGGCGAGCACCCGCCGCGTGTCGGCGAGCATCTCGCGGGTGCGTCCGAGGTCGAGCAGGGTCGCCGCCCGCGCCAGCCGCGCCGAGACGTCGGCGGGATCGAGCTCCAGCGCCCGGTCGAACCAGGGCAGCGCCGCCGCCAGGCCGTATTGCCCGCGGGTGAGCTCGCCGCGCAGGACCAGCGCGTCGCCGTCCGCCGCGTCGAGGGCGACCGCCCGGTCGGCGGCGGCGATGGCTCCGGCCAGCTCGCCCGACCAGCGGCGGAAGCGGGCGACGTCGGCCCAGACCCGGGCATCCTCCGGCGCCGCGGCCAGCGCCTCGCCGAAGGCGGCGGCCGCGGCGCCGCCGTCGCCCCGGTCCATCTGCGCAAGCCCGCGGATCCGCGCGGCATAGCCGGCGAAGCGCGGCGGCGCCCCCGCCGCCTCCTCGATCGCGCGGTCGGGCTCGCCCTGGAGCAGCCACGCATGGGCCATCAGGTGCCGCGTCTGCGCAGCGGGGGCGCCGAGCCGCCGCGCCCTCTCTATCTCCGCCTCCGCCGCCGCGCCGTCGCCGAGCCTCAGCGCCGCCCGCGCGCTCGCCAGCCTGACGCTCGGGCTGCCCGGCGCCGCCTTGACGGCGTTGAGCAGCTCGATCCGGGCCGTCCGCGGCCGCCCGGCGTCGAGGGCGGCGAGGCCGCGCCGGTAGGCGCCCTCGGCCGATTGCGGCGGCGCGTTCGAGCAGGCGGCGGCGAGCAGCAGGGCCGCGGGCGCGAGCCGCCTCACGGCTGAAGCTCGTATTGCTTCATCAGGTCGTAGAGCGTCGGCCGGCTGATGCCGAGCAGCTTGGCGGCGCTGGAGATGTTGTTGTCGGCCCGCGCCAAAGCGTGGCGGATGGCGCGGCGGTCCGCCTCCTCGCGCGCCGCCTTGAGGTTGACCGGCAGGCGCGCCTCGTCGGCGCCCTCCAGGTCGAGGTCCTCGGCGGTCACCAGCTTGCCGTCGGCCATGATCACGGCGCGCTTCATCCGGTTCTCCAGCTCGCGCACGTTGCCGGGCCACGGCCAGGCGTCGATCGCGGCCAGCGCTCCGGCGGAGAGCCCCTTCACCTGCGGGTTCATCTGGCCGGCGAAGACGTGGAGGAAATGCTTGGCGAGGAGCGCCGCGTCGCCGGGGCGCTCGGCGAGGCTCGGGATCCGCACGACGATCTCCGCAAGCCGGTAATAGAGGTCCTCGCGGAAGCTCGCCGCCTTGATCATCTCGGGCAGGTCCTGGTGGGTCGCGCAGACGATGCGCGTGTCGACCGGGATGGTCTTGCGCCCGCCGATCCGCTCGATCACCCGCTCCTGCAGGAAGCGGAGCAGCTTGACCTGGAGCGGGAGCGGGATGTCGCCCACCTCGTCGAGGAACAAGGTCCCGCCATGGGCGAGCTCGATCTTCCCCTCCGTGGTCTTGATCGCGCCGGTGAAGGCGCCCTTCTCGTAGCCGAACAGCTCGGCCTCCAGCAGGTTCTCCGGGATCGCCGCGCAGTTGATCGCGACGAAGCCGCCGCCGGCGCGGTTGCTCGCCGAATGGAGGCCGCGGGCGAGCAGCTCCTTGCCGGTGCCGCTGGCGCCGAGCAGCATCACCGAGACTCCGGTATTGGCGACCCGCTCGATCGTGCGCGCGACCTTCAGCATCTCGGGCGCGGCGGTGATCATCGTGCCGAGCACCGTCTTCTCGTCGCCCGCTCTCTCCTCCAGGCGGCGATTCTCAGTCTCGATTCCGTGGAGCTGGAAGGCGCGGCGGACGATCAGGCCGAGCTGGTCGATGTCGACCGGCTTCTGGTAGAAATCGTAGGCGCCGGAAGCGATCGCCCTCAGCGCGCTCTCCCGAGCCCCGTGGCCGGAGGCGACGATCACCTTGGTCTCGGGCTTGAGCGACAGGATGGTCTCGAGCGTCGCGAAGCCCTCGCTCACTCCGTCCGGGTCGGGCGGAAGGCCGAGGTCGAGGGTCACCACCGGCGGCTCGGCGGCGCGCAGCAGGTTGACCGCCGCGTCCCGGTCGGAGGCGACCAGCACCTCGTAATCGTCATAGGCCCAGCGCAGCTGGCGCTGCAGGCCCTCATCGTCCTCGACGACGAGCAGTCGGGGTTTGAGATCGGCCTTCATGCGCACATCCGTCGGTCGGCCGCCGCGCCGGGCGCGAGCGGCAGGAAAAGGGTGAAGCGGGTGCCGAAGCCCTCGCGGCTCTCGACCTCGAGGCGCCCGCCCATCGCCGCCACCAGGCTCTTCGCCTCGAAGGCGCCGACTCCGAAGCCGCTCGCCTTGGTCGAGGCGAAGGGCTGGAACAGCCGGGTGCGGACGAAGTCGGCGGACATGCCCGCGCCGCGGTCTATCACGTCGATCGCCGCCTCCTCGCCGCGCCGGCCGATCTCGATCCGAACCGGCGCGCCGTCCGGGCTCGCGTCGATCGCGTTCTGGACGAGGTGCATCAGCGCCTGCTCCAGCCGCGCCGGATCGGCGAGGGCGGCGAGGCCGAGGTCGCCGGCGACGTCCACCGGATGCACGCGCCTCTTGACCTCCGCGACCCGCGCTGCGGCGCTCGCGGCGGCGATCGCGCGCACCGGCTCGGCCTCCACGTTGGGATTGCCGCGGCTCAGGCGGGCGAGGAGGTCGTTCATCTTCCGCACCGAGCTTTCCAGGGTCGCGATCATGTCCTGGCGGAATTCCGGCTTGTCCGCGTGCCGCTCGGCGTTGCGGGCGACGAGGCTGATCTGGCTCACCAGGTTCTTGATGTCGTGCATGATGAAGGCGAAGCGGCGGTTGAACTCGTCGAAGCGCTGGGCGTTCGCCAGCGCCTCCTGGCTCCGCGCCTCGGCGAGATAGCTCGCCGCCTGGATTCCGGCGGTGCGGAACAGGTCGAAATCCTCCCAGTCGAGCGGCCGCCTCACCAGCGGATGGGCGAGGACCACCAGCCCCGCCAGCCGGTCGTTGTGGAGCAGCGGGACGCCCGCCCAGGCGTGGGTCAGCGCCGCCGTCCAGGCCGGGGCCGCGACCGACTCGCCGCCGGCCACGACCCGGCCTCGGCGCGCCTCCTCGAAGTCGAGGACGAAGGCATGCGCCTCGATGAAGCGGACGAAGGCGGGATCGGGGAGGCATTCGGGCGCCTCGCGGTCCCAGTTCCAGCGCGCGGCGACGGTGAGCCGGCCGCCTTCCTCCGGCACGAGCAGAAGCCCGCCGGGGCTGTCGGCGATGTCGGCCACGGCCTTGACGATGCGCTCGCCGAGGCCGGCCTCGTCCTCGCCGGCGACTCCGGTGGTGCGGGTGAAGCGCAGCCACTCCTCGCGATAGTCGTAGCGGTGCTCGAAGAAATGCTTGGCGAGGATCACCCGCGACCAGGCCCTCATCCGCCCCGAGGGCAGAAGCACGACCGCGATCAGGGTCATGGCAAAGATCACCACCACCTGCCCGACCCGCACCCAGTCGCCGCCGACGATCTCCAGCGCCCGGGTCGCCGACATCATCAGGATGAGATAGCCCAGGATCGCCATCACCGAGAGCGACTGGAACGTCGCCGCGCGCGAGATCCGCACCCGCCACTGGGCGCTCCGCCGGCTCGCGAGCGCGAACAGAGGCACCAGCGCCGACAGGATCGCGCCGCGCATCGCCACCAGGTCGTCGACCGGGCCGCGGCTGAGATAGCCGACCGTGTAGAGGTGGAGGTCGTAGACCCACATGCCCGCCAGCGCGATCATCGCCAGCCTGATCCCCCAGCGGCTCTCCGGCGACGCCTGGCCGTAGAGGTTGTGGACAAGGACGAGCGCGCCCGCCGCGATGGTCAGCCCGAATATCTGGCCGGTCGCGACGAGCACCTCGTAGACGTGGGGCTTGTCGACGAACTGGGGCGCGACCCCGGCGAAGGTCAGCTGCAGGCCGATCACGCCCGCCACCACCGTGTAGACGAGCTTAACCGCGCGCTGCCGCTCGTCCTGCTGGGCGGAGCCGATGAGGCCGTACATGAAGGCCAGGCAGGCGAAGTTGCGGCCGCTCTCGGCGAGCCCCGCGGCCATGCTGTAGGGGCCGACCGTCGCGGTGAGGATCGCCCACAGCGAGGTGACCGCGAAGGCCGCCGCGAGCGGCCGGTTGAGCGGGTCCTGGTTCCAGCGGCGGACCTGCCACAGCGCCAGCGCCCCGTAGAGCACGGCCGCCAGCGCATGGCTCCAGAAGAGCAGGAAGGCGGTCATCGCGCCCCCTCCGGCCAGAGCACCACCCTCACCGTCTGGAGGAGGATGAGGAGGTCGAGGAAGGGCGTGTAGTTCTTCGCGTAATAGAGGTCGTATTCCAGCTTCTGGCGGGCATCCTCGACGCTCGCCCCGTAGGGGAAGTTGATCTGCGCCCAGCCGGTGATCCCCGGCTTCACCACGTGCCGCTCCGAATAATAAGGCAGGCGCGATTCGAGGTCGGCGACGAATTGCGGCCGCTCCGGGCGGGGGCCGACCAGGCTCATCTCGCCCTTCAGCACCGTCCAGGCCTGCGGCAGCTCGTCGATCCTCAACTTGCGGATCACGGCGCCGACGCGGGTGACTCGCGGATCGTCCTTCTGCGCCCAGACCGCCTTGCCGCCGACCTCGGCGTCCTGCCGCATCGAGCGCAGCTTCAATATCTCGAACCCCTGGCCGTAGAGGCCGACCCGCCTTTGCCGGAAGAAGGCCGGCCCCTCGCTCTCCAGCTTCACCAGCAAGGCGGTCAGCCCGATCAGCGGCGCGAACAGGAGGAGGATCGTCGCGGAGACGAGGATGTCGAACAGCCTCTTGCCGGCCGCCGACAGCCGCCGCCCCGACGAAAAGCCGTCCGAGAAGATCAGCCAGGAGGGGTTGAGGCTGTCGAGGTCGACCCGCCCCGTCTCCCTTTCGAGGAAGGAGGAGATTTCGTTGACGTGGACTCCGGTCGTCTTGATCCGCAGCAGGTCGGCGAGCGGCAGGGCGTTGCGCCTCTCCTCCAGCGCCAGCACCACCTCGCTCGCGCCGAGGCGGACGACGTGCCGGGTGAGGTCGGGTATGTCGGCCCGGTTGACCGCGCCGGCCACGGCCACCGCGCCGTCGTTCATGCCGACATAGCCGACGATGGCGAAGCCGGCGCCGTCGCGCTTGGCGAGCGCCTCGAGCCGCGCCGCCCGGTGGCCGGCGCCGAGCACCAGCACCCGCCGCCGGAACGCCTCGCTTCCGAGCGTCCGCTCGAAGACGAGGCGGGCGGCGAACAAAGCGGCGAGCGCCAGAAGCATCGCGTAGAGCAGGTTGGAGCGCCAGAAGCCGACCGTCGGCAGAAGGAAGAAGATCAGCGAGAGGAGGAGCACTCCGAGCGAGACGGCGACCACCAGCCGCGCCGCCGCGATCCGCATCGACCGAAGCGCGTCCACCCCGTAGGCGCCGACGCCGACCATCGCGGTCTGCAGCGTCGCGGCGAAGACGAGGAGGTGGGGGAGGAGGGCCGGGTCGAAATCGGCGTCGCTTCCGATCTGCCAGGCCCTGAGGCTCCAGCCCGCCTCGCCGGCGAGCATCAGCAGAAGGAAGTCGACCGCGCCGAGGAAGAGCACGGTGTGCGGGACGTAATGCTTGAACAGGCGGATCATCGCCCGCGCGCTCCGCCGCGCCGGGCGGCTGGTGTAAGCTTCTCCGACACGGCGAACGCTGTCGCAAAAATTGACAAACAAAGCGTGAAGGGCGCCCCGCCCACCCGCTTCCGCTTTGCCGCCATTGGACTAAGCTTCCGACTCGACACCGCAACAGGGGGAGGCGCGTGTGGACCAGGAAAACAGGCGGTACGCCGCCTTCTTGAGCTATAGCCACAAGGATGCGGCGGCGGCGCGATGGCTCCACCGCCGGCTCGAAGCCTATCGCCTGCCGCGGCGCCTCGTCGGCGCGGAGGGCGAGCACGGCCCGGTCCCGGCGCGCCTCACTCCGATCTTCCGCGATCGCGAGGAGCTCCCCGCCGCGGGCGACCTCAGCGAGCGGGTGCGCGCCGCGCTCGCCGCCTCCGCCAGCCTCGTCATCCTCTGCTCCCCGGCGAGCGCCGCCTCCCCCTGGGTCGCGAAGGAGATCGCCACCTTCCGAGCGCTCCACCCGGACCGGCCGATCCTCGCCGCCATCCTCGACGGCGAGCCGGCCCAATGCTTTCCCGCTGGCCTCGCGGCGGGCGAAGGAGTCGAGCCGCTCGCCGCCGACCTTCGCCCCGGCCGCGACGGCCGCCGGCTCGGAGTCCTCAAGCTCGTCGCCGGGCTCGCCGGAGTGCCGCTCGACGCCCTCGTCCAGCGCGACGCCCAGCGCCGCCTCCGCCGCGTGACGGCCGTCACGGCCCTGGCCGTGGCGGCGATGCTAGTCATGGCGGTGTTGACGGCAGTCGCCCTGAACGCCCGCCGGGAGGCGGAGCGCCAGAGGGCCGAAGCGGAAGGACTGGTCGAGTTCATGCTGACGGACCTGCGCACCAAGCTGAAGGGGGTGAGGCGCCTCGACGTCTTCGCCGCCGTCGACCAGCGGGCGCTCCGCCATTACCAATCGCAGGACCTGAGCCGCCTCCCTCCCGACGCGCTGGAGCGGCGGGCCCGCATGCTCCACATGATCGGGGAGGACGAGCTGGATCTCGGACAGAGAGAGCGCGCGCTCGCCCATTTCCGCGAGGCGGCGCGGACGACCGCCAAGCTGCTCGCCGACGCTTCCGACGATCCGGATCGCATCTTCGCCCATTCGCAGAGCGAATATTGGATCGGGCGGGCGGATTACGACCAGGGCCGGTTCGCGGCCGCGCGCCCCGCCTTCGAGCGGTACAAGACGCTGGCCGAGCGCCTCGTCGCGATCGATCCGTCGCGGACGGACTGGCTGAAGGAGGCGGGCTACGGCGCCGGCAGCGTGTGCTCCACGGTCCTCGGCCCGCCGGTGGACGGCCGGGCGGCGCTGCGGCTCTGCGCGCTCGCCCTCCAGCGCATGGAGGAGGTCCGGCGCCGCTCGGGCAACGATCCCGCCGCCCTGCAGGAGGTGCTGAACCGCCACCTGTGGATGATGAAGGCCTGGAACGCCAACGGCCGCTGGGACAAGGTGCTCTACCACAAGGCGCGCCAGGAGGAGCTGATGGGCGCCCTCCTCAGGTCCGATCCCGCCAATGTCGACTATCGCGACATCTGGATGAAGGCCCAGTTCGGCATCGCCGAGATCCTCCTCGAGCATGGCGACGTCGCCGAGGCCCGCGCCCGACTGGCGGACGCGGCGGCCACGGTCGCGCAGCTCCGAGCCCACGATCCCGCCAACGCGGATTGGAAGGCCTGGCAGTCCCGCATCCGTGCTGCTTCCGCCGAGACCCCGCACACCACACCGAAGTGAGGAAGAGATCATGGCGTATTTGACCCCGTCCCTTCTCAGCCAGTTGCCGCTGAACGATATACGCGATCAGCAGCTTCCTAACTTCGCCCCCGTGCAAGTGGTCTATAAGGAATTTACCCTATTCGGCAAATATCCCGGCTATGATGATATCGATCGCCCCACGAAGATCGATGGCAATAACTTTGATATCGAAGCTTTTGTCAAAAATATTGCCTTGAACGGCTACACGAGGAATCCTTCGCCTCCTGTCGAGAAGCCTGAAAATAACCCTCTCGACATAAAGATAAGCCGGGACTCTTACGTTATCATTGAGCTCGATCGCTATCTCGGCTTCACATTTACGACATTGGTCGATCCGGTCACCCAGGTGCCTCTGGAAGGCATTAGCCTGATGTGGCTGACGGGGGACCATCCCGATCCCTTATCGCATTACGCGAACCTCAGGTACTGCGATGACAGCGGGGTTCTTCACGACGATCCCGCTCCGAATTGCCGCATAGCCTTCTTCCAGGCGAGGAAGATGAAGAACGCGAAGAATTCGTATCAGCAGCGCATCGTCTACGTAATGGACCTGCCCACCGGGGGTACCCGGTTCGAAGACCCCGACATCCGGTTCCCCGGCGCCGGGTCCAGCTGATGAAAGGAGCACGGACATGGCTACCGCATTGCTGAACGAACGTCCCGATCCGGTGACACAGCCGGCCCGCAACGATCATACGCCGATCCGGCCCGGCATGGAGGACGTTGAGCCGCAACGCTATGTGATCCGCGAGATCAGCTTCCTGATGGACAGCGATGGCCTCCAGTTCCTCTATCGCGACCCGGGCCGCGCCGTCGCCATCGGATCGAGCGAGATTCGCGGGATCGTGCCCACCTTGATGGCGAGCAGCTTCCCCTCCTCCCTCGGTCTGACCGGCGCGGGGCTGGGCACGGCCGAGACCCCGCTCGACCTCGGCCTGCGCGGGGAGGACGGGCCCGCTTATATCGTGTTCAAGCTCGATCAGCGGCTCAACTGGCGCTTCAGCCAAAGCCTTCCCGCCGTCACTCACAAGCGCGAAGAGGAAGCCCAGTTCTACGGAGGGCTGACCTACGTGGACGATGCCGGGAAAATCTACACCGCGCCGATCGAGAGCTGTCGGCTGATCTTCTTCACCGCGAACCCCCCTGCGAAGGATTATCGGCACGGCTTCAACTTCAACGTCGAGCTGATCCAGAAGCCCCATGTCGACGACGACGCGCCGCGGATCCTTCCGATCATGATCGATCCGGACATTCGCTTCCCCGGCGGGTCGAGCACCTAGTGCGCGGGCGGGTGGCCCGGCCGGGCGGCCCTCCGAGGTCCGCCCGGCCGCTGGCGAGCGAGCGGGCGGTCCTGTATGCAGGCTCTACTTCATGGCTAGGCTGATGACCATGCACACCGCGCCGCGCGGGTCGAGGTAGCGAAGATGACGAGCCCCGCGCTGCTCGCGATCCTCGCCAACGCTCGCGCCGGCGCCGTCGACCGGGCCTGGCGGATGTTCACCGCCGCCGGCCTGGACAGGGACTCGCACGATCCGGAGGTCGCCTGCATCCACGGCCGGCTGCTCAAGGACCGGGCGGCGGGCCAGGCCCCGGGGAAGCATGCCGCCCTCTACCGGGACGCGGCGGCGGCCTACGAGCGGGCGGCGCGGCTCAGGCCCGCCACCTATCCGCTGATCAACGCCGCCACCCTCTCGCTCCTCGCCGGCGAGGAGGCGGAGGCCGCGATCCTCGCCGCCCAGGTGCTCGACCGGATCGCCGCCGAGCCCGACGAGCCGGAGACACCCTATTGGCGGGCCGCGACCCGCGCCGAGGCGCTCCTCCTTCTCGGCCGCGAGGCGGATGCGCGCGAGGCCCTGGCCGAGGCGGTCGCGCTCGCGCCGCGCGCCTGGGAGGACCACGCCTCCACCCTGCGCCAGTTCGCCCTGATCCTCGCCGCGCAGGGCCGCGATTCCGCCTGGCTCGGCGCGCACCGCCCGCCCAGCTCCCTCCATTTCGGCGGCCACATGTCGTTCGACGCGCGGGTCGGCCGCCGCAGCCATGTCGACGACCGCATCCGCGCCGTGCTCGACGAGGAGAAGGTCGGGTTCGGCTACGGCGCGCTCGCCGCCGGCGCGGACATCCTCATCGCCGAGGCCCTGGTCGAGCGCGGCGCCGAGCTGCACGCCGTCCTGCCCGGCGGCGCCGAGGCCTTCGCCGCCGTCTCGGTCGATCCGTTCGGGCGCGGCTGGCGGCGGCGCTTCGACCGCCTCCTCGCCGCCGCCGCGACGGTGCGCGCGGTGCGGCCGCTGGCGACCCGGCCCGACCGGCGGATGATCGCGCTCGGCGACGAGATCGCGATGGGCGCGGCGGCGATGAACGCGCGCCGTCTGCAGAGCGTCGCGCTTCAGCTGCTGGTGCTGGCCGAGGCGCCCGCCGATCCGGCGGCGGGCGCGGTGCGGCGGCGCGTCGTCACCGCGCCGCGCGAGGCGCTGCCGCCCGGGGACCCGCCGGCCCTTCCGCTCGCCCCCCATCGCCGCCTCGCCTTGCTCGCGGTGGCGGCTTCCGATCCCGCCCGTCTCGCCTCCCTCGCCGCGCGCCTGGGGGGATCGCCGGCCGCCGCCGTGCCGCCCTATTTCACCGGCCGCGAGGTCGTGCTCGCTTATGCCGAGCCGGTCGCCGCGGCCGAGGCGGCGGCGGCGCTCGCCGCCGCGCCGGCGGGGGGCGAGGGCTTCGGCGTCGGCGGCCATTACGGAATGGTCGACCTCGCCGACGACCCGTTCTCCGGCGAGGCGCGGCTGACCGGCGACGCCGCCGCCCTCGCCGCCGCCGCCGCGGCATCCGCGCCTCCCGGCACAGCCTGCGTCACGGCCGATTTCGCGGCGGCGCTGGCGGCGGCCGGCGCGGCCCCCTTCCAGGCCGAGCTGATCGGCGAGCTCGCCGCCGGCGACGGCGGCGCCGCCGTCGACCTCTACGCGGTCAAGCCGCGCCTATAATATCTCGCCCTCGAGGCGCCCCGGTGCGACGACGGTGAGGGCGTCGGCGTCGCGGCGGATGATCCCGCGCCGCTCGAGGCCGTTCACCGTCCGCGACGCCGTCTCGCGGGTCGTGCCGGCGCGCAGCGCGAGCTCGGCGACGATCGGCGCCGGCCGGATCGTGCCGCGGCCGGCGCGGGCGAGCCGGGCGAGCTCGGCGCAGACCCGCCCCGGCGCCGACAGGGCGGTACGCTCGTACATCCTGACCGACGTCGCCCGCAGCCGCTTGAGCAGCACCCGCGACAAGGCGAGGCCGATGGCGCCGTGGCGCTCGGCCAGCGCGACCAGCACGCCCGCCTCGAGCAGGAAGGCGCGCACCGCCTCGGCGGCGACGATGTCGGCTTCCTCCTCCACCCCGCCGAGCCCGCCGAGCGCGCCGAACAGGTCGCCCGGGCCGAATTCGTGCAGCAGGATGAGCTGGCCGTCGAAGCCGTAGAGCAGGGCCTGCGCCCGTCCGATCACCACCAGGTAGGCGGTCGCGGCCCTGTCGCCCCGCCTCACGATGTGGACGTGGGGGGCATAGTGGCGGATCCGCCCCTGGCCGAGGATCTGCGCCGCCGTCGCCTCCGGGCAGGCGAGCGCGGCGCCGACGGCCTCCAGATCGCAGCGCTCGCTTTGAATCCGCCCGCTCCCCCCGTCCAGCGGGCGAAGAATGCCGCGCCCGCGCAGCCCGCGCAAGCCGTCGCCCGGCCCGGCGACCGGGGCGCGGGGGCGTGACGGCGGTCACATCCGCGGGCCGCCGGACGGCGTAGCGCCAAGGCTCGGTTCCACCTTTCGGGAGCGATCCTCATGCGCCTTCTCCTCGCCGGCCTCGCCTTGCTGCTGACGACCGCCGGCCCGGCCGGAGGCCAGGTGATGCGGCTCACCATTTACGACGACGGCCTCTCCTGCCCCGCCGGCTGCGATGCGCACGTCGTCGCAAACCCGGCCGACAATGGCGGCAAATTCGTCTCGGACCCGGCATCGCCGCGCACCGCGCCGCGCCCCTGCGTCGTCGGGCGCGCCTGCCGCATCTGCTTCGGCGACGGCGACGAGACCTGCATGAGCGCCGTCTATCGCGGCGGCGGCCCGTCGCCACGGACGATCGACGCCACCCCGGCCTTCTACGCCGCGAATTGCGGCCGAAGCGACGTTCCGGCGGCGCTTGCGGCGCAGTGCGCGGCGCTCGACCGGACGGTGAGCGCCTCCGGCTACGACCGCCGCGTCGATTGCCTGGGCGGCGCCGCCGATCCGCGCTGCGCGCCGGTCCTCGCCTCGGCCCGCGCCCTCCGAGCCCGCGACGTCTCCCGGCTGGCGCTCTGCCGCCGCCTCGGCGAGGCGCGCTACAATGCGGGCCAGGCCGACCCGCGCCGCCGCCGCGCCCTCGACTGCCTCTATTCCAAGGCGAGCCTCGGCGGCCCCAACAGCCGCGGCACGCGCTGGAGGATCCTGCTCCCGGCCGCCTGCCGCCCGGGCACCTTCGTCGGCCGCGACGGGCTCGATTGCTGCCCCGACGACCGCCGCTTCGCCGCCGGCATTCATCCCGAATGCTCCGGCTTCTTCCTCAAGCCGTGAGGCCGCGCGACCGCCTCAGGAGGGCCGAGCCATGGATTTCCCCGGACGCATCATCAAGGTCGGCGAGAGCGACGCCGCCGTCGTCGCCCACATCGCCGCCGGCCTCGCCGCGCGCGGCTATGTCTCCACCTCCCCGCCGGGCCGGTTCGACGCCCGCTTCAAGTCGCTCGTCCGGACCTTCCAGAGCCAGAACGTCGATCGCGCCGGCCAGCCGCTGGCGATCGACGGCGAGGTCGGGGCACTGACCTGGGGGGCGCTGTTCGGCGCCTCGGTGACCGCTCCGACCGCCTCGAGCCTCGCCGTCGCCGCGCTCGGCATGGCGGTGACCCAGCTCGGCGTGATGGAGGTGCCGCTCGGCTCGAACCGCGGGCCGATGGTCGACCTCTATCTCGCCTCGGTGCGGACGCCGCCGGGCAATTTCTGGTGCATGGCCTTCGTCCACTGGTGCTTCCGCGAGGCCGCCGTCCACCAGGGCGTCGCCAATCCGTTCCCCGCCACCGCCGGCTGCCTCGACGCCTGGAACCGGGTGAAGGCCCGGCAGCCGCGCCGCCTCATCACCCGCGCCGCCGCCCTCGCCGACCCGTCGCTGGTCAAGCCCGGCCACGTCTTCATCCTCGATTTCGGCGGCGGCCACGGCCATGCCGGCTTCGTCCGCCAGCCCTTCGCCGGCCCGCTGCGCACCGTCGAGGGCAACACCAACCCGAGCGGAAGCAGCAACGGCCTCGGCGTCTTCGAGCTCAACCGCCGCCGCACCGCCGACACCACGCTCAAAGGGTTCATCGACTTCACCTGACCCGCCCGGCGGCGAACCGGACGTTGATAACCTGCGAGTGACAGGCGCGGACGTTTTTGGCCGGGCGGAGAGGGACCGCCCCGGCTTGGACATGACGCCCGCCATCCGGCCCGCGCCGAGCCGCGACCCACCCGCGAGGTTACCAAGCCCCGGCCCGCCGACGAAGACGGGCCGCCCATCTATTCACGCAAAAGCGATGAGCGCAAGCCCCAAGTTCGGCTCTGACGACGAGTCCCGCGTCCTGCGCCGCCTCCCCGCGCGGAGTCACAGCCGCCGGACCCGCGGCTCGGCCTGCGCCGGCCCGAGCATCAGCTCCGTCATCGCCCAGACCATCGCGTCGGCCCGGTCGGGCGAGCGCCCCGGCCCGTCATAGCCGCCGCCATAGGCGAAGCCGGCCATCTCGTCCTCGAGCTCTGGGAAGCAGCCCGCCAGCTTCGCCCGGCCGCTCTCGAACAGGGTCGCCACCGGCTCCGCCCGCGCCGTCTTGCCCTCGCTCGCATGGACGAGCTTCACCGGCAGCCCCGCGCCCGCGCCGCGAAGCACGCTTTCCACCATCCGGCCGCCATTGTTCGCCTCGGCCACCACCCGGTGGGCTCCGAGCGCCTCCGCGGCAGCCGCCACCTTGCGCGCCCAGCCCTCGGGCGAGAGCCCGCCGGCGCTGAGGTCGGCGAGCACGTATCCGATTCCGTCCGCGCCGAGCCCGCAGGCGACGATCCCGCACGAATCGCCGTCGCAGCCCGCCGGCGGGTCGACCCCGACCACCACGCGCACATGAGGCCCTCCGCCCGCCGCCCGGCAGCGCTCGATCAGGGCGCGCGGCCACAGCGCCCCTTCCGCCTCGGCGAGCAGCTCGCCGCCAAGCTCCTGCCGCCCCAGGCGGGTGGCGCCGAGCATCCGCTCCATCGCCGCCAGCCCGGCCGGAGACTGGTGCGGATTGGCCCGCGACGGCCCGCCGCTCACCGCCACCCCCTCCTCGCCGAGTATCGCCCTCAGCGCCTTGAGGCTGCGCGGGGTCGTCGTCACCAGCGTCCGCGGCCGGGCGCCGCACCTCAGGCCGAGCTGGAGGTTGGTCCAGGCCTCGGCCGGCCTTTCCCATTTGGCGAGCTCGTCGCACCAGGCGATGTGATGCTCCGGCCCCCTCAGCCCGTCCGGATGGGCGCCGGAGAAGATCTGGGCCTGGGCGCCGCCGAAGAAGGTCAGCCGGCCGAGGCTCGGCTCCCAGGCGACCGGCTCGCGGCGGCCGGCGACGGCGAGCAGCCCCGAGCGCCCCTCGACCATCACCCGCCGCGCCTCGAGCGGAGTCGCGGCGACGAGGGCGATCGCCGCGCCGGGATGGGCGCGGGCGAAGTCCGCCACCCACTCCGCCCCGGCGCGGGTCTTGCCGAAGCCGCGGCCGGCGAGCATCACCCACACCCGCCAGTCGCCGTCCGGCGCGCCCTGCCCGGAATGCCGCCACGCCCCCCAGTCGGCGAGGAGGCTGCGCGCCTCCGCCTCGCCCAGCGCCGCGACGATCGCCCGCGCCTCCTCCGCCGGCGCCGACGCGAGCAGGCCGACCAGGTCGCGCCACGCCTTCACCAGGGCTCTCCCTCGCGGCCGTCGCGCGCGCGTTGCGCCCGGATCGCGTCGATCCGCCGCAGGATGTCCTCGCGCGCCGTCTCGATCGGCACCAGCTCGACCGGCCGCCAGCGCCGCCCGTCGCCCGGCCCGCCCGCGGGCCGCCCCCCGCCCCCACGCCCTCCGCCGCCGCCGCCCTGCAGCCTGACGATGGCGATCGCCTCGGCGACGCTCACCGGCGGAAGCCGCTCGGCGTCGGCGTCGATCCGCGGGTCGAGCCGCGCCTCCGCGGCCTCGATCAGCAGCGTCTGGACGCGCATGATCCCCTGCTCCTTCGCCTCCGCCCAGCGGCGGGCGAGGCCGGGGTCGCGCCGGCGGCGCTGGTAGGCCGCGGTGGTCGAGACGCCGGCGTCCGCCGCCGCCCGGCGCACCGTCGCCTTGTGCGCGAGCGAGGCGAGGAACCGCCGCTCGACCTCGCGCGACCAGCGTCCCTCGCCCGCCGCGACGAGCTGAGCCCCGTCCTTCTTCGACACCCGCACGACCAGCCCCGCCGGCGCCCCGCCGCCGCCCGCCCCGGCACCGGCCCCCGCGCCGGCCCCCGCGCCGACCCGCGCCTGTGCCGACTCCTTCGCCCTCAGCCACGCGGCGGCGAAGCGCCCGTCGCGGTGCCGCAGGGCATAAGCCGTCGTCTTGTCCACGCCCGCCCGCCGCGCGGCCAGCCGCACGTTCCCGCTCCGCGCCAACGCCCGCAGGAACACTCCCCGCCACCTCTTCCTCGCTCCCCTCGCCCCCGTCGCTCCCTTCGCTCCCTCCGCTCCCGTCGCTCCCGTCGCTCCCGTCTCTCCCGTCTCTCGCTTTGCTCGCTTCGCCATCGGCGTCCTCCACCGGACAGCCCCGCCGCGCCTCGCGAGCGCACGGTCCGTCCCTCCAGATTCCGCCGATCCGTTTCTGTTATGTTCTCTGATTCCCACAAGTCAAGCGACGCAGGGGGCGCGGAGCCGGGGGCAATTCGATCCAGGAGGGCGATCCGCACCGCCCACTGGATGTTCGACCGCGGCCTCATCGGCCTGTCGGACGACCTGGAGGTTCTGGTCTCGCGGCAGGTGAACGACCCGGCAAGCGTGTGGGGCCTGGTCAACGAGACCCGGCGCGCGGCCGCCCCGGCCAACCCGGCCCACCGCCCGCACCCGAGCTATTTGCGGTGGCACCGGGAGCATTGCTTCAAGCGCTGAGGGCTGCGCGGGTCGTCGGCACGGCGAATGACCTCGTGCGGCACACGGCTCAATCGTGACCGCGTCGCTTCGTTCGCGGCTTTGCGTCGTCGCGTGAGCCAATCTTCCCACGCATAAGCCCGCTCCGACGCATGAAGTCGATCCGATCCGAAGCGGCAATCATCAGCGAGATAAAGAGAAAAACCTCCCTGCACACTTCCTTGAGCTCGTGGCTAACGTGCAGAGATCGCTCGACCAGATCGCCGCGACCTCGCTGCACGTTCGTTCGCAAAGCCCGTTACCAGATCGGCCGAACTGTTCGCGCCACCCTGAGCGCGTGGTGACATCGTGAAGTCGATCACCAACTTCGTTCAGGCATGGAGCTAACGCCGCCCTCGTACCCACTTAATCGCCCAACTTACTCAAGCCACTGCAGGGAACTTCCGACGAATGATTTTTCGCAACGCGTCTCCTGCTTCTTCCGACCTCAGGGATCCCACTGCTTCGCCCTTAAAGGGAAATCCGATGATCAAAGCATGAGCAGGGTTCGGTAGCGCCTCCCCATCCCGAGGAAGTGGATCCTCAACTACAGCGACATCCTCTTCGAAACTTGCCAAGGCATCAAGGATAGCTCCGGTGTTCAGCTCGACGAACACCGCTGTCTTTCCGAGTTTAAGCCTCGAACCCACGATTCGCCTTATCTCAGCGTGATCCTTCTCGACCTCGGCTGAAAAAAATCGGCAGCGCGTCACCGAGACGCCGTCTGTGTCCTTCGGCGTTCGCTCGAATGCACTTCCGTTCACCTCGCCCGTGTCGGGATCAAAATGTGACCCTCCTACGTAGCGCGTCACGTCTTCCTCCCGTGCGACAAATCGTCGCTTCTCGGCTTCTGCTGAAGTCACCGCCTAAAAAGCTGCGCCAAGCCTGCTGCTTGAATGTAGCGCATGATCGAGTCGATCTGATCAGCTCCCATTACCGTGGCAAGGCGACTCTCCCGTCTTGCCATCAACAGGTACTGAACCTCAAACTTGCCGAGAAATTGAAGGCCGATCTGCTCGCCATGCGAGCTCGCCCAAAGAAGCCTTACATTGCCGTTTCCAATGAGAAAGGCGCTAGGACGATGATAGTCTCGTAGCTGCGTGACGAATGCAATAGCCTGCTCAGCGGATTCCTCACTGAATGGCAGCCCCTCCTCATGCGCCAACTCTCTTAATTCGTCCACTCGGCTCTTGAGACTTGGAAGCCAATCAGGCTCATAAGCGCCCTCTGTTACTTCAACGGCATCAATTGGAACCAACCACCGCTGGACATCTTCGTCCCCGACTAGACAGAGACCAAAGTCATGAAGTTGCCGCTCCGAGATCAACGTTTTAAGTGCGAGTGGTTTGAAGCTCTTGAACTTCAAAAGCCCCTTCGTGCTGACAGCAGAAAATTTATCATCTTCGCGAGCAGATACGAAAGCTCTGTGAAACTCGGTGTCACCAAGAGCAGAAGCTACAATGCCTTCCGCAAGAAACTCTCTAGCATCCTCCGCTCCCTTGACCCCGATGAGCCCCCGATGGGTCCCCACACCGTCTTGCAAGCGCATGGTCATGCTTGAGCCTTTGCGAGTGACTCTTGCGTCGCGGCTTCGTCGCCCCACTCCGCGATGGCGTCGATGACAGCGTCTCGCTTTAACCTACCGCCGGTCAAGCCTTCGCGAAGGAATGTCATCATGGCGGTGACCATCGTGGGATAATCGGTCCGCATTCGAGCCACTTCGGTCACCACGTTCTTGGCCACGACACCTTCATGGTCACCCTGATCCGTTATGCGCGTATGAAGGGGTCCGTACTGCAGGAAAGACACCTCGAGGTCACGCCCGATCTCCGCAAAGATAATTTTATCGGCAACGAATCTCGTAAACGTAACATCCCGAGCGACCTCCACGGAAGCGGGGGCGTTTGCCTTTCGAGGCCTACTCATCCGAAATCCACCCAGTTGCGTGCCGAATTCTGCGCATGTCGAGCATATGGTGTCAATGTAAGGAATTCGCCAGTCCGCTCCCGGACGGTAGCGTCGTCCGGGTGAGGCGGCTGCCTGTGCCATCGTCCTGGATGAGGCGCGTCCTCCTGGGCTGCGGCTGCTCTGTCGGCCCCACGCGGCGGTTCCCCGCACGGCCGGCCTCTCCAGCCAATCTCCGACGGGCCGGCGTCCGCTCTGGACAGCGAGGAGAAAGCGGACAAGGTCGCGCCCTCCGGATACGGGCCGTCCCGCTACATTACGCCTAGCGTAAACCCCAGACTAGAGGCTCCTGCTCAAGCTTCGTCGACATTTCCTTGTCGTTAGGTGCTGGTTCCGCAGCTTCGCCGCGCGCCCTTTTGTCGGCCAGAGACTCGTGCCCAAGCTTCTTCGCTCTCTCTCCTTGTCAAGAACCGGGCCTTCAACTGCGCTGCGGCCCCTCTGATGATCCGGGCGCCCCCTCGACGCCGGTCCGTCCGGATCATTCTCCGATGCCCAGCGCTCTCACCGCCTTCGTACATCCAGGACATGGCAAACAAAAAGGGCCGCCTCTCGGCGACCCTCCTTGTTCCGGCCTGGCCCGGCGCAAAGTAGTACTTTGCGACGTTACCCCAGAAGCTCCTGCTCCAGCTTCTTCGCCATCTCTTCTTTGTCACGGGTCGGTCCCGCAGCTTCGCTGCGCTCCCTCTGTCGGCCGGGCCGGCAGTGCCCCGCACTGCCGACTGACCCGGCCGATCTCCGGCGGTACCCGCCTTCGAACATCGAGGGCCAAAAAAAGGGGCCGCCGAAGCGACCCCTTTGGAAAGCGATGCCGCCGGCTTAGCCGAGCAGCTCCTGTTCCAATTTTTTGGCCATTTCCTCGATATTCTCCGGCGGCCAGCCGGGGATGTCCATGCCCAGCCGCAGCCCCATGGACGAGAGCACTTCCTTGATCTCGTTCAGGCTCTTGCGGCCGAAGTTCGGGGTCCTCAGCATCTCCGCCTCGGTCTTCTGGACGAGGTCGCCGATGTAGATGATGTTGTCGTTCTTCAGGCAGTTGGCCGAGCGCACGGAGAGCTCCAGCTCGTCCACCTTCTTGAGAAGGTAGCGATTGAGCTGGTTGGCGTCGTGGTCGGTGTCGCCGGTCGAGACGGCCGAGACTCCGCCCGTGGGCACGCTCGTCATCGTCATGCCCTCGTCGAAATGGACGAAGAGCTGGAGCTGGTCCTGGAGGATCCGCGCCGCATAAGCGAGCGCGTCGTCCGGGGTGACGGTGCCGTCGGTCTCGATGGTAAGCGTCAGCTTGTCGTAGTCGAGCTCCTGGCCGACGCGGGTGTTCTCGACCTTGTAGCTGACCTGGCGCACCGGGCTGTAGAGCGCGTCGACCGGGATGATCCCGATCGGCGCGTCGGCCGGGCGGTTGGAGGCGGCGGGGACATAGCCCTTGCCGGCCTCGGCGGTGAACTCGGCGTTCAAGGTCGCGCCCTCGTCGAGGTGGCACAGGACCAGGCCCGGGTTCATCACCTCGATGTCGCCCGACGTCGCGATCTGGCCGGCGGTGACCTCGCCGGGGCCGGTCGCGGAGAGCTGAAGCCTTTTGGGCTGATCGCCCTCCATCCTCAGCGCGATCTGCTTCACATTGAGGACGAGGTCGGTGATGTCCTCGCGGACTCCGGCGAGGCTCGAGAATTCGTGGAGCACGCCCTCGATTCGGATCGAGGTGACCGCGGCGCCCTGAAGCGAGGAGAGGAGGACTCGGCGCAGTGAGTTGCCGAGGGTGAGGCCGAAGCCCCGCTCCAGCGGCTCGGCGACGAAGGTCGCCCGGCGCCGCGAATCGCCGCCCGCGGCGCGCTTCTCGAGGGCGTTGGGCTTCTTCATTTCCTGCCAGTTCTTTGCGTTGACGGCCATGGTTTTCCTCTAGGATCTCAAAACCATCGGCGATGGCTTTGGCTATTTAGAACCGGCAGCGCGCGACGGCGCGCTGTCGAACTCCTACACCCTCCGGCGCTTGGACGGCCGGACGCCGTTGTGCGGGATCGGAGTGACGTCGCGGATCGAGGTGATCTGGAAGCCGACCGCCTGGAGGGCGCGGAGAGCGCTCTCGCGGCCCGAGCCGGGGCCCTTCACTTCCACCTCGAGGGTCCGGACGCCGTGCTCGGCGGCCTTCTTGCCGGCGTCCTCGGCGGCGACCTGGGCGGCATAGGGGGTCGACTTGCGCGAGCCCTTGAAGCCCATCATGCCGGCCGACGACCAAGCGATGGCGTTGCCCTGCGCGTCGGTGATGGTGATCATCGTGTTGTTGAAGCTGGCGTTGACGTGCGCCACGCCGGCGGTGATGTTCTTGCGCTCGCGCCTCCTGAGGCGCTGCGGTTCGCGTGCCATGGGTCTTTACCTTACCTTGTCCTGTGCCTGTGCCCTGCGGAGGCGCGCCTCCGGCGGAGTAAACCGTCCCCCGGACGGTTTACTTCTTCTTGCCGGCGATCGGCTTGGCCTTGCCCTTGCGGGTGCGGGCGTTGGTGTGGGTGCGCTGGCCGCGGACGGGGAGGCCCTTGCGGTGGCGCAGGCCGCGATAGGAGGCGAGGTCCATCAGCCGCTTGATGTTCATCGCGACTTCGCGGCGGAGGTCGCCCTCGACCGTATAGTCGCCGTCGATCGTCTCGCGGATCTGGAGGACTTCCTGGTCGGTGAGGTCCTGGACCCGGCGCTCGGCGGCGATGCCGAGCTTGGCGGTGATTTCCTTCGCCTTGGTGCGGCCGATGCCGTGGATGTAGGTAAGGGCGATCTCCACCCTCTTGTTGGTGGGGATGTTCACCCCCGCAATACGTGCCATAACCGATTTTCTCCTGCTCCACGGGAGGGTGGCGGCCCGCCCATCTCAGCGCTTCGAGTCCCGCCACAGGCAAAGCCGGCGAGCGCACGGATGCGCCGCCGGACGACCGGTTATCGGGATGAGGGGCAGATAGGATTTGGACCGCCGGGTGTCAAGCCGCGCCGGACGGATGTTGGCGAAAGTGGCGCGCGCCGCGGCCGAGGCGCGGCGACATCGGGGGAATCCGCGCCGCAGGGGACTCGAGAGCGCGGAAGGCAGCCGGTCGCCGCCGCGTTCCGTTCCGGGGCGCGGCTAGCCGGCCTCGCCGAGGAGCGCGTCGAGCGCGCGCTGGACCTCCGCGATGGGGGCCATGCCGTCGACGCGGCGAACCAGGCCGCGCGCTTCGTAATAAGGCAGGATCGGCGCCGTCTTGGCGCGATATTCCGCCATGCGGGTGCGCACCGTCGCCTCGTTGTCGTCGGGCCGGCGCTTGAACTCGGCCGAGGCGCAGACGTCGCAGCGCCCGGCCACCTTGGGCAGCTTGTAGCGGTCGTGATAGCCCTCGCCGCACATGGCGCAGGAGAAGCGTCCGGTGATGCGGTCGACCAGCGCCTCCTCGTCGACGAGGAGCTCGACGACATGGTCGAGCTTCATGCCCCGCTCGGCGAGCAGGGCGTCGAGCGACACCGCCTGGGCCTCGGTGCGGGGATAGCCGTCGAAGATGAAGCCGCCCCCCGCCCCGGCGGGCGCCGCGTCGAGGCGGGCGGCGATCAGCTCGTTCACCACCTCGTCGGGGACCAGCGCGCCGGCCTCCATAAGCGCCTTGGCGCGCAGGCCGACGGGCGAGGCCGAGCGGATCGCCTCGCGCAGCATGTCGCCGGTCGACAGCTGGACGAGGCCGCGCGCCGCGATGAGGTGCTGGGCCTGGGTGCCCTTCCCCGCGCCGGGCGGGCCAAGCAGGATGATGTTCACTCTCGCCGGGCCTCCCTCAAAGCCGTGTCCAACCGGGTCAGCGGCGGCCGCCGCCCTTCAGCTTCGCCTTCTTGATGAGGTCCCCATATTGGTGGGCGATGAGGTGGCTCTGTATCTGCGTCACCGTGTCCATCGTGACGTTGACGACGATAAGCAGGCTGGTGCCGCCGAGACGGAAGTTGAGCCCGGCCTGGGCGACCAGAAATTCGGGCACGAGGCAGATGATGGTGAGGTAGGCGGCGCCGATCACGGTGACGCGGGTGAGCACGTAGTCGAGATGCTCCTCGGTCTTCTTGCCGGGACGGATGCCGGGGATGAAGCCGCCATATTTCTTGAGGTTCTCGGCCGTCTCCTCCGGATTGAAGACCACGGCGGTGTAGAAGAAGCAGAAGAAGATGATCCCCGCCGCGTAGAGCGCCATGTACAGCGGCGCGCCGTGGCGCAGCGCGGTGGTGACGGTGATGAGCATGTCGCCCCACGCGCTCTCCCCCTGCACCCGGTTGCCGGCGAACTGGGCGATGGTGAGCGGCATGAGGAGCAGCGAGGAGGCGAAGATCGGCGGGATGACGCCCGCGGTGTTGATCTTGAGCGGCAGGTGCGACTTTTCGGACTGCATCTGGCCCCGCGCCGTCTGCCGCTTGGGATATTGGATGAGCACCCGCCGCTGCGCCCGCTCCATGAAGCAGATGGCGAGGATGAGGCCGGCGGACATGGCCAGCACGCCCATGATCATGATCGGCGACAGGCTGCCGCTGCGGCCGCCCTCGAACATCTGCGCGAGCGTGCTGGGCAGCTGCGAGACGATGCCCGCCATGATGATGAGCGAGACGCCGTTGCCGATGCCGCGGCTGGTGATCTGCTCGCCCAGCCACATCAGGAACATGGTGCCGCCGATCATCGAGACGACCGTGGTGATGCGGAAGACGAGGCCGGGATGGAGCACCGCCGAGCCGCTGGTCGTCTGGCCCCAGCCTTCGAGGCCGACGGCGATGAAATAGCCCTGGATCGCGCAGAGGATGACGGTGCCGTAGCGCGTATATTGGTTGATCTTCTTGCGACCCGTCTCGCCCTCCTTCTTGAGCGCGGCGAGGCTCGGCGACATCGACGTGGCGAGCTGAACGACGATCGAGGCGGTGATGTAGGGCATGACGCCGAGCGCGATGATCGACATGCGCTGCAGGCTGCCGCCCGAGAAAGTGTTGAAGAAGTCGAGGACGCTGCCCTTGGTGGTGTCGAACAGGGTCGCGAGCGAGCGCGGGTCGATGCCGGGCAGGGGCACGAAGGAGAGCAGCCGGAAGACGATCAGCGCGCCGAGCGTGAACCACAGGCGCTTCTTGAGGTCGGTGGCCTTGGCGAAGTTCGCCAGGCTGAGGTTGGAGGCCAGTTGTTCGGCTGCGGATGCCATGTGTGTTCGATCCTCAAAAGACGCCCAGGGAGCGGCTGGCCCCCCGCACCCGCTCATCCTGAGTAGCCGCTGAGCGAAGTCGAAGCGGCGTATCGAAGGACGGTCCTTCGATACGGGCCTTCGCCAGAGCTCAGTCCCTACTCAGGATGAGCGGGGACGTGCCGTATATAGGCCCTGGTTCCGGCTTGTCAGCCTCAGGCCTTGCGCTGCTTGACGCTGTTCTTCTTGGCGGCGGCCTTCTCGGACGCCGGGACGATCTCGATCAGCTCGATCGAGCCGCCCGCCGCCTCGACGGCCTGGCGCGCGCCCGCCGAGGCGCCGGCGACGCGGAAGGCGAGCTTGGCCGAGAGGCTGCCCTTGCCGAGCAGGCGGACGCCGTCCTTGCCGCCGCGGGCGAGGCCGGCGGCCTTGAGCGCGGAGTGATCGAGCGTACCGTCGGCAGCGAGCTTGCCGGCGTCGACCAGCTTCTGGATGGCGCCGACGTTCACCTCGGCATAATCCTTGGCGAACGGGTTGTTGAAGCCGCGCTTCGGAAGCCGCATGTGGAGCGGCATCTGGCCGCCCTCGAAGCCGGCGACCGACACGCCCGAGCGCGCCTTGGCGCCCTTCTGGCCGCGGCCGGCGGTCTTGCCGAGGCCCGAGCCGATGCCGCGGCCGACCCGCACGCGGGACTGGCGGGCGCCCTTATTGTCCCGAAGATCGTTGAGTTTCATGTCCTTGCACTCGCTTTCGCTGTTGTCGCGCCCCTCTCCCCTTCAGGGGAGAGGAAGAGCCGCCGAAGGGCGGCGAAGGAGAGGGGAAATCGCGAAACGCCAGTGGGGCGTCCGGACTCCCCCTCTCCCTAGCCCTCTCCCCTGAAGGGGAGAGGGGAATCCTTACCCCTCCACGTTCACCATATGCTGCACCTTGCGGATCATGCCGCGCACCTCGGGGGTGTCGGTGAGCTCCACGGTGCGGTGCATCTTGTTGAGGCCGAGGCCGATCAGCGTCTTGCGCTGGTCCGGCGTGCGGCGGATGGGCGAGCCCGTCTGGGTGATCCTGATCGTCGCCATGACGCTTACTCCGTCACCGCCGCGGCGTCCGCCTCGGCGCTCTGCGAGCCGCCGCGGCCGAGCAGGTCGGCGATCTTCTTGCCGCGCCGCTGGGCGACGGACTTGGGCGAGGTCTGGTCGCCCAGCGCGTCGAACGTGGCGCGGATCATGTTGTAGGGGTTGGACGTGCCGACCGACTTGGTCACCACGTCGGCGACGCCAAGGCTCTCGAACACCGCGCGCATCGGGCCGCCGGCGATGATGCCGGTGCCGGCGGGCGCCGTGCGGACGGTGACGCGGCCGGCGCCGAAATGGCCCCGCCCGTCGTGGTGGAGGGTGCGGCCCTCCTTCAAGGGCACGCGGACCATCGCCTTCTTGGCCGCCGCGGTCGCCTTGGAGATCGCCTCGGGCACCTCGCGCGCCTTGCCGTGGCCGAAGCCGGCGCGGCCCTTGCCGTCGCCCACCACGACCAGAGCCGCGAAGCCGAAGCGCTTGCCGCCCTTCACCGTCTTCGAGACGCGGTTGATGTGAACGAGCTTCTCGATCAGCTCCTCGCCGCCGTCGTCGTCGCCGCCGCGCCCGCGGCCGCGCTCGTCGCGCCGGCCCCGGCCGCCGCGATCGCCGCCGCGGCCCTGGCCGCCGCCGCGCCCGCCGCGTCCGCCGCGGGGCCCGCGGCCCTCGCGCGCCGGAGCGCCGGTCTCGGGCTGCGACGAAGCGCCGGGGGCGGCCGCCTCGGGCGCCGCGGCTTCCGCGGGCGCCTGGGTGTCGATGTTGTTCTCGTCAGCCATTTAAAACTCCAATCCGCCTTCGCGCGCGGCATCGGCGAGAGCCTTCACGCGGCCGTGGAACAGGAAACCGCCACGGTCGAAAACCACCTGGGTGACGCCGGCCGCCTTGGCGCGCTCGGCGAGCGTCCGGCCCACCTCCTGAGCGCCCGACACGGTCGCGCCGGCCTTGCCCTTGAGATCCTTGTCGAGCGTCGAGGCGGAGGCGACGGTGCGCCCTTCCGCATCGTCGATGACCTGGGCGTAGATGTGCCGCCCGGAGCGGTGGATCGACAGCCGCGGACGGGTGCCGCCGCGCTTGCGGAGCGAGGTGCGGACGCGCTGGCGGCGCCGCTCGAAGAGCGTGAGTTTGGCCATGGCTTACTTCTTCTTGCCTTCTTTGCGGAAGATGAACTCGCCGCGATACTTGATGCCCTTGCCCTTGTAGGGCTCCGGCTTGCGCCACTGGCGGATCTCGGCGGCGAGCTGACCGACGCGCTGGCGGTCGTTGCCCGAAATCTCGACCGTGGTCGGGTCCGGGGTCTTCACCTCGAGCCCTTCCGGCACTGCGATGTTGACGTCGTGGCTGTAGCCGAGCTGGAGCCTGAGATTGCGGCCCTGCGCCGCGGCGCGGTAGCCGACGCCGGTGATCTCGAGCACCTTGGTGAAGCCGTCGGTGACGCCGGTGACCAGGTTCTGCACCAGGGTGCGGTGCATGCCCCAGAAGGAGCGCGCCCGCTTGGTGTCGTTGGCCGGACGGACGACGATCCGGCCGTCCTCGATGCCGTAGCTGATGTCGTCGAGCATCGGCATGGTGAGGGTGCCCTTGGGGCCCTTCACCGACAGCACCGATCCTTCCGCCGTGGCGGAGACGCCGCTGGGGAGGGCGACGGGGACTTTTCCAATGCGGCTCATCTTAGAATACCTCCGCCAGCACCTCGCCGCCGACATTCTGCTCGCGCGCTTCCGCGTCGGAGAGAACGCCCTTGGGCGTCGAGACGATGGTAATGCCGAGGCCGTTGCGGACCCGGGGCAGCTCCTGGCTTCCCGAATAGACCCGGCGGCCGGGCTTCGAGACGCGCGAGAGATGCTGGATAGCCGGGCGGCCTTCGAAATATTTGAGCTCGATGCGCAGGCCCGGGTGGCTGCCGAGGGCTTCCTCGACATAGCCGCGGATATAGCCTTCGCGCTGGAGCACGTCGAGGACGCGCACGCGCAGCTTGGACGCGGGGGAGACCACGCTGTCCTTGCGCGCCTGCTGGCCGTTGCGGATGCGGGTGAGCATATCACCCAGAGGATCGGTCAAGGGCATCTCTTAATACCTTACCAGCTGGACTTCGTGAGACCGGGGATCAGGCCTTTGTTGCCCAGCTCCCGGATCATGATCCGCGACAGCCCGAACTTGCGATAGTTGGCGCGCGGGCGGCCGGTGAGGCCGCAGCGGTTGCGTACGCGCGTCGGATTGCCGTTGCGCGGGATCTCGGCCAGCTTCAGCCGCGCGATCAGCCGCTCGGTGTCGTCGCGCGATTCATCCTCCGCGATCGCCTTCAGCCGGGCATATTTGCCGGCATATTTCTTGACGAGCTTCTTGCGACGCTCGTTCTTGTTGATCGAACTCAGTTTCGCCATGGGACTTAAGCTCTCTTTCCTTGTCTTTCCCCCCTCCCCTTCAGGGGAGGGGCCGGGGGTGGGGTTGGCCCGTTCGACAACAGGCCCCACCCCAACCCCTCCCCCGAAGGGGAGGGGCCAGTTTCGGTTACGCCGCCTTCTGCTGCGGCTCCTCCTGCGGGAACGGGAAGTTGAAGAGGCGCAGCAGCTCGCGCGCCTCGTCGTCCGTCTTCGCAGTGGTGGTGACGATGACGTCCATGCCGCGCACCTTCTCGATGCGGTCATAGTTGATCTCCGGGAACACGATCTGCTCCTTGAGACCCATCGCGTAATTGCCCCGGCCGTCGAACGACTTGGGGTTGAGGCCGCGGAAGTCGCGGACGCGCGGCAGCGCCACCGTCACGAGCCGGTCGAGGAACTCGTACATCCGCTCGCGGCGCAGGGTGACCTTGACGCCGATCGGCATGCCCTCGCGCAGCTTGAACTGCGCGATCGACTTCTTCGCCTTGGTGATGACCGGCTTCTGGCCGGCGATCAGCTCCATCTCGGCGGCGGCCGTCTCGACCTTCTTCTTGTCCTGGGTCGCCTCGCCGACGCCCATGTTGATGACGATCTTCTCGATCTTGGGGACCTCGAGCCGGTTCTTGTAGCCGAACTTCTCGGTCATCGCCGCGACGATACGCTCGTCATAGTCGCGCTTGAGGCGCGGAATATATCTGGACTCAGCCATTGATCAGCTCCCCGGAGCGGGCCGCGACCCGGACCTTCTTGCCGTCGCGGGTCTCGAAGCGGACGCGCGTGGGCTTGCCCGTCTTCGGATCCTCGACCGCGACCTTCGACACGTGGAGCGGCGCCTCCGAGCGCTCCAGCCCGCCCTGCGGGTTGGCCTGGCTCGGCTTGCGGTGCCGCGTGATGACGTTGACGCCGGCGACGATCACCTTGCCGTCCTTGGGCATGGCCTTCGTCACTTCGCCGTGCTTGCCCTTGTCCTTGCCGGACAGGACCACGACGCGGTCGCCTTTCTTAATCTTCGATGCGGACATGGCTTACAGCACCTCCGGCGCGAGGCTGATGATCTTCATATGCTTCTTCGCGCGCAGCTCGCGGACGACCGGGCCGAAGATACGGGTGCCGATCGGCTCCTGGTTGTTGTTGACCAGCACCGCCGCGTTCGAATCGAAGCGGATGGTCGACCCGTCGGGACGGTGGATGTCCTTGGCGGTGCGGACGATGACGGCCTTGTGGACGTCGCCCTTCTTGACGCGGCCGCGCGGCGCGGCCTCCTTCACCGAGACGACGATGATGTCGCCGACGCCGGCGAAGCGCCGCTTGGAGCCGCCCAGCACCTTGATGCACTGGACGCGCTTCGCGCCGCTATTGTCGGCGACGTCGAGATTGGACTGCATCTGGATCATCGATCCAATTCCTTCTTCACTTCAACCGGGACGTGCCCGGCGATCAGCTTCAACTACCCTGAACCGTCACCCCCGACTTGATCCGGGGTCCACCTCCTTCTTCCGGGCCGAAGGGAAGGTGGATGCCGGATCAAGTCCGGCATGACGAAATTGCGTTACGCCACGTCCGCCTTGGCCGGGGTGGCGTGGGTGTCGACCCGGTCGACGACCCGCCAGGTCTTGAGCTTCGAGATCGGCGCCGTCTCCTCGATGCGCACGGTCTCGCCCTCGCGATATTCGTTGCCCTCGTCATGGGCGTGATACTTCTTCGACCGCTTGATGATCTTGCCGTAGAGCGGGTGCTTCACCCGCCGCTCGACGAGGACCACGACGGTCTTCTCGGTCTTGTCCGACACGATCCGGCCGGTGAGAACGCGCTTCGGCATTCCGTCTAACTCCTTATGCCTTGGCCTGAGCGCTGCGGGCGCGCTCCGACTGCAGCGTCTTGATGCGGGCGATGGTGCGGCGCACCTCGCGGACCCGCGACGGCTTCTCGAGCTGGTTGGTCGCCGCCTGGAAGCGCAGGTTGAACTGCTCGCGCTTCAGCTCGCCCAGCTGCTCGGAGAGCTGGTCGTCGGTGCGGGTCTTGAGATCGTCGGTAGCCATGTCTTATGCGTCCTCGAGCAGGGACTCGCCCAGCCGGGCGATGACCTTGGTCTTGATCGGCAGCTTCTCGGCGGCGCGCTCGAAAGCCGTCTTGGCGATGTGGCCGGGGACTCCGTCCAGCTCGAACAGCACGCGGCCCGGCTTGACCCGCGCCACCCAGAATTCCGGCGAGCCCTTGCCCGAGCCCATTCGGACCTCGGCGGGCTTGGAGGAGACCGGCACGTCCGGGAAGATGCGGATCCAAAGGCGTCCCTGCCGCTTGATGTGGCGGGTGATGGCGCGGCGGGCGGCCTCGATCTGGCGGGCGGTGATCCGCTCCGGCTCCATGGCCTTGAGGCCATAGGCGCCGAAGTTCAGCGCCGTGCCCCCCTTGGCGTCGCCGTGGATGCGGCCCTTGAAGGCCTTGCGGAACTTGGTGCGTTTGGGTTGCAGCATCTTTTAGTTCCTAAATCAGCGGGCGGGGCGGACGCCGGACGTCTGGGCGTCCATCATCAGCCGGTCCTGGGCGAGCGGGTCGTGGCCGAGGATCTCGCCCTTGAAGATCCACACCTTGACTCCGCACACGCCGTAGGCGGTGTGGGCGGTCGCCTCGGCATAATCGACGTTGGCGCGCAGCGTGTGCAGCGGCACCCGGCCCTCGCGATACCATTCGGTGCGGGCGATCTCGGCGCCGCCGAGGCGGCCCGAGCAGGTGATGCGGATGCCCTCGGCGCCGAGGCGCAGGGCCGACTGCACCGCCCGCTTCATCGCGCGGCGGAAGGCGATGCGGCGCTCGAGCTGGTCGGCGACGCCCTGGGCGACGAGCTTGGAGTCGATCTCCGGCTTCCTGATCTCGACGATGTTGAGGCTGACGTCGGACGAGGTCATCGCGCCGAGCTGCTTCCTCAGCTTCTCGATATCGGCGCCCTTCTTGCCGATGATCACGCCGGGGCGCGCGGCATAGATGGAGACGCGGCACAATTTGGCCGGGCGCTCGATCACCACCTTGGAGATCGCCGCCTGGGGGATCGTCTTCAGGATGAAGTTGCGGATCTTGAGATCCTCGAGGAGCAGGCGGCCGTAATCGGCGCCCTCGGCGAACCAGCGGCTGTCCCAGGTGCGGTTGATCTGCAGCCGGAGGCCGATCGGGGAGGTTTTCTGACCCATGCTTTAAGCTTCCTGGCTGGCTTCGCGCACGACGATGCGGACGCGGCTGAACGGCTTGATGATCCGGCTCGAGCGGCCGCGGGCGCGCGGCGTGAACCGCTTCATGCTGAGGCTCTTGCCGACCGACGCCTCGGCGACGACCAGGCTGTCGACGTCGAGATTGTGGTTGTTCTCGGCATTGGCGATCGCCGAGGCGAGCACCTTGCGCACGTCGACCGCCATCGCCTTCGGGGAGAAGGAGAGGATGTTCAGCGCGTCCTCGGCCTTCTTGCCGCGGATGAGCTGGGCGACGAGGTTCAGCTTCTGGGCCGAGCCGCGAATCTGGGTGCCGACCGCCAGCGCCTCATTGTCGGCGACCTTGCGGGGGGATGCCTCTTTACCCATGGCTTACCTCTTGCCCTTCTTGTCGGCGGCGTGGCCCGGGAAGTAGCGGGTGGGCGCGAACTCGCCGAGCTTCATGCCGACCATGTCCTCGTTGACGGACACGGGGATGAATTTCTTGCCGTTGTAGACGTTGAACGTGAGCCCGACGAACTGCGGCAGGATGGTGGAGCGACGCGACCAGGTCTTGATCGGGGCGCGGCCACCGGCCTCCTGCGCAGCTTCCGCCTTCTTCAGGAGCGAAAGCTCGACGAACGGACCTTTCCAGACGGAGCGGGCCATTGTTACCTCTTCTTCTTCGCGTGGCGGGACCGGATGATCATCTTGTCCGTGGCCTTGTTGTTGCGGGTGCGGGCGCCCTTGGTCGGCTTGCCCCACGGGGTGACCGGGTGGCGGCCGCCGGAGGTCCGGCCTTCGCCGCCGCCGTGCGGGTGGTCGACCGGGTTCTTGGCGACGCCGCGGGTCAGCGGGCGCTTGCCCATCCAGCGGCTGCGGCCTGCCTTGGCGAAATTCTGGTTCTGGTTGTCGGGGTTCGACACCGCACCGATCGTCGCCATGCAGTCCGAGCGGATATAGCGCTGCTCGCCTGAATTGAGCCTGACGATGACCATGCCGCGGTCGCGGCCGACGACCTGGACGTAGGTGCCGGCCGAGCGGGCGATCTGGCCGCCCTTGCCCGGCTTCATCTCGACGTTGTGGACGATCGTCCCGACCGGGATCGAGCCCAGCTCCATCGCGTTGCCCGGCTTCACGTCGACCTTGCGGCCGGCGACGACGCTGTCGCCCGGGGCGAGGCGCTGCGGGGCGAGGATGTAGGCGAGCTCGCCGTCCTCATACTTCACCAGCGCGATGAAGGCGGTGCGGTTGGGATCGTATTCCAGCCGCTCGACGGTGGCCGGCTGGTCCCACTTGCGACGCTTGAAGTCGATGTAGCGGTAACGCTGCTTGTGGCCGCCGGCGATGCCGCGCGAGGTGACGTGGCCCTTGTTGTTGCGGCCGCCGGTCTTGCGCTTGCCTTCGGTCAGCGCCTTGACGGGCTTGCCCTTCCACAGCGACGACTTGTCGACGAGGATCAGGCCGCGCTGCGACGAGGTCGTCGGGTTATAGGTCTTGAGTGCCATGATGCCCTAGCCTCAAATGCCGGTGGTGACGTCGATGGTCTGGCCTTCGGCCAGCGTCACGATCGCCTTCTTGAGGTCCGAGCGCTGATAGGGACGGCCCTTCCAGCGCTTGGTCTTGCCCTTCTGGTTGAGCGTGTTGACGCCCGTCACGCTGACGCCGAACAGAGCCTCCACCGCCGCCTTGATCTGCGGCTTGGTGGCGTCCTTGGCGACCTTGAAGACGACCGCGTTCTGCTCGGAGACGAGGGTCGACTTCTCGGTGATGTGCGGGGCGAGGACGACGTCGTAATGGTTGATGTCGACCTGCGCCTGCTTCTTCGCTGCCTTAGCCATTGAAACGCGACTCCAGCTGCTCGACCGCGGCGCGGGTCAGGACCAGCGTCTCGTGGTTCAAGATGTCGTAGACGTTGGCGCCGACCGCCGGGAGGAGATCGATCTGTCCGAGATTGGCCGAGGCGCGGGCGAAGCCGACGGAGAGCGCCTCGCCGTCGATGACCAGCGCGTTGCGGCCGAGGCCGAGGCCGGCCAGCTGCTCGCGGACCGCCTTGGTCTTCGCCTCGGCGACGTCGAGATTCTCGACGACGATGAGGTTGCCCTCGCGCGCCTTCGAAGAGAGCGCCATCCGGAGGCCGAGCGTGCGCACCTTCTTGTTCAGCGACGGGTTGAAGTCGCGGACGCGGGGGCCGTGCGCCTTGCCGCCGCCGATGAAGATCGGGGCGCGGCGATCGCCGTGGCGAGCCGTGCCGCCGCCCTTCTGGCGACCCCACTTCTTGCCGGTACGGGCGACATCGGAACGCTCGCGGGTCGGACGGGCCGTACCGCGGCGGTTCTCGAGCTGCCAGGTGACGACGCGATGGAGGATGTCGGCGCGCGGCTCGACGCCGAACACGGCATCGTTGAGCTCGATATCGCCGGCGGCCTTGCCGTCGAGTTTCTGGACCTTCACCTTCACGGCTCAGCCCTCCTTGGATTCATCGGCTTCGGGCGCGTTGCCCTCGGCTTCGGTGTTG
>JAFANP010000053.1 GCA_019232625.1 Alphaproteobacteria bacterium | reverse complement strand
CGCGCCGTAATAGATGAAGTCGTTGCCGCCGCCGCCGCTCGCACGGTCGTTGCCGCCGTCGTCGAGCACGATGAGGTCGTTGCCGCCGCCCATCGTCACGACATTGTCGAGCCCGTTGCCACGAACCCCCTGCGCCGAAGCCGAGGTGCCGGTCAGGTTCTCGACATTGTCCGGAAGAACGTAGAGCTGCGCATAATCCGTCTTGCTGCCCAGCGCGGTGCGGACCTCGTCAATGCCCTCACCCGCAAGCTCGACCACCGTGTCGCCGGCGCCGACCACATAGACGTCGTTCCCGGCACCGCCCTTCAACACGTCGGCGCCCGCGCCGTCGGCGGGGGCGTCGGCGCCGTCCAGCACGTCGTTGCCGGCGGTGCCGTAGACGAAGGTCGGCACGAAGCCGAGATTGGCGGCGCTCAGCGTGCTGGCGCTCAGCCCCTGCAGGGTGACGAGCGGCACGAACGAATCGCCGCCGCCGTTGCGATCGATCTCGAGGATCGTGTCGGCACCGCTCTGCACCAGCCTCAGGTGGCCGGTCAGGAAGGGATTGTCGCTCGACGTCCAGCCGGTCACCAAGGCGCCCAGCGAGGTGGGCAGGTCGATCAGGTCGCCGCCCGCGCCGGCGGCGAAGTCGGTCACCGCCAAGGTTCCGGGTGAGACGGTGTTGAAGCGGTCGCTCGCGAAGGTGATGCGGTCGCTCCCCGCACCGAGGGTCAGGGTGGTCGCCCCGGTGACCGCGCCGACGTCGAAATTGTCGTTGCCGCTGCCGCCGTCGGCGCGGAAGTCGGCGGCATAATAGGACCGGATGCTGAAGGAATCCGCCCCGCCCTCGCCGAACGCGCTCGATATCTTGAGGCCGCCCGGATAGCCGTAGAGGCTGATGAAGTCGGCGCCGTCGCCGGCATGGGCGATGTCCGCGCCATTGCCCAGGCTGATGAAGTCGGCCCCGCTGCCGGCGGTGATCACGTCGTCGCCGGCCTCGCCGTCGAGGATGCCGCCGCCGTTGCCGCCGTCGATCGTGTCGTTGCCCGAGCCGCCGTAGATCGTGTCGTTCTCCGGGCCGCCGATCAGGATGTCGTTGCCGGCCTCGCCGCGCAACGTGTCGTTGCCGCCGCGCCCTTCGATCCGGTCCGCGCCGGCCGTGCCGGTCAGAGTCTCGCTGGCCGTGGTGCCGATCAGGGTCACCCCCGCCGGCGGCGATCCATCGGCGGGGAAGCCGTCCAGATTCTCCTGCACGAAGCTCGCCGCGTCCGTGCCCTTGAAAGTGACGATGGTGCGGAAGGCGGCGGCCGTCCCAGGCCCGTCGCGGTCGACCTGGAGGAGCGTGTCGCTACCGCTCTGGACGAGCCGGACATGGCCGGTGCCGAACGGATTGCTCTGCTGGTCCCAGCCGGTGAGCACGTCGGTGAGCCAGGCGTCGAAGTCGAGCCTGTCGCCGCCCGCCCCGGTCTGGAAATCCCTGACGATCAGCGAGCCGTAGTTGAGCAGGACCTTCTGCGTGTCGTCGAAGAGGATCCGGTCGGCGCCGTCGCCCAGCGTCACGTCCGCCGTCCCCTGCAGCCAGCCGATCCGCACCAGGTCGTCGCCGGTGCCGCCGTCGAGCAGGAAGAGGTGGTTGCCGTAGGCGAAGACGGAGAGCGTGTCGTTGCCCGCGCCGCCGTTCGCCGTCACGGTGTCGGGAGTGGCGAAGCTGCGCTGGATGCCGATATAATCGTCGCCCGCGTCGCCGTAGAGGGTCGCGTTGCCGCCGCCATTGTTGTTGATGAAGTCGCCGTCGTCGCCGCCGTGGACGACGTCGTCGTAGCGGCCGCTGCCGGTGTCGATATAGTCGCGGCCCGCGCCGCCGTCGATCGAGTCGGCGCCCCATTCGCCGAACAGGTCGTCGTCGCCCTCGCCGCCGTTGAGCACGTCGTCGCCGGCGCCGCCCCAGATCTGGTCCCTGCTGCCGAGGCCGTCGATCGTGTCGTCGCCGGCGGCACCGACCAGGCTGTCGACGTCCTCCGTTCCCGTCAGCGTCTGGCCCGCCGGGATCGTGCCGTCGGCCGGGAAACCGTCGAGATTCTGGTAGGTGAAGGCGGCGGCGCTGCTGTTGCTGAACGTGATCAGGTTGAAGAAGCCGTTGCCGCCGCCGTTCGTGTCGATCTGCAGCACCGCGTCGGTGCCGCTCTGGACGAGCCGGAGGTGGCCGGTGGCGAACGGGCTCTGCTCGCTGTCCCATCCGGTCAGCGCCGCGGAGAGGATGCTGCTGAGGTCGAGCCGGTCGCCCGACGCGCCCGTCTCGAAATCGGCGACGGTGATGGCGAGATTGCGGTTGAACGAGGCATAGCCGTTGATCGTCAGCAGGTCCGAGCCCGAACCGAGCGAGAGCGCGTAGACGCCGTCCGTGCCGCGCAGCTCGATCCGGTCGTCGCCCTCGCCGGCGTCGATGAAGAGGCTGCCGGTGCCGGTGATCAGCGCGGAGAAGCTGTCGCTGCCGGTGCCTCCGATGAGGTGGACCGTCTCGCCGGTGTTCAGCCGCTCGATGGAGAAGCGGTCGTCGCCGGCGCCGCCGTCGAGCGTGTCGTTGCCGTTGTAGGAGGAGAAGGAATCGCCGCCCTCGCCGCCTTCGGCATAATCGTTGCCGAGCCCGTCGAGGATATAGTCGTAGCCGGCGCCGCCGTAGAGGAAGTCGTCGCCGCCGTCGCCGCGCAGGACGTCGTTGTCCTCGCCGCCGAAGATCTCGTCCGAGCCGTCGCCGCCGCTGATCGTGTCGCCGGCGCCGAGACCCTCGATATGATCGTCGCCGCTCGTGCCGTTCAGCGTGTCGTACCCGCTGGTGCCGATAATGTTGGTCATGCCGCTCCCCGGCGCCGCGCCCTCGGGCGCGCACGCTTCCATCTGCTAAACGCAATGCCTTTGGCTGCGGCGCCCATCCGCGGCTGGCACCCCCGCTTTCGCACAACCCGGGCGTTTCTTCAACCGTGCCAATCATTTAGCGCCCAGCCAGAAACGGTCGCCGTCGTCCACGCCGCAACGCTCGGTCGGGAGGCCAAAAGAAACGGGCCGCCCCGAGGGACGGCCCAGTTGAGGCTGTAAAGCCTTCTAGGGAGGAAAGCGTGCCCACTTGCGGCACGGGACCATCCTTACCTGGATCAGGGTAAACAGAGGCTTAACGGGCGCGAAGGTCCAGGAAACCCGAGTCGGAGCCGCGCCGAAGGGCCCCGCGGGGCTTGCGGCTCAGTCGTCGAAGGCGGAGAGCGCGATGGGGAAGACCCGCGAGCAGAATTCGCAGTCGACGCTGATCAGGCCCCTCTCGTCGACCATCTCGGCGCGCTCCTCGGCGGGGAATCGGGCGATGACGGAGCGGATATAGTCGGCGTTGCAGCGGCATCCCTTCGCCAAGGGCTGGGCGCGCAGCACCCGCACCTCCTCCTCGTGGAAGAGTCGCCACAACAGGCTTTCCAGCGGGAGCCCGCTGTCGGTCAGCTCGTGGCCCTTGATCGTCTCGGCGAGGACCTGGACATGCTCCCACTCGGGATCGTCGAGGCGGGTGTGAATGCGGTCGCGGCCCTCCTCCCCCTCGGGCAGATGCTGGACGAGGATGCCGCCCGCAATGTGGCCGGTGTCGTTCACGGCGAGGCGGACGACGCTCGGCAGCTGCTCGGACTGGACGAAATAGCTCTGCGCGGCCTCCGCCAGCGAGCTGCCCTCGAGCGGGACGATGCCCTGGTAGCGCTCCTCGGCGACGGGATGGTCGAAGGTGATGGCGAGATAGCCCTTGCCGAACAGCGCGAAGAGGTCGCGATGGCTGGGGAGCGCCGCCAGCCGCGCCTTGTCGAAGCGGACATAGCCCCTCAGCTCGCCCGCTTTGTAGTCGACCACGAGGAGATCGATGATGCCGCTCTCGGTCTGCGCCTGGATGGTGAGCTGGCCCTCCTCCTCCTTGAGAAGCGAGCCGAGCAGCGCGGAGAGGACCAGCGCCTCGGAGAGGATGCGGGCGATCGGCGCCGGATAATCGTGGGCCGAGAGGATGTGGTCGAGCAGCGGCCCGAGCCGCACCACGCGCCCGCGCGCGTTGCGCCGCGGAAGGGTGAAGCCGATCGCCTCGTCGAGATTGGCGGCCACCGCCGCCGCGGGTGATGGGGAAGAATTCATGGCCGCGATGTGGCTAAGGCGTGGAAGCGGTTCAAGGTTCCCGCCGTCGCGAGGCGGGCAAGGGACGACGGGCGCTAGGAGCCACCCCTTGCGGCGCGCTTCCGTCAGGCCGCTTGCGGCACCTCGTAGCGGCGGGCGGCGTCGGAGAGGCGCTCGATGAACTCGGCCACGTGCGCCTCCTCGAGGATCAGGGGGGGGAGGACTCGCATGACGTTGTCGCCGGCGGCGACGGTGAGAAGGCCGTGCTCGCGCAGATAGGTGACGAAGGCGCGGCTGTCGGTCTTCATCTTCACGCCCAGCATCAGGCCGAGACCCCGCACGCTCTCGAACAGATGGTCGTGATTGGGGATCATCTGCTCCAGCGCGCCGCGCAGCCGCTCGCCCATCCGGGTGACGTGATCGAGGAAGCCGGGCGCGAGGATGACGTCGAACACCGCCTGGCCGGCCGCCATGGCCAGCGGGTTGCCGCCGTAGGTCGAGCCGTGGGTGCCGATCACCATGCCGGCCGCGGCCTTCTCGGTGGCCAGGCACGCGCCCATCGGGAAGCCGCCGCCAATGCCCTTGGCGGAGGCGAGGATGTCCGGCTCGATGTCGTAATGCTCATAGGCGTAGAGCCGCCCGGTCCGGGCGACTCCGCACTGGACCTCGTCGAGCACGAGCATGAGGTCCCTCTCGTCGCAGATCCGCCTCAGGCCCTGCATGAACGCGGCGCTTGCCGGGCGGATTCCACCCTCCCCCTGGACCGGCTCGACGAGGAAGCCGGCGCTATGCTCGTCCACCGCCGCCTCGGCCGCGGCGAGATCGTCGAAGGGAACGACGGTGAAGCCCGGCAGGAGCGGCGCGAAGCCGTCGCGGAGCTTGGGCTGGTCGGTGGCGCTGATCGTCGCCATTGTCCGGCCGTGGAAGGCGTTGCCGAAGGTGATCAGCACGTTCTTCTCGGGCCGGCCGTGATGGTGATGGTAGCGCCGCGCCGTCTTGATCGCGCACTCGACCGCCTCGGCGCCGCTGTTGGTGAAGAAGACGGTGTCGGCGAAGCTGTTCTCCACAAGCCGGCGGGCGAAGGCCTCGCCCTGCGGCGAGCCGTAGAGGTTGGAGACGTGGACGAGGGTCGCCGCCTGGTCCTGGATCGCCTTGGTGAGGTGCGGGTGGCCGTGCCCGAGCAGGTTGACCGCGATGCCGCTGGCGAAATCGAGATATTTCTCGCCGCCCTCGCCGTAGAGATAGACCCCCTCCCCTCGCACCGGCCGCACCGGCGAGCGCGGATAGACGGGCATGAGCGGCGTGATGGCCATGACGGGCTCCATGAGGACCGGACAGGAGAAAGGCGGCCCTTGGCGGGGCCGCCTTCCTCTAGTGATGGGGCGGGCGGCGCGTCAACACGGCGCCCGCCCCGTCGGGCTCGTTACCAGCGTCGGCCGTCCTGTCGCTCGAAGCGGAGCTGCTGGCGCAGGTTCTGGACGCGCATGCGCAGGTCCTGCAGCTCGCGCGCGTTCAGCCCGTTGCGGCTGTAGCGGTCCTCCAGCCGGTCGATCTGGTCGGCCTGGCGGAGCAGCCGGTCGGCCTCGCGGCGGGTGATGGTGCGGTTCTGCATCGCCTGGCGGATGCGCTGCTCGATCTGGCGGATCTGGCGGTCGATGCCGTCGTCGCTGCGGTAGCCGCCGCCATAGGCGCCGCGGTCGCCGCCGCGATACTGGGCCGAGGCCGGGGCCGCGCTGATCGCGGTGGCGCCGATCATCAGGGCGGAAATCAGGATCTTACGCATCGTCTTTCTCCTTGGAACGCGAGTTGACGATGCCGGTCTAGGCGCGCCGCGATGGTCGGGTGCTGAACGCCTTCGGCAGGATCTGTTCAGGTTCGCGGGCGATTGGCTGAACGAACTTCAGCTCTTCAGCTTCCAGCCGCGGCGCAGGAGCGCGTAGCAGATCGCGCCGAGCGTCAGGTTGATGGCGAGCAGCAGCCCGGCACCGAACGCGACCGGGGAATCCGCCACGCCGAGGAAGCCGTAGCGGAAGCCCGAGATGACGTAGAAGAAGGGGTTGGCGTGGCTGACCGCCTGGAAGGCGGGGGCGAGGTTGTGGATCGAATAGAAGGTGCCGGAGAGGAGCGAGAGCGGCGCGACGACGAAGTTGGTCACGGCGGCCGCGTGGTCGAACTTCTCCGCCCAGATCGAGGTGATGAGGCCGAAGAAGCCGAGCATCGCCGCGCCCATCACGCCGAACCAGGCGACCGCGGCGAGGTGGCGGGGCATGACGTGGACGCCCGGCCAGAGCAGCATCGCCAGCCAGACGGCGCAGCCGACCAGCACGGCGCGGGTGACCGAGGCCCCCACCAGAGCGGCGATCAGCTCGCCGGTGGAGAGCGGCGGCATCAGATAGTCGACGATATTGCCCTGGATCTTGCCGACCAGCAGCGAGAAGCTGGCATTGGCGAAGGCGTTCTGGAGCATCCCCATGACGATGAGGCCCGGCGCGATGAAGTCGGCGAACGGCACGCCGAGCACGGAGCGGCCGCTGCGGCCGAGCGCCACCGTGAAGATGACGAGGAACAGCAGGGTGGTGATGGCGGGGGCCCAGACGGTCTGCAGCTGGACCTTGAAGAAACGCCTCACCTCCTTCACATAAAGGGTCCGGAGGCCGCCCCAATTGACGTTCCTTATGGTTGGAACGCCCGGTTCGGATCTCACCCAGCTTGAGGCTTGGTCGCTCATCGCGCCGTCGCTAGAGGCAGACGCAGTGGGCGGCAAGCCGTGAAGGAAGACGAATGTCCTGGACTGACGAACGGATCGAGCGGCTGAAGGGCCTTTGGACGCAGGGCATGACCGCGAGCCAGATCGCCGACGAGCTTGGCGGCGTGTCGCGCAACGCCGTCATCGGCAAGGCGCATCGGCTCGGGCTGCAGTCGCGCCCGTCGCCGGTCAAGCCGAACGAGACCGAGGACGAGGTCCACGCTCCCGCCCCGGCGCCCGCCCAGCCGGAGGAGCCCGCGCCTTGGGAGGAAGCGGCGGCCGCGCCGATGCCGGTGGAAGCCGCCTCGGCCCCGGCGGCGGCCCAGGCTGCGCCCGCCCCGCAGGCCCCCCAGCCGCAGATCCGCTCGATCGGCCCCGGCGGATTCGTCCGCCAGGCGCCCGGCGAGCAGCAGTCGCCGATCCCGCCGGCGCCGCCGCGCCGCCTCGTCCCGGCCAAGCCGAGCCCGGAGATCGCCGACAAGACGAGCCTGCTCGACCTCAACGAGAAGATCTGCAAGTGGCCGGTCGGCCATCCCGGCGAGCCCGACTTCCACTTCTGCGGCGAGCAGGCCAATCCCGGCTTTCCCTATTGCGTCGAGCATTGCGGAGTCGCCTACCAGGCGCAGATACCGCGGCGCGACCGCCGCCCGCCGCCGCCCCTTCCGTTCGGCGGGCCGCGCATCCGCTAGGCTGTCGGCGAATGTTCCGCCGCCTGAACTAACGTGGATCAAGGCGATTCTTCGGAACGCCGCCTGGGCCGAAACGGTTTTTTACCGCATGTCCAACGGCCAGGGTTTGTGAGCGTAAATGTCTGACGAAGAAGCGCTATATTACCAGCAGCGGGCGGAAGCCGAGGTTGCGCTGGCGCAGCAGGCGCGGCATCGCCGCGCCGTCCAGGCGCATTACGAGCTCGCCGCTGCCTATCTCGATCGCGTTCACGGCGATTCCCCGAAATCCGCCGGGGGGTTGTTCAGCCTCTAGGGAACCGAGGAATCGGGAGGCACCCTTCCCGTCGTGCCGGTGACGGTTCGCGCTGAACCCAGCCTGCCCTAGCGCGAGGGAGCGGAGCCGCCGGCGCGGACTGCGGTGACGTCCTGGTTGAGGCCGACGATCCGGTGCTGGCCGCCCTCCCCGGTCACCGCCTGTCCGACGCCCTTTATCCAGATCGTGCCGCCGCTCGGCCGCCGGACCCGATATTCCGCTTCGTAGCGGCCGCCGGTGGCGATGGCCCGCTCCAGCGCCTCGAGCGCGCCCGGCAGGTCCTCCGGCTCGACCCTCGCCACCCATCGGTCGAGGTCGAGGTCGCCCTCCTCGGGCAGCTCGTGCATCGCCCGGCTGCGCGCGCACAGGTGGAGCCGCCGAGTCTCGACGTCGAGGTGCCAGATCCCGGCGCCGACGCTGGTCTGGACCAGCGAGAGGAGGGCGAAGCTCTCCCGCGCCCTCTCCTCGTCCTCGCGCTGGCGCGTGATGTCGTTGGCCGTCCCGATCATGCGAAGGGGCGCGCCGCTCGCCGGGTCCCGCTCCACCACCCGCCCGCGCACGTCCGTCCACAGCCAGTCGCCGCTTCGCGTGCGGATGCGATAGGTGCACGCATAGGTCTCCGTCTCCCCGCCGAGATGCGCCTCCAGGGTCCGGCGGAAGGTGCCGCGATCGGCGGGGTGGAGCAGGCCTTCGTAGCTTTCGAGGCGATCGGGTACGGCCTCGGGGACATAGCCGAGCCGGTCGATGAGGCCGCTCGACAGGCGGATCTGGCCGGTGCGGAGATCCCAGTCCCAGGCGCCGTCGCTCGATGCCTCCAGCACCAGCCGCAGCCGCTCGTCGCGTCCGCCGACCTCGCCTTGGGCTTGGCGCCGCGGGGACGGCGGCGGCGCGCCCCGGCCGCGCTCCGTCCGTTTCGGCTCGACCTGGCCGAGCGGCGCCAGGCCGCCGTCGATCGCCAGCCGCAGAGCGTCAGGGAGGCTGGTGAGCCGGAGCGCCGCCATCATGTTGGCGCGGTGCATCTCGACGGTCCGCGGGCTGAGCTCGAGGATCCGGGCGATCGCCTTGTTCGACAGGCCGCCGACCAGGCCCTGCAAGACCTGCCGTTCGCGGCGCGACAGCGTCTGGAGACGGACCGCGGCCGCCTTCGCGGCATTGCGGCGCTCGTCGCTGCGCCTCATTTCCCCGATCGCGCGCTCGACGGCGGCGACGAGGCTCTGCTCCTCCAGAGGCTTCTGGAGATATTCCACGGCGCCGAGCTTCATCGCCTCGACGGCGCCGGCGAGGTCGCCGGAATGGCCGGTGGCGATCACCGGCAGCACGATATCTCGGCGTCCGAGCTCCCGCTGCACCGCGTGCCCGCCCATTCCGGGCATGTCCATATCGAGGAGCACGCAGCCTCGGTCCAGCCGCGCCTGCCTCAAGAACTCCTCGCCGCCCGAATAGATTTCGGTGGCGAAACCGTGGTTGGCAAGCAAATAGCTAATCGCAGCACGCGCTTGCGGGTCGTCGTCGACAATATGAATGAGAAAGGGCAGCACCAAACGCCGTTCAACTGCGGGGGATTAATCTTAGTTAGTGCTTCCGCAGCCGAATTGGGAGGGCTGAACCTACCGTAGTTAAACGGTATTTTTTATTCCCGACGCGGCGTGCATCAGGGCCGGGCCTGAACGGCGCCGGCAGAATTTCTGGTCCTGTCGGCCGGCGGCGGCCCCCGACCCCCAAAGAGCGGGCCGCCGCCGTAACCCCCCCGAGCCTTGGCATCGGGACTCGCGCCCGCCTATAGCTTGGCCATGTCAGACCTGTTCGCGTCCACCGCCGCATCCTCCGCCGAATATGACGCCACCTCGATCGAAGTCCTCGAGGGGCTGGAGCCGGTGCGGCGGCGGCCGGGAATGTATATCGGCGGAATCGACGAGCGCGCGCTCCACCACCTCGCCGCCGAGGTGCTCGACAATGCGATGGACGAGGCGGTGGCCGGCTACGCCACCCGAATCGAGGTGGTGCTCGAGAAGGGAAACCGGCTCACCATCACCGACAACGGCCGCGGCATGCCGATCGACGAGCACCCCAAATATCCCGGCAAGCACGCGCTCGAGGTGATCCTCACCAAGCTGCATTCCGGAGGCAAGTTCTCGAACAAGGCCTATGCCACCTCCGGCGGCCTTCACGGCGTCGGCGTCAGCGTCGTCAACGCCCTCTCGGTCGAGACGGTCGTCGAGGTGGCGCGCAACAAGGAGCTCTACCGCCAGAGCTTCGCGCGCGGCGAGCCGACCTCGCCGCTCGAGAAGCTCGGGCCGACGCCGAACCGGCGCGGCACCTCGGTGAGCTTCGTGCCCGACACCGAGATTTTCGGGGCGGAGGCGATGTTCAAGCCGGCAAGGCTCTACCGCCTCGCCCGCTCGAAGGCCTATCTGTTCGCCGGCGTGGAGATACGCTGGAAGTGCGATCCCGCGCTGATCTCCGACCAGACGCCGCCGGAGGCGGCCTTCCAATTCCCCGGCGGCCTCGCCGATCACCTCAAGGAGCAGATCGCCGACCGCGCCTGCGCGACGAGCGAGTTCTTCAAGGGGCGCCAGGACTTCCCCGGCGGCCAGGGCATGGTCGAGTGGGCGGCGGCCTGGCCTTTGTGGACCGAGGGCGGCTCCTCTTATTATTGCAACACCATCCCGACGCCGGACGGCGGAACCCATGAACAGGGGATCAGGGCGGCGCTGACTCGGGGCCTGCGCGCCTTCGGAGAGCTGGTCGGCCAGAAGAAGGTGAAGGACGTCCAGGCCGAGGACGTGGTCGGCGGCGCCGAGATCATGCTCTCGGTGTTCATTCGCGACCCGCAATTTCAGAGCCAGACCAAGGACCGCCTCACCAGCCCCGACGCCGCAAGGCTGGTTGAAGCGGCGGTGCGCGACCATTTCGACCACTTCCTGACCGACAACATGGAGCGCGGCCGCGCCTTGCTGGGCTTCGTCCTCGACCGCATGGACGAGCGGCTGAAGCGCCGCGCGGAACGCGAGATCAAGCGCAAGACCGCCACCAGCGGCCGCAAGCTGCGCCTTCCCGGCAAGCTGACCGACTGCGCCAACGACGACCCGGCCGGCACCGAATTGTTCATCGTCGAAGGCGACAGCGCCGGCGGATCGGCCAAGCAGGCGCGCGACCGCAAGACCCAGGCCATCCTGCCGATCCGCGGCAAGATCCTCAACGTCGCCTCCGCGAGCGCGGACAAGATCCGCGGCAACCAGGAGATCGCCGACCTGATCCAGGCCCTCGGCTGCGGCACGAAGGAGCGGTGCGACCCGTCGCAGCTGCGCTACGACCGGATCATCATCATGACCGACGCCGACGTCGACGGCGCCCATATCGCGACCTTGCTGATGACCTTCTTCTTCAGCGAGATGCCGCGGCTGGTCGAGCAGGGCGCCCTCTACCTCGCCCAGCCGCCGCTCTACCGCCTGTCGGCGGGCGGAACCGTCGCCTATGCGCGCGACGACGTCCATCGCGGCGCGCTGGAGGCGACGACGTTCAAGGGCAAGAAGGTGGAGATCAGCCGATTCAAGGGCCTCGGCGAGATGAATCCGGGGCAGCTCAGGGAGACGACGATGGATCCCAAGACGCGCTCGCTGATCCGCGTCACCCTGCCGGCGGAATATCAGGAGCAGCGCGGCGTCCGCGACCTCGTCGACCGGCTGATGGGCCGCAATCCCGAGCACCGCTTCCAGTTCATCCAGAGCCGCGCCGCCGAAGTGGACGAGGAGGCGATCGACGCCTGAGCGCGGGCGCGCGGCGGGACTCGACTTTCGGACCGCCGGGGCGGACAATCCCCGGCGCTGGAACAGAGGAGTCCGCGATGAAGCTGCTTGTCCTCGCCGCCATGCTCGCGCCGGCGTCGGCGCCGGCCGCCGCTCCGCCGCCTCCCGCTCCGGCCCGGGCCGAGGCTCCTGCCCCGGCCATCGTCGTCAGGGGCGAGCGGATGGAGGAGACCGGGGCGGCGCTGCGCGCCTGCATCGCCCGCCGCTGCCCGACCGACGAGGACGTGGACGCCAGCCTCGCTTATGCCGAGAGTCAGCTCGAAGGCGGCCTCTACCACGAGGCGCGAACGACGCTGCTCCGCTCGCTCGATCGCAACAAGAAACAGGCGAAGCGCTATCCCGTCCCGGTGTCCGACCTCTATCGCGCCAACGGCAAGGTGGCGGCGCATCTCGGCCTCGACCGGGATTATTTCACGTCGACGCTGTCGATGCTGCGCGCGCTCAAGGCCGGCCTGCCGCCCGACGATTACCGCCTCTTCGGCGCGCGGATGGAGGTCGCCGCGGCGATGGGCCGGCTGCGCGGCCACGAGGCGGCGCGCAACGCCTATGCCGAGCTCGCGAAGGACGCCCGCCAGCAGGGCAGGCCGGACATCGCCGCAATGGCGGAGCTGCGCTCGATCCTCAACCACTACCCGCCTTATGCGCGGGCCCCGCTCATCCGCGAGATCGCCCGCTCGCAGGATCCGGCGATGCGCGCGGCGGTGCTCGAGGCGCGGCTCGCCCTCATCAACGTCGCCCGCGCCTCCGGCGACAAGGAGCAGGCCGCGCTGCTGATGCGGGAGCTTTCCGGCCTCAAGATCAACCGGCCCGTCCTCATCTATGCGCCGCCCTTCGAGATGACGGTGCGGGAGCTGGACCCCGAGACCAACGTCACCAATGCGGGCTACACGATGGAGATCGGCTCCCACGTCACCCGGCTGGCGACGAGCGGCTCCTTCTCCGAGACCCGGCGCGTCGCCGGCAATTTCGACGACAAGTGGATCGACGTCGGCTTCTGGGTGACCCGCGAGGGGAAGGTCGGGGAGCTCAAGGTGCTCCGGCACGACGGCGACACCTCCTGGGCGGGGCCCCTGCTCCAGTCGATCCAGGGCCGCCTCTATACGCCGGGCAACGGCAATGCGCTCGATTCCTACCGGGTCGAGCGATACACCTACACGGCCGGCTACGGGCCCGAGACGGGAAGCCACATGCAGCAGCGCACGCCCAAGGCGCGGGTCGAGTATCTCGACCTTGCCGGCGACGGGCTCGCCGCGCCCGAGTGAGCCGCCGGGTCCGCGCCGCCGGTCCCGGGCGCATGGGCGTCCTGCGCCTCCTGCTGGCCCTCCTCGTCCTGCTCGGCGCCGCCCAGGCCAAGGCGGAGGGGCTCGACGAGGCTCTCGGCGCGCTCGCCGGCCTCCCCGGAGAGGTGTCGGTGTTCGCGGCCCGGCTGGGGCGGGGCGAGCCGGAGGCGCTGGCCGCACGCGCGCCGGACCGGCCGCTCGCCGTCGGCTCGACCTTCAAGCTCTTCATCCTCGCCGAGCTGGTCCGCGAAGTGAAGACGGGCGAGCGCCGCTGGACCGACGTCGTGCCGCTGACGCGGCGGTCCCTGCCCTCCGGCTTCCTCCAGTCCTGGCCCAGCGGCTCTCCGCTCACCCTCCACAGCCTCGCCGCCCTGATGATCTCGCAGAGCGACAACAGCGCGGCCGACACCCTGCTGGCGCTGGTCGGACGCGAGAAGGTGGAGGCCCTGCTGCCCCGGCTCGGCGTCCGCGCGCCCGGGCGGCTCCGCCCCTTCCTCTCCACCCGCGAGGCCTTCCTCCTCAAGGCGGGCGATCCGGCGTTGCGGGGGCGATGGGCGGCGGCCGGAGAGGCGGGGCGCCGCGCTCTTCTCGCCGAGATAGGGGGGCGAAGCCTGGAGAGCGTCGACCCGAAGCTGTTCGCCGGTCCGCCGGCCTCGATCGACAGCGTCGAGTGGTTCGCCTCGACCGCCGACGTCGTCCGCACCCTCGACTGGCTGCGCCGCAGCGGCGACGCGACCGCGCTCGCCCTCCTCGCCATCAACCCCGGCCTGCCCGACCTCGGGCGCGGCTACGACTATGTCGGCTACAAGGGCGGGTCGGAGGGCGGCGTGCTCAACCTCAGCTTCCTCCTGCGCCGCAAGGACGGCACCTGGCTCGCGGCCTCGATCGGCTGGAACGACCCGGCGGCGCGGCTCGACGAAGGGCGGATGGTCGCGGCGACGAGCCGGCTGCTCGCTTTTCTCGCCGACGGTTGAACCGCTTCAGCGGCCGCTCTCCTCGCGCGACCGGCGCAGCGCCTCGAGCTCCTGCGCTTCCTTGGCGCGGACGATTCGGAACTGCTCGATGCCCCCCTGCTCGGCGTCGCAAAACGCCTTCTGGACCGGCTGCAGCGCCGCGGCGGCGTCGAGGCAGCGCCCGTAGGCGACGGCGCGCGGCAGCAGCTCGAACGGCTCGAGCGACGAATCCTTTCGGGCGAGCACCGTCTGCATCTGCTGGAAATAATGCAGCCAGGCGCGCTTCACCCGCGCCTGCTGCGCCGCTGCGCCGCGATCCTCGGCGGCGGGCGCGGCGACGTCGAGGCTCTTGAGCGGCACCTTCTCGATCCGCGCCGCCGCCTCGTCGAAGCGGCCGAGCTCGCGCAGCGCGTTGACGGCGCGGCCCTCCATGCCGATCCAGTTCAGGTCCGCCGGCCGCGCCGTCGCCCGCCCCGATTCCTCGGCCAGCTCGGCAAGGTAGCGCTTGCGCAGCTCGGGCCGGTCGTCCGCCTGCCAGCTCGCCTGGAGGAGCACCCAGAGATAATCCTCCGGACCCAGCCCCATCCGCTTCATCAGCCAATAGGCGCGGTAGTAGGAGACATCCTCCTTGCGGAGCGCCTGATAGGCCTCCGAGCCGACCAGCGGCGCGAGCTTGGCCGCTTCGTCCGGCGTATAATCCTTGTACATCACCAGCCCGTTGTCGGGGCATTCGGGCAGCGGCAGGGGCAGGGCCGGGCCGTAGGGCTTGCCGTCGGGCCTCTCCCCCACCGTCGGGCCGGGACGGGCGGGGACCGGATATTGGAAGCTCGCGCCGCCGACCGGGCAGGTCATCGCCCGCGACCCGGGCGGGGGGGCGGTCGGCGCGGCGGGCGCCGGCCGCGCGGGCGCCGCGGCGGCCGGTCCCGCGACGATCAGGAGCAACAGGGGAAGCGCACGCATCGTCATCTCCATTCAGGTCGCGACCGCGGGCGCGATCAGCGGAAAGCGGGGGATCTCCGCGTCGAAGGTGCGGCCGTCCTCTCCGACCATCCTGTAGAGGCCCTCCATCGATCCGGTGGGGGTGGTCAGCGGACAACCCGAGACATAGTCGAACGATCCGCCCGGCTCGATGATCGGCTGCTCGCCGACCACGCCTTCGCCCTTGACGTCGTGGCGGCCGCCGCGGCCGTCGCTGATCCGCCATTCCCGCGAGACGAGCTGGACGCTGCGCGCGCCGCCATTCTCGATCCGCACGTGATAGGCCCAGAACCAGCGTCCCCGCGCCGGCTCGGACTGCTCGGGCAGGAAGGAGACGGAGACCCGCACCGTCACGTCGCCCGTCGTGGCGCTGTGGGGAAAGAGATTTTTCACAGGCGCTTAACTCCACCCATAGGCGCCGGGCGTCAACCGCCCGCGGCGCGTGCGGCGGCGAGGTGGCCGGCTAGCCGGCGCGCTCGACCTTGAGGGTTCCGCCCGGGCACATGCCGATCAGCTCGGGGGCGGGACGGGCGCCGCTCAGCCAGTCCGCCCATTTGTCGCGGGTCAGCACCGCCACCTGGCGGTTGTGGAAGGGGGCGACGTCCGGTCCCGGCGGCGTCGTCAGCATGGTGAAGGCCTCGCCCACGTCGGGCGCCGAGCGCCACAGCCCGGCGATGCAGAACCACGGCTCCCCGGCCAGGGTGAAGAGCCACTTGTCCTTGCGCTTGTCCGGCCGCGGCGCCGGCGGGGCGGTGAACTCGTAGAAGCCGTCGGTGACGATCAGGCAGCGGCCGGAGCCGAATTCGCGGCCGTCCGAGCGGAAATTGTAGACCGGCTTGCCGCCCGCGCCGGGCCAGCTCCAGCGCCGCTGGACGAGCTCCGCCCCCTCCTCCTGCCAGCGCACGATCGGCGCCCGGTCGGTGATCCGGACGTCGTCCCGCGGCTCGAGATTGGGCATGCCCTCGGGGAAGCGGAGCGGGATCCGCAGCTGGCTGAATTCCTCGCGGATCATGCCGAGCTCGACCCGCATCCGATAATCGTTGCACATGGACCGTCCCTAGAGCCTGATCGCCCGAGGTTGAAGCGCCGCGCGCTTCGGCCGGGGCCGGGAACGGGCGCCGTCGCAAGGATCGGGACCTCGACCCGGCTTCCACCCCTTTGCTCCTGGGCGCCCGAACCTTCAGGGGGCCGCGCCCGCCCCGCCGTGGCGCGCTTGACAGGAAAGCCCGCTCCCCCGATATGCGCGCCTTCCCGCACGAAGGCCCCTTCGTCTAGCGGTCTAGGACGTCGCCCTCTCACGGCGAAAACACGGGTTCGAGTCCCGTAGGGGTCACCAGCCTCCCGGCGGCAGGAAGGGCGACACCGTGGCGAGCGCGCGTTCGACGAAGGCGTCGATCTCGCCGACGGGCGCGACGGTGCGCAGGGCCTCCTCGGCATCGTTGCGGCTGGCGAGGCGGGCGATCGTCCAGGCCGCGAGATATTGCGAGGCGAGGCAGCCGCCCGCCGTGGCGACATTGCCGTTCGCGACGAAGGGCGCGTCCAGGACCTCCACGCCGGCTTCGATCACCCAGGGCCTGGTCCTCAGATCCGTGCAGGCCGGCACGTCGCCGATCAGGCCGAGCTTCGCCAGGAGGAGGGTTCCGGAACATTGCGCGCCGATCAGCTGGCGCGCGGAATCGAGCGTCAGGCGCGAGAGCAATTCCGGGTCGGCGGACATTTCCAAGGTCCTGGTCCCGCTTCCGATCAGCACCGCGTCCGCCTCGGCGACGAATTCGAGCGGTCGCTGGCGCCGGACGACCACTCCGTTCATCGAGGCGATCTCCGCGGTCGGCGAGGTGATGAAGGCCCGCCAACCTTTCGGCTTCAGACGGTTCAGGATCGTGAACGCGACGAACGAGTCGATCTCGTTGAAGCCGTCGAATGTCAGCACCGCTATCTGCACGAGAGGCTCCCGAGTGGGCGAATCGCCGCGCTAGTCCGCCGCGGCGGCGAGAAACCAGGCGCGGCGTTCGGCTTCGTCGATCCATTGCTCCAAAAGGCTGGTCGAGGCGACATCGCCCCGGGCCGCGCAGGCTTCGTGGGCCAGGCGCATCTCGGCGGCAAGGACGCGGTTGTCGTCGCGGAGCTCGGCGAGCATCGCCGCTGCGGGCACTTGCTCGACGTCGTTGTCGGCGATGCGCTGCAAGCGGCCGATCTCGCCGATCGAGCGAAGCGTCGTCGCGCCGAGCTTGCGGACCCGCTCGGCGAGCGGATCGGTCGTCGCGAGGATCTGGGCCGCCTGCTCGTCGAGCAGGAGGTGATAGTCGCGGAAATGCGGCCCGGTCATGTGCCAGTGGAAGTTCTTCGTCTTCAGATAGAGGGCGAAGCCGTCGGCGAGCAGACGGTTCAGCGCGTCGGCGATCGCCGTCACCGCATTGCCGTCGAAGGGCACGGCGACCATGGCCGTCACGCCGCCTGAAGCGCCAGGATCGCCGCCTGGGTACGGTCGTCGGCCGCCAGCGTCTCGATCTTCGCGCCCGTGCTGAGCGTGTTGTGGACCGGGCAGCGCTCGGCGATCTCCATCAGCTTCGCCCGCTCGGAGTCGCTGAGGTCGCCGCCGAGGCGGATCTCGCGGTGGAAGGTTTCGGCGCGGGTCCGGGGATCCCGCTCGTGGCGGACCGTCGCCCGTACGCGATCGAGGGCCATCCCCTTGCGCTCGGCATAAAGCTTGAGGGTGATGACGGTGCAGGCGCCCAACGCCGCGCCGAGCAGCTGGTAGGGCGCGGGGCCGCTGCCGAGGCCGCCCGAAGCGGCCGGCTCGTCGGCGAGGAAGCGGATTCCGTCGGCGCGCACCTCGACCTGGTAGGCGCCCTCGCCGGTATCCTCGACGACGACGGCATGGGGGTCGGCGACCGGGCTCATGGCCGGCCCGCGGGGTGCGCCCCGCCCTCGAGGCGGGAGAAGGACCCGGCCAGGGTGATGAACAGCATCAGCTCGACGAGGGCCGCGCTCAGCGCGTCGCCGGTCGCCGACCGGACCGCCGAGAAGAAAGCCGCGGCGAGCATCGCGACGAAGGAAAGAATGAGCAAGCCGCGCATGTCGGGCCTCCCTGAGGTTCATGCCACAGGTGCGCCTTGGGAGGAGGCGTTTGAATTGTCCCTGCGGAAGGGCCGGCCATATCAAGGTATGATCCGGCTAAGCCGGAACGGCGGTCGGCCTGGGTCGGGGTCATTCCCTCCTCGTTCCTCCCCCGCATTTTTCGGGGGAGGGGAACCGCCGGAAGCGCGGTGGAGGGGTTCTTCGAAGTCGGCAAGGTTCCGCCACCAGGCTCCGCCCGGTCCCCTCCCTGCAAAGGCACGGGAGGACTTAACAAAGGCGGACGGTTCCCACGTCGAGACCGCCTAGCACCTTCGGATGATTGTCCCTGCGACGGGCGCGGTCCTATTTCCGGTGCGGACGCGGAGCGAGGACCCTTTCCGCATGACCCAAGGCAGAGCGACCCGCCGCGACGGGATGGTTCCGCTGCTCGTGCTCATCTCCGCGACGACGGGGCTGGTCGACGCGGTCAGCGTGCTCGGTCTCGGCCGGGTGTTCACGGCGAACATGACGGGCAATATCGTGTTCCTCGGCTTCGCCGTCGCGGGGGCGCCGGGGTTCAGCTGGCATTACTGCACCGCGGCTCTCCTCGCCTTCCTCGCCGGCGCCGCCGCCGGAGGCCGGCTTTTCCGGGCGATAGGGCAGCGCCGGAGGAAGTGGCTGCTTGTCGTCGCCAGCGTCGAGGCGGCCCTCCTCGCCGGCGCCGCCACGACGGGCCTGGTTGCGGGAAGGTCGGAGGCCTCCCTCATCGCCATGATCGGGCTGACCGGCGCCGCCATGGGGCTTCGCAATGCGACCGTGCGCCAGCTCAAGATCCCCGATCTGACCACGACCGTGCTGACGGTGACCATCACCGGGGTGGCCGCCGACTCGCGATGGGCGGGCGGCGACGGACCCAATCTCGGCCGACGCTTCCTCTCCATCTCCGCAATCATGGTGGGAGCCTTTGCCGGCGCCCTGCTCGTGCTCGCCGTCGGGACCGCCCTCCCCTTGCTGGTGGCCGCGGCCGGGACGTTGATCCCGACGATCGCCCTCGCACGCGACGTTCCGGCGGAAGCGGGATGAATCGTTCGCGCGGATGAGGGAGGTCGATCGTGGGCCGTCCCTCAAAACCGCCAGGTGGCTTCAAGCCCGACCAGCGCGATCGCCTCGTCCGTCCCGGTTTCGCGGATGAAGCGGCCGGCGCTCATCCTCGAGCAGGATGCGAGCAGCTCGAGATGAGCGTCGACCTGCCAATCGAGGACGAGCTCGAGCTGCGTACCGACATATCTCGCGCGTGAGTTGCCCGAGGCGCGGACGAGGTGGCCCGGGACGTCGTAGACCCCGTCGTCGCGGCTCTGGCGCCAGTAGAAGTTGCCCGACAGCCCCAGAGCGACCCCTCGACCGAGATCGAGGCCGAGGTCGGGATTGAGGTTCATCAGATTGTAGGGGCCGACCAGAGACAGCTCGCCGAAATATTTCGCCTTGGGGAACATGGCGTTGAAAGTCTGGAGCGCGGGCTTGTCCTTGTCGCGGTCGCCGCTGGCGATGTCGGCCCGAAGCCTAAGCCGCGGGTGAAGGGGCAGGCCGTCGAGGCGGTAGGCCGTCTCGGTCGCGAGCGACCAGGCCGCGATGTCGGCGCCGGCAAAGCGGCCGAATTGGTACATGCCTTCCCAGTTCCACGACCAGCCCCGCCGCTCGCCGGAGAGCCGCGCGCCCAAAGTATGGCGCCGCTCCCGGCCTCCGCCCTGGTCGAAGGCCGATCGGGCATTCGAATAGCCGAGATAATAGACGTCGATCCCGCCCGGCAGGCCGAGCGGTCGCCTTAGGGTGGCGTAGGCGCCCCACAGCCGACGGGCTGCCGAGGAGGAATCGTTGAAGCTTCCCGGCCCCGTCCGCACCGGCCGCAAGTAGAAGGCGTCGAGGCGCCAGTTTCCGGTCCGGACCATCGCCGCCGCCCCGTCGAAGGGCAGAGGCACGTTCGCCCCGTAGCGCAGCCCGACGAGACGCTCGCTGCCATAGCCGACCAGCTGCCGCCCGGCCCGCAAGGTCACGCTGCCGCCGCGCCGAAGCGGCAGCCGCGCTTCGGCGAACCCCTGAAGCAGGTCGAGGCCGGTCTGGTCGGGCGGCCCCGGGGCAGGATCGACTCCGATCGCCTGGGCTGCGGCGAGCTGGGTGAAGAGACGCAGCGCGCCGACGTGGAGATCGACATAGGGCAGGGCGCGAAGGAAAAGGCGATCGTCGTCCGGGGCGTCCGCCGAGCCCCAGACGTCGCCGCGGACCCGCTCGCGGCGGATCCGGACCTCGAGTCCCGCGCCGACATAGGCATCCTCGCCGAGCGCCTGGTATTTGATCGGCTCCCACCAGGCGCCCGTGCGTGCCGCCGCGTCGCGCAGATAGGACCAGTCCTCGTCGTAGCGGCGGGTCGAAAGCTCCGGAGGCTGCGCCTGCTGTGCCGCCGCGCCGACGGAGATCGAGACCGAGGCGGCGGCGATCAGGAGACGCCGCATGTCCACATCATGGCCTCTCGGCGAGATGCGCGGCGAGGACCAGCCCCCCGACGATCGCCCCATGTTCGAGGAAGGTCGCCACCTGATGGGCGCGCTCGACGCCCTCGGATTGCCAGAAGGCGTGGGCGAGCAAAGTCGCGAAGACGGTAAAGCCGGAAAGGAGTCCGGCGCCGAGCCAGCGGAAGCGGCGGCTGAGGAAAAGCATCGAGCCGAGGATCTGGGTCGCCACGACGGCACCGGCGACGAAGGCCGGGCTGGCGAGGCCGAGACCTCGCACCTCGGCGGTGGCGCCGCCGAAATCGAGCAGCTTGAGGACACCGCTGATCGCGAAAGGGGATGCCAGCGCCAGACGCGCCGCCACGCTCACCGTGGGAGACGCAAGGGTGTTCGAGACGAAGGCGGGCGCGGTGGAGCGGGTCATCAGAAGGCCCAGCAGGAGCAGCCGAGCGCACCCCAGAAGGCCTTCGTGTTGGACGCCGGGACTCGAGAGGCCCAGGCGCCGGCGTGGGCGTGGGCGTGGCCGTGGACGGAACAGGCGCTCGCGCAACCGTAGTCCGCGACCGCGGGCGCCGCGACCGGCTCATTCCGATAGCCTCCGTGATGCCGGACCGGCGACCAGTCGGGCATGGGCGGGGGCGGCGGCGGCGCCTGGCCGCGGAACTCCGCGTCGCCATGGACCGCCTTGCCGCCGAGGATGGTCAGGACCGAAGTGAGGTTCTTGATATCGTCCTCCGGCACCGAAAAATAGTCCGACGACAGGACGGCGAGATCGGCCAGCTGGCCGGCCTTGATCTGTCCCTTCCTTCCCGTCTCGGTCGAGAACCAGCTGTTCGACTCGGTCCAGAGGCGGAGCGCGGTCTCGCGATCGAGGCGGTTGGCCCCGGGATAGAGACGCAGGCCGCTTACCGTCTTGCCGGTGACCAGCCAGGAGAGGCTGACCCAGGGATTGTAGCTCGCGACCCTTGTGGCGTCGGTGCCCGCCCCGACCGGCACGCCCGCCTCGAGCATCCGCCTGACCGGCGGAGTCGTCTCGGCGGCGCGCTCGCCGTAGCGCTCGACGAAATATTCGCCCTGATAGGCCATCCGGTGCTGGATCGCGATGCCCCCGCCCAAGGCGGCGATCCGGTCGATGTTGCGTTCGTCGATCGTCTCGGCATGGTCGATGAGCCAGTGGAGGCCGTCGAACGGGACGTCGCTGTTCACCTTCTCGAAGACGTCGAGGGCGCGCGTGATGGTCTCGTTGTAGGTGGCGTGAAGCCGCCACGGCCAGCGGCCTTCGGCGAGGAGCCGGACCACGGGTTCGAGATCGCCTTCCATCCTGGCGGGCATCTCCGGCCGCAAGACGCGGAAGTCCTCGAAGTCGGCGGCGCTGTAGACCAGCATCTCGCCCGCCCCGTTGGGCCGGTAGAAATCGTCTCCCTGCCCCGGGCGAAGCTTGTCGAACACCTGGGTGAAGTCGGCAAGCTCGTCGCCGGGCTTCTGGGTGAAGATGTTGACCGCGAATCGGAGGGTCAGCTCGCCGCTGCGATGGAGGTCCTCGACCACCGCATAATCGTCCGGATAGGCCTGGGCGCCGCCGCCGGCGTCGATGACGCTGGTCACCCCGAGCCGGTTGAGCTCGCGCATGAAGTGGAGCGTCGAGTTGCGCTGATAGTCGAACGGCAGCTTCGGCCCCTTGGCGAGAGTGCCGTAGAGGATGCCCGCATTCGGGTTGGCGAGGAGCAGGCCGGTGGGGTTGCCGTGCCGGTCGCGGACGATCTCGCCGCCGACCGGATCGGGCGTCTCCTTGGTATAGCCGACCGCCCGCAGAGCCGCGCCGTTGAGCAAAGCGCGATCGTAGAGGTGGAGAATGAAGACGGGCGTGTCCGGCGCGGCCCGGTTGATCTCGTCGAGGGTCGGGAGCCTCTTCTCGGCGAACTGGTGGGCGGTGAAGCCGCCGACGACCCGCACCCATTGCGGCGCCGGAGTCCGCGCCGCCTGGTCCTTGAGCATGCGCATCGCGTCGGCGAGCGAGCGCACCCCGTCCCATCGAAGCTCGAGATTGTAGCTGAGGCCGCCGCGGACGACATGGGTGTGGCTGTCGATGAGGCCGGGGATGACCCGTCGGCCGCCGGCGTCGATCTCGGCCGAGTCCGGCGCGGCCCGTCGGCGGACCTCCGCCTCGCTCCCGACCGCGAGAAAACGACCGTCGCGGATCGCAAGCGCCTCGGCTTCGGGATTGGAGCGGTCGAGGGTCGCGATCCGGGCGTTGGTCAGGACGAGGTCACGCGTCACGGCAAGCCTCCCGCGGCTTGGCCCGCGCCTGCGGGCCCAACACATGCTCGGCGCAGTCGGTCTTGACGTAGGCGAGCACCGGTTCGCTGCGGAACAGGCGTTTCGCGATCGGCAGCGCCTGCTCGCCGAGCAGGATGCCGAGCAGGCCGATCAGGGCGATGGTGGGCGGCGCGGGCGAGCGGACTCCGAGCAGGCTGTAGACGATGCCCACGAGAATCCCCGCGCCCAGCGAGATGAGATAGGGCTTCATGCGAGCCTCCTCAGCCTGACTGCGGGCCCGGCGCGAGCCGGCCGGCCTGATCAGTGCGCGCCCTCCTGGGCACCGAACATCTGGTTCGCGTAGATGATTCCGAGGCCGTAGCCGCCGCCGAAGTCCTTCGCGATGCCGGTGGTGAGGCCGTAGGTCTCCCCCCGCGCCCAGTCGCGCTGAAGCTCGAGCAGATACTGGATCGAGGTCATCGGCCTGGCGCCGGCCTGGATCATGCGCTGAATGGCGCGCTCATGCGCTTCCGCGGAGACGTCGCCGCTCGCATCGGAGATCACATAGACCTCGAAGCCCTGATCGAGCGCGGAGAGAGCCGGGTCGACGATGCAGACCGAGGTCCACAGGCCGGCGAGGACGATCCTTTTCTTGCCGATCGCATTGACCCGGTCGATGATGTTGGGATCCTCCCAGGCGTTCATGCTCGTCCGGTCGATGATCTCCTTGTTGGGAAAGGCTTTCTTGATCTCGTCGAACACGGGGCCCGAGAAGGTCTTCTCGGCCACCGAGGTCACGATCGTCGACACGCCGAACCCCGCCGCCGCATTGGCGACCACGGCCGTGTTCGTGCGAAGCGCCACGATGTCCTGCGAATGGGTGGCGAACGCCATCTGCGACTGATGGTCGATCAGGATGAGCGTGTGGTCGGTCGGCGACAGCAGGCTGCGGCCGGCAGCGGGCTTTGCATTGGCAGGCATGTCTTTCTCCGTCGGGAGGGTGGCACGAGACGAAGGCGTCCGCGAAGGTGGCTCGCCGTTGCCCAAGAGATGCCGCCTGCGCTCGCGGCTCGCCATCCTACGTCCGGTCGGCGCGACCATACGTTGGTATAGGGGCGCTTCGATGGTCAGCCGGCGTCGAGGACGGAAGCCCGAACTCGGCCAGCTCGGCCCGGAAGACCAGGCCGAGCTCCCGGAACGCGATCATCCCTTCGCTCCCGGCGAGGTCGCCGATCTCGTGAAGCGCGCGGTTCGGGGCCTGGTAGGCCTCGACGATGGCATGGACGACTCGCTCGGCGGCGCCGACGATCGCCTGTCCCGAGACCATGCGCAGGTGGGCGACGATCGCGTAGAGCTGCACGATATCGGCGATGTCGTCCTTTTCGTGGCTGAGGGCGTCCGCATAGAGCCGCCCGGCCTCGTTCATGAACTTGACGAACAGGGCCTCGCGCTGCCTGCGGGCGGTCTCGCGCTGCTGCTGGCGGAACTGCGCCTCCTGGGCGATCCAGGTCGTTCCGAACGAGGTCAGGCCGCCCACCGCCGCGCCGAGGACTCCGGCGAAAGCGGAAACATGGTTGGGATCCACCGCCGCCTCCTCTTACGCGGCCCGGCCGCCGCGGGTTGCCGTCCCGGCCGCGCGGAGGCGGAAGAGGATCGCGGCGATCTGCCGTTCGCTCACGCCTTCGTCGCGCGCCCGCTCCAATTCGATCGCGCCCTCTCGCCGGAGGCCGTGACGCAAGGCGACCGTCAGCCGGCGGATGCTCTCCAGCCGCGGATCGGCGATGGGCGGCCTTGGGGCGATCCGGAAAAGGTCCTCGAGCCAGCTCGCGAGCAGGCCTCCACGCAGCGAATGGGGACCGTCCCGCATGCCGCGCCAGAAGGCGCGCGCCTCATCCTGGCCGAAGCCGGTGATGGAAGCCGGGCGGCGCGCGGCCGCTCCCGATTCCGCACGAATCGCTTCAGTCCGCGAGCGACAATCGGTCATGGTCAAGGTCCTTCATGTCGGGGTGGCGGGCCGATCTTGGGGATGAGGAGACCGGCCCGCCTGGCGCACTTCCGGGGGACATCGGGAAGCGGCCGAAGCTGTTCATCCGCACAGGGTGCGATGGCTGTCGACGCTCGGCGCGAGCCACGCCACGGCGGCCGTGAAGTAGAGCAGCCCCACGATGCTCGCGGCGAGCGCGGCGCCCGTCATCCCGGTCAGCTGCGCGACGGCGACCAAGCCGAGCAGGAGAGCTGCACCGATGAAGGCGCCGAGCCTCAGCGCCCGGGCGTTGGGGGGCCTCGGCTTGCCGATCGTCTTCATCATATCCTCCCGAGCACGCGGCCGGGCCTGGCGTGAAGCAGCGCTCCCAGGGTGAGCAGCATCAGCAGGCCGAGCGAGACGGCGCTCGAAGGATCTCCGGTGACCATCCGGAACGCGGAGAAAAGCGCGAGCGGGGCGATGATCGCGGTTGGAATGATGAGCACGGCACGCATCTTGGGCACTCCTGAATTCCTGTGCCCTCGGAGATGCGCCCGCCCTTGCCGAAAGTGAATCGTCCGCTCGGAAGCTTCGGTCATATCAAGGTATTACGGGCCCGGGCCCATACGCCGCGCCGCCAAATCGGCCGGAGCAGCCTCATACCAAAGTATGGTCCGCGCCACCGCTCGTAGAATGGTGAGCCGCCGCTCGCCGCCCCATCTCGATCGGACGAGAGTGCAATCTCTCCACCGCGAAGGAGCCGGCGTATGGCGAGCGACATTTCCGAGGCTAGCCTGATCACCGCCATCCCGGCGGAGGCGATACGTACCTACCGCGCCGTCCAGGCGACTGCGCCCGGCCGTCTCGAACTCGTCGACAAGCCGGTGCGCGAGCCCGGCCTTGGGGAGGTCCGCATCCGGGTCGAGGCGTGTGGCGTCTGCCACAGCGATTCCCTTACCGTCGAAGGCGTCTACCCGATCGATTTTCCGCGCGTCCCCGGCCACGAGGCGGTCGGCCGGATCGAGGCGATCGGCCTCGGAGTGAGAGGTTGGGAGACCGGCCAGAGGGTCGGGGTCGGCTTTCTCGCCGGCCATTGCGGATATTGTCGTCTCTGCCGCGAGGGGAATCTCGCTTACTGCGAGAACCACACCTTCACCGGCCTCCACCATGACGGCGGCTATGCCGAATCGATGATCACCCCCGCGAGCGGTCTCGTGTCGGTTCCGGACGAGCTCGATTCCGCCGACGCGGCCCCGTTGCTCTGCGCCGGCCTCACCACCTTCAGCGCGCTACGAAACGCATCGGCCCTGGCCGGCGACCTCGTCGCGGTCGTCGGCATAGGCGGCCTCGGGCATCTTGCAGTCCAATATGCGCGCCACATGGGATTCGAGGTCGCGGCGATCGCCCGCGGCCCGGACAAGGCGGAGCTGGCGGCCAGGCTCGGCGCTCACCACTATATCGACAGCGAAGCCCAGGATCCGGTGGCTGAGTTGCAGAAGCTCGGCGGCGCCATGACGATCCTCATCACCACCTCCGGCGGCAATGCCGGCGCGACCTTCAAGGGGTTGAGGCCGCGAGGCACCACGATCGTCCTCGGCGTCGGAGCGCAGCCGACGCAGGTGCAGGATACCGATCTCATCTTCGGCAACCGGCACCTCGAAGGCGCGACTACCGGCGATTTCGCCACCGGCGACGCGACCCTGCGCTTCAGCGTCCTGACCGGCGTCGCCTCGGTGAACGAGACCTATCCGCTCGAGCGCGCCGCCGAGGCCTATGCGCGGATGATGTCCGGCAAGGCGAGGTTCCGCGTCGTCCTGGCGATGGACTGACCATGGCCCTGCTCGACGACATCATCGCCGCCCATGGCGGGCTGGAGGCGCGGAAGGCGTTCACCCGGATCGAGGCGGACATCGTCACCGTCGGGGGCCTGTTCCCGCTCAAGGGGCTCGCCACCGATCGGACGGCGCGCCGCATGACCGCCTGGCTTCACGAGGAACGCGCCTCGGTCGCGCCGTTCGGCGCCGCCGACCAGCGGACCGACTTCACGCCCGAGCGGATCGCGGTCGAGAAGCTCGACGGCAGCCTGGTCGCCGAAAGCCGGGATCCCCCTTCCCTGTTCGCGGGCCACTCGCTCGGCACCGCCTGGGGGCCGCTGCACCGCGCCTGGTTCAACGGCTATGCGATGTGGACCTATCTCAACACGCCCTTCCTGCTGGCGGAGGACGGGGTCGGGCTCCTCGAGCTGGAGCCGTGGACGGAGGGCGAGGAGGAATGGCGCGTGCTGCGCGCTTCCTTCCCCGGCCGGATCGCCACGCACAGCCGCCAGCAGGATTTCTATTTCGGCCCGGACCTCATGCTCCGCCGCCACGATTACCGCGTGGACGTCGCCGGCGGCTTCGCGGCGGCGCAGCTGACCGGCGACTATGTCGACGCCGGCGGGATCCTCCTGCCGAGCCGCCGCCGCGCCTTCGTCCGCGGCCCCGACAACCGGCCCGCAGACGACCTGCTCATGGTGTCGATCGACATCTCCAATCCCCGTCTCGTCTGAGGAGCATCCTCCGCGACGACGGCGGCCAGGGACTGCCCCTTCCTCGAACCGGCATGACCGCGCCCCCGGTCCTGCCCAGTTTGCGTACCACCCCCACCCAGGAGACTGAAATGACCACGGATACCCTCGCCAGAGACAAGGTTCTCTACACCGCCCGGGCCCACACGGTGGGCGGCCGCGACGGCCGCTCCCGCACCGACGACGGCCGGCTCGACGTCAAGCTCAACACGCCGGGCACGCCGGGCAACGGCACCAACCCGGAGCAGCTCTTCGCCGCCGGCTGGTCCGCCTGCTTCGAAGGCGCGCTCGCCCATGTCGCACGGCAGCGGAAGATCGAGCTTCCGAGCGAGACGGAGATCGACGCCGAGGTCGACCTGCGCCTCGGCGACGACGGCTTCTCCCTCGCGGCCCGGATGGACGTCAGCATCCCCGGCATCGACGATGCGCTCGCCCGCGAGCTGATCGAGGCGGCGCACCAGACCTGCCCCTATTCCAAGGCCACAAGCGGCAATATCGACGTCGAGTTCAACATCGTCTGACTTCGACTCCCTCTCCCCGGCGGCGGGGAGAGGGTAGGGAGAGGGGGTACGGCGTCTGCCGCTAATCTCGACCGTCGAGCCCCCTCTTCCCCCTGGGGAGAGGGGGAACCTCCGCCGCAGGCAGGGTGAAGGTGAAGCGCGCGCCGACCTCGCCCTTGGCGACACGGATCCGTCCGCCATGAGCCTCGATGATCGAGCGGCAGATCGAAAGGCCGATCCCGAGCCCGTTCGGCTTGGTGGTGACGAAGCTGTCGAACAGGCGCGCGGCCAGCTTCTCCGGAATCCCCGGCCCGCTGTCCTCCACATCGACGCGCACGCAGCCGTCTTCGGCGAGGCCGGTGCGGACGGTCAGTCGCCTGTCCGCGACCTCATGCTGGGCCATTGCCTGCTCGGCATTGACCGCGAGGTTGACCAGGACCTGCTGAAGCTGGGTGCGGTCCGCCTCGACCGGCGGCAGTCCGGCGGCGGGATCGAACTCAACCTGGACGCCCTTGGCCTGAAGATCCCGCTGAAGGAAGCCGAGGGATTCTGAGACCACGTCGTTGACCGAGACCGGCTCGCGTCCCGCCGACTGGCGCGTCGCCATCCCGCGTATGTGCCTGATCACCTCCGCGGCGCGGCGGGCGTCGGCGACCATGCGGGCGGCGAGCTTGCGCGCCTCCTCGACGTCGGGCTGGGCGCGATCCAGCCAGCGCAGGCTCGCTTCGCCGTTGGTGGCGATCGCGGCCAGCGGCTGGTTGACCTCGTGGGCGATCGAGGCGGTGAGCTCGCCCAGGGTGGCGACCCGGCCGGCATGGGCGAAATCGGCCTGGACCTGCTGGAGCATGCGCTCGGCCTCGAGGCGGTCGCGAATGTCGATCATTCCGACGAGGCCCACCCCCATGTCGCTCAGCGCGGCCGGAAAGGCGCTGGTGAAGAAGACGTCGATCGCATCGCCGTTCAAGCCGCTGACGCGCGTTTCTTCGGAGTGTGAATCGGCGCCCGCGAAGCGCGCGGCGAGGGAGCGCCGCACCGTGTCCTCGCTGCCCCGCCAGAAACGGGAGATCGGGCCGATGAACTCGGCAGGATCGCCGCGCCCGTGCAGGGCTGCCATATTCTCGTTGACCTGCTCGACCCGCATGATTTCGAGCATCTGGCCGAGGAAGTCCGGATGGGAATCCATATAGGCGTCGAGGTCGGTCACGCCTTCGCGTTTCAGCTCGGCGAAGATCCGCACCAGGTCGGACACGTCGAGCTGGCACAGGGCGATCGGCATGTGGTGGAAGAGGTTGCGATATTTGAGCTCGCTCTGGGCCAGGCCAGCGGTCGCGCGCTTCCGCTCGGTGATGTCGATCGCGCCGACCAGGGTCTTGCCTTCCGCGGCGTCGGCCGGGTCCGGGAAGAAGACCTGGCCCAGAACATCGACCAGCCGGCCGTCCAGGGTCCGGATCTGGGTTTCGGCGCCGTAGCTCCGGTCGCCTTGGGCGCGCCCGATGGAAGCGAGCAGGAAGTCGCGGGCGTGGAGCGAATGCGAGATGATCTTCGACCGCAGCGCCTCGCGGTCGGTCGTCCCGAACAAGGCCAGCGCGGCATCGTTGATCTCCGTGACCTCGATCTTGTCGATGATTGCGGGGAAGAAATCCGGATTCGCCGCGAGCCAGGAGTCGACGTCGGTGATCCCGCTCCTGATCGCCGCGACGACCTGCGGCCGCGCCGCCTGGGCGTTGAACTGCCAAAGGGCGATCGGCGTCTGGTTGAAGAGCGTGCGGTATTTGAGCTCGCTCCGCGCCAGACCGGCGACCGCGCGCTTCTGCTCGGTGACGTCGATGGCGCCGACGAGGCTCGTACAGTTCGGATCCGCCGGGTCGGTGTAGGCGACGCTGAACAGGACGTCCTTGGTCCGCCCGTCGAACGTGCGGATCGTCGTCTCGGAGGTGTAGCTGCGTGCGTGCCCGCGCCGCGACGCGTCCGACTCGGCCAGGCCCCTGGGGCTGGGCCAGAGCATCGGAATCAGCGCGAGCAGGCTGTCGCGATCGGCGGCTCCGAACAGTTCGAGCGCCTTGTCGTTCGCCTCCGTCACCGTCAAAGTGGCCCGAGCCTCCGCGAACTTGTCGGGGTGATCCTCCAGCCATCGCTCGAAGTCCGTGACGCCGGCCTGCCCGAGCTCGTCGAAGAAGGCCCGCATTTTCGTGGGCTCGACTTCCCACAAGGCGATCGGCATCTGGGTGAACAGGCTGCGATAGCGCCGCTCGCTCCGCTCGAGCGCCTCGAACGCCCGCTTGCGGTCGCCGACGTCGATCAGGCCGATCAGCAACACGCCCTCTTGGCGGCTCTCGGGGGACCAGGCGACCGTGAACAGCACGTCGAGCGGGTTGCCCTGCAGGTCGCGGACGACCGTTTCGCTGACCAGGCCGGGCTTCTTGTCGAACATGGCGATCAGCGACCCGACGAACACCGGAATGCCCTCGTCGGGCCAATAGCGCTCCGTTCCCTTGCCAATGATCTCGTCCTTGCTCGCCGCGCCGAACAGCTCCACCGCCCTCGCATTGACGTTGAGGATCCGCGCCGCGGCCATCATCTCGCGGACCAGGCTCGGCCGCTCGAGCAGATAGGCCTGCAGGTCCGGGATGCCGGGGTGGCGAAGGGGCAGCAGCAGCGGCGCGACCGGCTTGAAGTCGATCTCCAGGAACGCGACGGCGACGGCCTCGAAGAGGTTCCGGAAGCGATATTCGCCGAGCCGGGCGGCCGCCTCGTTGGCGCGCTGCTCGGTAACGTCGCGGCCCGTCTCGATGATCTGGCCCGGCCGGCCGTCCGGCCCTGGCCGGATCGACCAGCGGACGTCGATGCGCAGCTCCCGGCCGGCGCGGTCGCGGCGGGAAAGCTCGCCTTCCCAGCGGCCGTCGACGAGCAGCTCGGCCTCGATCCTTTCGGCCAGCCCGTTGCCGCCGCTGGGCAGGAAGTCGCAGAGCTTGCGGCCGACCGCCTCCGCCCGGCTCCAGCCATATTGCACCTCGGCGGCCGCATTCCATTGCGCGACGGTGCCGTCCATCTCCCGCACGATGATGCTGTCGTGGACCAGGTCCAGGATCTCGGGGCCGCCGGCCCAATCCGCATCGGCCATCGCTTACCCCCGACCTAGCAGGAGGGCATCATGCGCCGAGCGCGCGCTCCACGCAATCGAGCAGCGCCGAGCTCTCGAACGGCTTGCGAAGCACGCAGAAGGCGCCGGCCGCGTCGGCCTCGGCTTCCAGCGCGTCGCCCGCCCGGGCCGTGATCATGATCGCCGGCACGCCGCGGCCGAGCTCGCGCATCCGGCGGACCATGTCGAAGCCGCTCAGGCCGGGCAGCTGCACGTCGCTGATCACGCATGACCATCCGCCGTCCCGCTCGGCGAGAAACGCCTCCGCCGACCCGAATCCGCGCGCGTCATAGTCCATCGAGCGCAACAGGCCGACGATCGCCTCTCGAAGGGATTCGTCGTCGTCGACGACCGAGACGAGCTTATCCGGCAACGGCACAAACCTCTGTTCTGCATTCGCAAGTCAGTCGGCTTGTCGCAGGTCGCGGGACGCCGCCAAATCATACGTGCGCATGTCGGGCCATGCTTGCATATGAGGACGGGGTCCGGCGACATCCTGGATCAATCCTCAATGCTGCATCTGCAGGTTCATGAGGTCCGCGCCCACGCCCATGTTGGCGTTCATATGGCCCATGATCCAAATCGTTCCGATCATCACCAGGAAGACGATCAGCACTCCGAAGGCGAGCGCCAGGACGTTGTTGGCATTGTCCGGCCCGCTGGTGATGTGGAGGAAGAAGACCAGATGCACGCCCATCTGGGCGATGGCGAGGACGACCAGTCCGGTCGCGACTCCCGGGCCCCAGAGGAGCGGCGTGGAGGCGACCCAGAAGGAAAGGCCGGTCAGGATCAGAGCGAAGCCCAGTCCCACGACGTAGCTGATCGTCTCGCTCATCAGGCTGTCGTGGGGCTCGCCCGGGGCGACGTCCGGGCGCTGGCGGTCTTGCTCGGTCATGGCAGGGTCCCAACGAGATAGACGAGCGTGAAGATGGCCACCCAGACGATGTCGAGGGCATGCCAGAAGATGCTGAGGCAGAGCAGGCGCCGCATGATGTGCGGCTGGAAGCCCTTGGCCAGGATTTGCGCCATCATCGTCCCGATCCACAGCAGGCCGCAGGTCACGTGCGCGCCATGGCAGCCGACCAGGGTGAAGAAGGATGAGAGGAAGGCGCTTCGCTGCGGCGGCGCGCCGTCGGCGATCAGCGAGGCGAATTCGCGAAGCTCGATCGCGAGGAACGCAAAGCCGAGCAGACCGGTGACGAGCAGCCAGATCTGGGTCCAGGCCAGGTTCCGATGCCTCGCCGCGATCATGGCGAGGCCGCAGACGAAGCTCGAGAGAAGCAGGGCAAGGGTTTCCACCCCGGCCGTCGGGCGGCTGAACAGCTCCCGGCTCGTCGGGCCGCCGTCGGTCGCGTGGGCGAGCGAGGCATAGGTCGCGAACAGGGCCGAGAAGAGCACGATGTCCGAGAGGACGAACAGCCAGAAGCCGTAGGGGACGACGATGCTCTTCGATTCCGGCCCGCGGTGGCCGTGGCCCGTATCCTCGGACGCGCGGTGGGTCAGGCCGATGACGGCGGCTTGCGATGTGCTCATGTCGACTGGCTCAAAGTGTGGAGAAGCTCGGTGCGGATCCGGCGGCGCTCGCGCTCGAGGCGCTGCACTTCCTCGACAGGGATCACGTGTTCATGCTCGTCGCGCCAGGCATACCACACGAAGATGACGAAGGCGCCGACCAGCCCGAGGATCGCAAGCCACCAGATGTACCAGATGATCGCGAACCCGCAGAGCGTCGCGAAGAAGGCGCAGATCACGCCGGTGGGCGAGTTGAGCGGCATCTCGATCGGCTGATATTCGGGCTCGTCCGAGATCCGGCCCCGCTGGAGGGCGCGTTGCTTGAGGCTCCAATAGGCTTCCTCGCCATGCACGTCCGGAAGCACCGCGAAGTTGAAATGGGGCGGCGGCGACAAGGTCGCCCATTCGAGCGTCCGGCCGTCCCACGGGTCGCCGGTGAGGTCGCGGCGCCGATCGCGGGTCCGGATCGATACGTAGAGCTGGACCCCGGTCAGGACGATCCCGGCGAGGATCAGGATCGCGCCGACCAGCGCGACGACCATCAGCGGTTGCCAGCTCGGATCGTCATAATGCTGCATGCGCCGCGTGGCACCCATCAGGCCCAGGATGTAGAGCGGCAGGAAGGCGAGATAGAAGCCGGCGAACCAGCACCAGAAGGAGGCCTTGCCGAGCCGTTCGTCCAGCGTGAAGCCGAAGGCTTTGGGGAACCAGTAATTGTAGCCGGCCATCAGGCCGAAGACGACCGCCCCGATGATGACGTGGTGGAAATGGGCGATCAGGAACAGGCTGTTGTGAACGACGAAGTTGATCGGCGGGCTGGCCAGCAGCACCCCCGTCATTCCGCCGGTCACGAAGGTGACGACGAAGCCGAGCGCCCAGTGCATGGGCACGGAGAAGCGGACCCGTCCTCCGTACATCGTGAACAGCCAGTTGAAGATCTTCACGCCGGTCGGGATGGCGATCAGCATGCTTGCGATCCCGAATATGGCGTTGACGTCGGCGCCCGCCCCCATGGTGAAGAAGTGATGCAGCCATACGGTGAAGGAGAGGATGCAGATGGCGAGCGTCGCATAGACCATCGAACGGTAGCCGAAGAGCGGCTTCCCTGAGAATGTCGCGAAGATCTCGGAGAATATCCCGAACGACGGGAGGGCGAGGATGTAGACCTCGGGATGCCCCCAGATCCAGATGAGGTTCACGTACAGCATCGAGTTGCCGCCGCCGTCGTTGGTGAAGAAGTGGAAGCCGAGGTAGCGGTCGAGCATCAGCAGCCCCAGGGTCGCGGTCAGCACCGGGAACGAGGCGATGATCAGGAGGTTGGCCGCCAGCGACGTCCAGCAGAAGACGGGCATGCGCATGTAGCTCATGCCCGGAGCTCGGATCTTGAGGATGGTGGTGACGAAGTTGATCCCGGTCAGCAGCGTGCCGATCCCGGATATCTGGAGCGACACCAGGTAATAATCGACTCCGACGCCGGGGGAGAAGGCCTTCTCGCTGAGCGGCGGGAAGCCGAGCCATCCGGTGCGCGCGAACTCGCCGACGACGAGGCTGACGTTGACCAGGAGCACGGCCGAGGCCGTCAGCCAGAAGCTCACCGAGTTCATGGTCGGAAACGCCACGTCTCGGACGCCCAGCTGAAGCGGAAGGACGAAATTCATCATGCCGATGAGGAAGGTCATCGCCATGAAGAAGATCATGATCGTCCCGTGAGCCGAGAAGATCTGGTTGTAATGCTCGGGCGGAAGATAGCCCTGCGACTGGCCGACGGCGACCGCCTGCTGGGCCCGCATCATGATCGCGTCGGCGAAGCCGCGGATCAGCATCAGGAAGGCGAGGATGCAGTACATGACGCCGATGCGCTTGTGGTCGGTGGAGGTGATCCACTCCCTCCAAAGATAGGGCACGTGGCCCTTGAGCGTGACCCAGGCCAGGATCGCGCCCAGGCCGAGGATGATCACGATCGAGGTCATGAGCGGGATCGGCTGATCGAAGGGGATCGAATCCCATGTCAGCTTTCCGACGAAGTTCATCCTACCGGTCCCGCCGCCCGGTTCGCCACGACGGCCTCGAACAGCCCCGGCGTCACCGTCCCGTAGGTGACCGGCTTCACGTAGCTGCTCGGCTTCGAAAGCTCGGCGTAGCCGCGGCCGTCGAGCACCTGCCCCTGGCCGCGTGCGGACCGTACCCAGCCGGCGAAGCGCTGGGGCGGGACGGCGTGGACCTTGAATCCCATGCCGGAGAAGCCGTCGCCGCTGAAATGGGCGGACCGGCCGTCATAGAGGCCCGGCCGGTCCGCCTGCAGGCTGAGGCGCGTCGTCATCCGCGGCATCGTGTAGATCATCGTCCCCATCTTCGGCACGAAGAAGGCGTTCCACACCGTGTCGGACGTCAGCCGGAAGCTGACCGGAGTGCCGGCCGGCACGACGAGACGGTTGACCGTGGCGATCCCCAAGTCGGGGTAGATGAACAGCCATTTCCAGTCGAGCGAGACGACGTCGATCCTGACCGGCTGAACGGCCGACCGGAGCGGCCGGCTCGGCTCGAGCGCGTGGCTGCCGATCCAGGCGATCCCGCCGAGCAGCATGACGACGAGCGCGGGGATCGACCACACGACCATCTCGATAGCGCCCGAATATTCCCAGTCCGGGCGGTAGGTGGCCCTGTCGTTGCCGCGGCGAAACCACCAGGCGAAGGCGGGAGTCGCGATCATCACCGGGATGACGATCACCAGCATGATCGCCGTCGAGTTGAGCAGCAGCTGCTTTTCCTGGGCGCCGATCGGGCCGACCGGATCGAGTATGCCCGTGCAGCCGCTAAGGAGCGCCGCGAGCATGGCGGCGCCGGCTTTGCCTGCCCGTCGTCGAAGCCCGGTTGTGGATCCTGGCACGATCGGATGCCTCCCCTGCCGTCGCCGGAATGCCGGAGCGAACGCCTCGAGGGCAATTATACCATGGATTAGCCGGCGTCGCCGTAGTGGTCGCGAAGCGCTTTCTTGTCGAACTTCCCAACGCTCGTCCTCGGCAGCCTGTCCACGAACAGGATCCTGTCCGGCACTGCGAACTTGGGGAGCCCTCCGGCGCTTGCGACGGCTTTGAGACGGTCCTTTATGGCGACGTCGGTCGGTTCTCCGTCCGCCTCGCCGTCCCGGACGACGAGCGCCAGAGGACGCTCGCCCCATTTGTCGTCCTTGACCGCGATGACGGCGGCCTCGCGCACGCCTTCGCATTGCCCGATCAGGTCCTCGATCTCGGCCGACGATACCCATTCGCCGCCGCTCTTGATGACGTCCTTGATGCGGTCCACCACCCGAAGATAGCCGTCCGGCCTCATCACGCCGACGTCGCCCGTATGCAGGTAGCCGCCGGCCCACAACCGCTCGGAAGCCTCGGCATTGCCGACATAGGCCGGGGTCAGCCACGGCGCCCGCGCGACGATCTCCCCGCGCGTCGTCCCGTCAGGAGGCACCGGGTCAGGTCCCGGTCGACGACCCGAATATCGACCAGGGGGGCGGCCAGCCCGGCGCGGGTGCGGACGTCCGCCTGGAACTCGGGATCGCCGTCGAGATCGGCTGATTTGACCTGCGCCAGTGTGAGCATCGGCGCGCTTTCCGACATGCCGTAGCCCGAGAAGACGTCGGCCCCCAAGGCGAGCGCGCGCCTGACCAGGGCATGCGGCAGCTCCGATCCCCCAACCACCATCTTCAGGCCGGCGAGATCGACCTTCGCGGCGATCGCGGCGTCGACCAGCATCTGCAGGAGAGTCGGCACGCCGTGCGTGAAGGTCACTCCCTCCGTCTTGATCAGCTTCAGGATGAAGGCGGGATCGTAGCGGCCCGGATAGACCTGCTTGGCGCCCGCGAGCGTGGCGGTCCACGGCATTCCCCAGGCATGGGCATGGAACATCGGCGTGAGCGGCATGTAGACGTCGTCGCGGGAGAAGCGGCCCTGCCGCGCGGCCATCCCGAAAAAGGCCAGCTCGGCCAGCGAGTGGAGCACCAGTTGCCGGTGGCTGAAGGAAACGCCCTTGGGCGGCCCGGTCGTCCCCGTCGTGAAGAAGAGCGTCGCCGGCGCGTTCTCGTCCAGGTCGGCGAAGCGGTAGTCCGGCGCGGCGCCGAGCAGAAGGCTCTCATACTCCCCGGCGAAGGCGAGCCAGCCGGGCCGCGGCGGCTCCCGGTCCGACATCAGGACCAGCCGGGTCACCTTGGGTAGCCGGTCCCTGATCTGCTCGAGCATCGGGACGAAGTCGTCGTTGACGAGAAGGACCGAGGCGCCGCCCTGGTCGATCGTGTAGGCGATCTGCTCGGGCGTCAGCCGGACGTTCACCGTGTGGAGAATGGCGCCCATCATCGGAACCGCGAAATAGGCTTCCAGGAACCGGTGGCTGTCCCAATCGAGCACGCCGACGACGTCCCCGACCCCTATTCCGAGGTCCGCAAGGCCGGAAGCCAGCCGGCCGACGCGCTCCCGCAATTCGCGGAAGGTCAGGCGCTTCACGTCCCGATAGACGATCTCCTGATCCGGCGCCTGCGCGAGCGGCGTGTGCCAGAGCTGCTTCAGGAGCAGCGGATAAGGGGGCGCCGTCACCGGAAGCGGACCTTTAGGCCGGCCGAGACGAGCGTGGGATCGAGCCTGACCCGGGCGTCGACCGGAACGTCGCCGGCGACCGTCCCGTCGGCGCCGACGCTCAGCCATAACCGCTTGACGTCGGCGAACAGGGCGATCCGGCGGCCGACCGGGACCTCGGCTCCCGCCTGGAGGACGAAGCCCCAGTCGTTGTGGACCTTGAGGTCGGCGATCGACCCGTCATAGGCCTTGAAGACCACGACATAGGCGCCGCCCAGCCCGGCATAGGGCCGCACCGGCCCGAGCCGCGGCAGGCGATAGAGGCCGGTCAAGATTACCGGCCCGTAACGGACCTCGCCCAGGGCGCCGAGTGGGGCGATCGCCCGCGTACCGGTGACGGAAGGCCGCGGCGGAACGCCGAAGGTCAGCTGCGCGGACAGACGGTCGCCGACGTCGTAGCCGATGTCGAAGACCAGGGTGTAGTCGGTGGTGACGTCGACCGACGAGTCCGGCACGCTTCGGCCGCCCAACGCGACCCGAGCGCCGGGATGGTAGAGGGCGGCGACGCCGCCCACGCGGCCGTACCATCGGCTCGCGGCCGGCCTTTCGGTTCGGGCGGGCGGGACCGCCACGGGCGGCGGCGCCGACTCCGCCGGCTCAGGGGACGGGAGAGGCTCGGCGGCCTGCGGCGCTGCCGCGGCGATCGCGAGAGCTATCGCGGCGCCGGACATTATCGGCGCCGCGAAAGGATGATCGCGACGCGGCGGTTGCGCTCTCGCCCGGCGGCTATGGAATTGTCGGCGATCGGATCGGCGGAGCCGCGGCCTTCGAAGCTCAGGCGCTTTCGAGCGATACCGTGCGCGACGAGCTCGATCATCACCGCGCGCGCCCGCGCCTCGGAAAGCCGCTTGTCCTTCGCGGCGTTTGCGCTCGCGTCCGAAAATCCGACGATCCGCGCCCGGACGTCGCGATTGGTCCGAAGCATGACGACGAACCGGTCGATCCGATTCCACGCATCGGGGGCCAGTTCGGTCGAATTGCCGACGAACTGGCGCCCGCCCGCCTCGAAATAGCGCTCACCCTCGCTCCCCGAGGCCATCCAGTCGACGATGTCCCTGGCGACGGTTCCCTCGGGGGCGACCATCGTCCACCCGCGACCGAGCGACACGACGCTGTCCGTCGTGACGTCGCCGGTAAACCGGTATCCGGGCGAGGGCGCGTCGGGCGCCTTCGACGCCTGAAGGCCGAGCTCGGTCAAACCGGCGGCCGCCAGCAAGGCCAGGATGATCGTGCCGGCTCGCGGCCGGAACTTCCGAATGAGCCGGGTCATGGCGCTTCCCGGCCGCGGCGCTCGGGGATCAGGCGGGCGCCGCGCTGGAAGGTCAGATAGCTCCAGGCCCAGTCCATCGCGACGACGATCCGGCTCCGGAAGCCGATCAGGAACCAGATGTGGATGGCCGACCAGAACAGCCAGCCGATGAGGCCGGTGAGACGCACCGGCCCCAGCGACACGACCGCCGACATTCGGCCGATCGTCGCAAGATCGCCGTGGTGGCGGTAGACGAAGGGCGCCGGCGCCGGTCGGCCGGCGACCTGCGCGGCGATCCGCCGGCCGGCATATCGGCCCATCTGCTTGGCCGCCGGCGCGATCCCGGGAACCGGTCGCCCGTCCGCCCGGGCGACGGCCGCGGTGTCGCCGACGACGCAAATCTCCGGATGGCCCGGGACTGAGAGATCAGGCGCGACCTCGACCCGTCCGGCATGATCGTGCGGCGCCCCCAGCCAGCGCGCCGCGGGCGACGCCGCCACGCCCGCCGCCCAGGCAAGCGTCGCCGCCTCGATCCGCTTGCCGTCGCCGATCGTGACTCCGCCCGCATCGGCGGCGGTGACGGCCGTGTCGGTGCGCACCTCCACCTGCATCTTCTCGAGCGAGCGGCGGGCGACATCCGACAAAGGCTCCGGATAAGCGCCTAGCAGCCGCGGCCCGGTCTCGACGAGGACGATCCGGGCTTCGCGCGGATCGATCGCTCGGAACTCCCCGGAAAGCGAGTTGTGGGCGAGCTCGGCCACGGCGCCGGCCAGCTCCACTCCGGTCGGGCCGCCGCCGACGATCACGATCGTCATGAGCCGGCGCTGCTCGGCCGGGTCCTCGGCAAGCTCGGCGCGCTCGAAAGCGGCAAGAAGCCGTCCGCGCAGCAGCATCGCGTCGTCTATGCCCTTGAGACCCGGCGCGGCGTCGCTCCATTCGTCATGGCCGAAATAGGAATGCCGCGCGCCCGTCGCGAGCACGAGATGGTCGTAGGGAACGGCCGCCCCTCCCTCGACTCGCAGCCGCCGGGCCGCCCTATCGACGCCGGTCACCTCCGCCAGCAGCACCCGCGCGTTGCGCTGCCGCCGGAATATCGACCGGACCGGCCAGGCGATGTCGCCCGCCGAGAGCGCGGCCGTCGCCACCTGGTAGAGCAAGGGCTGGAAGAGGTGGAAGTTGCGGCGGTCGAGGATCGTCACGTCGACGGGCGCCTTGCGCAGGGCGCGCGCCGCCTCGATGCCGCCGAAGCCGGCGCCCACGATGACGACGCGCGGAACGGCGGACATCTCGCTTAGCCGGCCAGCCGGGGCCGGCTCGCGTCCTGGCCGGCGCGCAGCTTCAGCAGGCCGAGCAGGAGCTCGTCCCGCTCCGCCTCCAGTTCGGCGATGGTGCGCGCGCCCGTTTCGGCATGGACGCCGTCGATCAGCTTGCGCTGCACCTCGGGGGTGAGTTCCGGTGTGCCGAGCGCCTTCCAGCCGGCCTGAATCGGGCCCGCGAACTGCTCGAGGAAGTGCTCGATGCCGCCGGGCCCTCCGGCCAGGTGGTTGATCATCATGTTGCCCATCAGGCCCCAGCGCAGCCCGGGGCCGTACGACAAAGCCGCATCGACGTCGGTGGCGCTCAGCACGTCGGTCGCGACCAGATAATAGACCTCGCGCGCCAGTGCCGACTGGAGCCGGTTGGCGACATGACCGGGCAGCTCCTTGTTGATGCGTACCGTCTTCTTGCCGATCGCGGTGTAGAAGATGTCGGCGCGATCGATGGCCTCGCTCGAGGTCAGCTTGCCGCCGACCAGCTCGACCAGCGGCATCAGATGCGGCGGATTGAACGGATGGCCGATGATGCAGCGCTCCGGATGCGCGGTCGCGCCCTTCTGGATCTCGCTCATCGGCAGGCCCGAGGAGCTGGAGGCGACGATCACGTCCGCCGGCAGCATGGAGTCGATCTGGCCGTAGAGGGTCTGCTTGAACTCCAGCCGCTCGGGCCCGTTCTCCTGGACGAAGTCGGCGCCGGCCAGCGCCTCGCCGAGATCTGGCGTGAAGCTCAGCCGCGCCTGCGAGGCGCCGGGGGCGAGGCCGAGGCGGTCGAGCGCCGGCCACGCCTTGGCGACGAAGTCCCGCAGTCTCGCTTCCGCGCCGGGCGCCGGGTCGGTCGCGACCACGTCATAGCCCTTGGCGAGGAACTGGGCCGCCCAGCTGGCGCCGATCACGCCGGTGCCGACGATGGCGATGCGTTTGATGTCCCGGTCGTAGGTCATGATCCATTCTCCGTTGGGATTTCGGCGTAGGCGATGCCGGTGAGGTTGCCCTGCGCCATGGCGAGGGGGCGGCGGTTCGACCCGTCGAGACGGGCGGTGTAGATCGAGCCGGTGAGGTCGGTGACGAACATCCGGTCGCCCGGCACGTCGAGCGCGAGGCCGATCGCCTCCATCAGGTCCGTCACGACGATCTCCGGCGGGCCGGCCTTGCCGGGCTCGGCGTCGAGGCCGGTGCGGCTGACGCTGTTGCCCCGCGGCGGATTGCCGCGGTCCGTCCAGTAGAGCCGCCTATTCTCCTGATCGATGTCGAGATCGATGGGCTCGGGCAGCGGATAGAAGAGGATCTCGATGTCGGTGCGGGTGGCGGCATCCTCGCCCGGGCGGAAGTCGATCGGGGCGCGGCACAGCCGGCCGCTCTCGCCGTTGTCGGGGCCCTTCTGGGTCCAGTAGAAACGGCCGCCCGCGGGATCGACGGCGATGCCGACGCACCAATGGTCGGCGTCCGGACCCGGACGCGTCTCGGCGTCGCCGGTCTGGATCAGAGTCTCGATGTCGGAGCCGTCGAGATTGGCGCGCATGACGCGCATGCCCTCGCGGTCCGACCAGTAGATCTTGCCGCTGCCCTTCTCGATCTGCATCTGCTTGGGCGTGAAGGTCGCGCCCGGCGGGACGATCGTGACCCGGTTGCCGCCGTCGAGATCGGCGCGCTCGATCGAGCCGTCATTGCGGCTCGGAACGCCCATGTTGGTCCAGTAGATATGACCGGCCTCCGCATCGACCGCGATCCCGTCCGGGTTGCGGCAATTCTCGACGATGGTCGTCTTGGCGGAGCCGTCGGCGTTGAGGACGTGGATCTTGCCGGCGTTGATCTCGAGGACGAACAGTCGCGCCGTCGGCGTCGAAGCGATTTCGGCCGTGAGGGTCTGCTGGAGGGTCATGAGCTTTTCTCCGGTGAATGTCCGCGGTCGCGGGTGAATCCATCGCGCTTGGCGGCGTCCGCAACCTGCTGGTCGAGGCCGCTTTTGTCGCTGAAGAAGGCCGCTGCGAAGAGTCCGCATCCCAGCAGCACCGAGAAGAAGACGCCGCCCGTGGTCGCGACGACGATGGTCGCGTTGAGCGGGATGAACAGCCGCAGGTAGAGCAGCGCGCCGATCACCATCAGCACGCCAGCAACGGCGATCCATTTGATCGTGCGCCTGAAATCCGCGAGGGCTGTCTGACGGTCGGTGCTCATGACGATCACGCCGCTTTGGTGAAGTTCGGCGGGCGCTTCTCCAGGAAGGCCGAGAAAGCCTCTTTGGCTTCCGCGCCCACGACCCGCGCGGTGAACTCCCTGCCTTCGGCTTGCGTCGCCTCGCGGACCGGGGCCAGCCCGGCGGCTTTCAGCAGTCGCTTTGAGGCGCGGAGCGCGCCGGCCGGCTTCGCCGCGAGCCTGGCCGCCGTGGCGCGGGCCGTCGCGAGCAGCTCCGGCTCCGGAACGACCCGGGTCACCAGTCCGAGCTCGGCCGCGCGCTGCGGCCCGAACGGCTCGGCGAGCAGGAACAGCTCCGCCGCGCGCAGATAGCCCGCGCGCGCCGGGATCGAGTAGCTGGAGCCGAACTCCGGAACCAAAGCGAGGTCGACGAACGGAAGGCGGAACTTGGCGCTCTCGCCCGCATAGACGATGTCGCAGTGAGTCAGCATCGTCGTTCCGCCGCCCACCGCGGCCCCGTGCACCGCGGCCACGATCGGCTTGCCGAAGCGGATGAAGGCGTCGGTGAGGCGGCCCTGCGGCGAGCCGCTCTTGCCGGGGGGGTTCTTCAGGAAGTCCTCGACGTCGTTTCCGGCCGTGAAGGAATCCCCGGCGCCGTGCCAGAGCACGACGCGGACCGCATCGTTTCCGTCGGCCTCGTCGAGTATCTCGGCGAGGCGGTCGTACATGCTGCCCGTCATGGCGTTCTTCCGAGCGGGGCGATTGAGCTCGACCCGAAGCACGCCGTCCGAAAGCTCGGTATTGATGTCGTCCATGATCCGTTTCCCTGTTGGATGCGCGCCGTCAGGCCACCAGCGCCTCTTCCACGGCGCCGGGAATGGCGCCGCTTTCGCGCAGGCTCTCGATGCTCGACGCGTCGAAGCCGAGTTCGCCGAGTATCTCCTCGGTATGCTCGCCCAGCCCCGGCCCGCGCCGGGCCGGCACCTTGGCGACGCCGTGCACCTGGAACGGGCTGCTGATCGTCGAGGTCAGCGCGCCGGCGCCTTCGAGCGGGACGACGATGTCGTTCGCGATCAGCTGCGGGTCGCTGGCGACATCCTCGGGTGAGCTCACCACCCCCACCGTGATGTTGGCCTTGCCGAGCAGGTCGGACCAATAGGCCATGGGCTCGGAGGCGAATATCTCGTCGAGGATCGCGATCAGCTGCGGCCGGTTCGCCGCCCGCTTGGCGGGGTCGGCGAAGCGCGGATCGGTCAACAGGTCGGTGCGGCCGATCGCCTTGGCGAGGTCGACCACCTTGTTGAGCTGGACGACGAGCACGAACCAGATGCCATCGGCCGAGCGGTAGACGTTGGCGCCGCCGTTTGCGGGGTTGGCCCGGTCGTGCATCGGCGGCTGAACCGCGCCGGCCAGAGCGCCGCCGACCATGACGCTCGTCGCCCAGACGCCCGACGCGAGCAGCGAGGTCGTGACGGACGAGCCGAGGCCGGTCTTCTCGCGGCGGTAGAGCGCGGTCGCGATCGCCGCATAGAGCGTGACGGCGGTCGCATTGTCGCCGGCGCCGCTCACCGGCCAGGTCGGCGGGGCGCCGTCGTCCCGCGCCAGATACAGGAGGCCGCTGCGCGCCCAATAAGCGGTGAGGTCGAAGCCCGGCAGGTCGGCGTCCGGACCCTTCTCGCCGAAGCCGGTGAGGTCGGCGTAGATCAGGCGCGGGTTGAGCGCCTTCAGATCCTCATATTCGAGCCCGAGGCGTTTGCGCGCGTGATGGGGGGTGTTGACGATCAGAACGTCGGCCCAGGCGACGAGCTCCAGGAGCACCTGGTGCGCGCTCGCCGCCTTGAGGTCGAGGGTGATGCTGCGCTTGTTGCGGTTGGAGAGATGCCACTGATAGGGCTCGTCGGCGATCGGCTCGATGGGGAGGCGGTTGCCGAGCCGCCAACTGTCGCCGGAGGGCGGCTCGACCTTGATCACCTCGGCTCCGAAGTCGGAGAGGATGACGGCGGCGCCGGGGCCGGCGATGAAGCTCGATATCTCGACGACCTTGAGGCCGGAAAAGATGTTGTCGTTGGTCATTCGAATTCTCCTTGGATCTCGGGGTCAGCGCCCGCGGAACCGCGGCGCCCGCTTGGCGAGGAAGGCCGAGGTGCCTTCCGCTTTGTCCTCGGTCCCGGCGAGCAGCCCGAAATAGGAGGCCTCGAGCGCGAGGCCGTCGGCCTTGCTCTCGCTGTTCACCGCCTTGAGGGCGTAGCCGACGGCGATCGGCGCATTGGCGGCGATCTCGTGCAGGATCTCTTCCGCCCGAGCGTTCAGGACGTTCGGAGCGACGACCTCGTTGACCAGGCCGATCCGGTACGCTTCCTCGGCGCCGATCATTCCCCCCGTCAGGATGAGCTGCAGGGCGCGGCCCTTGCCGATCAGCCGGGGCAGCCGCTGGGTGCCGCCGCCGCCGGGAAGCACACCGAGCTTGACCTCGGGCAGGCCGAACCGCGCATTGGGGGAGGCGATCCGGATCGTGCAGGCGAGCGCCGCTTCGCAGCCGCCGCCGAGCGCGAAGCCGTTCACGGCGGCGACCACCGGCTTGCCGAGATTCTCGAGCAGGCCGAGAGTCTCCTGCGTCGTCCGGCTCGACCTTTCGGCCTCGACCGCCGACGCCTCGGCAAGCTCGGCGATGTCGGCGCCGGCGGCGAAGGCCCGGTCGCCGGCGCCGGTGAGGACGACGCCGAGGATCGCGGGGTCGTCGCGCGCATCCTCGAGGGCGGCGCGAAGCTCGGCCACGGTGGCCGCGTTCAGCGCGTTGAGCACCGCGGGACGATTGAACGTCACGTAGGCGACCCCGTCCTCCTTGTCGTAGATCACATTACGAAAGGCGGGCGGCTGGGTCTTTTCGGCCGCGGGAGCGGCGCTCGAGGAAGCCATGAGAGTATCTCCTGATTTGATTGGGGTCGCGGCCGTCAGACGAAGGCGCTGAGTCCGGTCGCGGCCTTGGCCACGATCAGATTCTGCATCTGGAAGGTGCCTTCGTAGGAGTAGATCGCCTCGGCATCCGCGAAGAGCCGGCCGATATTGCTGTCGACGAGGATCCCGTTGGCGCCGTGCAGCTCCCGCGCCCAGGCGACGGTCTCGCGCATCCGCTGCGTGGTGAACGCCTTGGCGAGCGAGGCCTCCTGGTCGGTGAGCTTGCCGGCTTCCTCGATTTCGGCCAGCCGGTACATCATCGCCTGGGACGCGGTGAGGTTGGCGAGCATCCTCGCGATCAGGTCCTGCATCATCTGGAACGCCCCGATCGGCTTGCCGAACTGCAGGCGCGTCTGCGCATATCTGACCGCCAGCTCGAAGGCGCCCATCTGGATCCCGGTCGCAGCCCAGCCGACGCCGGAGCGCGTCTCGCGAAGCACCAGAGCGGTGTCGCGGAAGGTGTTGGCGTTCTGCAGGCGGTTGGCCTCCGGAACCCGGCAATTCTCCATGATGATGTGGCCGTTCTGGACGACCTTCAGGGCCATCTTGTTCTCGATCTTCTCGACCCTGAAGCCCGGCGTCGTCTTGTTCTCGACGATGAAGCCCTTGACCTGGTTGTCGTCGACGTCGCGCGCCCAGATGATCGAGATGTCGCACCAGGTGGCGTTGCCGATCCACTTCTTCTCGCCGTTGAGGATCCAGCTGTCGCCGTCGCGCTTGGCGGTGGTGAGAAGGCCGCCGCCGGTGCCGGAGCCGACCAGGGGCTCGGTCAGGCCGAAGCATCCGATGATCTCGAACCGCTCCATCGGCGGCAGCCATTTCGCCTTCTGCTCGTCGGAACCGAGCAGGGCGATCGAGCCCATGGCGAGGCCGGTATGGACGCCGTAGAAGGTCGCGAAGCTGGGATCGGTGCGCATGAATTCCATGGCCATCAGGCCGGTGAGGAGCGGCCTTCCGCCGCGCGCGATGCCGAGACGGCCTATGTCGAGCGTCTTCAGCGGCTCGATCAGCTCGAACGGAAAGGCGTCGCGCACCCAGTAATCGTTGATGATCGGAGCGACCTTGGTGTCGTTGAAGGTGCGGACCTTCTCGAGGATCGCACGCTCGTCGCCGGTCAGCATGCCCTTGATGTCGTAGAAGTCGCCGTTCGGGACCGGAAGTTCCGCATGGGGATGGGCGATGACGTTGGCGCTTGCGTACATGTCCGTGGCTCCGTCTGAATCTCGCCCTGAATTTGGGCGGACGGAGGCGGCGGTGAAATTCTACGAAGGGGTCCGGCGCCTTATCTCTAGGTATGAAAGAACGAGGCCAAGGGTCTTAATTGCCGCGCGAGCGGGCGCCGGAAGTCGCGCCGATAGCGGGGGCTTCAGTCGCCGTTCCGGACCGGTTCCGGGATCCATTTTCCTTCCCCCGATCGAGGAGAAGGTGGATGCCGGATCAAGCCCGGCATGACCGGGGGGGCGGCTAGGCATCGCCGCGCGAAAGTGCGTCTTCGATGCAGGCGATCAGCGCATCCATCTCGAATGGCTTCCTCAAGAAGCAGGCGGCGCCGCTCGCCAGTGCCTTCTGCTCGATCCCGGCCTCGGTGCGCGCCGTGATCATGATCACCGGCACCGATCGGCCCTGGGCTCGAAGCCGCTGGGTCAGCTCGATTCCCGAGAGACCGGGCATTTGGATGTCGGTGATGATGCAGTCGCTGGCCGACGCCGCGTCATCGTCGAGGAATTGCTCGGCGGATCGGTAGCCGCTCGCCGAATAGCCGACGCATCTCATCATCCCCTCCAGCGCAAGGCGCAGGGATTCGTCGTCCTCGACGATGGAAATTAGACCTTTCGACGCCACGCTGGGTCCTCTGCTCACCTGCCCCTGTCGGCAGCCCGGGCATATAGGGCGGGACCTTGCCGGCGGTATCATACATCCGGATGATTGCGGGCTTACTGGGCCGGTATCTTGAGCGATCCGGCCATCCGGACGAGGTCCGGAAGCGTTCGGGCCTTCATCTTGCGCATTGCCGAACCGCGGTGGATCTTGACCGTGATCTCGGAGAGCTCGAGGTCCCAGGCGACCTGCTTGTTCATCTTGCCGGCCACCACCAGCGCCATCACCTGCCTCTCGCGGGGCGACAGCGTTTCGTACCGGGCCTGGAGGTCCGCATCGCTCTCGGCGGCGGCGCGCCGCGCCCGGTCGCGCTCGATCGCGATCGAGACGGCGTCGAGGAGGTCCTGGTCGCGGAAAGGCTTGGCGAGGAAGTCCACGGCGCCCGCCTTCATTCCGCGGACCGACATGGGGATGTCGCCGTGACCGGTCATCAATATGACGGGCAATCCGATCCCCATTTCGTCGAGCTGGGCCTGGAAGTCGAGGCCGCTCACGCCCGGCAGCCGGACGTCGAGCACGAGGCAGCCTGGCAGGTCCGGCTTCTTCGCCTCCAGAAAGGCCTGGGCCGAGCCGTAGGTCCGGGTCTGAAGGCCGATCGAGCGGAACAGGCTGTCGAGGGCGGCGGCGAGCGGCGCATCGTCGTCGACGACGTGGACGATCGGCGTATCGGCCGAGGCGGAGACGGGGTTCGGCATCGCAATCCCCTAAATCGATCGCAAGGCTTCATCACCCCATACCATGGGATGAGCCGGGTCCGTAGGGCGATAGCGGGGTTTCTGCTATGACCGGGCCTTGGCCAGGGGAGCGCGGACATGTCCGGACGCACCGCCTTTGGACCGTGGGCCTTGCTGGCGCTGGCTTTCGCCACTCCAGCCCGGGCGGACTCGCGCCCCTTCCCGATCAACATCGAGTCGGGCGCGCTGGCCTCGGCGCTTCAGGACCTGACCCGTCAAACCGGCGCCGAGCTGCTCTACGACCGGCGCCTGGTACGGGGCCTTCGCTCGCGTCCGATCCAGGGGAGGCTGACCGCCGAAGCCGCGCTCCGGCAGCTGCTGAGGGGGACCGGCCTGACGTCGAGGCGCTCCGCGTCGGGCGCGTGGCTGATCGAGCGGAGCCCGGTCGCTCCATCGCAGTCCCGGCCCCGCGCCCGGCCCGAGCACGGGCAACCCCCTCGGGAGCAAGCGGACCTCGACGTGCCCGAGATCCTCGTCACCGGCATCCGCAGCCAGAATGCCGATATCCGCCGGCGGGAGAACGACATCCAGCCATATCGCGTCGACCGCGGGGAAGAGGTGGTCAGCGCGCATCGGGACGATGTCGATCAATATTTCTCGACCCGGGTCACGGGCAATACCGAGGTGCTGCCCGTCGTCCTTCGCGGCAGCGGGGAAACGCGCTCCGAGATCGACCTGCGCGGGCTCGGCCCCGGCGGCACGCTCGTCCTGCTCGACGGCCGGCGCCTGCCCTCCATTCCGGTCAGCGGGCTCGAGTTCAACCAGCCGGACATCAATGCCGTCCCGCTCCACGCGATCGAGCGGATCGAGACCCTGACCGGCACGGCCGGCGGCATATACGGCTTCGGCGCGCTAGGCGGGGTCGTGAACGTCGTCCTGCGGCGCGACTATCGCGGCGCCGAGCTTCACGTCACCGGCGGGCTCAGCACGCGGGGAGATGCCGGCCGCCTTGCCCTCGAAGGCCGGCTAGGCTTCACTCCGGACCACGGCCGCACCGACGTCATGCTCTACGTCTCCCGCGTCCGCGGCGACCCGGTGCTCACCGGCCAACGCAACTTCCTGTTCCGCGACCGGATCGAGACGGCGGCGCGGGCGCCGGATCTGTTCTTCGAGCGCCAGCCGGTGCTCGACGCCATCACCGTGTTCGGCGCGCAAGGGGAGGAGCTGGTCTTCAAACCCGAATATGGCGGCGGATCGCTCGGCTCCGACCACAGCTTCCTGCCGACCGGTTTCAGCGGCACCCGGGCCGATCTCGTCGCGGCGCTGACCGCGCATTCGGGCCAGTTCGAGCTTCGCCCCGGCCGCGGCACGGGGATCGGCGATATCGGCGCGAACGGGAAGACCGAGGCGCTGATCGCGAACCTCCGCCATCGCTTCGGAGCGGGGTGGGAAGCCTATCTCGACGTGACGCTCCTTCGCAACCGCGGCCGCTTCGAACGGCACGAGGCCTCGGCCTTCCAGTTCCTGTCCGCCGACACGCCGACCAACCCGTTCGCCCAGTCCCTCTTCGTCTACTTCCCGCTGCCCGACCGGGATCTGATCCATCAAGCCCGGGTCGACAGCGCGCGCTACACGGCGGGGCTCATCGCTCCGCTGCCCTTCGGCTGGCGCGGCATCGCCGAGGCGACGCTCGGACGGCTGAAGGCGTCGGACCTCACCACGCTCAATCACCAGTGGAGCGGTTTCTTCGACACCGGGCAACTCGACATTTTCGGCGATTGGAAGCAGTTTCAGGCCGGGATCGCCTCCAGCTTCAACAATGCCTTCTTCGGCGATCGTGCGCGCAACCGCTACGACGAGCAGTCCTTGCGCCTGGCCGGGCCGCTGTTCCACACCGCCGCCGGTCCGGCGACTTTGACCCTGCTCGCGGAGCGCCGCCGGGAATCGATCCCGAGCTCCACCTCCTCGACCTTTTTCGGTGCGATCGGGCCGGACATCTCGGAGTCGAAGACGGCGTCGCGCGGACTGACCAACCGGTCGGTCTATGCCGAGCTGCGCTCGCGGCTGTTCGGCGACGGCGCCTTCGCGCCGGTGAGGGACCTCGAAATCCAGCTGGCCCTCCGCCACGACGAGGAGCGAGTCGATTTTTCCCGCAATCCCGACACGCTCGACGACAGCCTGCGACTTCGCCGGCGATTTTCCGGGACCGCTTTCACGGCCGGAGCGAAGGTCTCGCCCTTGTCCTGGCTTATCCTTCGCGGCAGCTACGCCACCGGCGACCAGCCCCCTTCCCTGCCCAGCCTGATCGACAGGGAGGACCCCTTCTCCTTCATCTTCGCGCATGATCCGAAGCGCGGCGGCAGCTTTCCCGGCTTCGACGGGGTTCAGCTGGTCGACTATCTGGACGGCGGCTCGGCCGATCTCACCACGTCCCACGCCGCCACCCTGTCCCTGGGAGCCATCGTCGAGCCGTTGGGCGACCTGGGCCCAAGGCTGTCCCTCGATTATTCGCGCATCCGCCGGACCCATGACTTCTATGAGCCCAGCGACCAGACCATTCTCGATCACGAAGCGTTCTGGCCCGACCGGATCGTCCGGGCGCCGCTGAGCGACGAGGACCGCGCGCTCGGCTATACGGGCGGTCGGATCACAAGGTTCGACAGCCGCGGGCTGAACGGCGAGGGCCGCGAGGTGGAGACGATCGACGGCCGAGTCGAGTGGCCGCTGCGCTTCCTCGGCGGGCGGCTTCGCCTCTACGGCGCCGCCACCTGGCAATTGCGCAACGTCGAGCACCGCCTGTTCGCAGGGGACATCGAGCATGTCGGGTGGGCGGCGGGGCCGCTGGAATGGCGCGCCAACGGGGGCTTCGACTGGAATGTCGGGGCGACGACGTTCGGCTCGAACGTCCAGTATTTCGGTCGCTATCGGCTCACGGCGTTCGAGGATACGGGCCTGACCAACAGCTCCGTGATCCGTGCGCAGGGATCGCAATGGGTGCCGGCGCAGACCTATGTCGATCTCTACGCCAGGCGCCGCTTCCGCCTGGGCGGCGCGGGCTCGCCGCGCGAGCTGGAGGTCGATTTCGGGATCGTCAACCTGCTCGATACAGCCCCGCCGCGCGAAAGCGCCTATTTCCGCGAAACGTCCTTCAGCCCCTATGGCGATCCCCGCCAGCGCCGGGTCGAGCTGACGCTGAGCTCTAGTTTCTGAGCGATCCGGCGACTGTCCGCGCCGCCGACGCCTGCGCGAGCCCTTCGATCGCATCGGCCATCCGGACGAGGTCGGCCAGCGTCCGCGCGCCCATCTTGCGCATCACCGAGCCGCGATGGACCTTGACGGTGATCTCGCTGAGCCCGAGCTCGCCGGCCACCTGCTTGTTGAGCCGGCCCTCGGTCACCAGCGCCATCACCTGCCTCTCGCGGCCGGTCAGGGTCGCGAAGCGTTCCTCCACGAACGCGCGGATCGATTCGGCGCGCCGGCGCTCGCGGTCGATGCCGATCGCGCCGCGAAAGGCGGCGAGGGTCTCGTGGTCGTCCAGGGGGGTCTCGAGAACGTCCACGGCGCCCGCCTTCATGGCGAGCACGGCCGTGCGGACGTCCGCCCTCTCGGCGGTGACGACGATCGGCCGCCGGGTCGCCGCCCTGAGGAGGAATTCCAGCAGCCCGACCGGCGGGACCCTGGCGTGGACGAAGAGGCAGCAGGGCCCGTCGCGCGGGTCGGCGGCCGCGAAGGCCTGGACGTCCCAGTGCAGTTCCGTGTCGATCCCGGCCGAGGCCAGGAGACAGGTGAGCGGACGCTGCAGATCGTCGGAAAAGCCGACGAGGTGGACGACCGGCCGAGCCTCCGCCGCGGGCCGGTCCCGAACTATTCCGGCCGGCGCGGGCATCCGAAGCAGAGCGGGACGGGCGGCTGTAACGAGCGAGCTTGCAACAGCGATCATTTCTTCACTCCCCACAGCCTTGACGCAGCGGAATCGCGAATCCGCACCGCCCTCGCCGGTCCGGCGCAAATCAGCCGGTCGGGACGATCTCGAGCTCGCTTCCGCGGCGGACGACCCGCACCGGATGGACCTCGGCGAGGGTGCGGGCGAAGCGCTCCGCCTCGCCGGCGCGGAACTGGCCGGAGATCCGCATCGCGGCGACCGCGGGATCGCGGATCACGAGCTGGTCGCGCGAGTAGCGGTTGATCTCGGCGACGGCTTCGCCGAGCGGCTCGTCGTCGAAGGCGATCAGGCCGCCGCGCCACCCGGCGACGTCGGCGGCGCGCTCGACGGTGACGATCGTCCGGACGCCGCCGCGCTCCACGAATTGCTGCCCCGGCCGAAGCGTGACCGGCGGCACGGTCCGGTCCAGCGGCCCCACCGTGACCGCGCCGTGCACAAGGGTGACCTTGATCGCGTTCCCGGCGAGGTCGACCTCGAACCCCGTCCCGAGGGCGACGACCCGGCGCCCGGCGGCCGTGACCTCGAACTTCGTCGAGCGGCCCGGCCTGACGTCGAAATAGGCGCGGCCCCGCGCCAACGCGACCTCCCGCTCGCCGGCGCCGAAGCGGCCGGCCGCCTCGCTGTCCGAGTCGAGGGTCATTCGGCTTCCGTCCGGGAGCGCGATCGCGGACACCTGCCCGCGCGCCGTCGCATAGCGGACGGCCGAAGCGGGGGCCTGCCGGCCGCCGGGCGGCTCGAAGAGGCCCGGCACGAGCAGGAACGTCGACGCGAGCAGGATCAGGGCCGCGGCCGCGGCGGCCGCTCTCCGCCAGGAGGGCCATCGTCGCGGGGACGGCGCGACCGCCCGCTCGCGCATGGCGGCGATTATCTCGTCGTCGCCGCAATCCTCGAAGGCCCCCCAGGCGCGGCCGGCGCGGCCGAACGCCGCCTCGTGAGCCCGGTCGGCGGCAAGCCATTCGGCGAGCAGCCCCCCCTCGCTTTCCGTCAGCCCCTCGGCGCGCCGGGCGATGAACAGGGCGGCCGCCTCGTCGGGCTCCATCTCGAGGAGCCGGTCGCGGGTCAGCGCCTCACGAACCACGGCGCTTCTCCATCTCGACGGCGAGGTGACGGATCGCCTTCACCATGTGCTTCTCCACCGCGCTGACGGAGATGCCCAGACGAGCGGCGATGTCGCGATGCCTGTAGCCTTCCAGCCGCCGTAGCACGAAGACCGTGCGTGTGCGTTCGGGCAGGGACAGGAGAGCCGCGGTCGCTGCATTCAAATCTTCTTTACCGCTCAAGACGCGCTCGGGATCGATTTCCTCATCGGCGTGGAGGTCGGAATCGAAGGCGACATGGAGGTCGGCGCGGCGAGTCTCCCGGCGCCGGCCGCGATCCGCGAGGACGCTCGACGCGGTCCTGATCACATAGCCGCCGAGATTCTCGATGGGCTCCGGGCTGTCCCTCGCGGCGATGCGCACGAAGACATCCTGCACCAGATCCTCGACTTCCGACCCGTCCCGAACCCGGCGTCTGAAGTAGCGGGTGAGCCAGCGGCGGACCGGTCCCGCCTCCTCGGCGAGCACGGCACGCCAGGCGCGGCCCTGCTCCTTTCCCTCCATGCGGCGGCATAGTCTCACATCCGGCCGTTCTCGGCCAGCGCTCACCAGAGCGCCCGTCCGACCCATACCAACGTACACTGGCGGGCGGAGCCCCGGTCTGTAGAATCGGGTCTTCGAGGACGCGGACGGCAGGCCCCGCCCCCTCCTACCCAGCCGTCCGCGTCCTCACCTTCTGCTCTCCAGACGGAGGGGGGAAACGAGACGGCGTCCTCGAAACCGTCGCCGCTTTCCAGGCCTTCGCACAGGCGGGGGCCGACCTCGTCGAGGGCGACGAGCCGGCCGAGGCCTATCCGAAAGGCCCTGGCGAAGGATTGAGAAAGGAACCCCGATGCCGACGATCAGAACGAAAGACGGGACCGAGATCTTCTACAAGGACTGGGGTCCGCGCGACGCGCAGCCGATCGTCTTCCATCACGGCTGGCCGCTCAGCGCGGACGACTGGGATGCGCAGATGATGTACTTCCTCGGCGAGGGCTTTCGGGTGGTCGCCCACGATCGCCGCGGCCACGGCCGGTCGAGCCAGACCGACAGCGGCAACGACATGGACACTTATGCGGCCGACGTCGCCGAGCTGGTCGAGGCGCTCTCTCTTCGCAACGCAATTCATGTCGGCCACTCGACCGGCGGCGGCGAGGTCGCCCGTTACGTCGCCCGTGCCAAGCCGGGCCGGGTAGCCAAGGCGGTGTTGATCGGCGCCGTGACCCCGGTGATGATCCGCAAGGAGTCCAATCCCGGCGGACTGCCGATCGACGTGTTCGACGGCTTCCGGGCCGGGACGGCCGGCAACCGGGCCCAGACCTTCCTCGATATCGCCTCGGGCCCCTTTTACGGCTTCAACCGGCCGGGCGCGCGCGTGTCGGAGGGCGTGATCCGCAATTGGTGGCGGCAAGGCATGATGGGCGGCGTCAAGGCGCATTACGACTGCGTCGAGGCCTTCTCGGAAACCGACTTCACCGACGATCTGAAAGCGATCGAGGTGCCGGTGCTGGTGATGCACGGCGACGACGACCAGGTGGTGCCCTATGCCGATTCGGCGCCTTTGGCGGTGAAGCTGCTCAGCAAAGGCACGCTCAAGACCTACGAGGGGTTTCCCCACGGCATGGCGACCACCCACGCGGACGTCATCAACCCGGATCTGCTCGCGTTCATCCGCGGCGAGGACGAGCCCGCCTCGCCGCAAGCCAGATCCCGCCTGGTCGAGGCCTGAGCCGAGGCAGGGAGCGGTGGCTCGGGACCCGGGCGGCGGGCTCATACCAACATATGAGCCCGCCCGCCCCCTCGTCTGATGGCGGCCGGGGCCGCGCTCCTCCATCTTCCTCCCATCGCACCCAGTCCTGCGGGTGCCGGCGGGCCGGAGCCCAAGCCGCCCCCTCCGCGGGCCCGGTCCGCCGCTTCGAAAGGGATGGCGATGGCGAACAAGGCTCTCATTACCGGCGCATCGAGCGGAATCGGCGCCACCTATGCCGATCGGCTCGCCGGGCGCGGCTACGACCTCATCCTCGTCGCCCGCGACGCGAAGCGGCTCGAAGCCGCCGCCGCCGAGCTCGAGGCGCGCCACGGAGTCTCGGTCGAGACCCTCCCGGCCGACCTGGGCGACGGCGAGGCCCTGGCGCGCGTCGAGACGGCGCTTCGCACCGATCCCGCCATCTCGCTTCTGGTCAACAATGCCGGCATCGCCGGACCGACCGCCTTCGTCGGCGCCGATCCGGCTCTGGTCGAGTCGCTCCTCCGGCTCAACGTCGTCGCTCTGACCCGCCTCGCCGGCGCGGCCGCCGATGCGTTCGCCGGCCGCGGCAAGGGCATCATCGTCAACATCGGATCGGTGACGTCGCTCGCCCCCGAGCGGTTCGAGCCGACCTACGCCGCTTCCAAGGCGTTCGTGCTCACCTTCTCGCAGGGCCTCGCGGCGGAGCTCGCGCCGCGCGGCGTGACCGTGCAGGCCGTCCTGCCCGGAATCACCCGCACCGAGATATGGGAGCGGTCCGGCCGCGATCTGGGCGCCGTCCCCGCCGACAAGGTGATGGAGGTCGGCGACATGGTCGACGCCGCGCTGGCCGGCCTCGACTCCGGCGAGGGCGTGACGATCCCGTCCTTGCCCTCGCTCTCCGACTGGCAAGCCTTCGAGAGCGCCCGCGGGGCGCTCGGGCCGAACCTGTCGGGGCGCTCGCCGGCCGCCCGTTATCTCGAAGCCGGCCTCGTTCCGGCCTGAGCGGCGGCCATGAGCGCGGCGGTCGCCTACCAGTTTGAGCCCCACGAGCGGCCGCTCTTCCCCGGCGGGCCGTTCACGCCGCGCCATCCTTCCTGGCGCAAGACGGCCTATTTCGGCGCGGCCCTGTTCTCCGGGATCGCCGCCACGTTCGGCAACGCCCTGGTCAACGTCAACAGCTCCGTCGTCGCCGGCAGCGCCGGTCTCTACAGCGCCGAGGCGGCCTGGCTTCCGGCCGTCTTCATCGGGATGAACGCGAGCGCCAACCTGCTGCTCGTCAAGGCCCGGATCCAGTTCGGCTTCCACGCCGTGACCCAGGCCCTGCTCGCCCTTTACGCGCTTGCGACCCTGGTCCAGCTGGCCGCGCCCGGTTTCCCCGCAATGGCCGCGGTGAGGGCCACGAGCGGCCTCGCCGGGGCCGCCCTCATCGCCATCACCATCTACGACCTGCTTCAGGTCGTCGCGCCGCAACACCGCCCGCACGCCCTCGGCGTCGCCATCGTCATCCCGCAATTCGGAACGCCGCTCGCGCGCATGGTCCCGGTCGAGTTTCTGGCCCATTCCTCCTGGCGGGGACTGGCCCTGACCGAGCTCACCGTCGCCCTGGTCAGCCTGCTCCTGATCAACCTGGTCCGGATCCCGCCGGGCGAGCGCAGCAGGGTCTTCGAGCCGCTCGACTTCGCCACGATCGCCTTGGCGGTCCCCGGCTATCTGCTGATCGCCGGCGTGCTGAGCCAGGGGCGCCTGCAATGGTGGTTCGACGCGCCGTGGCTCGGCTGGATGCTCGCCGCGGCCATTCCCCTGCTGACGGGCGCGATCCTGATCGAACGGGCGCGCGAGCGGCCGCTGCTTCTGATCGACTGGCTGAGCGGCGGCCTGATGCTCCGCTTCGTCGTCATCGCCGTCTTGGTCCGCCTGGCCCTCGCCGAGCAGACCTACGGCTCGGTCGGCCTCCTCACCTCGAGCGGGCTCACCAACGACCAGTTGCGATCGCTGTTCGGACTGGTGGTGGCCGCGATGGCGCTGGGCACGATCGTCATCGCCCTCGCGATCGATCCTCAGAAGCCGGAGCGGCTTCGCCACCTCGTTCTCGCCGCCACCCTTTGCATCGCGCTCGCGGCCTGGCTCGACAGCCACGCCACCAGCCTGACCCGGCCCGGCCAGCTCTATCTCAGCCAGGCGCTGATCGGCTTCGGCACCGCCTTGTTCATCGCGGCGGCCTTCCTCTACGTGTTCGTCCAGGTCCTGCTGCGCGGCCCCAACCATCTGATCAGCGTCCTGGTGGTGTTCAGCACGAGCCAGAATATCGGCGGGATCGCCGGCTCGGCCCTCCTCGGAACCTATCAGACCGCCCATGCCCGCGCCCATGCCGCGGCGCTGGCCGAGCAGCTGAATGCGGGGAACGTCGCCCTCGCCGACCGTCTCCAGGCCGGCGCGGGCGCCGTCTCGGGCGCGCTGGCCGACCCGGCGAGCCGCAGCCTTCAGGGCGCCGGCCAGCTGACCCAGGCGCTCAATCGCGAGGCCGGCGTGCTCGCCTACGACGACACCTTCCTGTTCGTCACACTGATCGCCCTCGCGACCGCGGCCCTGGTCGCCGGGCTGATCTTCCTCAACGCCAAATGGGCCAGGCAAGCCGCCGCCCAAGGAACGTCGTCATGACCGATGTCGCAACGATCGAAGCCGAACGCCCCGTCGAGGAGGCCGAGCCCGTCATCGCCAGGCCGCCCGCCCCGGATCCCGTCCCCGAGCCCGAGCCCGAAGCGGCCGCGCCCGAGGCGCCGGCGCCGGTCGCCCCGCCTCCCCCCGCGACCTGGTCGCCGCCCAAGCGCCGCCCGGCCGGCTGGCTGCTGATCGTCGCGGTCGCCGCCGCGGCGGCGCTGGCCGTGCTCTACGCCTGGGGCCTGCCGCCCTTCGGCGGCGAGGCTTCGACCGACAATGCCTATGTCCGCGGCCGCACGACGGTGATCGCGCCCCAGGTCAGCGGCTATGTCGTCGAGGTCAAGGTGCGCGACTATCAGCTCGTCCGCCGCGGCGAGATACTCGCCCGGATCGACGACAGCATCTACCGCGCCCGCGTCGCCCAGGCCGAGGCGGCGGTCGACGCAAGGCTCGCCGACCTCGCCAACAGCGACCAGGCCCATGCCTCCCGTCTCGCCGGCGTGGAGTCGCGCGGCGCCGAGCTCACCAACGCCCGCGCCCAGCTCGAGCGCGCCCAGGCCGACATGAACCGCACCGAGGAGCTGGCCGAGAAAGGCTGGGTGACCCGCCACGACCGCGACCGCGACCTCGCCGCGCTTCGCCAGGCGCAGGCCGCCGTCCAGCAGTCGCTGGCCGGAGGCGACATCGCACGACAGGACGTGCGAAGCGTCGAGGTCAATCGTGCCGCTCTGGTCGCCCAGGTCGAGGCGGCGCGGGCCCAGCTCCGGCTGGCCCAGATAGACCTCGACCACAGCCTCATCCGGGCGCCGGAGGACGGGCGGGTCGGCGAGGTCGCCGTCCGGCTCGGCCAATATGTCACCAACGGCACCAGCCTGCTCGTGCTCGTGCCCGAGGAACGGTGGGTGATCGCCAACTTCAAGGAAGCCCAGACGCGGCGGATCGTCGAGGGCCAGCCGGTCTCCTTCACCGTCGATGCCCTCGGCGGCGCCCGCTTCGCCGGGCATGTGGAAAGGGTATCGCCGGCGGCGGGCTCCGAATTCTCGGTGCTCCGTCCCGACAACGCAACCGGCAATTTCATCAAGGTGCCGCAGCGGATCGGAGTGCGCATCCGGATCGATCCCGGCCAGCCGCTCACGGCCCGGCTTCGGCCCGGCATGTCGGTCGAGGCGGCGATCGACACCGAGCCGAGGACATGACCCCGAAGGCCTTCGATACGATCGTCGACGCCGATCGGGCACTGGAGCCGGCGTGAAGGGTTTCGTCATGCCGGACTCGATCCGGCCTCCACCTTTCTCCTCGGATTCCGGGACATTGAAGATGTATCCCGGATCAAGCCGGGGATGATCCCACACCGTTCGACCCGACCCGCGCTCGGCGACACCCGCGTTTGGGACCCGCGTTTGGGGACAGTTACTTTTCCCGCGTTTGGGGACAGTTACTTTTCCGAAAGACAGCGGAAAGCTGATACGGGCCTTCGGAAAAGTAACTGTCCCCAGGGCTGATACCGTCCCCAGGCCCAGGCCCTCTAAGGCTTCGTCACGTCCAGCACGGCCTTGGCGAAGGCCGCCGGGGCCTCCTTCGGCAGGTTGTGGCCGATCCCGCCTTCGATGGTGCGATGTTCGTACCGCCCTATGAACTTCGCGGCATAAGCGGCGGGATCGGGATGGGGGGCGCCGTTGGCGTCGCCTTCCAGGGTGATCGTCGGCACCGCGATCGTCGGGGCGCCGGCGAGGCGGCGCTCGAGGTCGTCGTAGCGGGGCTCGCCCTCGGCCAGGCCGAGGCGCCAGCGGTAATTGTGGACGACGATGGCGACATGGTCGGGATTGTCGAAGGCGGCGGCCGAGCGCTCGAACGTCGCGTCGTCGAAGGCCCATCGGGGCGAGGCGAGCTTCCAGATGAGCTTGTTGAAGGCGCGGCGGTCCTGCTCGTAGCCGAGCCGGCCGCGCTCGGTGGCGAAATAATATTGGTACCACCATTGATGCTCGGCCTCGGGCGGAAGCGGCTTGCGGCCGGCGGCCTGGCTGCCGATCAGGTAGCCGCTCACCGCGACGAGGCCCGCGACCCGCTCCGGCCGGAGGGCCGCGACGATGTCGGCGCTGCGGGCGCCCCAGTCGAAGCCGGCGAGCGTGGCGCGCCGGATCCGAAGCGCATCCATGAGGTCGATCACGTCCGCGGCGAGCGCCGCGGGCTGGCCGTTGCGCATCGTGTCGGGGGAGCGGAACCGGGTCGGGCCATAGCCTCGAAGGTAGGGGGCGACGACCCTGTATCCTTGGCCCGCGAGGATCGGCCCCACCTCATCGAAGGCGTGGACGTCGTAAGGCCAGCCATGGAGCAGGATCACCGGCGGACCCGCGGCGGGGCCCCATCCGGCGTAGGCGACGTCGAGCAGGCCGGCCTGGACCCGCTTCAGGGTGGAGCCGGGCATGCCGGAAGCGGCGGGAGCGAGCGGCGCCGCCAAAGCGGTCAGCGCCGCCGCGCCCAGGAAGCGCCGCCGATCGATGTTCTCGACCATGCCGTCTTCTCCCACCCAAGGCGTTGTGAAATTACGTTGACGCACTGATCCCGCTCATCCTGAGGAGCCGTTGAGCCTGTCGAAACGGCGTCTCGAAGGACGCACGGATCGGGTCCTTCGAGACGGGCCTTCGACAGGCTCAGTCCCTCCTCAGGATGAGCGGATCAAGCCAAACACAGTGAGCTCTACCGCGACGCCGCCTGCGCCGCTTCCTCGATCACCCGGGCGACCTTTTCGGGGTTCGAGACGAACGGCACGTGGCTCGACTTGATCTCGACGGTCGTCGCCCCCATCCGCTTGGCGTAGAAGCGCTCGAGGTCCGGGTTGATCGCATGGTCCTCGGTCGCGACGATGTACCAGGAGGGGATGGTCTTCCACGCCGCCTGCGGCACCGAGGCGCCGAAGACGTCGGCCTTCACCGGCTTCTGCGAGGCGGCGAGCACTGCGACGTCGGCCGCCGGCAGGTCGGCCGCGAACAGCTCGCGGAACTGGCCTCGGTCGATGTAGAGGAAGCCGGCCGTGTCGGGCCTGAGGCCGGCGCCGAGCTTGACCGGATATTTCTCCCCGAACGCGCCGATCGGCTCGCCAGCCTCGGGCCCGAAGGCCGCGACGTAGACCAAGGCCTTGACCTTGGGGTCGCCGGCGGCCGCGCCGGTGATCACCGCGCCGCCGTAGGAATGGCCGACGAGGACGACGGGCCTCGCCTGCGCGTCGACGACGCGCTTCGTCCACTCGACGTCGCTCGCAAGCGACTGAAGCGGGTTCTCCACCGCGGTGACCTCATAGCCGTCGCGCTGCAGGATCGGGATCACCCGCTGCCAGCTCGCCGCATCGGCGAACGCGCCGTGGACGAGGACGATGACGGGCTTCTCCGTCGGCGTGGCGGCGGAAGCCGGGGCGGCGGCGGTCAGGGCGAGCGCCGCCCCGAGTACAAGCTTGCGGAACATGGTCTTTCTCCTGGTCGGGTTAGGCCTTGCGCACGGACCGGAATGTCTCGCGCAGGTCCTCGGTCAGGGCCTGGGGCTGCTCCCAGGCCGCGAAATGCGTGCCCTTGTCGTGGCGACGGTAGAAGACGAGGTGCGGATAGGCCTTGCGGGTCCAGCTTTCCGGCGCCTGGTAGATCTCGTCGCGGAAGGCGCTGACTCCGGTCGGCAGAGCGATGCCCTTGGGCGCGAAGAAGGCGAGCTTGCTCTCCCGGTAGAGACGGGCGGAGGACACCGCCGTGTTGGTGAGCCAGTAGAGCGTGATGTTGTCGAGGATGTCGTCGCGGGTCAGGCCCTCGCTCGCTCCGTCGAAGACGCGGGCGATGAGGTCGTAGCTGCGAATGTCATGGTCGATGATCCAGGCGGCGAGGCCGACCGGCGAATCCGCCAGCGCGTAGAGCGTCTGCGGCCGCCCCGACATCTCCTGCGCATAGCCGAGGCCGTTCGAGTAGAAATCGACGAGCTGGTCCCAGGCATGCTTCTCCTCGGCGTCGAGGCCGGCCGGCTCGGGGCCGCCGGGAAGCAGCGGCGCGATCTCGGCCGGGACGGTCGCCGGCATGTTGGTGTGGATGGCGACGAGGCCGGGCGGCCGCTGGAGCGCCATCTGCTCGGTCACCGCATTGCCCCAGTCGCCGCCTTGGGCGACGTAGCGGCTGTAGCCGAGGCGGCTCATCAGCACCGCCCAGGCGCGCGCGATGCGCTGCGGGTCCCAGCCGTTGACGGCCGGCTTGCCCGAAAAGCCGTAGCCGGGGAGGGACGGGATCACGACGTCGAACGCGTCCGCCGCGGTGCCGCCATGCGCCGTGGGGTCGGTGAGCGGGCCGATGATCTTCAGTTGCTCGACGACCGATCCCGGCCAGCCATGGGTAACGACGATCGGAAGCGCGTTGGGATGCTTGGATTTGACGTGGACGAAATGGATATCGACGCCGTCGATCTCGGTGACGAAGTTGGGATAGGAATTGATCTGCGCCTCGGCCCGGCGCCAGTCGTGCCGGTTCGCCCAATAATCGGCGAGTTTCCGGATCGTCTCGAGGCCGACCCCCTGCGTCGGATCGTTCTCGCGCTCGGGCCATCTGGTCGCCCTGATCCGCCGCTTGAGGTCGGCCAGCTCCGAGTCCGAGGCGCGATAACGGAACGGCCGGATCGCCGAGCCGCCCCCCGGCTGCCCCGGGGGCGCCAAGGGCGATGCTCGGCCTTGCGCGCCGGACTCGGGCGGGAACAGGCTCGCGGCTCCGGCCAGAGCGGAAGCCGCCAGGAACTGGCGCCGGCCAACATGCACGTTCGTGTCGGGCATCGTCATTCTCCCGTCCGCGAAGGGAGCGCGCACCGGGCTCCGCCCATTTCCTCGGACAGGTGCAATTCTGGGGTCGGGTGACCCGTGCGACAATCAGACCATCGTATTAGTCGAGGCGGGTGAAAGGATCTCGCCAAACGCCGGGCGTCGTGGCGGAACCGCTACGTCCCGCGCCGCAGCTCCGGGACATAGGGATAGGATGCGTCGACGTTGCCGCGGCCGCCTTGCGCGCGGGCGTCGATGCGGCCCAGGGCGCCGTAGCTCTTGAACCCGAACATGGCGCGCTCCTCGCGCGAGAGCGATTCGTAGACGTCGTCGTGCAGGCTGACCGGATAGAGCTCCGCCTGCCGGATGAAGGGCAGCGTGTAATAGGTGGTCACGGAATAGCGGGTCTCGTCCGAGCTGCTCGCGCCGGAGCTGTGCCAGAGGCGCCCGTCGATGAAGATCGCGCAACCCGCCGGGCAGGTGGCCGGCACCGTCTCGATCGGCTCCGGATTGACGTTGTCCATCACCTTGGGGTCGAGCGTCCAGAGCGGGGCGGGGCCCCGGTGCGAGCCCGGGACCATGCGGGTCGCGCCGTTCTCCGCGGTGAAGTTGCTCAACGTCACCATCACGTTGGCCGCGAACGGGATCGGCGTGGTGCAGGGGACGTATTGCTGGTCGCAATGCACGACCATCGCCTCGGCGTTCCGGCGCAGGATGAGGCCGTTCGTGCTCCCGAGGTAGAAGTCCATATAGTTGAAGATGCCCCGCATGCAGGCGAGGATCTTCGGGTGCATGGCGAGATCGATGAAGACTCGCCCCTTGTTGACCAGCGTCCGCACGCCCTGCCAGGGCGCCGTTTCGCCGCCGCGCAGGCCGCCGAGCCAGGTGTTGCCGCCGCGCCCGCCATTGCCGAGCCAGGCGACCTCATGCTCGATCTCGAGCTCCGCCTGCTCCTTCAGCCGGTCGCGGATTCGGCCCACCTCCTCGTCGGAGAGGACGTTCGCCAGGATGCCGTAGCCCCATTTCCGCACGTCCGCGACCACCTCCCCGGGGTCGTCGGTCGGCTGGGGGAGCTCGGCGAGGTCCCACCCGGTCCTGCGGATCGGAACGCCCGAGGCATTGGCGAGATCGGTCGTGGTGACGACCGTACGCGGCGCGATCCTGCCGCGTAGCGCCCCCAGGAGAGACGCGGGCACGCCGGCCGGATTGCCCGCGATCGAGATGCGGCCGTCCATCATCCTCTGGGTCTGGTCCGCCTTGCGTATGCGGTCGTCGACGATCAGCGCGGCGCGGGCGGCATCGTCCCACCCTATCGTCAGCGCCAGGTCCGGCCGCGGCGCCGCGCCTCGGGTGACGAGCGCCTGGCCCTGCTCGATCCGCAGCGTCCAGGCCGGCTCGCCCCAGGCGGCCGCCTCGGGCGGAGCGCGTTCGTAGATTTCGACGAATGTGAGGTCGATCTTCGCGGCGGCGGGCTTGCCGGCCTGGGCGAGAAGGCCGTTCGCGGTCTCCTCGACCATCGCAAGCCACGCATCGCTCATGAACTCGCACTTGGTGCCCATGATCGCCCTCTCAACTCCGCCCGCCGCGCCCCGCGCCCGCCGGCGTAGGCCCCGCCCGAAGCAGCACGTTACGCCCGCATCTGATCCGCGCCGGTCGCGGCGTAGCTTGCGCACTCCTCGCAATCCAAGCGCCGCGCGATCGGGATGAACTCGTGGTTCGCATAGCCGGCTATGTCGATCCGCACCGTCCCGTCGAGCGTCGGCGGCCGGTCCATCCCCGACAGGAACCGCGCCGCCTCCCAGACCGCGAGGCCGCTGGTGATCGCCTGGCGCGGCGAGATCGCGCCCACGAAACCGGCGTTATAGAGGGACGGAACGACCTTGGTCGCGTAGCTGAAATTCGCCTCCAGCACGTCCCTCGCGCAGCGCTGGCACGCGGTCTTTCCCGGGATGGTCAGCGGTCCGACGCATTGGGCGGCGGGGCTCTGCAGGCACGGTACCCCGGCCTGCAGGGCGGCGCGTGCGATCGCGGCGGCGCCGACGGCGAAATTGCCGTCGAACGGCGGGAAGGCGTTGAACACCAGGTCCGCGCCGCGGAAGAGCGGCTCGACATCCTCGGCTCGCTCGATGAACAGATTGTGGCCGGTCACCTGGACGTCGTCGTCTATCCCCGACAATCGTCCCGAGGCCGCCTCGACCTTCGAGCGTCCGATATCGGATCTTTCGTACAGGATCTGGCGGTGGAGGTTGCTCAGCTCGACTTCGTCCCAGTCGATCACGACGATGTTGCGGATGCCGATCCGCGCGCACATCAACGCTATCCACCCGCCCGTTCCGCCGACCCCGGGGATGACGACCTTGCGATCCTGGAGGCTGCGGTTGAGCTCCATCCCGGACGACCCCGGCGATTCGAACAGGCTCAGGAAGCGTATCTGCCTGTCGTAGAGCGACTTGCCGTCCAGCGACGACACGTCGTTCTCGGCGCGCCTTTTCACCAGGATCGCCGCCTGCTGCAGCTCCGCCACAAGCCGCTCCGCCTCGTCGCGCCTCAGGCCCGACGCTTCGGCGACCGCGTCGGCGGCGCGCTCCGCATCGACGCCGCCCGCCAGCGCATCGAGGGCGCGCGCCACCCGGTCCCGGGACCCGCGCAGCGTCACCCGCCGTTGAAGCACCGTCGACACGACGGCCAGCCTGTCCTCGTCGACGGGGAGGTAGGAGTAGCTCGACTGCAGCCGCAATATCTCGCTAGGCATGCTGCACCTCGGGAAGGCGCGCGCTCGAGATCGGACCGGTCGTGATCGTGTAGAGCGGGACCTCGCTCGCCGGATCCATCCCGAACAGCTCGCAGCAGGTCGTATCGTGCATCGCCGGGGTGGGGACGCTGCCGAAGCCGTAGGCCTGGGCCAGCAGGATGAGGAGCTGGGCGACCCGGCCCGAGCCGATATACAGGTTGCGGAGCGCATGCTCGTGGCGGTAGCGCCATTGATAGCGCGGTATGTCGGCCGATATCACCAGGGTCCAGCTCGCCGTCATCGGGCTCTGCATGCCGACCAGGATCGACGTGACCTCCTCGCGATAATCGCCGGCCCGCTGCCGGAGCAGCCGGTGATCGACCATGTCGTACCGGTAGATCCCGGGCTCGATCGACTCGACGTCGAACACGGCGACGTGGAGGTCGAAGGCAATTCCGTAGGAGCGCAGATAGTCGATCGGCGTCTTGGGGATGCGCTGCTGGCGCTGCCGCACGTTGGCGAGGCCGTTCCACAGGACCGAGGACAGCACCTGCGCCGGCGCCGGGTGGCGCGCGTAGGCGCGAACGCTCCGCCGCGCCATCAGCGCCTGCCCGACCGTCACGTCTTCCGGAAGCGGGCTCGGCTCGGGCAGCTCGACCACCGGAAGCGAGTCGAACGATGGTCTCGCAGGCGCCTCGCTTTCGTTCAGATATCCGGTGATGACGGCGCGGCGAACTTCGCCCGTGCTGTCCTTCGCGTCGACCTGCGGCCGGCCCCTCGACCAGAGGTAATAGCGCAGCGACGAGGTCCAGCCGCGATTCCACCAGTGGGCGATACGGTCGACGACCCCCGCCTCGACCGGGGCCGGCGGGAACCAGCCGAGCTCGGCGAGCTTGTCGGCAAGCTTGCGGCTGCCGTCGCCGGAGGGGGAGCCGCGATAGCGCGCCGCCAGATGCTCGAGCAGGACGTTCGAATCGACGGCGGCGCGCCTTCGGTTGAGGGCGTCGCTGAAGACGATCTGGCGGCCGGAGCTCGGCCTGATGCTGAGAAGAGGCAACCAGTTTTCCCGATTCTCGATTCCGGTCATTCCCATCGCCCCCTCGTCTACCCTGCGTCCTTCGCCGGAACCCCGAGCGACACGGTCAGCATGTACCCCTCGTCCAGGCCGTCCAGCCCGAGGCTGCGCTCGATCGCCGCCTCGTCGTCGGCATAAGCGACGTGGCTCATGATGCTTTCGGCGGCGGCGGCCAGGCCGAGGGTGGTCGCGAGGTGGCCGATATCCATGTGGACCGTCCGGAACGTCCGCGGCTCGCGATAGCGATACATGTTGCGCTCGAAGATCGTCGTCAGCGCGACCAGGCATTTGACCTCGAACGGCGCCCGTCCGTAGCCGAGCGGGAACAGCTCCCGCAGCTCGGAATCGCTGAACCTCGCCTCCCGCATCAGCGAGAGCTGCGGGGGGGCGACGTCGACATGGTACCAGCCGGGCGCGAGACCGGGAACGTCGATCACGAGCAGATAGGCCTCGGAAGGATGGCGCCCGCCGCCGGACGGGCTGGTGCGCCGCACCATCGGCGCGCGCGCCCACCGGCCGCCCTTTATCCGCCCCACTTCGCAAAAGGTCATGGCGAGCAGGTTGCGGACGACGTCGCCGTCGACGACCGGTGCGTCCTTCGAAGGATCGGGATCGACATAGTTGCGAAGCGCCGCGCCGAACGGGACGTCGAGGAGCGACGCGTCGGGTATCGGCAGCGCAATGCGGTCGACCGCGTCTATCCGCTTGTACCGGTCCTCATCCTGCTCCTCGGCGATATAGCCCCGCATCCGCTCGGTATCGATCTGGCGCCCGTTCGTGGAATAGTCCGGAAACGGATAGTCGAGCGTGGAGAGATGGTATTCCGCGGCTTCGGACCAGTTCGCCCGCGCCCAGGTCTGCTGGATCTCGCGCCCGACCGCCACCTCGCCGTTCGCCTGCGACGCCTCCGAGGCGCCGACCACCAGCCCGCATCGCTCCAGGTCCGCCAGAAGCGACTCGAGATTGTCGCGCGGCGCCAGCGTCAGGCTTTCCACCCGGTCGAGCACGGCCTCGCGGGACTGGGCCTCGGTGCAGGCGAGCAGCAACATGACCGCCGGCACGGAGGCCTTCCATCGCTTGGGCCCGATATAGGTCTCCACCGCCCATTGGTCGTTGGAGAGGAAGGAGGGCGGAACGATCCGCGCCGCGGGGCTGAGCTGGATCGTGCGTTCGGAAGTATCGCCGGGCTCGGCCATATCAGTCACCTGCGCCATCGTTCGGAATCATCGACACGAGCTCGCGGCGCAAAGACGATGCCAAGTGCCCCGCAAGCAGGCCGATAGTCGGGAAATCCATCGCGAGAGTCGGACTGAGTTCCCGGCCAAGCTCCCTCCCCACCGCCTGAGTGAGGCGCACCGCATCGAGCGAGTCAAGCCCGACCTCTTCGAATACCGCGTCGACGCCGACCGCCCGCCCCAACGCCCTGGACAACCATGAAGCGATGAATTCGGCTATCTCCTGCTCACCACGCCCGGTGAGCTTACTTGGAATCGGCGCAGCGGCCGCGGCGGAATCCCACCGGTGATGCAACTTTACCTCGCCGGCGAGTATCCGGCGCCGCGTTTCATTGCGTCGCACCTTCCCGCTCGACGTCTTCGGCACTTCCCCGGCGGCGGCGATCAGCACCGTCCGGACGGCAAGGTCATGGTCCGCGGCAATGGCGGTGCGCACCGCCTCCACCGCCGCGTTCCAGTCGACCTCTACGCGGCTTGCGCGGGGATCGTATTCCAGAAGCACCCCGAGGCTCTCGCCATCGCCCTCCTCGACGGCGAAGGCGACGGAGCAGCCCTGCCTCGCGGCGGGCAGGGCCGCTTCGAGGCTCCTTTCGATGTCCTGGGGATAATAATTGAGGCCGCGGACGATCAACAGATCCTTGAGCCGGCCCACCACGTAGAGCTCGCCATCGGAGTCGAGCGCGCCGAGGTCGCCTGTCCTGAGGAACGGCCCGCTTCCGTCCGCGAGCCTCGCCTCGAACGTCTCGCGCGATTGCGCGGGATCGTTGAAATAGCCGCGGCCCACGCTGTCCCCGCGAACCCAGATCTCGCCCACCTCCCCCGGCGCCCTGGGCGCGCCGTCCGTCACGACGAGGAGCTGCTGACCGCCGACCGCGGGACCGCATCCGACGACCGACGGCCCCTCGCCCCGCGACGCCGTCAGCCGGGCGGCGCGATAGGCGGCGACGTCCACCGCGGACGCGACGAAGCCTTCCGGCCGCGATGCGCCCGAGACGATCAGCGTCGCCTCGGCGAGGCCGTAGCAGGGGAGGAAGGCGGAGCGCCGGAAGCCGCATTGCGAGAATCGCGTCGCGAAACGCTCGAGCGTCTCCTTGTGGACCGGCTCGGCGCCGCAGAACGCCACCCGCCAGCTGGACAGGTCCAGCGAGGACAGCTGCTCGTCGGATATCTTTCGCGTGCAAAGATCGTAGGCGAAATTCGGCGCTCCGGCCATGGTGCCGCCGAACTTGGAAATCGCCGCAAGCCATTTGTACGGGCTCTGGAGGAATTCCAGCGGCGCCAGCATGACGCACTCGCCGCCGAGGTAGACGGGGTGGATCGTCGTCCCGATCAGGCCCATGTCGTGATAGACCGGGAGCCACGACACCACGACTTCCGCGCCCTCCCGGCTGCCGAACGCCTCCGCGATGAGCTGCTGGTTGTGCAGGATGTTTCCGTGCGTGACCATGACCCCGCGCGGCTCGCCGGTCGAACCCGAAGTATATTGGATGATCGCGAGGTCGTCGGGGGCCAGGGGCAAGGGGCGCCAACCGTCCGGATCCGTTCGCAGCGCGTCTATCTCTATCCAGGTCGCGTCCTGAAGCTCAGGCACATGGGAAACCATCGCGTCCGCGGTGCCGCGCAGCTCGGAGGTGCAGAGGACGATGCGGGGCGCGCAGCTCCGGACGATCCCGCCGAGGCGCGCCATGCTGCGCTTGATCCGGCCGGGATTGGGGGGATAGGCGGGTACCGCCGCCACGCCGGCATAGAAGCAGCCGAACAGCGCCTTGACGAAATCCAGCCCCGGCGGGAACAGAAGCAAGGCCGGCGCCCCCCGGGCGGCGCCGCCCTCGACGAGGGCCGCCGCGATCGCCCGCGCGGCCCGGTCCAGCCCGGCGAAGGTGAGGGAGTCCGTGACGGCGGCGTCGCGCGTGAACCTGAACCCCTTCTCGGGAGAGTCGGACGCCCTTCCCTGCAGGAGATCGAACAAGGTCCGCGGTGACCGCACGCTATCCTCCTAGCTGCTTGCCACGGTCAGCATGTCGAGCTCGTCGAGCAGGCTGCTCGCCATGATTGGCGGCAGGCGCGCGCTCGCGAACTTTTCCTTCACCCGGTCGGTGAGCACGCCGAGCCGGGTCAGCGTCGGCAGGATGAACTCGGTGATCCCGTCGCGGGCCGGATCGGCAAGCGCGGCCCCGCCGCTCTCGAGCCGCGCGGCGGCGGAGCGCAGGACCTCGTCCAGGGTGAAGCCGAACTCGTTGAGGAAGACCTCGCTCTGGCGGAAGGATTCGCGGCGCGTGCGCGCGAACAGCATCACCGCGTCGTAGGCATAATCGGCGAGCCCCTCCCTCTCGTCGTCCGACATGTCTCCCAGCGTATTGCGCAGATAGGTCGATCCGAAGCCGACATGGCGCGCCTCGTCGCGGATGACTCGGTCTAGGATGCTGGACAGGAGCGGCTCGCGCGCCCGTCGGCGATAGGTGTGGAACGACGACAGAGCGGCGCCTTCGACGATGATCTGCATGCCGATCATCATGTTGAGCCAGGAATCGGCGTCGATCACCTTGTCGAGGAAGGCGCCGAAGCCGGGCGCAAGCGGCACGATCCCGCCGCAACGCTTCAGGTAGCGGCCGAATATCTCGACGTGCCGCGCCTCGTCGACGGTCTGAGTCGCCGCATAGAGCTTGGCTTCATAGTCGGGAGCGAGGCTCACCAGTCGCGAGGCGACCATGAGGGCGCCCTGTTCGCCGTGGATGATCTGCGAGAGCGTGAGGCGGGTGAGCTTCGCCGTCAGCCGGTCGAGATCCGCGGCGCCGAGGCGCTGGAAGATGGGCAAATCGAGCAAGGGAAAGGCGGCGGCGTGCAGCGGAGACGAGGGATCGACGGGCTGGTCCCAGTCCAGATCCACGTCCGCATTCCACTGCAGGGCCTTGCCCTTGGCATAAAGGGCGATGATCTTCGGATCGGACGGTTCGTAACCGCTCCACCGGTGCAGGTTTCCAGGCGCAGGCAGCATGTCGCTCATCGAAGCGCCTCCTCCCTGACTCGGACGAGGCGCGGCGCGGCCGTCTTTCCCAGCACCAGATCGGCCGCCTTTTCCGCCACCATCATCGTCGGCGCGTTGGTGTTGCCGCCGGGAATGGCGGGCATGATCGAGGCGTCGGCGACGCGCAGGCCGTCGATGCCGCGCACGCGCAGCTCGGGATCGACGACCGCTCCCGGATCCACCCCCATCTTGCAGGTGCCGACCGGATGGAAAAAGGAATTGGCCCTGGCGCGCACGTCCGCCGCGAGCGCCTCGCCGCTCGCGACCCCCGGCCCGGGGGCGACCTCGCGCAGCGCGCAGGCGGCCAGCGGCCCGGTCCCGGCGACCTGCCGCGCCAGCCTCGCCCCTTCGGCGAGCACCCGCAGATCCTCCTCGCAGGAGAGATAGCGCGGATCGATGCGGGGCGGCGCGAGGGGATCGCGCGAGGCCAGGCGGATCTCGCCCGTGCTCCGCGGGTATAGGAGGGTCGGGAACAAGGTGAAGCCGCGCCCGCGCTTCAGATCCCGCTTCTCGTCCAGATTGGGCTCGAGGCTGCTCCACGGCGCGAAGTGGATCTGGAGGTCGGGCCGCTCCAGGCCCGGGTCGGTCCGCACGAAGGCGCAGCCTTCCATGTAGGAGCGCCCCAGCGGCCCTCCCCCGCCGCTCACCATGTAGTTGAAGATCCAGCGCAGCGAGGCGGGAAGGCTGTAGTGCGGCGCGCTGCCCGAGGCGGCCTCGTACGACAGCGGATAGCCGAGATGGTCGCGCAAATTCCGGCCGACCCCGGGCAGATCGAGCCTGACGTCGATGCCGACCTCGCGCAGATGCGCGGCGGGTCCGATGCCGGAGAGCATCAACAGGCGGGGCGAGCCGATGGCGCCCGCCGCCAGGATCACCTCGCGCCGCGCCTTGACGGTCTCGTCGCCCGCCTTGGTCCGCAGCCGGACCCCGGTGGCGCGGGACGCGCCGATCTCGATCCCGGTCGCGACGGCGCCGGTGCGCACTTCGAGGTTCGGCCTTGTCCGCACCTCGCGGATGAACGAGGCGGCGCTCGAGCGCCGGCCGTTGCGGCAGGTAACCTGGAAATAGCCCGCTCCGGTCGAATCGCCGCCGTTGAAATCGTCGACGATCGGCACTCCGAACACGGCCGCAACCGACTTCGCGAACGCGGCTGTGCTGGGCGCGACCTCGCTCTGGTCCGCGACCTGGATGGGTCCGTCGGTGCCGTGGCAGGCGGAGGCGCCGCGCGCCTGCCGCTCCGACTTCTTGAAATAGGGCAGGACGTCCTCCCAGCCCCAGCCCGGATTGCCCGAGTCCCGCCAGTCGTCATAATCGGACCTGTGCCCGCGCACGTAGAGCGCGGCGTTGATCGCGCTCGACCCGCCCAGCACCCGGCCGGCCGGCAGGGACATGCGCCGCGCGTCGACCGCGCCCTGCGGCTCCGTGCGATAGGCCCAGTCGAAGCGAGAGCGCTGGAGGACGTAGAACAAGGCGGGCGCACGCATCGCGAAATTCTCTTCCGCCGGACCCGCCTCCAGCAACAGGACGCTGTTGGCCGGATCCTCGCTCAACCGCGCCGCCAATATGCAGCCGGCCGAGCCGGCGCCTACCACGACGTAGTCGAATTCGTTCACCGAGCCATTCCCCCCGCTGCGACTCATTGCCTCGTCACCGCTCTCCGCCTTCCCGTCGTCGCGCCGGCTAGGCCGCGCGTCCCGCCGTCACGTCTCGATCCTTCGCGGAGAGCTCCCTCTTCTTCACCTTCCCGGCAGCCGTCCTCGGCAGAGCGTCGAGGAACTGGAACTTCAACGGGATCTCGTGGGTCGAGAGCCGCTCGGCGAGGAAGGCGTAGAATTCCCTCTGGGTCGGCGGATTGTGCCCGGGCCGGAGCACGAGGCACGCATGGGCGACCTCGCCGAAATCCGGATTGGGTACGCCGACCACCGCCGCCTCCTCGACGGCCGGATGCTCGTTCAGCACCCGCTCGACGTTGCGCGGATAAATGCAATGCCCGCCGACGAGGATCATGTCCTTCTTCCGGTCGAGCACCGTCACGAACCCCTTCTTGTCGAGAAAGCCGACGTCGCCGGTATGGAAGCGCCCGCCTTCGAAGGCGGCGGCATTCTCGTCCGGCCTCCTCCAATAGCCCTTCATCACCTGGGGCCCCGAAATGCAGATCTCGCCATGCTCGCCGGGCGGCAGGAGCCTCGTTCCGGTCTCCATGTCGACGATCTCGACGAGCGTGTTGGGGACCGGCAGGCCGACGCAGAAGGTGCCGAGCTTGTCGGGCGTCAGCGCCTGGACGGCGATGCCGGCCGTTTCCGTCAGCGCATAACCTTCGTAGATGTCGACGCGCGCCCGCTGCTCGAACTGCGCCTTCAGCTCCGCCGGGAACGGCGCGCCGCCCGAGGTCCAGCTGAGCACCGAGGTCAGGTCCTCCGTCAGGAACCTCGAATGATTGACCAGCGCGGCATACATGGCGGGGACGCCCGAAAAGGCGGTGACCTTCTTGCGTGAGATGTCCGACAGGACCCGGCCGGCGTCGAACCGAAGGTGCAGCACCATCTCGGTGCCCGTCATCACCGACCTCAGCAGGATGAAGGTCAGGCCGAAGACGTGCCACAGCGGCAGGACGCACAGGATCTTGTACTGACGTTCGTTGAAGCCGCCGCCAGTAAACAGAAGGAGCATGTAAAGCACGGCGAAGAAATTGGCGTGCGTCAGCATCGCCCCCTTCGGTTCACCGGTGGTCCCGCCCGTATATTGAAGGACCGCGACGTCGCTCTCGCTTTGCCCGCCCGCCGCGGCATCGAGCGCGCCGTCGTTCGCGATCAAGTCGGCGAAGCGTTGTTCGGCCTCGCCGCACGACCATTCGCGCAGCGCCCTGTCGATCAACCCCGCCACCGCCGCCGGGGGCAGGAAATCGCTCAGGCTGCAGCCTATGAGACCGACTCCATTCTCGGCGGCGAGCCTCTTGGTCGTCGCGAAATCGCCCTGCCAGTCGCCGGAGACGACCAGTCTTACTTGCGAGTCCACGAGCTGCCCGACGAATTCATGGGACCCGGCTTGCGGGTTGAAATTGACCACTGTGCCGCCCGCGTACAACACGCCGAAGAAGCAGATGATGAAGTGAGGCGTGTTCTCCAGGTGGAGACCGACATGCGTGCCTCTTTCAACTCCCAAGTCGCGAAGACCTTTAGCCGCTCTGCGCGCCAAGTCGTCCAGTTCTCGGAAGGTTAATTCATAGTCATAGAAGTCTATTGCATGTCTTTCCGGCCAACGGTCTGCCGCTGTTTTAAGAGCGTCTTGTAATGGCGGGGCGGGAGGGATCGGCAACGACCAGGAGAGTCCTTGAGGATAGGAGTCTTCCCATGGATGTCTCACTCTTCGCCCCTCCAACCACTTAATAGTGCATGTTATACTGCAATTGCCCGTTTGTTAGACCGCCATAAAGTTGGGCCTTACCAAGCATATAGCTTTGCCCCTGCGCCACTTGACCACAGCGCGCACTCGTTGTAAAGACTGGGTAGGGTTCTCAGCGATCACACGTTCAAGAGTTCGGAACTTTCGTAGACCAGAACGGCCGAAGGCCGAGCTTTTATGCCGATGAGGGATCTCGCACGCCAGCGGGATGGTAAGGAGCGGAGACTATGGAAAGAATGGACGACAAGCTCAGCATCAAAATCGAAGACAGCGAAGCGGCTTCGAACGAAGTGGCGACGACGCAGAACGAATTCGTTCTTGTGGAAGAAGAACTGTTCGTTCCCGCCTTGCTGCAGGAATGCTGATAAGACTTTTGGCTTGAATGCCGGTCTTCATCGTCCGGTTGGTGACGCCTACATGATTGTAGCGTCACCGGCCGGATTTTGATTCTGTTCTCGTTTTCGCAGCCCCTGTTCGATCAGGCGCCAAGCATCCCTGCAGGCGGATCCTGCGAAGAGCCCCCGCTCCGGCCCCTCCCGGAGCGGCGACGGGCCCTCCCGCACGATCCGGCGCCGAGCGCACGCCGCGCCTCTTGCAAGACGCGCTGCAGGGCCACGCGCCCTCTTGGCGGTAATCCTGTGGTAGTCGCGCCCGGTCCGGCGACTCGGCCGCGTTCTCCAGACAACAGCCGGTCCAAAAGCGGCCCGCGCCGCAAATCCTTCGGTCGATCTCCCGGCCTTCCCGAGGCATTCTTGATTCGGGCCGGGAGTCATGCGACGATCATGTCGTTGGCAGCGGCCGAGACGGGGTGGGTTAAGTCAGCATGGAACGATCTGCTCGACCGAATGTCGCAGTCTCCACCTGCAACGGCTCGTTGCAATACTCCCTCGGTTCGAGTCGCGTGAGGCGTCGGTCGTCGGGCACCAGCTTGTCTGCAGATAAATGACGGACTTGCATGAGATCTCGCTCCAAGAAAGCGTGATCGAAGACATTGATCCCCTCGATACGATCCTGGGCACCGACGAGATCTACCAGCTGGGCAACAAGGATGCCGATGCGATCGACGCGCTGAGGCTCAGGTTTACACGCCAGGCGGTCGATCATCACCGGCAGCACAATCCAGCCTATGATCGATATTGCGAGAGCCTGGGGTTCGGAAGCCACCGCCTGAGCAGCGCGGCCGATCTCGCGACCATACCCTTGCTGTCGACCGGCCTTTTCAAGCGCGGCGACCAGGCGATCCGCACCGGCTCCGGGCAGGACGAGGTCATCCTCACCACCAGCAGCGGAACCCTGGGCACGGTCTCCGTGGTTCCTCGCGACGATGTGACGCTCAAGCGGTTCTTCGCGTCGGTCGCCATCGGAAAGCGCGAGGTGCTGGGCGTCGAGACCTTCGACCGGCAGGTCTTCGACCTGACGCCCGCGACCCGGGACGCCCCCAACGTCTGGGTCTCCTATGTCATGGCCGGCGTCGGCGTCCTGTACACCACGCGATCCTATGTTCGCAGGGACGTCCTGGCGATGAAGGAGATCGTCGCCGACCTCGCGGCCGTTCCGGAGAACGAGGGTGTGAACATCGTCGGCCCGCCGCCCCTGCTCCTCGACCTGGCGAAATATCTGGAGGCGCGCGGCCCGCTCAGGCTGAGCCCGAAATCCCTGATCATCGCGATCGGCGGCTGGAAGCGCCGCGAGAACGAGATCATCGACCGCACGGTCTTCGACGAGCGGCTGGCCGCCGCGTTCGGCTTTCCCGACACGGCGCCGATACGGGACAGCTACAACATGGTCGAGCTGAACACCGTGCTGTTCGAGTGCGCGTTCAAGGCGAAGCACAGCCCGCCGTGGATCACCGTGCTCGCGCGCGACCCGCGCACGCTCGCGGCGATGCCCAGCGGCCAGCCCGGCCTGCTCTCCTTCCTGGACCCGACGCCGCTGAGCTATCCCGGGTTCATACTGAGCGACGATTTCGGGACCGTCGTCCAGCGCAAGCAATGTCCCTGCGGGATAACCGGCGACGTGGTCGTGTTCGAGCGCAGGGTGAACCGGATCGAGTCCCGGGGCTGCGCGCTCAAACTGCAAACCATCGGAGCCTAGCGGGCGGGACCGGGACGATGAACGACGAAGAGCTCACCCTCACCCTAGGCACGGACAAGCTGGTCGTCACGATCGACCGTCCGGCCGGCGAGGAACGCGGCACGGTCCTCATCGTGCCGCCGTTCGGAATGAGCGCCGAGCGGCTGTTCTCGACCGCCTATCTCATGACTCTGAACGGCCTCAGGGTCTATCGCTTCGACCCGCGCAACCATCCCGGACGGAGCACCGGCTCCATCGAAGCCTTCCGCCTGTCGGAGCTGGCGATCGACACCGCGGCGGTGCTCGATCTCTGCCCGGGGGCGGTAGTCCTGGGCATCAGCCTTTCGTCGCGCGCGGTCATGCGCGCGCTTGCGGGCCGCGACGATTGGCGCGCGGTCGTCCTCATCACGCCGGTCGTTGACCTTCAATACACTCTGCGCGAGGTGATGGGCGTCGACCTCGTCCGGATCGTGCGCAGCGGCGAGGAATTTCCCGACCGCAACCTCGTGCTGGGCTATGAGGTCGACAAGGTGTTCGTCAACGACAGCATCGAGCACGATCTGGTCGAGCCCGCCGATACCGTGGCCGACCTGCTTCGCTGCCGGCGGCCCATCGTCTTCATCGCCGGCACCGACGACCCCTGGGTCAACATGGAAGACGTGAGGAAGGTCGCCTCGCAGGCGGCCCGCGGCGGCCGGTCCGTCGAGGTGATCGCCATCCAGGCGGCGACCCACCAGCTTTACCGCAACCCGGTGCTGGCGACCGCCTATTTCAACTGCGCGGTTCGCCAGTGCCTTCGCGCCACCGGCGCCGATCCGGACAAGATCGTCGAGCCCTCCTTCGCGCAGATCATCGCCGCCGCCGAGGCGCAGCGCATGGACCTCGCGGACCGGGCCAACCTCGAGATGTATGATGGATGATCTGACGTTCGACCTGCCGATGATCGTCAACGGCCGGGAAGTGCTCCCGGCCGACCGGTCCGACAATCACGTTCTGAAGTACGAGACCGGCGTCACCATCCGCATCCCGGTCATGCTCTCCGCCGACCTCGCGGAGATCCAGGCGGAGCGCGCGGCGTTGAGCGAGCAGCTCAGCCGGCTCACCACCGACGAGCTGACGCTCTTCCTCCATGCCGCCGGCGACCAGTGGATGACCCGGCGCGCGCCGGGGCGGAAGCTCGCCGATTCCTACGCGCACAGGATCACCGGCTTCTCGGCGGCCATGATCGAGGCCGACTACGAGACGATCGGCCACTTCCTCACCCAGCGCTTCCACACCTGGGACACGATCGCCGCGGAATTCGGGAACGAGCGGATCTTCGACGAATGGATCCCCAACCAGATGTGCCTGGTCCGCGCCTTTCCCCGCGGGCTGGTGCTGCAATATCTGGTGGGCAACCTCCCGCTGGCCGGCTTGTACAGCCTCCTGCGCGGCATCATCACCCGGAACATAAACCTGCTGAAGCTCCCCTCGCGCGATCTGGTGACGGTGCTGGGGATGGTCCAGACGATCATCGCCACCGATCCCGATCATCCGATCGCGCGATCCTTGTCGGTCGCCTATTGGCCGCACGAATCGGAGATTGGCGACGAATGCCTGGCGACCGCCGACGCGGTGTGCATCTGGGGCGGCGGCGCCGCGGTCGAGGCCGTCAAGCGCAAGGTCCGCGCCAATGTCCCAGTCTCCGAGTTCGGGCCGCGCTGGAGCGCCTCGCTGGTTGACCTCACCGCATGCGATCCGGACGAGGCGGCGCTGCGCCTGGTCGAGGACGTCGGCTTCTACGACCAGGAGGCCTGCTTCAACACGCAGCGCGCCTTCGTCAAAGGCGATCTCGATCTCTTCAGGTCGTGCCTGCGCCGCTATTTCGAGCTTTTCGCCGAGCGCTACCCGCTCGGGTCAAATCGCGATGCCCTCGCCCATCGCAGCGCGACGCTGCTCGAGGCGCGCTATCTCGGGCACGACGTCGACGGCGGCGACGATTGGGCGATCGTCTCCCTCGTCAGGGATCTGCCCGATCCGGCCTTCGCCCACCCGCTGGGGCGAACGCTGATCCTTTCTCCGGTGGAGGATTTCGCGGAGGCGCTGCCGCATCTGAATTCGCAGATGCAGACCGTTTCCGTCATGCCCTCGGAGCTGGGCCATAGGCTGCGCGACCAGATCGCCGTGGCCGGCGCGAACCGAATCGTCGACCTCGGCTGGTCGCGCATGCCGAGGCAGGGATTCACCCACGACGGGGTGTTCGGCATGCACCCGCTCGTCCGGCTCGTGATGCAGGAGCGGAGCCGCTTCGAATTCGGCAAATACTATCCCGCGCCCAGCAACGTGGCGGAATGGCAGAAGCTCTATCTGCAGGGCCAGAAATGGTGGGTGGACGCCTGGTGGATGCAGATGGAGGCTCAGGCCGGGGAGGCCGGGGCTGGTGAGGCCGGGGCAGAGGCCGAGGCCGGGGCAGAGGCCGGGACGCGGTGAGCCGGTCCAAATGATCCGCCCGTTCTTCAACGTCTTTCGGCAATCGGGGAGGCCGCAATGCCCATAATTCCAAATCTGGTCGAACGATGGGCGCTGCGTCACAACAAGGCGCCCGGCATCATGCTGGACCTGCTCGGCGCGAATGCGTTCCACTCCGCCGCCCTTGCGATCGACCTCGGCGTCTTCGAGCATATCGGCGCGGGCGAGAAGAACCCCGCCGAGCTCGCCCGGCTCACCGGCTGCGATCCCGAAGGGATGCGCCGGCTGCTGGAGTTCCTCGCCGCCGCCGGCTACGTGCAGAAGAAGGGGGCGAACTACGCCAACACCTCCCTGACCAACCATTGGCTGCTGAAATCGAAGCCCGGCAACATCGCCAATTTCATCCACATGTGGAATTCGCTCCTGACCGAGACCTGGCCGGAGAATCTCGAATACGCGCTTCGGAACGGATCGATCAGGATCCACCTGCACGACTGGATGTCGCTGAAGCCCGGCCGCTGGGCGATATTCAACGAGTCGATGGCCGCGATGGCCGCCGGGCCGGCGGAGGAGATCGCGACCCGCGTCGGCCTGTCGCCGGACGCGCGCCGCTTCCTCGACATAGGCGGAAACCACGGACAATATAGCGCCGCCTTCTGCCGCAAGAACCCGCAGCTCGTCGCGACCATCTTCGACGTCCCGGACGCGCTGGAATATGCGATCGCCACCAACAACCCGCAATTCGACATCCGCGCCGGAGACATTCGCAAGGACGATCCCGGCTCGGGATACGATGCGGTCCTGGTCTCGAACCTCATCCATTATTTCGGGCCGGAAGAGTGCCAGGCGATCATCAAGCGCGCCGCCGGCGCGCTCGCGCCCGGCGGCATGATCGTCATCAGCGATCAAGTGGGCAGCTCGAACAACCGGCCGCTGGTCGACGCCTTCCTTCACATGATGTCGCTCCATTATTTCATCATGACGGGGAGCAACGCCTATGCGCCCGGCGCCATCGTCTCCTGGCTCGAAGCGGCGGGCTGCAAGGTCGTCCGCAAGATCAAGTTGCGCTCGGCGCCCGGCCAGATGCTGATCATCGGGGAGCGGACCGGCTGACGGCCGGAGCGACGACGTCCGGCGCGCTCTACCGCTCCGTCCCGGCGTGGACGGCGCCCTCTTCCTCCGGCTCGCACTCGCCGCGCAGGTGACTGGCGAGGAACGCCTCGATCCTTGCGCAGAGGTGCAGTCGGTTCTCCGGCCGCGTGAAGCCGTGCCCCTCGTCGGCGAAGACGAGATAGTCGACCGTTCCGCCGGCCGAGCGTAATGCCGACACGAACCGGTCGGTCTCGGCGCAGGGGACGCGCGCGTCGTTCGCGCCGTGCGCGACGAGCAGCGGCGCCCGGATGCTGCGGTAGTTCTTGATCGGCGAAACGCCCTCCAATGCCTCCGCATCGACCTCCGGATCCCCCACCCTCGCGTGAAGGAGGGAGCGGTAGGAAGTCCATTGCTTGGGAACATTGCGCAAAAAGGCCATGAGATCGCTGGGGCCGAACATGCAGACGCCGGCCGCGAACGCCTCCGGGGTGAGGCTCAGCCCGGCCAGCGCGGCATAGCCGCCATAGGAGGCGCCCATGATCCCGATCCGCGCCGGATCGGCGACGCCGCGCGCGACGAGCCAGGCGATTCCGTCGATCAGGTCGTCCTGCATCCTCCGGCCCCACTGGCGATGGCCGGCGGCGAGGAAGCCTTTCCCGTAGCCCGCCGACCCGCGATAGTTGAGCTGGAGGACGGCATAGCCGCGATTGGCGAGCCACTGCACCATCGGGTCGAAGCCCCAGGTGTCCCGCGCCCAGGGCCCGCCATGAACCTTGAGGACGGCCGGCCCCGGCGCCTTTCCCTGTCCGGGCGGCAACGTCAGATAGCCCCGGAGGAGCAACCCGTCGCGGGCGCGAAAGGCGATGGGCTCCATCCGGGAAAGCGCGTAGCGGTCGAATTCCGAATAATCGTCGATCGCCAGCGACACCCGCCGGCTTTCGCTTTCATAGACGTAGCATGCGGGAGGATGACGGTCCGAAATGCTCGAGAGGAGCCAGACCCGGCCGTCGCCCGACCGGTTGAAGACGCGAAACGACTCCCCCATCGCGTCCCGGATCGCCGCGAGATCCTCGCCGATCGCCGGGTCGAGCGTGATCGTGCGCGATCGTTCCGCGCTCACCACCGCCGCCTGCGGAACCCCGGTGACGGGATCCTGCACGGCGCTGACGATGTCGTAGTCGCGGTCCTCGGCGAGCACGGTCTCGCGGCCGCTCTTCATGTCGAGGGCGATGAGGCGGTTCGTCTCGGCGTCGTGATTGGCGATGAGGTAGAGGGTGTCGCCGGCGGCGGAGAAGAACAGCGGGTGGCCGTGCTCCTCCGGGCCCCAGCTGCGCGCCCGGTTCCAGCCCGAATCCTCATCCTCGCGAACCAGGAGCTGGAACCCGCCGCTCGAGGTCGTCGCGAGCGCCGCCCGCACGGCGAGGGCGCTGTCCGCGACCCAGCCGACCACGTTCCCCGGATTGACGGCGACGCGCTCGTAGCGGCCGGAAGGCAGGTTCAGCCGGTAGACGTCGTGACGGCGACGGTCCTCCTCGTTGAGAAGGACCATGACGTCGTCGGGGCGGGCGGCGCTGACGCCCAATATCCGCGCCTGGAGCCCCCGAGGGGTGAGCGGCCGCACCCGCCCTTCGAGGTCCACGGCGACGCAACGATATTGCTCGTCGCCGTCCGCATCCTCGAGATAGAGAACATGCCTTCCGTCGGCCGCCCAGACCACCGTCTGGACGTCGTGGCTGCTCGCCACCTGCCGCATCTCTCCGCCCTTCAGCGGCTTGACCCAGATCCCTTGCGACCCGCTCGCGCCGCGCCGCGGAAAGGCCAGGAGGTCGCCGGCCGGCGAGAGCTGCGCCGAGCTGCCGAGGGACGAGGAGAAGAGCAGGCGCCTCGGGATCAGCATCGTCTAGATGCCGGCGCGACGCGGAGCGGAGGCCTCACGGGGCGCAACGGGCTGCCGCACTAGATGAGGACGTCCTCATAGCCTTGGTCGTCGTCGGCGGCCCCGGTCGCGCCGGAGCGGTGCATCAGCGCGATTTCGACGAGCGTCACCAATCCCCGCGCGGTCGGATGCTCGAAGAAAGCCGAAAGCGAAAGCTCGATCCCGAACCTGTCGCCAAGCAGCGAAAGCGCCCTCGCCGCCATCAGGGAATTGCCACCGCATTCGAAGAAATTGTCGTCGTCCTCGACGTCTTCGCGGTTCAGCAAGTCCTCGATGATCGAAGTCACGACCTCATGAGTATCCATGCCGGACATTTCAGACGTTCCCGATCATCTTGTCGATCAACCCACGCCGGTCGCCGGAGCCGGTCCCCGCTTGAATGAAGGTTATGACGGCGGACAGGTCTATGCAACAATGCCGTCGGCGCGGGCGCCTGGCAGATCTCCAGCCCCGGTCAGGCCACCAGGCGCTGTTCGAGCAGCGCCAGATATCGCGCCATCAGCGTCTCGGCGAGCGACGGCTGGAAATGCTTCAGGTCGAAATGGAGGGTGGCCGTGACCTCGTCGCGCGGCCGATCGAGCGACACCGCCAGGTTCAAGGGGTAATGCAGCCTGTCGTAGGCGTCGTAGGCGACGAGCGCCATGGCGCCGGTGCCCTCGCCCCGGAAGGCTTCGTGGAAGTTCAGGAAGTTGAACGTCGCGAAGAACAGCTCCGTCGCGCCGCGATCGGCCGCGATCCTGGGCAGCGGATAGATGGCGAACGGCTCGAGCGCGACGAGCGCCTTGAGGACCGCGGCGGCATGATCCTTCGCCTGCGTCCCCCCGAAGGGCACGCAGACCGGGACGAGGTTCCAGAACAGGCCAAGCGCCGAGATGGGATCGGAGAGCCGGTCGGAGCGCCCGTTCGCGACGATTCCGACGGTCGTCGGCGAGCCCTGCCGCAGCATCGTCTCCAGGAGCTCGATATAGGCGCTGAGGGCGAGGGCCTTCACCGACACCCGCATCTCCCTCGCCGTCCGGTAAAGCCGTTCGACGAGGCCGGGACGCAGGGCGGCCACGCTGCCGGTGGCGCGAGCATCCTCCTGCGCGGAGGCAGGGAGGGTGGAGGCGTTGGTGACCGGCAGCTCGCGGCTCCGCCAGAACTCGACGGCCGGCTTCGACCCGCGGATCTCCCGCTCGAGCGCGACATATTCCTTGAAGACGTTGTCGCGGAGCGGCAGGGCCGGCGCCTCCCCCCGCATCATCCTCTCGTACGAATCGAACAGCGCGGAGAGGAAATATTGGTTGCCCCAGCCGTCGTCGATCGCGTGGTGGATCGATATGAGCAGCACGAACACGTCGTCGCCGCACTCGAACCAGACGAAGCGCAGCGCCCCGCTGGCCCCGTCCGGCGGCGGCAGGGGCCTGGTCCTGTCCTCGACGATCGCCGCCGCGATGTAGCGCTCGCGCTCGTCCGGGGGCAGGCCGGCGACCTCGTGCACGTCGAAGGCGACTCGCTCGTGCGCGGCTCTGCGGATCGCCTGGACCGGCTGCCCGCCTGCGGTCTCGAGGAAACGGGTCCGCAAGACCGGCTGCGCCTCGACGAGCATCCGGGCCGCCTGCTCCATCGCCGCCGCGGAGCAGCCCTTGTGGCGGACCCTGATCCATTGCTGCGCGTGATAGGCGCCGCGCTCCGAGCCCCTGTTCGAGTCATATTCGCGCAGCATGACCGACTGCATCGTCGTCAGCGGATAGGCGTCCTCGTAGAGGTCGTTGTCGACCCCCTCCTCCCCCAGGCTGGAGACGGCGGGAGGGAGCGTCGCGACTCCCCCGCCGGCGGCGCGCCCCGCGACGGCGGCGCCGACCTCCCTGATCGTCGGATGGCGGAAGACGTCGGCGACGGCGAAGGCCGGAATGAGAAGCCTGGCGCGAAGGGTGAGCTGGACCGCCAGCATCGAATCCCCGCCGAGCGCGAAGAAATTGTCGTCGCGCCCGACGCGCTCGACCCCCAGCACCTCCCGCCAGATGGCGGCGAGGGCCGTCTCGGTCTCCCCGACCGGCGGCTCGTAGGCGTGGAGGGCGAATGCCGCCTCGTCCGGCGCCCGCAACGCCTTGCGGTCGAGCTTGCCGTTCGGGGTCAGGGCGAAGCCGTCGAGGCGCACATAGGCGGCCGGCACCATGTAGTCGGGAAGCGCCGCCGCGAGGTGCGCGCGCAGGGAAGCGGCCTCCACCCCGTCCGCCGCCGTGAAATAGGCCACCAGCCGCTTGGCGCCGGGCACGTCCTCCCGGGCCAACACCACCGCCTCGCGCACGCCGGGGTGGCTCGACAGCCGCGCCTCGATCTCGCCCAGCTCGATCCGGAACCCGCGCAGCTTCACCTGGTCGTCGGTCCGGCCCAGATATTCGATGACGCCGTCCGCGCCGCGCCGTGCGAGGTCGCCGCTCTTGTACAGGCGCTCTCCGGCGACGAAGGGGCTTGGAAGGAAGCGCTCCGCCGTCAGCTCCGGGCGATTGAGATAGCCTTGCGCGACTCCGGCGCCGCCTATGTACATCTCGCCCGCCACGCCGAACGGCGACAATTGCCGGTTCCGGTCGAGGATGTGGATGTCGAGGTCCGGCAGAGGAACCCCGATCCTGCTCCGGTCCGAGTCCTTGACGTCGTCCATGGAGAGCGTGTGGTGAGTCGCGTGGACCGTGGTCTCGGTGATCCCGTACATGTTGACGAGGCGGGTCTCCTCGAGCGGGTTCCGCTCGACCCACGGCGCGAGCAGATGCGGCCGCAGCATCTCGCCGCCGAAGATGACGAGCCTGAGAGCATGTTCCTTCGCGCTCTGCGCCTCGGCCGTCATCAGGTTGAGGAAGGCGCCGGGCGTCTGGTTGAGGACGGTCACCCCCTCGGCGCAGAGCAGGGCGTGGAATTGCTCGGGGGAGCGGGCGCAGTCGTGCGACACGAGGACCAGCCGGCCGCCATGGGCCAGCGGGCCCCACATCTCCCAGACCGAGAAATCGAAGGCGAGGGAATGGAACAGCGTCCAGACGTCCGCCTCGCCGAAATGGAACAGCGGCCGAGTCGCGGTGAACAGCCGGCCGAGGTTGCGGTGCTCGATCATCACCCCCTTCGGCCGCCCCGTCGAGCCTGAGGTGTAGATGATGTAGGCGAGGCGGCCCGCGCCGTCGTCGGGGACCTCCGGATTGGCCGGATCGAGGCCCGCCCATTTGGGCGCGTCCGCATCGAGATGCACGAGTTCGAGCGCGCAAGGCCGCGCCCGCGCCAGCGCCTCGCTCAGCGCCGGCGCCGTTCCGGCGTCGGTGAGGACGAGGGCCGGCGCCGAGTCGTCCAGCATGAAGGCAAGCCGCTCGGCCGGGTAGGCGGGATCCATCGGCACATAGGCCGCGCCGGCCTTCAGGACGGCGAGCACCGCGACGATCGCGTGCGGCGACCGCCCGGCGCAGATCGCCACGCGCGAGCCCGGCCGCACCCCCGCCGACCGGAGGAACCGCGCGAGCCGGTTCGACCGGGCGTTGAGCTCGCCGTAGCTCAGCCACTCCTGCCCGAACGTCAGCGCGGCGGCGTCGGGCCGGCGCTCCGCCCAGTCCTCGAAAAGCGCATGGACGGGGCGCGGGTCGGGCTCGCCGCCGGCCGGCCGGCCGCTTTCCCCGACGCCCATCAGCGCGCGGTCTTCGGCCGGAAGGCAGTCGATCGCCGCCATCGGCGTTTCGGGCGACGACGCGAGCGCGGCGACGACGCCTTCCAGCGCCCGCCGCGTCATCGAGAGCATTCGGGCCGGATCGATCGGCGACCGGGCCTGGACGGTGACGGAAAAGCCGTCGCCGGAATCGTCGACGATCAGGGCGAGGGGATAGTTGGTCCGCTCCTCGCTCCGGATCTGCCGGGGCCCGGCGGCGCCGTCCTGCCCATCGCCGACCACCGGCTCGGGATCGTGGCGATAGTTCACGATCGCGGTGAACAGGGGCGCCGGCGGCGCGATGTCGCTGCAGCGCTGCGCGACGGTGAGCGGCGTATGCTCGTAGCGCATCACTCCGGCGAGCCTGCGGTGCGTGTCGCGCACGCACGCCTCGACGGTCGTGCTTCCCAGGCGGACCGTCAGCGGCAGGGTGTTGATGAACGCCCCTATCGCTCCGTCCGCTCCCCCGCCGCCCTGCATCCGGCCGAGGAGGACCGTGCCGAACAGGGCCTCGTCGCGATCGGAAAGGCGCCCGATCACGAGGCCGCAGGCGGCATGGAAGAGGCTGGCGGCGCTCACCCGAAGCTTGCGCGAGGCCTCGCGGATGCGCGCGGCGAGGTCGGGCTCGAGCGCGCAGGCCGAAGCGACGACCTCGGCCTCGCTCGCGCGGATGTCGAGGAGGCCGAAGGGGGCCGTCGGCTCCTCGATCCCGCCGAGCATCTCGCGAAAGAAGGCGGCCTGCTCCTCCTCGTCGGCGCCGGCGCGGGAGCGGGCGACGAAGTTGCGGAACGGCACCGGCTCCGGCAGGTCCCGCACCCCGTCGAGATGGGCCCTCAATTCGTCCATCAGGAGACGCAGCGAGGTCGCGTCGTCGACGAGGTGATGCGCGAGGAAGAGCATCAGCCAGCGATCGTTCGCCGCATCCTCGGCGAGAAAGGCCCGCATCATCGGCGCCTGCCGCAAGTCGATCCGGTAGCGGCGGGGGCTGAACCTGCCGGTGAGCTGCTCCGATATCTCGCCGTCGCCGGGCGAGAGCCGAAGCTCCTCGACGCGCAGCGGGGCCTCGCGCCAGACGACCTGGACGGGTTCGCGCAGCCCCTCCCAGACCACCGCCGTGCGCAAGGCGTCGTGGCGCCTTATCGCCGCGTCGAGCGCCGCCGCATGGCGATAGGCCGATTCGCGGTCGGGAAGGCTGAGGAGGCTCAGCGCGAGATAGGTGTCGCCCACCTCCTCGACGAGGTGGTGGAACAATATGCCTTCCTGGAGCGGCGTCAGGGGATAGATGTCCTGGACGTTCGCCGCCCCGCCGGGGACCGTGGCGACGATCCGGTCGATCTCCTCCTGGCTCAGCTCGATCAACGGCAGGAGGTCCGGGGTGATCGCGTCATGGCCGGGCGTGATCGGGTTGGGCGGCACCGCGGAGGCCGCGGCGTCCGCCTGCATCGTCGCCGCGAACGCGCTGAGGCTCGGCGCCTCGAATATCTCGCGGACGTCGGCCTCGAGCCCGATCGAGCGGATCCGCTCGAGCACCCTCAAGGCCAGCAGCGAGTGGCCCCCCAGAGCGAAGAAATTGTCGTGCCGGCCCACGCGCGCGACGCCGAGGACCTCACGCCAGATCGCGGCGAGCCGGGTCTCGATCTCCCCGGCCGGCGCTTCGTAGGGGTCGAGCGCCAGCGACGTCTCGTCGGGCGCCCGCAACGCCTTGCGGTCCAGCTTGCCGTTGGGAGTCAGCGCGAACGTCTCGACCCGCACATAGGCCGCCGGCACCATATGGTCGGGAAGGGCCGCCGCGAGGTGCGCCCGCAGGGCCGCGGCCTCGACATCCTCGCCGGCGGTGAAATAGGCGACCAGCCTTTTGTCCCCGGGCGTGTCCTCGCGCGCCACCACGGCCGCCTCGCGGATCCCGGGAAAGGTGGACAGGCGCGCCTCGATCTCGCCCAGCTCGATCCGGAAGCCGCGCAGCTTCACCTGGTCGTCGGTGCGGCCGAGATATTCGAGTTCCCCGTCCTGCCGCCAGCGGACGATGTCGCCGGTGCGGTACATGCGCGCGCCCGGCCCGGCGAACGGGTTGTCGACGAAGCGCTCCTCGGTGAGCTCGGGCAGCCCGCAATAGCCCCGCGCCAACCCGGTCCCCGCGAGGTAAAGCTCGCCGCGCACGCCTTGCGGCACCGGCCGGCGCCGCTCGTCCAGCACGTAGACCTGCGTGTTCCAGAGCGGCCGGCCGATCGGCACCGGAGAGCCGCTGGCCGGCGTCACGTGATGGAAGGTGGCGTATATCGCGGCCTCGGTGGGCCCGTAGAGATTGTGGAGCTCCGCGCCGCTCGCCTCGAGGAACGCCTGGGCGAGGGCGTGAGGCAGGGCTTCTCCGGCGGCGAGGACGAGGCGCAGGCTCCCGCAACGCGCCAGCGCCCCGCCGCTCACGAAAGCGGCCAGCATGGAGGGGACGAACTGGATGACGGTCACGCCCCGCGCCTCGATCGTCCGGGCCAGATAGTCGGGGTCGAGATGCCCGCGCGGACGGGCGATCTCGAGCCGGGCGCCGGTGCCGAGGGTCCACAGGAACTCGCAGACCGAGACGTCGAAGGAGAAAGGCGTCTTCAGCAGGACCACGTCGTCGCGGCCGAGCGGGTAGCGCGCCTGCATCCACAGCAGCCGGTCCGACACGGCGCCGTGCTCCACCATCACGCCCTTGGGCCGGCCGGCCGAGCCGGACGTGTAGATGACGTAGGCGAGGTTGGACGGCCCCGCCGTCGAAGGAGGCGCGCCCGGGTCGCGGCGGGCGATCTCCGGCCAGTCGCCGTCTATCGCCACCCTTGCCGCGTCGGCGTGGAGAGGGATTGCGGCGGTCGAGGCATCGACGATCAGCGCCGACGCGCCCGCGTCCCGCAGCATGAAGTCGAGCCGCTCGGGCGGGTAGTCCGGGTCCAGCGGCAGGTAGGCGCCTCCCGCCTTCAATATCGCCAGGATCGAGACGACCATGTCCGGGCCGCGGTCGAGGCATATCCCAACCACCTCGTCTGGGCCGACGCCCAGCGCGACGAGATGGTGCGCGAGCTTGTTGGCCTTCTCGTCCAGCGCGCCGTAGGTCGTCTCCTCCCCCTCGAAGGACAGTGCGACGGCGTCTGCGAGCCGGGCGGCGACGTCCTCGAAGCGCGCGTGGACGCAGCCTGCGTCGACCGCGGGCCGCTGCGCGCCGTTCCAGTCGACGAGCGTCCGCCGCCGCTCCTCGTCGCCCATCGGCTCGAAGCCGGCGAGCGGGCGGTCCCAGTCGTCCGCCGCCTGCGCGAGGAGGCGCGCGAAATGCCCGGCCATGCGCGCCGCCGTCTCCCCGTCGAACAGGTCGGCGGCATATTCCAGCCACCCGCGCAGGCCGTCGGGCGTCTCGTAGACGTGGAGCGCGACGTCCATCTGGGCGCCGCCATTGTCGCTCTCCTCGAGCGACCATTGCATGCCCGCCGCCGTGGCGCTTTCCTGCCCCGCCTCGTTGTGGAGGGCGAGCAGCGCCTGGATCAGCGCCTGGCGCGAGGGGTCGCGGGGGATGTCGAGGGATTCGACCAGGACGTCGAAGGGCACGTCCTGGTTGGCCCAGGCGCCGATCGTCGTCGCCTTGACCTGCCCGACGAGGTCGCGGAACGTGCCCGGCCCCTGCAGGCGGACGCGAAGCGGCAGCGTGTTGACGAAGAAGCCGAACAGGCGCTCGGTGTCGAGCGACCGGCGGCCCGCCGAGGGAGTCCCGACGACGACGTCGTCCTGGCCGCTCCATCGCGCCAGGAGCAGGGCGTAGGCGGAGAGGACGACCGTGAAGAGCGTTGCGCCCTCCGCCGCGGCGAGGCGCCGCAATCCCTCGGCGACCTCGTCCGGAACCGCCACCGCCACGCGCGCGCCGCGGAAGCTCTGCCGCGCCGGCCGCGCCCGGTCGGTGGGAAGGTCGAGGAAGGCGGGTGCCCCCGCCAGAGCGCCGCGCCAGTAGGACAATTGCCGGTCCAGCACCTCGCCCTTGAGGCGCCTTCGCTGCCGCAAGGCGTGGTCGGCATAATGCAGCCGCAGCGGGGGGAGATCGGTGCGCCCGCCCCCGGCCTTCTCGGCATAGAGCGCGATCAGCTCGGGAAAGAGGATGCGCATCACCGACCAGCCGTCCGAGACGGCATGATGCATGGTGAGGACCAGCCGGTGCCGGGCCGGCGAGACCCGGAGCAGCAGCGCCCGGAACAGCGGCCCGGCGGCGAGATCGAACGATCGCGCCGTCTCCCGGTCGGCCAGGCTCGACGATTCCGCGTCCGGATCGGGCGCGTCCGAGACGTCGACCAGCGGCAGGGGCACGGGCGAAGGCGGGTCGATCGCCTGCGTGCCCTCCCCCTCGACCTCCGGCAGCCGGGTCCTCAGCGCCTCGTGCCGGGCGACGAGGGCGTCGAGCGCGCCTTGCAGCGCCGGCCGGTCGAGCGCGCCGTCGAGGCGGACGACCACGCCGATATTGTAGGCCGATCCGCCCAGCCCCATCCGGTCGAGCAGCCACAGCCGGCTCTGGGCGAAGGAGAGCGGGATGACCGCCGGCCTCGGCTCACCGGCCGGAGGCGCGTCGTCGCGCGGCGAAGGGCCGGCGGATTCCAGCGCCTCGATGATCGCGCCGCGCATCGCGCGTATCTCGGAAAGCTGATCGGCCGAAAGAGTCCCGCTCGGCGCCCGGCAACGCAATTCCCCCTGCTCGACCGAGAGCTTCACGCCCAGGCGGCGCAACTCCGACAAGACGACATCGATGGTCCGCATGCTTGGCCATTACGTCACACCGGACGCGTTAATTCAATCGCTCGCGATCCCCGCCGGACGTTCCATTTGCGCTATAGGGATTTTGCCCGAAGCCGCTTCACGACCGATCGCCATCAAGCCCTATCGCCCTTCTCCCCCTGGGGGAGAGGGCCGGGGTGAGGGGGTACAGCCGCCGCGACGATCCCTCCGAGGCCGAGCTCCCTCTCCCTACCCTCTCCCCCCGGGGGAGAGGGGTTCTGAGCCTAGGGCGGCCCGTCCCTTTCCGCCGGCCGTAGCGACCAGCGCCACACCTCGCCGTCGTCCGGATCGACGACCGTTCCCTCGAACCGGAAGCCGCAGCGCCGCAGCAGCGCGGCCGAGGCGTTGCGGGTCGGCAGGGTGTGGGCCAGGACCGCCTGGCCCGCCGCCAGGGCGCGCGCCGAAAGCGCCGCCGCCATTCGGGTCGCATGGCCCCGCCCCTCGAAGGCGGGGAAGGTGAGATAGGCGATCTCCACCGCGCCGCCCCGGGGCGGGGCTTTGAACCCGCAGAGGCCGACGACGAGCCCGCTCGCGGCGTCGAGCGCCCAGAACTGGCTCCATTCAACCGGCCGGTCGACCGCCAGGAACTGCGCCAGCACCTCGTTCAGCACGGCGAGCCCCTCGCCCGCCTGCGGAAAGCCCTTCGCGACGCCCTTCGCGAGCGCCTCCCGCGCCGGCGGCAGATCGGCGGCCGAGGCGGGGACAAGCTCCAGGCCGGGGGCGCCCGCGGGCCTCAAGCCGCCCGGGCCGGCGTCGTGAGCCCGAACGACCGGCCCCAGGGATCGACGGCAAGGCCGATCGCATCGCCGTCGGGAAGCGTCCGCCGCTCCATGATCACCTGCCCGCCCAGCGCGCGGACCTGCGCCAGCGCGGCATCGACGTCGGGAACCTGGATGTAGAGCTGCAGGCCCTCCGGGCTGCCGGCGGGAACCTGCCAGATGCCGCCGCCCACGCCGCCCCCCACGCCGCCGCCCGCGCCGGTCTCGACGGTCCGGTATCCGAGCGCGTCCGCTTCCGAGAAGGACCAGCCGAAGAGCGCGCCGTAGAATTCCGACGTCGCCTCGGGGTCGGCGCTGAGCATCTGCCAATGTACCACCGGACAGCCCATCACGAATCTCCTCTTCCCAGATGCCTAGCGCAGCACGCCGGCCAGCCAGTGCATGACGTTGAGCGCGAACTGGCGATTGTCGTTGCCCGGAGCGCCCATGCCGACGCGCAGGTCCTCACGATCGACGGCCGGACGGAACCTGATGACCTGTGCGGAGAGCATCGCCGCCTCTCCCAGCACCACGACCCGGCCGCGGCCGAAGCGGAAGGCAAGCCCCTGCGCCCGCTCGCCTACTCGCGGGACGCCGGCGGGCCAGGCCACCGCGCCCCCCTTCGCGGCGAGGACGGCCTCCGACGATCGGTCGAGACGGGTCCGGTCGGGCGCTTCGCGCGCGTCCGGATCCAGGCGCAGCAGGGCCACCGATCCGGGCGGGCCGGACAGCGACTGGCCCGTGAAGGACTTGACGAGGCCGAGCTTCTCGGCGGAGCTTCGCCCGTTCGTGATCGGATGGCTCCCCAGCCGGTGGTTCGCCCGCGAGAAGGTGAGCTGGGTGGTGATGCCGTCCGCCGAAGGCGCTTTCTCGAACACCCAGCCGCGCCCCATCGCGACGCCGAGGCGACGCGCGAGAGGCGCCGCGGCAAGCCCGAAGGGCGCATGATCCGCAATCAGGAGCAGCGCGCCGCCGCTCTTTACCCATTTCCGCACCGCCTCCGCCTCCGCCTCGGTGAAGGCCGGCTTGTCCGTGTCGGCGCCGTTCGGGGAACCCGGATTGGCGATGATCAGGAGGCGCATGCCGCGAAGGCTCGCCGCGCTGAACGCGTCCTTGCCTGCGACGACTCGAAAGCCGTCGGCGCGCAGCAGGTCGGCGAACGGGCGATACTGGCCCGACGCCGTGTGGAAGTTGCCGTGCGCCTCGTCGACCACCACGGTGGGTCCGCCCGCGCGGAAGGCGGGCCGGTCGAGACGGACGTCGAAGTCCGGGTCCACGATCTGCTGCTGCGCGGGCGCCGTCCCCGCCCACAGCGCACAGGCCGCGATGCCGCCCAGCGTCCGCCGGGCCCGCGATCGGGCGAGGTTCATCCCAAGGCGCGGACGAGGGCGGCGCCGGCGGCGCCCGCCGCGGCCGAGGCGGCCGATCCGAGGGCGAGGAGCGAGGCCGGCACGTCGCCGAGGACATGGCTGAGCGCGATGCCGAGAAGGGCGCAGAGGCCGCCGGCGACTGCGCCGCCGAGCAGGACGTCGCCCCAGCCTCCCGCGGCCATGCGGGCATAGAGAGCGCCCGCGAGGAGCGAGAGGAGCATGCCGCCCGGTCCGTAATAGGCCTGGAGCGACGGCAGGCGATGGCCGGCGAGGACCATGGCGAGCTGCAGCACGGTGCCGACGGTGGCCGCGACGAGGAGCGCGCGGGCGACCATCTCAGCGGCGCCCCTCGACGGTCCGCGCGGCGCGGGCCGAGGCGACGCCGGCGCCGGCCTTCGACCAGTCGGCCGGACCCTTGACGAAGCGCGCGCGCAATTCGGCGAGGGTGTAGGCGTCGCCCCATTCGAACTTGCGGTAGAGGCGATCGAAGCGCTCGCCGGGCCCGTAGCCCGCATTGGTGACGGTGACTCGCGTGCTTTCGGGGCCCAGGGCTTCGAACTCGACGATCGTGACCGTCTTCTGGAAGAGATCCGGGTCGACGAAGCTGCGCGGCGCCTGGACGTTGCGGAGCACCAGCGTGCGGCCCGGGACGTAGGCGACGATCTCGTTGCGTATGTTGTCGCGGTCGCCGAGCCTGGCCGACGGATTGTAGCTCGATTCGACGGAGCCGCCGACGCGCAGGTCGACCTTTGCTACCGGCACCGCCCAGCTTCGGAACCCCTCGGTCGTCGCGAAGGCGTCGAAGACGGCGCGGGCCGGCGCGGGAACGACGATCGACAGCTGGAGCGCGCGGTCGCCGTTCGGCTCGACGAAAGAGCTGTTCTCGACCCCGGGGAAGTCGCGCCAGCTTCCCGGCTCCCCGGCCGCGGCGGGCGCCGCCGCCAGCGCCAGCGCGCCCATCGCCAATCCTCTCGCGATCCTCATCTCCTATTCCCCTCCCCCTTGACCGTCAGCCGCGAAACATAATCGCGCAGGACCTCGACGCAGTCGTCGAACGGCTCGATCCGGCGGTGAGTCCGGGCCTGCATCACGCCTCCCTCCATGACGGTGAGGATGAACGTCGCCAGCCGGTGCGTGTCGACATCCTCGCCGAAGCGGTGGCGCGCCTGCTCCAGGCAGTCGCGGACGTGATCGATCCACCCGTCGAAATTGGCCGCAAGGAGGGCGCGGATCGGCGGGTCCGGCTCGTGCAGCTCCAGCGCCAGCGAGCCGATCGGGCAGCCGTAGGTGCACCCGGTCTCGACGAGCAGCCGGCGGTAGGCGCCGAGCAAGGCGAAGATCCGCTCGATGGGATCGTGAACGCCCTTCCACGCCGGCTCGAGGAGCATCGGCGCGATGCCGTCGCGATAGGCCTCGAGGACGGCGATCAGCACGTCCTGCTTGGTTGGAAAGGCGTGGTAGAGGCTGCCGGAATGCACCGAGGATTCGCGCAAAAGGTCTGCGACGGCGGTCGACTGGTAGCCCCGCTCGGCGAACAGCCGCATCGCCGTCATCATGATCCTCTGCTTCGCGCTGTGCATCCCGGCCTTTCTTCGAAAGCCGCTATGGCACGACTTGATTGATCGATCAACCCATCACCGACGGGCGCTCCACGGCACGCTTCCCGCCGCGGTTGCGGGGAGCGCGCGTTGCTGTGTAAGAAGCCCGCCGGAGGGGATTCCCGTTGGCGACGCTTGAGCTTAGCAACATTCGCAAGGCTTATGGCGGCACGCCCGTCCTCGACGATGTCTCGCTCAGCGTCGCCGAGCGCGAGTTCATCGCCTTCCTCGGCCCCTCGGGCTCGGGCAAGTCGACGCTGCTGAGGATCATCGCCGGGCTTGAGACTCTCGACGCGGGCGAGGTGAGGCTGGGCGGCGAGCGGATCGACCCGCTTCCGCCGGGGCGCCGCGGCGTCGCCATGGTGTTCCAGCATTACGCCCTCTACCCGCACATGAGCGTGCGCGAGAACATGGCGTTCGGCCTGCGCAACGCGCGGGTGCCGAGGGAGGAGATCGAGGCGCGCGTCGCCGAGGCGGCGCGGGTGCTGGAGATCGAGGCGCAGCTCGACAAGAAGCCGGCGCAGATGTCGGGCGGGCAGCGCCAGCGCGTCGCGATCGGCCGCGCCATCGTCAAGCAGCCCAGGCTGTTCCTGCTCGACGAGCCGCTCTCGAACCTCGACGCCGCGCTCAGGATGCGGACCCGAGTCGAGCTCGCCCAGCTGCGGCAGCGGGTCGACGCCGCCTTCATCATGGTCACCCACGACCAGGCCGAGGCGATGACGCTCGCCGACCGTATCGTCGTGATGAACGACCGCCGCATCCAGCAGGTCGGCGCGCCGATGGAGATATACAGCCGCCCCGCCAACACCTTCGTCGCCCGCTTCGTCGGCTCGCCGGCGATGACCCTGGCGCCGGCGGCCCTTTCGGACGGAGAAGGGCCCTTCGCCCGGGTGCGACTGGCGAGCGGCGCGGAAGTGGAGACCCGGGTGCCGCGCGCCGGCCTCCCGGCGGGCGACGGGCTTCTGCTCGGCCTTCGTCCCGAGATGGTGTCGGTGACCGCGCCGGGCGCCGGCACGGCGGACGCGGAGGTCATGCTGCTCGAGCGGCTGGGCGAGCGCACCCTCGTCTACGCGCGCCTTGCGGGCGGGCAGGACGTCACCGCGGAGGACAAGGGCGACAGCCCGCTGAGGACGGGGGACCGGATCGGGCTCCGGTTGGACGGCGCCGCGGCGCACCTGTTCGGGCCCGACGGCGCCGGCCACCATGCCGAGGCGGCGCGGTGAACGGCGCGCGCGACTGGCGCGGCCTGCTGTTCGTCGCGCCCTTCATGCTTCTCTACGCGCTCATCCTCGTCTTTCCGCTGTTCCGGGGCCTGTGGCTCAGCCTCAACCGGGTCGACCTGTTCGGCGACGGACGGTTCGTCGGCGCCGCCAACTACGTCCGGCTGGCGAACGACCCGATCTTCTCCACCGCGCTCCTCAACACGTTCAAGGTCACGCTGATGATCGTGCCGGTGCTGACGGTGCTGGCCTTGCTGCTCGCCCTCGCGCTCAACAATGCGGGGCGGGGCGCGGCCCTGCTGCGCGGCATCTTCTTCTCGTCCGCAGTGCTTTCGGTGACGATCGTGACGCTGATCTGGCGCTTCGTCCTCGCCCCCGACGCGGGCCTGCTCGGCGAGGCCTGGAAGGCGGCGGGCTGGCAGCCCCTCGCCTTCCTCAGCGATCCGCACCTCGTCCTTCCCGCCCTCGCGATCACCACCATCTGGTGGTCGCTCGGCCTTCCCATGCTGCTCTTCCTCGCCGGCCTGCAGCAGATCCCGCACGACATGTACGAGGCCGCGGCGCTCGACAATGCGAGCCGCTGGACGACCTTCCGGCGGATCACCGTGCCGGCGCTGCGGCGCACCATCGTCCTCGTCGTCATGCTCCAGACGGCGGCGCAGCTGCAGCTCTTCGGCCAGTCGCAGCTGCTGACCGCGGGCGGGCCGTCGGGCGCCTCGCGCACCGCCGTCCTCTTCCTGTTCGAGACCGCGTTCGGCCGCTGGGAGCTCGGCTATGCGAGCGCGGCGGCGGAGATGCTCTTCCTGCTCATCCTCGCCGTCACCCTCGCCCAATATTGGGCGACCGGCCGCGGCAGGGAGGCGTCGGGTGCGCGGTAGCATGGCTTCTCCCCAATCCTCCCTGCGCACGAAGTGCGTGGGGAGGGGGACCGCCCGAAGGGCGGTGGAGGGGCTCTCCCGCCCGCGCAGCCCCTCCACCATGCTCCGCATGGTCCCCTTCCCCATCCGCTTCGCGGACGGGGAGGACTAGATGGACCGCGGACGCCTTACGCCGGTCGGGTGGGCGGCGCTGCTGCTCGGCGCGCTGATCATGGTCGCGCCGATCGTCTGGACCCTGCTCCTCTCGCTCAAGCACAATGGCGAGCTGGTCGGCCATAGCGGCGCGGCGCTGCACGGGCCCTACACGCTCGAAAACTACGCCGCGATCTTCGGCAACAGCTCGACGCTGCGCTGGCTGCTCAACAGCGCCATCGTCGCGCTCGGCACCACCGCCGGCGTGCTCGTCCTCGCCAGCCTCGCCAGCTACGGCTTCGCGCGCCTCGAATTCCCGCTGCGCCGCACCCTCTTCGTCATCGTCCTCTTGGGCCTCGCCGTTCCGAGCCAGGCGGTGATCCTCCCGCAGCACCAGCTCTTCGCCTGGCTGCACCTCCACAATTCCTATCCGGGCCTGATCCTCCCCGGGCTGATCGCGCCGTTCAGCGTCTTCTTCATGACCACCTACATGCGCGGCATCCCGCGCGAGCTGGACGAGGCGGCGATGCTCGACGGCGCCTCGCGCTTCACCGTCTTCTGGAAGGTGATCCTGCCGCTGACGGCGCCGGCGCAGTCGACGCTCGCGGTGTTCACCTTCCTCGGCAGCTGGAACGATTATTGGTGGCCGCTCATCTCGGCGACCCACAGCGACATGTACACGCTCACCGTCGGACTCGCCGCCGCCCAGATGAACTATGCGCAGACCAGCGGCCTCGGCTATTTGATGGCGCAGGCGGTCTTCGCCTCGCTGCCCATCTTCGTCGTCTACATCGCCTTCCAGAAGCAGATCGTGCGCGCCATGGCCGGCACGGCGGTCAGGTGAGGCGGCTCCTGCCCCTCCTCCTCGCCGCGCTGGCGCTCGGAAGCTGCGCGCGGGGCGACGACAGGACCCACATCTACCTCCAGCGCTTCTTCGGCGAGTGCGGCGCCGAATATGGCGGCAGCACCGACGTCGCCAAGGCGGAGGGCGAGTGCGGCATCATGACCGCGCTGATCAACCGCTTCAACGCCGAGAATCCCGACCTCAGCGTCGACGTCAACGTCGTCGCCTGGCCGGGCTATCCGCAGCTCACCGCCCAGATGGCGGCGCGCGATCCGCCCGACCTCGTCACCATGCACGAGGGCGTCATCTCGGATTATGCCGCCAAGGGGCTGCTCGAGCCGGTCGACGCCTATCTCGCCCAGGCCGGCATCTCGATCGCCCGCTTCACCGAGGCGAGCCGGCAGGGCGTGACGATAGGCGGCCGCGCTTACGGCCTTCCGTGGGACACGCATGGCGGCCTGTTCCACGTCAACACCGCCCTGTTCGCCAAGGCGGGGCTGATGAAGGGCGGCAAGCCGGTCCTCCCCAATTCGGCCGAGGAGCTGATCGCGCAGGCGCGCCAGTTCCAGCAGAGGACGGGCAAGCCCTATCTGCTCCAGAGCAACGTCGGCGACCCGGCCTATGCCGCCCGCAACCAATATAGCTACATGATGGCGCAGGGCGCGGCCCTGTTCCCCGATGCCCGGCACATCCGCCTGGACACCGCCGAGGGGCGCAGGGTCGGCGCCTTCTTCCGCCGGATCAACGCGGAGCGTCTGGGCACCCTCAACATGGACACTCCGGCGGCGATCGCCGCCTTCGTCAACGGCGAGGGCGGCATCTATCCGACCGGCACGTGGATGATCGGCTCCTTCCAGAAGGAGGCTGAGACTCCGGGGCGGCCGCTCTACGCCAGCTACGCCGTCTTCCCCTATCCGCGGCTGTGGGGCCGGCCGCTCGAGTTCGTCAGCGGCCATGCCTGGGTCGTCCCCGCCCGCCAGCGCAGCCCCCGGCAGCGCGCGGCGATCGCCCGCTTCTTCCGCTTCATGGCGGCGCATAATTTCGACTGGGCGCGCACCGGCCACATCCCCGCCTTCCAGGCGGTGCTGGAGAGCGCCGCCTTCCGGGCGCTTCCGCACCGGGCCGACATCGCCCCGCTCGCCGCGATCGGCCGGCCGCTTCCGACGAACGTGCAGCGCCAGTCGGCGATCGAGGGCATAGTGGGCGAGGAGATGGCGGCGGCCTCGACCGGTCAGAAACCGGTCGCCGCGGCGCTCGCCTCGGCGGAGCGCCGGGTGAACGAGCTCCTATCACAGGTTAACTGACCTGCGGCGGATTCGCCACAATCGCTGTCATGGGCTTCATTTACCGACACAAATGCTTGTCAGCGGCGGGAGGGGTGGCGTAGCAACGAGGCAACGACCCGAACGGGCGACCGGCCGGCAGGCCATAAGGGGGAGGCTTCGATCCATGCGCCTGAAATCCGCGATTCTGTGCTCCGCGTCCGCCGCCGTCCTCGCGCTCGGCGCCTCGCCCGCCGCCGCCCAGGGCACGACCGACCCGAATGCCGGCGCCCAGGAGACTCCCGCCGATCAGGCTTCCCCGCAAGGCGACGCGGCGCAGGCCCCCGCGACCGAGGAAGCCGGAGCCGAGGGCGATACGATCGTCGTCACCGGTCTTCGCCGCAGCCTTGAGTCGGCGCAGGGGGTGAAGCGCAACTCGGTTCAGATCGTCGACGCGATCGTCGCCGAAGACATCGGCAAGCTCCCCGACATCGCCGTTTCCGACACGGCGGCGCGCATTCCCGGCATTCAGGTGCAGCGTAGCGGCGGCGAGGCAAACACCGTGCTGCTGCGCGGTCTCGACGAGACCTTCTACACGACCACCTATAACGGCCGCGAAATCTTCACGGCCGAACGGCGCTCGGTCGCTCTGCAGGACTTTCCGGCCGGCGGCGTCAGCGCGATAGAGGCGTTCAAGACTTCGACCGCCAACCTCGTCGAGCCGGGCCTCTCGGGCCTGCTCAACGTCCGTGCGCGCCGCCCGTTCGATTTCAGAGGCTTCGAGATCGCCGGCTCGGTCTGGGGAAATTACCCGAAGCAGTCGGAGGATTTCTCGCCCAACGCGCAGCTGCTGATCAGCAATCGCTGGAACGTCGGCGGCGGCGAGATCGGGGCGCTGATCAATTTCTCCTACAACCGGCTGCATTATCAGGATTCGGTCCGCCGCCACGGCTTCTTCATCGCCGACCTCGCCGGCGGCCGTTCGCCCGATTGGCCGGAGATCCACTACAATCAGGCGGATCGCATCCGGCCGTCGATCAACGGTTCGATCCAGTGGCGTCCCTCGCCCGGTCTCGAATTCTACCTCGAAGGCCTCTGGCAAGGTTATCGCGAGCACGTCAGCGACAATATGTGGGCTCAGCCCCTGTGGGGCGGAGCGAGCTATTCGAACATCGTCAAGGACGGGAACAACATCCTCAGCGGAACCGTCACCCGGCCGACCGCATGTTGCTCATCCACGGAGACCTGGGGCTTCCAGGGCGCGACCAAGCGCAAGACGGACACCTACCAGTTCGCCGTCGGGGGCAGCTACGATGCGGGGCCGCTCCGCATCACCGCCGATCTCGCGCGCACCAGCAGCACCTTCAAGCTCCGGACCGAGAGCGTCGACTACGAGCTCAACACCAACAATTTCTCGGTCGACTGGTTCACCGGCCCGATCGGCGGCCCAGGGCCCACTTTCCAGGTCAACGGGATCGATCCGTCCAACCCCGCAATCTACAATTATCGCGGCTTCTTCGAAGATTATGCGACGCCCAAAGGCAAGGACTGGCAGGCGCGCCTCGATTTCGAATATGAGCCCGGCATCTCGCAGCTTCCGAAAATCCAGTGGGGCGTTCGCTTCGTCGATCGCGACGCGTCGAACACGGCGGGCGCCTTCTATTGGAATCAGCGCGGTCGCAACATCCCGTTCAGTGCCGTGCCGCTCGACTATCAGCTGTTCCACCCCGCGTTCCGCGGCGACAAGCACAAGCCGTTCCCGCTGACCTGGCTGGCGCCGACGTTCAACAGCGTGTGGGACAATCTCACGAAGCTGCGCCAGTTCAACATCGCTCTCTGCAATTGCGGCTCGGCGGACGGTCCACCGGTGGACTCCGCGCGCACCTTCAACATCAACGAGAAATCGTATGCGGGCTATCTGCAAGCCAGTTACGAATTCGATCTCGGCGGAGGCATGACGGCAGACGGCGCGATCGGCCTTCGCGCCGTTAAGACCGAGGAACATCTCACCGGCTTCCTGCCCACCGCCGGCGCGCCGCAGGCGCTGAACTACACGAATAGCTATACGGACTGGCTTCCTAACGCGAACCTGCGCATCCGCTTCACTCCGCAATTGCAGCTTCGCCTTGCCGCGACGGAAACCCGCACCCGTCCGACGTTCCAGCAGCTCCGGCCGAGCATCACGCTCGACGGGCCCCCGGGCTGTCCGGCCTCCCAACCCGGCTGCATTCGCACCGGCAACTCGGGCAACCCGGCCCTGAAGCCGCTCACCTCGAGAAACTACGATGCCAGCCTCGAATATTATTTCTCCCGTACCGGCTTCGCTTCGGCGGCCGTCTTCCGGCGGGACATGCGCGGGTTCATCGCCAACACTCAGGTGCAGTTTCCCTCGCCCGATCCGGCCACGGGCCTGCCGTTGTTCATCTCGCGGCCGTTCAATACCGACAAGGGACGGATTCAGGGCTTCGAAGCGCAGCTCAGCACCTTCTTCGATTTCGGAGGCGTTCCGGATTGGCTGAAGCGCTTCGGTCTCCAGGCGAACGCCACCTATATCGACACGTCGGCGGATTTCCCGCTGTTCTGTACGCCGAACCAGCCGGGTTGCCAGACGAGTCCGGGTTTCACCAACGCCACCGTCGTCAGGCTTCGTCTTCCGGACGTGTCGAAATGGACGTACAATCTCGTCGGCATGTACGAGGGCGGCGGTCTCACGCTGCGCTTGGCCTACAATCTGCGCACCGGCTATCCGGAAGGCGCGCTTTCCCAGCGGGACACGGGGGCGACGGCGGGTCAGACCTCCTACACGCTGCAGGGCCGCGCCCACGCGATCTCCAGGCTCGACTGGTCGAGCAGCTATGCGTTCAACGACAACGTGACATTGTTCTTCGACTGGACGAACATCCTCGGCAAGCCGTTCAGGTCCGACATCATCCGGGTCAACTATCGGGGCGGTTCCCCGACCGGTGTGGAAGGGTTCCCGATGGTCGTGCGCTTCGAGGAAACCGTGTTCACCGGAGGCGTTCGCTTCCGCTTCTGATGGCGGCGCGAAGGGCAATGAGGACCGGAAGCCCGCGCCTCCGGCCATTGCCTTGCGCCGGCATCGATACGAAAATGACGACGTGAACGACCATAAGATCCGCGAGATCGTCATCGTCGGCGGCGGCACGGCGGGATGGATGGCCGCCGCCGCTTTCTCCCGCCTGCTCGACCGGGAGGTCGGGATCGCCCTCGTCGAATCGGACGAGATCGGCACGGTCGGCGTCGGCGAGGCGACGATCCCGCCGCTCGTCGCGTTCAACAACATGGTCGGGATCGACGAGGACGAGTTCCTCGCGGCGACGCAGGGGACGTTCAAGCTGGGCATCGAATTCGTCGACTGGGGCGACGTCGGCGAGCGCTACTTCCATCCCTTCGGGCCGCACGGACAGGATTTCCGCGGCGTCCATTTCCACCAGCTCTACCTGCGGGAGGGGCGCCGGCGGACGCTCCCCGACATAAGCGAATGGTCGATGAGCGGCCGGGCCGCCTCGCTCGGCCGTTTCGCGCGCCCCGGCCCGGACGCGCGCCTCCCTTTGTCGCAGCTCGCCTACGCCTTCCACTTCGATGCCGGCCTCTACGCCCGCTTCCTGAGAGGCCGCGCCGAGCGGGACGGGGTGAAGCGGCACGAGGGTCGGATCGTCGAGACGGAGCTCGACGCCGAGAGCGGCCATGTCCGCTCGGTGTCGCTCGCCGACGGAAGGCGCGTCGCCGGCGACCTCTTCATCGACTGTTCGGGCTTCCGGGCGCTCCTCCTCGAGGAAAAGCTCGCCACGGGCTACGAGGATTGGAGCCGGTGGCTGCCCTGCGACCGGGCCGTGGCCGTCCCTACCGCGCTTCCCGGCCCGCCCGAGCCGTTCACCCGCGCGACCGCGCGGGCGTCGGGCTGGCAGTGGCGCATCCCGCTCCAGCATCGCATGGGCAACGGCCTCGTCTATGCCGGCGCCTATCTCGACAAGGCGGCGGCGGAGAGGTTGCTGCTCTCGCACCTCGAGGCCGAGCCGCTCGCCGAGCCGCGCCATCTCGCCTTCACGGCCGGGCGCCGGCGGCTGGCCTGGAACCGCAACGTCGTCTCGCTCGGCCTTTCGTCGGGCTTCGTCGAGCCGCTCGAATCGACCAGCATCCATCTCATCCAGAGCGGCATCGCCAAGCTGCTCGCCTTGTTCCCCGACCGGCGTTTCGACCCCGTCGAACGCGACGAATATAATCGTCAGATGAGGGAAGTTTACGAGGACGTGCGCGATTTCGTCATCCTCCACTACAAGGCCACGAGGCGCTCCGATTCCGATTTCTGGGCTTACTGCCGGTCGATGGATATACCCCACACCCTCGCGGCGAGGCTCGATCTCTGGCGCTCGAAGGGGCGGGTGTTCCGTGAGGGGCATGAGCTGTTCGGGACGGCCAGCTGGGTGGCGGTGCTGCTCGGCCAGGGCGTCGTGCCGAGGGAGCCGGAGCCGGCCGCGGATGCCCTCGATCCCACCATGATCGCCGACGCGCTCGACAAGATGCGCCTCAGCTACCTCCGCATGGCCGAGCATATGCCGCCCCATGCCGACTTCATCGCCCGGGCCTGCCCCGCAGGCGCTTCAGCGCCGGGCTGAGCGGCCCGACGGGCGCTCCGTCGCGGCTCGTCGGCTTTTCAGGGGCGTGCCGCCCGCAGGCTGGGCCCGATCACCGGCTTGCCGTCCTTGAAGCCGAGCGGCGCGATGTACAGGAACCGTTTCTCGTCGGCCTTGCGGCAACCCTTGGTCGCCGCCCAGGCGTGGAAGGCGATGAAGCTGCGGCCGGCGGCGCGGAAGACGCTCGGGTGGCCGGGGCCGCTGAGGCAGCCCGCCTGGCGATCGTTGAAGCTGTGCAGGATCGGATTTTCCGGCGCATCCTCGCAAGGCCCGAGCGGCCCCGCGCAGACCGCATAGCCGGTGGCGTAGGGGGAGAGGCGCTCGTCGGCGTTCCAGCCGTAATAAGCGGCCGAGTAGAAGAGCCGGTGGCCGGCGGGGGAGCGGACCATCGTCGGCGCCTCGACGAGCTTCGATTCCCAGGGCTTGTCGTCCTTCACCAGCGCCACCGCCGGCCCGACGACCGAGAGCCCGTCCGCCGCAAGCCGCTGCCCCCAGATCGTCGTGCCCTTGCCGACATTGTTGCCGTCGCTCTTGTAGTAGAGATAGAGCTTGCCGTCCTCGTCGCGGAACGGATCGGCGTCGATCGTCCCGCCCAGCTCCGGCTGGCAGACGAGAGGCTCGGCGGCGGAATCGCGGAACGGCCCGCGCGGATCGGCGGCGGCGGCGACTCCGATGCACTGGAGGTTCCGCTTGCGGTGCCGGGCGGTGTAGTAAAGGAGGAAGCGGCCTCCGACCTCCATCACCTCGGGCGCCCAGGTGAAATCCGCCTTCGCCCAGGCGCCGAGCTCCGGCATCCCGTCGCGCGGCTTGCCGGCGGGGTCGCGGACGAACTCCCAATGCACCAGGTCGCGGGAGCTCGCCATCGGCAGGTTGAGCCCGCGGTTGGTCGCATAGGCGATGAACTCGCCGCCGTGGGGGAGGATGAACGGGTCGGCGAAATCCTCCTCGAAGACGGGCACGAACAGGGGCGGCTCCTTCGCCGCGGCCGCGCCGGCGGCTAGACCGAGGGCGGACAAAGCGAGGCGGAGGAGGGCGAGGGGCAAGCGGCGCATGCCTCGTTCTAGCATCCCCACCGGCTCAGCCAAGCGGCTCCGCGGGCGCCAGCTCGACCCGCTCGCCGGAGAAGAGCAGCCGCGCGGTCAGGAGGGCGCGGAAGGCGTTGTAGCCGCCCGTGCCGGGGAAATAGGCATGGAAGAAGAGCTGCGGCGCGCCGTCGAGCCCCGGCGCGACCGAGGCATGGCCGGGCGCCCACCACTCCCGGGCGGAGCGGAGCAGAGGCCCGGGCTGCTTCTCGTACGGCCCGAGCGGATGGTCGGCGACGGCGACGCCGATCCCGTAGGCGGGCGTGCAGAAATCGTTGCCCGCATAGAAGAGCCAGTAGCGCCCCTGCTGCCGGGTCACCCAGGGGCCTTCGATCAGATGCCCTTCCCAGTCGAGGTCGTTGACGAGGACGACGGTCGGCTCGCCGATCAGCGAGCCGCCGTCCGGCGCCAGGCGCTGGGCCCGGATCGGGGTGCGCATCGCCGCGAGGATCGCCTCCGCCTCGCCGCATTCCTCCAGCACCTGCCGCACCCTCGGCCACGAGCCGAGCACCGTCTCGATCAGCGGCTGCATCAGGAAGAAGCGCTCGATCGGACGCCGTCCGTTGGCCCAGGGCTGCACCGCGGCGGCGAAGGCGGCGGTGCGCCGGTCCCGCTCCGAATCGAACATCCGGCCGATCAGCTCGGGCCGCGCGCGCAGCAGGCCGGCGAGCGGCCGCGGCCAGATGCCGTTGGAATCCTCCTTCCAGAACAGGAAGGGCGTGCCGTCCGCATCGATGAAGATGTGGGAGTCGATGACTCCGCCGCTCATCGCCGGCACCGGATGGGCGGGATCGGCGGGCGGGTAGAGGACGACCCCGCCGGTCAGCAGGGGGTGGCCGAGGTCGCGCCAGGGGCCTTCGGGCCGGTCGCTCCTGGCGAGGCCGATGGCGAGCGCGTTGCTCTTCTGGCGGGCGGTGAAGCAGAGCCAATATTCCTCGCCGACGCGCGCCATTTCGGGCGCCCAGAAATCGCCGACGTGGCGCCCGCTCGCCGCCCAGGACGGCGCGAGCCCCTCCGGGAAGACGAAGCCGACCGGCTCCCAGTGGCGAAGGTCGGCCGACTTGAGGATGGGAAAGGCGTTGGGCGCGTCGTTCGACGTGGCGACGAGGAAATAGCCCCGGTCGGTCTTGAGAAGCGCCGGGTCGCCATAGCCGGAGAGGATCCCCTCGCCGAGATTCTCGGTGATGAGCGGCCGCCACTCGGCGCCGTGGTCCCCCTCCGGCTCCGGCCGGCCCGCACCCGGCGCGAGCGTGCCGAAGTCCCTCGCCAGCGCCTTGAAGAAGTCGTGATAATGCGGCTGCTCTCCTCCGGCGACGCGGTAGCGGCGGGTTTCGCCGTCGAGCGCGACCGTGAAGTGGGTCTCCTCTCCATGGGCGGCGGCTTCGACGGCGAAGGCGGGGGACGGCTCGAAAGTCATGGCCGGCGCCGATAGTCGCTCGCCCTCCCCCAAGAGAACCCCTAATCGGCCGGGGGCGGGGCGACATGCGGCCAGCCGTTGCGCCAGGCGATCCGCCCGAGCAGCATCACCCGCCGGCTGTTGGCCCCGTCGCCCGGCTTCGAACGCGGCCGGCGCGAGTCCACCGCATGGTAGACGAGCCAGTCGCGGCCGCGCGCGTCGGTGACCACCGAATTGTGGCCGGGGGCGATCCAGCGGGCGTTCGCCTCGAGGATCGCGCTGCTCGGCGCGCCGGTCGCGGCGGCCAGCGTCTGGAACGGCCCCGTCGCGCGGCGCGAGCGGGCGACCATCACCGCATAATGGGCGTCCTTCCCGCAGCAATTGTCGCCGGAGAAGAACAGGTAGTACCAGTCGGCGCGGCGCACGACCCAGGCGCCTTCGACGAGCCGCTGATAGGGCGCCTCGCCGGGCGCGACGAGGTCGGCCGCGACGCTGCCGGGCGCGAAGGAGAGGCGGTCGGGCGCCAGCGCACGGACCTTGATCGGCCCGAAGCCGGAGCCCCAGTAGAGCAGCCGCCTGCCGGTGGCCGGATCGTCATAGGCCATCGGATCGATGTTGACGAAGCCGGGGCCGCATTGGAGCGGCCGCCCGCTGTCGGTGAACGGCCCTTCCGGCCGGTCGGCGGTGGCGACGGCGAGGCACAGGCCGCGCTCCGCATCCGCCAGCGCCGCGTCCGGCTTGGCGGAATAATAGAGGTAATAACGGCCCGCCGCCTCGACCGGGTGCGGCGCCCAGAAATCCTGGGTGCGCGATGCCCAGGACGGCTTCACCGGAAGCGCGTCGGCGAGCGTCTCCCAGCGCGCGAGGTCTCGGGAGCGGGCGACCTGGATGTTGACCATCCTCCCCTCCCGCTCGCCCTGCGTCGCGTAGACGTAGTAGAAGCCGTCGCGCGCCTTGAGCACGGCGGGATCGGGGAAGTCCGCGTCGATCGCAGGGACCGGCGGGACGCCGGTCGGCGCGCGCGGCGCGGCGCAGCCCGCCGGAATCGCCGCCGCCAGGAGAAGGGCGGACCGCGCCGCGAACCGGGCTGCGCGGCGCGCGAAGCCGTCGGCGGCCGCTGGAGGCGAAAGGCTCCGATATCGCTTCATGCGCCCGGCCTTCCCGCGCCGCGTCCCGACGCGCAAGGCCCCGGGTCCCTCGCAGGGCTTTTCGCTCATGAAGAGAAGCTCCACCGGCCACCCGCCAGGCCCGGCGCGGGCGCGCCGCGACGCGACCAACGGACTGAAAAATGGTGTTTAACGGCGGTAACGCGCTTGTCACGCAAGGCCTCTAGCCGGTAGGTCATCCGGCAGGGGCCGGGGCGAATCACCGAGTCGGGAAAAAGCCGTTTCGCGCGTGTGGGCGCGGACGCTGCGCCGCGGCCGACCTTCGAGGGGGATCAAGCGATGACGACGACCTATCATCTGCTTTCGGGCGGCGACCTCAATCAGAACTGGAGCAACACCGGCCTGATCAACGCCAATGGCGACTGGAGCAACGTCCCCTCGATCATGGGCTTTCGCGGCGACGACCTGACCACCGGCATCGGCATCGACCCGCGGACGATCACGACGACCAGCAACGTCGTCGACGTCATCGCCAACCAGGCCAATCCGAACACCCTCATCAGCGGCGGCGTCGCGGAGTTCCAGATCGCCGACCCGGTGGTCGCGCTGCAGGGCTCCGGCACCGCCGACGCGCCCTATCTCGCTTTCTACCTCAACGCCGCGGGGCGGCAGAACATCACCGTCGAGTTCGACGTGCGCGACATCGACGGCAGCACCGACAACACCAACCAGCAGGTCGCCGTCCAGTACCGCACCAGCGAGACCGGCGCCTGGGTCAACGTGCCGGGCGGCTACATCGCCGACGCCTCGACCGGGCCGAGCCTCGCCACGCTCGTCACGCACATGGCGGTGACGCTGCCGGCCGACGCCAACAACGCGACCACGCTCCAGGTGCGGGTGATGACCACCAACGCCGCCGGCAACGACGAATGGGTCGGCATTGACAACATCCACATCACCAGCAACACCGCGCCCGTCGCCGACCAGCCGGGCGCCTTCTCCGTCTCCGACGCGACGGTCGTCGAAGGCAATGCCGGTACGACGCCGATCACCTTCACCGTCAGCCGCGGCTCGGACAGCAACGTCGCCGCCTCCGTCCACTACACGGTGACGCTGCCCGGCGGCGCGAGCGGCGCGAGCGCGTCGGACTTCGTCGCGCCGGTGCTGAGCGGCGACCTCGCCTTCGCCGCCAACGAGTTCACCAAGACGGTGACGCTTCAGGTGGCCGGCGACATCGTCAACGAGGCGGACGAGACCTTCACCGTCACCCTCTCCGCCCCCACCGGCGGCGCCGGAATCGCCGACGGCAGCGGCCTCGGCACGATCCTCAACGACGACGCCGCGCCCGCCCCGGGCACGCCGTTCATCAACGAGATCCACTACGACAATACCGGCAACGACGCCGGCGAGGCGATCGAGATCGCCGGCCCGGCGGGCACCAGCCTCGCCGGCTGGAGCCTGGTCCTCTACAACGGCAATGGCGGCGCGGCCTACGCCACCGTCGCGCTGGGCGGGGTGATCACCAACCAGGACGACGGCTACGGCACCGTCTCGGTGCCCACGCCCGGAATCCAGAACGGCGCGCCCGACGGCGTCGCCCTGGTCGACGCGCAGGGCCATGTCGTCCAGTTCCTCTCCTACGAAGGCGTGATGGTCGCGACCAGCGGCCCGGCCAACGGCATGACCAGCACCGACATCGGCGTCGCCGAGGAGCCGGTGCCCGCCGCCGGCTTCTCGCTGCAGCTCCAGGGCAGCGGCGCCAATTATGCGGACTTCACCTGGAAGGCGGTGCCCGCCGCGGACAGCTTCGGCCACGTCAATTCCGGCCAGGACTTCATCGGCGCCAACGCCACCGGCCTGATCCGCGTCGCCGACACCAGCGTCGTCGAGGGCGACGACAACAGCCACCAGCTGATCTTCACCGTCACCCGCGCCGGCGGCCTCTCGGGCTCCGGCACGGTCGATTACACGCTCGACGTCGGCTCCGGCGCGCAGGATGCGGCCAGCCTCAACGACATCGCGCCGGGCACGCCGCTCAGCGGCACCTTGAGCTTCGCGCCGGGCGAGAGCTCGAAGCAGGTCGTCATCACCATCGCCGGCGACACGGTCGGCGAGGCCAATGAGCGGATCGGCATCACCCTGTCCCACCCGACCGGCCAGGTCGCCATCCAGCAGGGCCAGGCGATCGGCACGATCGTCAACGACGACCCGATCGCGCTCGCCATCTACCAGATCCAGGGCGAGGGCCACCGCTCCGCCTATGTCGGGCAGACGGTGATTACGAACGGAATCGTCACCGCGGTCGACACGAACGGCTTCTACCTCCAGGACGCGCAGGGCGACGGCAACGCCCGCACCTCGGACGCGGTGTTCGTCTTCACCGGCACCGCCCCGGCGGTCAGCGTCGGCGACGCCCTCTCCGTGGTCGGCAAGGTCAACGAGTTCCTTCCTTCGGCCGACGCCGCCAACCTCACCGTCACCGAGATCGACGACGCGACCTTCACCCTCGTCTCGTCCGGCAACCCGCTCCCGGCGGCGCTGGTGATCGGCGCCGGCGGGCTGCTGCCGCCGTCCGAGGTGATCGACGACGACCACCTCACCAGCTACGATCCGGCGCATGACGGCATCGACTTCTACGAGTCGATCGAAGGGATGCGCGTCACCGTGCAGACGCCGCTGGTCGTCGGCACCACCAACGGCTTCGGCGAGACCTGGGTGGTCGCGTCCGGCGGCGTCGGCGCCACCGGCGTCAGCGCCCGCGGCGGCATCACCCTCTCGGACGGCGATCTCAACCCCGAGCGCATCCAGCTGCAGAGCGACAGCGGCCTGTTCGCCGGCTACACCCCGTCGCACACCGAAGGCGACCGCCTCGGCGACGTCACCGGCATCGTTTCCTACAGCCACGGCAGCTACGAGGTGCTCGTCACCGGCCCGGTCGCCGTCACCGACGACGTCACGCTCCAGCCGGAGGTGACCGGCCTCGACGGGGACCGCAACCACCTCTCCGTCGCGACCTACAATCTCGAGAATATCGATCCGACCGATCCGCAGGCGAAGTTCGACATCCTCGCCGGCAACATCGTCTACAACCTTTCCGCGCCCGACATCCTCGCCGTGCAGGAGATCCAGGACGCGGACGGTCCCGGCGGCGGCACCAACCTCTCGGGCACGGTGACGGCGCAGAAGCTGATCGACGCCATCAAGGCGATCGGCGGCCCGGACTACGTCTATATCGAGATCGCCCCGACCGCCTCCGGCTCGACCGGCGGCGAGCCCGGCGGCAACATCCGAAGCGGCTTCCTCTACAATGCGGACCGGGTCTCGTTCGTCGCGGGAAGCATGGAGCTGGTGCCCGGCGCGGCCTTCTCGGGCAGCCGCTCGCCGCTCGCCGCGACCTTCACCTTCAACGGCCAGAACGTCACGCTCATCAACGTCCACTTTACCTCGCGCGGGGGCTCCGACCCGCTGTTCGGCGCGACCCAGCCGGCGGCCGACGCGGGCGACGGCGCGCGCACCGCGCAGGGCCAGGCGGTCCGCGCCTACGTGAACGACCATCTCGCCACCGATCCCGCCATGAAGATCGCGGTGCTCGGCGACTTCAACGGCTTCTGGTTCGAAGGCGGCGTCGGCGCGCTCGAGGCCGGCGGTGTGATGACCGACCTCCATCGCCTGCTGCCCAAGGAGGAGCGCTATTCCTATTTCTTCGACGGCAACCTGCAGGCGATCGACCATGTCGTCGTTACCGGCAGCCTGCTGGCCGGGGCGCAATATGATCCGGTGCACATCAACGCCGAGCAGCCGTTCGGCACCTTCCGCGGCACCGATCACGATCCGCAGCTGGCGACCTTCTTCATCCAGCACCCGAACGAGGCGCCCCACGACCTGCTGCTCGGCGGCGCCGCCGTCGACGAGAACAAGCCGGCGGGCACCCTGGTGGGCACCGCTTCGGCGAGCGATCCGGATTCCGACACGCTCGTCTACAGCCTCACCGACAATGCCGGCGGCCGCTTCGCGATCGATGCCGCGACCGGACAGGTGACGACCACCGCGGCCTTCGACCATGAGACGACGCCCGGCTATTCGATCACCGTCCGCGCGACGGACCCGGCCGGCCTCTACGTCGAGAAGGCCTTCGCCATCGCGGTCAACGACGTCAACGAAGCGCCGCACGATCTCGTCCTCGGCGGCACAGCGGTCGACGAGAACCGGCCCGCCGGCACCGTCGTCGGCAGCGCCGCGGCGGCGGATCCGGAATTGGACACGCTCGCCTACAGCCTCACCGACAATGCCGGCGGCCGCTTCGCCATCGACTCGGCGACCGGCCAGGTGACGACCACCGCCGCTTTCGACCACGAGACGGCGCCCGGCTATTCGATCACCGTCCGCGCCACCGACCCCGCCGGCCTCTATGTCGAGAAGGCCTTCGCCATCGCCGTCAACGACGTCAACGAGGCGCCGCACGATCTCGTCCTCGGCGGCACAGCGGTGGACGAGAACCGGCCCGCCGGGACGGTCGTCGGCACCGCCGCGGCGGCGGATCCGGAATCCGACACGCTCGCCTACAGCCTCACCGACACTGCCGGCGGCCGCTTCGCGATCGATGCCGCCACAGGCCAGGTGACGACGACGGCCGCCTTCGACCATGAGACGACGCCCGGCTACTCGATCACCGTCCGCGCGACGGACCCGGCCGGCCTCTATGTCGAGAAGGCCTTCGCCATCGCCGTCAACGACGTCAACGAGGCGCCGACCGCCGTCAACGACGCGGTGGCGGTCAACGAGGACTCGACCAGCGCCAACCTCTGGACCTCGCTGCTCGGCAACGACAGCGATCCGGATGCCGGCACCACGCTCTCCATCGTCGGCGTCGACACCTCCGGCACGCTCGGCACGGTGATCTTCGACCCGGCGACCCACAGCCTGCGCTACGTCGCCGACAACGACGCGTTCGACGTCGCCGGCGGCGTGACCGTGCCGGATCATTTCACCTACACGGTGAGCGACGGCCACGGCCTGACCTCCACCGCGACGGTGAACGTCACCGTCACCGGGATCAACGACACCACCTCCACCACGCTCGGCAACGGCGACGACACGTTCAACGCCACCGGCGGCGAGGACAATGTCGCGGGCGGCAACGGCAAGGACGTCATCCACGGCCTCGCCGGGCACGACATCCTCTCGGGCGACAATGGCGACGACATCCTGTTCGGCGACGACGGCAACGACATCCTCGCCGGCGGCAACGGCAATGACAGCCTCTACGGCGGCAACGGCAACGACCGGCTGGTCGGCGACAAGGGCAACGACGTGCTGAGCGGCGGGGCGGGCAACGACGTGTTCGTGTTCGACAAGTCGGGCGGCAACGACACGGTGCTCGACTTCGACACCGCCCACGACACGATCTACCTCGGCGCCGGCGTCAGCCTCGGCTCGTCGCGGGTCAGCGACGTCGACCATGACGGGCGGCTGGACCTCACCCTGGCCTTCGACAAGGGCGGCACCGCGGTGCTGCTCGGCGTGTCGGACCTCGGCGCCGTGCACTTCGAGACGCAGGGCACCGCCGACATGACCCACCCGAACGGCTTCCTCCCCTAACGCCGCCCCTCCCAATCCTCCCCGTCCGCGAGAGCGGATGGGGAGGGGGACCATGCGAAGCATGGTGGAGGGGCCGCCCCGAGCCCCGGAAAGCCCCTCCACCGCGCGTCGCGCGGTCCCCCTCCCCATCGCTCCGCGACGGGGAGGATTTGGAGCAGCCCCCTCCCCCGGGGCCCCTGATCCTCCCCGTCCGCGAGAGCGGATGGGGAGGGGGACCATGCGAAGCATGGTGGAGGGGCCGCCCGAGCCCCGGAAAGCCCCTCCACCGCACTTCGCGCGGTCCCCCTCCCCATCGCTCCGCGACGGGGAGGGATAAAGGGTCAGCGCGGCGCCAGGGCCTGCCGGATGGGCTCGACCCAGGAGTCGCGCTTCATGTCCCAGGCAATGAAGTCGCTGTCGAACTGCCAATAGGCCCAGGCGAAGCCGCGGCGCTCGGCGGCGCGGGCGACGGCCTCGGTATAGGCGGCGCGCAGCGCCATCGGCGTACCGCCCCCCTCATAGGCGCCGAACTCGCCGAGCAGTACGGGCCGCCCGGTCCGCCGCGACCAGGCGGCGACCTCGGCGAAGTCCGTCTCCAGCCGCGCCCGGTCGGCCTCGCTTCCCCAGCCGACGCCGCGCAGCGCCTGGAGGTCGGTCCACGACGCGCCCTGGTGGGTGAAGCGGAACGGCTCGTAATAATGGAAGGTGACGAGGAGGTGGCGGTCCGTCTCGGGCAGGGACAGCGAAGGCAGCTGCGAGAGGCTGTTCCACTGGGTGGGGCCGATCACCACCGTCCGCGTCGGATTGCTCTGCCGCACGATCGCCAGCATCTCGGCGGCAAGCGCGTTCCAGGCGGCCGCGTCGAGCTTGCCGTGCGGCTCGTTGAGCAGCTCGAAAAGGACGGTCGGGGGCGCGTTCCGGTAGCGCGGCGCCACCTGCCGCCAGAAGGCGCCGAGCTTCGTCCGGCACATCGCCGGATCGTCGGAACAGGCGTTGAAGTCGTGCTCGTCGAGGATCACCGTCAGGCCCGCCGCCGAGGCTTCGCGCACCACCCAGTCGAGCCGGGCGAGCCAGCGCGGGTCGAGCCGGCCGGAGCCGTCCATGTGGGCGAAGGCCTGCAGATTGACCCGGACGAAATCGAAGCCGCCGGCTCGAATCGCGCGGAAATGGCGGGCCTGGAAGCGGCCCTTGCCGGGCGTCGTCCAGATCGGGTCGTAGCCGAGGACGTTGAGGCCCCGCGCCAGCGTCGGAACGGCCCAAGCGGGGCGCGCGGGAGGCGCCTGCGTCGCGCAACCCGCCAGCATCAGGAGCGCCGCGGCGGCCGCGACCAGGGACTTGAGCATCGGATTCCCGCGGGTGGAGGGAGGCGCCGCCTTTCCGCCGGCGCCTCCCGAAGTCAAGCTTCAGCCGCGCTCAGCGGACATAGCCCATGAGGACGAGGATGATGATGATGATCAGCACGAGGCCGAGGCCGCCCGACGGGCCGTAGCCCCAGCCGCGGCTATAGCCCCAGGACGGCAGCGCGCCGATGAGCAGGAGGATGAGGAGGATGATGAGAATGGTGCCCAGCATGATCGACTCCGTCTGACACGCAGCAAAGACGCTACGAGGGTGTAACGACCGAACCGGACGAGGGTTGCCTTGGCCCCCGGCGCCGGAACGGAGCGCCCTTCACCGCACGCGCACGCGGGAACCTCTCCCCCCGTGGGAGGAGGGCGCGCCCGACGCTGGATGCCGGCCCGCTAGAGTCCGTCCTGCTGGAACTGAAACGCTGATCCGTCATGCCGGACTTGATCCGGCATCCACCTTCTTCTCAGGATCGACTCCAGGCCTTCACCAGCTCGTCGGATCCTTGACGATCGTGAGCAGGGCGCCCGGGGCGTAGGGCTTGGTGAAGAAGATCGCGCGCTCCGGGCAGCCGCCCTGCTGGGGGCGGATGCAGCCCGAGACGATGACGATTCGGATGTGCGGCCAGCGCTCCGCCACGGCCTTGGCCAGGGCCAGGCCGTCCGGCCTTCCGGCAAGGTTGATGTCGGTGACCAGGACGGAGGTCTGCGGCGCGGCGGCGAGCAGGCTCAGCGCGTCCTCGTAGCTGCTCGCCTCCACCACGTCGAAGCCGTCGTCCAGGAACAGGGCCGCGGTCGACTGGCGGACGAGGGGCTCGTCCTCTACCAGCAGCACGGTCGACGACGTCGCTTCCACTCCACGCTCCCTGCGCGCGGGGCGGCGCCGCACCGTCCCGAAAGCGATAAATCCGCCGGGCCGTGCCTGTTCCGGCGCCGAAGCGATCCGCGCGAATAATCCTGTGGATCGTTTGGAAAGCCGCGCGCGCGGGCGGATCGCGCGGCGCCCTTCGCTTCGCACCTGCGATAAAACGATTGCTTAACTCGGGTTGGGCAAGGGTAAGACGCGCGGCACCGGGCGCCGCGCGTGAAAGGTGGGGGGACATGGGTCGCAACGCGTCGAGCGGCGAAGACGGGGCGGGAGCCTGACGGATGCTCCACGTCGCGCCCGACGCCCTCGGCCCCGCCCAGCCCCTAGACCCTGCGTCCGGCCTCGAAGACGGGTTCCTCGCCGCGTCGCTGGAGGCGGCGGGCGTCGGCACCTGGCGGATAGACATGGTCGAAGGGGTCGCGTTCTGGGACGCGCTGACCAGCGCCACCTTCGGCTGGGAGCCGCTGCCCCGCGTCGTCGCCGACCCGCTGGCTCAGATCCACCTCGAGGACCGCGAGTGGATCTCGCGCAGCCTCGACGAATGCTTCGAGCAGGGCGTCGAGCACGACGTCGAGTTCCGTGTCGTCCGGGCGGACGGCGAAAGCCGCTGGGTGCGCGCCGTCGCCCGCCCGCTGAACGGCGACGACGGCCGCCCGCGCTGGGTGTGCGGCGTGCTGATGGACGTCACCCGCCGCAAATGCGCCGACCTCGCGCTCGAGGAAAGCCGCCGCCAGCTCGCCACCCTGGTGCGCAACCTGCCCGGCGTCGCCTATCGCTGCCAGGCCGAGCCGCCCTGGTCCATGGACTATATCAGCGACGCCGTCGAAGACCTGACCGGCTACCCGCCCGCGGAGTGGACCAGCCACGCCATCGCCTGGGCGGACATCGTCCATCGCAGCGACGCGGCGGCCCTTCTGCGCGAGGTGGAGCGGGCCGCGGCGGCGAAGGACCGCTTCCGCGCCACCTACCGCATCGTCAAGCGCTCCGGCGAGATACGCTGGGTGCTCGAGCAAGGCCAGCCCGTCTACGACGGCGAGGGGCGGGTGGCGGCGTTCGAGGGCTTCATCGGCGACATCACCGAGCAGAAGCATTCCGAGGAGCAGGTGCGCTGGATCGCCAACCACGATCCGCTGACCGAGCTTCCCAACCGCCTCCTGTTCCAGGAACGGCTGGACGCGCTCGCCGCCGGCGATGCGGGGCCCGCCCGCTTCGCTCTGCTCCTCCTCGACATAGACGAGTTCAAGCGCGTCAACGACACGCTCGGCCACGATGCGGGCGACGCCCTGCTCTGCGCCTTCGCCCGACGGCTCAAGGAGGCGGCGCGCGCCGACGACCTCGTCGCCCGCCTCGGCGGCGACGAGTTCGCGGTCGTGCTGAACGGCGTCGCCGACGAGGACGAGGTGACGACGGCGGTCGAGTCGCTGCTCCAGAACCTGCGCCAGCCCTGGGTTCACGGCGGCATGCTGCTCGATTGCGACGCCAGCATCGGCGCAAGCCTCTATCCGCTCGACGGCACCACCCGCGCCGAGCTGATGAAGCATGCCGACATCGCCCTCTACGTCGCCAAGGCGGCGGGGCGCGGCAACCTGAAGCTGTTCCAGCCGGCGATGCGCTCGGAGATGCAGACCCGGATCTCGATGCTGGCGCTGGCCCGCGACGCGATCGACAAGGACTGGATCGTCCCCTTCTACCAGCCCAAGGTCGACCTCAGGACCGGGGCCCATGCCGGCTTCGAGGCGCTGCTGCGCTGGCGCCACCCCGGCAAGGGCTTCCAGTCGCCCGACACGATCGCCGCCGCCTTCGACGACCTCACCATCGCCTGCGGGATCAGCGGGCGGATGATCGACGGGGTGATCCGCGACATGCGGCGCTGGCTCGACGCGGGGCTCGATTTCGGCCACGTCGCGATCAACGCCGCCGCCGCCGAATTCCGCACCGGCGACTTCGCCGAGCGGCTGCTCGAAAGGCTGGCGGACGCCGACATACCGCCGCGCTACGTCCAGATCGAGGTGACCGAGACGGTGTTCCTCGGCCGCGGCGCGGAATGCGTCGAGCGAACGCTGAAGGCGCTGAGCGCGGCGGGGGTGACGATCGCCCTCGACGATTTCGGCACGGGCTACGCCTCGCTGTCGCACCTCAAGCAATTCCCGGTCGACCTCCTCAAGATCGACCGCTCGTTCGTCCACGACCTGACCGACCGGCCCGACGCCGCGGCGATCATCCGGGCGGTGATCAACCTCGGCCACAGCCTCGACATACGGATCGTCGCGGAGGGGATAGAGACGGCCGAGCAGCAGGCCCGGCTCGCCGCGCAGGGCTGCGACTTCGGCCAGGGCTTCCTCTATTCGCCCGCCGTCGGCGCCGCCGAGGTGCCCGACCTCCTCGCCGAGCGCGCCCTGCGCCTCGCCGGCTGACCGGGGCCGTACTCCCGCTCTCCCCTCCCTGCACGCAGGGAGGGGCCGGGGGTGGGTGCGTCTCCGGAAAGACGCGCCGTCCGTCATTGACCAACCCACCCCTACCCCTCCCTGCGTGCAGGGAGGGGATCTCAGGCCCGTCCTCCTGAAACGGGCCCGATCCAGCCTGAAGCGGTCGATCTAGTGCGGGATGAAGCCGCCCAGGCCGCGGTCGAGAAGGGACTTCTTCTTCTTCTTCGGCGGCTGCCCCGGCTGGCCCGCGGCCTGGCCGTCCTCGCCGCGGCCGCCCATCATCTCCTCCATGCTCATGCCGAGCAGGCCCATGTAGCTCGACTTGGTGCGCAGCTTCACCGTCCAGTCGGGGCGCCAGCCCGCCGGCGCCCGCGCCGGGCGGACGGGGTTGGAGAAATTGGCCTCCCCGCCGAACGCCGTCACCGTCAGCATCCCGCTCTGGGCCGCCCGCGCCACCTCGGCCGGCACGGTGCAGCGGTCGGCGGCGCCGGGCAGCAGAACGCGCTGCTGGACGAGGCGGGCGATCTCGCCGTCGGCAAGATAGTCCATCAGCGGCGCGGTCTGGGTCTCGCTCGACGTCCACATCACCATGTCGTTGCCCGAGGCGCCCATCGAGGTGAGGAACCAGCCCTTGGCGCCGCTCACCGGCTGCCAGACGAGCGGCACCGCCCCCGAGGCCGCCGCCGAGTTCGAGGTGAGCCGCACCGGCGCCAGGAAGTCCTGCGCGGCGCCGAGGCTGAAGCGTATCTCGGGGCTGTAATTGCCCCGCACGACATGGTCGCCGACCAGCGAGCCGGCCGCGGGCACGGGCGTGCGGCCGCGCTCGTTCGGCCATTCGCCGTAGGTGGCGAAGCGCGCCGGCGAGGGCGGGTTCATCGCCCGTGCCGCCATCGCCGCGAAGGCGGGCGGCACCTTGCCGGCGCGCATCGCGGCGGTGTCGATGACCACCGGCTGGCCGGGACGGGCATGCTCGCCGCAGCCCCAGTAGAGGAGGATCCGCGTCTGCGGCGCGTTCCAATTGTCGGAGGTGAAGGTCGGCGCCCGCCGCTCCGCCGGCGCCGCCTGCGGGGTCACCAGCGGCAGCGAGGGGCCGGCCTGCAGCCCTTGGGGTGGAAGATGCTCCGCGCTCGGCTGCCCGGCGGCGCGGCGGTCGCTGCCGAGCTGGAGTGTGAGCAGGTGGGCGTAGCCGGCCTGGTTGCCGCCCCGCCCCATCATCGCGCCCATCACCGAGCCCATGCTCGGCCGCCCTCCGGCGCCGCCCATCATCGCGCCCATGCCCGAGGTGGTGTCGGCGCTCATCCAGTAGACGGCATGCCCCTCCCCCGCCTGCTGCTGCGCCCAGGCGCTCGCGGCGAGCGCTGCGCCGGCGCCCGCGACGGCGATCGTGACGGCCTTCCTCATCTGCTCATCCCCTCTTCGTTTCGTCGCCTATACAAAGGCGCCGCCGCGGCGGGAAGTTGCCGCCCCTTTCCAAGCCTTGCCACAATCCGCACAAAACCGCGCGCTGGCGCATGGCTGGGAAAGGGCTTATCCCGGCGCGATGCGGGCGGGCCTGATCCTTGCGGCGGCGCTGCTGGTCGCGGCGGCGCCTCCGGCCCCCGACCCCGCCGGCCGCTACCGCCTGCGGGACGGCCCCGACGTCGCCTCCGAGCTTCGCATCCTGAGCGACGGGCGCTTCGAATATGCGCTCGCCGCCGGCGCGCTCGACGAATATGCGAGCGGCACCTGGAGGCGGGCCGGATCGCAGATCAGGCTCACCACCCGTCCCAAGCCGGTGCCGGCCGCCTTCTCGGCGGGGAAGGCGGCGAGGACCGACGCGGCGCCGTTCACCCTGCACGTGATCTGGGCCGAGGGCCGCGAGATGAACGGGGTCGACTTCACCCTCGAGTTCGACAGCGGTCCGCCGCTCTCCGACTATATCGCCAGCGACGAGGGCTGGAGCCTGCCCGCCGGGGAGACGCGCCGGCCGGTGGCGGTGACCCTGGCCCTGCCGATCTACGGCCTCGTCTCGCCGCGCTTCCCGATCGACGCCGCCACGGCGAACGAGCTCACCTTCGTCCTCACCCCGAACGATCTCGGCCGGATCGACTTCGAGGACCTGCCGGTGGACGTCGAGCGCGGCCGCCTGCTCGTCCACCGCGGCGGCGGCGTGATGACCTACGTCAAGGAGCGCTGACGCCCAGCCCTCCCCTACCCCCCTCCCTGCACGCAGGGAGGGGCCGGGGGTGGGTACGCATCCGGAAACGCACCACCCTTCATCGACGCACCCACCCCTGACCCCTCCCTGCGTGCAGGGAGAGGAACCCGCGAAGTCACTCCGCCAGCCGCAGCCGCTCCGCCACCGCCTTGGAATAATTCGGCCCGACCTGGACGATGGCGCCGTCGCGCAGCACCAGGGCGTTGATCGTCTTGCCCATGCGCTGCACCTCCACCACGTTGCCGGGCCGCGCGAAGGCGGAGCGGTGGACTCGGACCAGCTGGGCGGGGTCGAGCTTCTCCTCGAGCGCCCGCATCGAGATTCGCACGATGTGGCTGCGCGTCGCGGTGTGGAGCATCACATAGTCGCGCTGCGCCTCGATCCAGTCGATCGTCTCGGTGGGGACGAACACCGCGCCGTCGCGCGTCGGCACCCACAGGCCGTCGTCATGCGCCGCCCGCGCGCTTGCGCCCTCGCCGGACCGCGCCGCCGCTTCCGCCCGTCCGGCCATGTCGCGCAGATATTTGCGCCTCTTGGCCCGCTCCACCGCCTGCCACAGCCGGTCGAAGCGCACCGGCTTCAACAGATAGTCCGCCGCCTCCACCTCGAAGGCGTCGGGGGCATATTGCTCGAAGGCGGTGACGAAGACGATCTCCGGCCGGTCCTCGGCGGCGAGGGTGGCCGCGACCCGGAGGCCGTTCTGCTCCGGCATCTGGATGTCGAGGATGGCGAGGTCCGGCTTCTCGCGCTCGATCAGCGCGGCGGCGGCGTGGCCGTCGCGGGCGGTGCCGACCACCTCCGCCCCCGATATGTCGCGGAAGAAGACCTGCAGCCGCTCGAGGGCGAGCGGTTCGTCGTCGACCAGCACCGTCCTCAGCACGGTCACGCCACCAGCTCGAGCGCCGGCCGCTCCGGCGCCGGGATTCGGACGATGGCGGTGAAGCCGCTGTCGAAGGCGATCGTCTCGAGCCTGGCCTTGCGGCCGTAGATCACCTCGAGCCGCCGGCGGGTGTTGACGAGGCCGACGCCGGTGCCGGCGCTCGCCCCGCCCCGCGCCGGGTGGCCGCCATTGTTGCTGACGCTGAGCAGCAGGTCGCCGCCCTCGCGCCGCGCGGCGACCCGGACGATCACCGGCGCGGTGGTGGCGGCGACGCCGTATTTGACGGCATTCTCGACGAGCGGCTGGAGGATGAAGTTGGGCACCGGCAGCTCGAGCAGCTCCTCGGGCGCCGCGAACTCGACGGTGAGGCGGTCGCCGAAGCGTATTGCTTCGATCTCCAGATAGGTCTGGAGCGTGTCGAGCTCCTCGCCGAGCGAGACCTTGCCGTTGGTGTCGGCGACGAGCGCGGTGCGAAGGAAGTCGCACAGCTTGCCGAGCATCGCCTCGCCCTCGCGGTTGCGGCCGGTGACGATCAGCGAGGAGATGGCGTTCAGCGTGTTGAACAGGAAATGCGGGTTGAGCTGGAGCCTCAGCGCCGTCAGCTGCGCCGTCTGCGCCAGCGACTGCGCCTCGACGAGCTGCAGCTCGCGCTCCCGCATCGCCGCATGGGTGTGGAGGATGACGTAGATGGTGCCCAGAAGGCCGTAGAGCCACGAGAAGCTGATGAAGTTGGAGACGGTGCGGTTGATGATGTCGGGCGGGATGCGGTGCCCGCTCATGAACAATTTGATGATCTCGCCGCCGAGCAGCGAATCGAAGAGGGAGAAGCCGAAGGCGACGGCGCAGACCGCGCCGAACACGCCCGCCACCTTCACCCAGTTGCGGGCGTCCTGGAGCTTCGCGGCGGCCCAGTAGAGCGGAAGCGAAAGGAATATCCCGAAGGCGATGCAGATGGAGGCGATGCCGATTGCGAATTGCGGCAGGCGCCCGGTCGCGGCGACGATCGGCATCAGGAACAGGATGAAGGTGAACAGCCACACGCCCAGCGTAAGCTTGGCGGCCTGGCGGAAGACTTCGGGATGCTGGCTGCGTTCGGCGTCCATGGCGGCTCTCGGTCCCTGTTTCATGCGGAAACCTAGCGGTTTCGTCCTCTTCGCGCGCCGGTTTTCGTCGCACCGATCGCGGGTTTCGCAGAGAAAAAGCCCCGCCGGGCGCAAGGGGCGGCGCCCGGCAGGGCAGTCGGCGGCGCCGGGAGGTCAGCCGCCGTCGGGGTTCGCGGCCGCCTCCGGCCGCCCGGGCGGCGGCGGCGGCGGCGGCATCGGGATCATCTCGTCGACGAGCAGCTTCCAGCCGCCGGCGCGGCGCTGCCAGATGCGCACGTAATGGCCTTCTACCGCCCGGCCCTTCTCCTCCCAGCCCGCGCGGCCGTAGGTCCAGGCGAGGTCGCCGGCCGCCGAGATGCCGCCGCCGAGCCGGGCGGCGCGGATCGAGGCGGGCCCGGCGCGGGCGGCGGCGGCGAAGGCGGTTCGGCCGACGGCCGGCTGCGGGCCCTGGCGCATCAGCCGCCCGTCGTCCCACAGCGCCCGGGCGAGGGCCTTGGGCGCATCGGCGGCGAGAGCGGCGGCGAGCCTGGCCTCGGCGGCTAGGACCTCGCTCCAGCCCTGCGCGGGGCGGCGGGCGGGCGATCCCATCGGCGCCGATTGCAGCGGCGCGTCCGGGCCGTAGGCGGGCGCGGCGTCGGTCGCGGCGCCATGGTCGATCAGCCAGCGCCACTGCCCGTCCGCCTCGCGCCGCCAGACGGTGAAATACCAGCCGCCGGCCTTGCCGGAGTCGAAGTCGAACGGCCCGGTCGAGAAGCCGAGCTCGCCGGAGCGGGCGATCCCGGCATAAACGGGCCACCAGGCGAGCCTGGCGGTGCCGAAGCGATGGCGGGGGTCGGCATAGACCTTCTTGGCCGAGGCCGGACGAGGGGTGAATATCACAGCGTCCGGGGCCGAGAAGGTCGTGAAGGCGGGGCCGAGGCCTTGCGCCTCGGCCATGGCGGCGAAGCGCCGCTCGGCGGCGGCGACGTCCGCGGCCGTGGCGGGCTTGTCTCCGGCGCTCGCGGGACCGGCGGCAAGGAGCGCGAGAAGGGGAAAGAGCCGTCTGGGGTTCATGCGAGCGCTCCGAGGGGAAATTGGGGCAAGGGGAAGGCGGCGCCGGGGGACTGGACGCCGCCTTCCCGCACCGTCGCGGCCGTCAGCGGGTGCCGGCGACGAGGGTGTCCGGCTTGGCCATCGCCAGGCTCACCTGCCGGTCGGCGGCGCGGAAGAGCTGGGCGCGGCAGGCGGCGATGGCGCTCGCCTCGTTGAACGGCAGGACCGGCGCGGTGCCGCACACCTGGTTCGCCGCCGCCTTGACGCGGCCGTGGAAGGTGGCGAGGCCGCCCGGCGTGGCGAGGTTGAGGTCGCCGCTGCGGATCGAGGCCGTGTAGGTCTCCTCGCCGCCGGCGGGCTGAGCCCGGGCGGCGGAGCCGGCCGAGGCGGCGAGGACGGTGGCGAGGGCGATCGAGGCAAAGAGGGTCTTCATCGCAATATTCCTTCCTGAGTGGCGCCGTGCGGAAGCGGAGCTTGCGAGGCCGCTCCAGCCGGCGATGAGATCGGGATAGGCACGGACTGCCGCCGACGCGCGGCCGCTGCGACGACGGCCCGCCGCTTCTCTGCCAACGCGGCCCCTCGCGACGAAACCGCCCCCGCGCGCGACGAACAGGGGCCCGATCCCCGCCGGGAGCCCCCTCTCCCCGCGGGGGAGAGGGCCGGGGTGAGGGGGCTCTGAGCCTCCGGCCAAGACCGAACCGCCTCCGGCCGCACCCCGCCCTATGGACCGGCGCGCCGACAAAATTCGTCGCCGTGGGAGCACTGCCCGGAACCCTTGTTCGCGCGAAGCCATACAGCGGATGTTAACTAAAGTTGCGGCACCCGCCGCCCCGCAAGATCGAGGTCCTATCGTGTACATGAGCGTGAAAATCGGTTCGAAGGCGGCGGTGGCCGCGTTGCTGGCAGGTGCGGCGGCGATGCCGGCCCGGGCGCAGGAGCCCGCACCGGCGGCCCCGCCTGGCGAAGCCGCCCCTCCCGCCGCCGAGTCCGCTCCCCCCGCCGCCGAGCCGGTCGACGCCGGCGCTCCCGACGACGTCGAGGGCGAGGAGATCGTCGTCACCGGCGCCCGCGAGCGCGGCGCCGTGGTCGGCGACATCCCGCCCGAGAATCAGCTCGATCGCCGCGAGATCCGCGCCTACGGGGCGAGCAGCATCTCCGAGCTGCTCACCGCCATCTCCCCCCAGACGGCGAGCGGGCGCGGCCGCGGCGGCGACGCGCCGGTCCTCCTCGTCAACGGCCGCCGCATCTCCGGCTTCCAGGAGATACGCGACCTGCCGCCCGAGGCGATCGAGCGGGTCGACATCCTGCCCGAGGAGGTCGCCCTCAAATACGGCTATCGCGCCGACCAGCGGGTGGTGAACTTCGTGCTGCGCCGCCGCTTCCGGGCGGTGACCACGGAGGTCAATGCGGGCCTCGCCACCGCCGGTGGCCGGGCGGCCTACGGCGCCCAGCTCGACGTGCTGCGAATCGACCGCGGCGGCCGCTGGAACATCGACGTCAACTACCAGCATTCCGACCCCCTGTTCGAGAGCGAGCGCGACATCGTCCAGTCGCCGCCCTCGACTCCCTTCCAAGTGGTCGGCCCGGCGGACCTCGGCCGCTTCCGCACCCTTCTCGCCGGCACCGACCAGCTCAGCCTCGCCGGCACCGTCAACAAGACGGTCTTCGGCAACGTCTCCGCGACCCTCAACGGCCGCTACGACTTCACCGCCAATGCGAGCCGCCTCGGCCTCCCCTCCGGCACCCTCGCCGTGCCGGCCGGCAATCCCTTCGCGCCGGCGGGCACGACCCTCTTCCGCCTGTTCGACGTCGGCCGCCCGCTCGGCCGGGAATCCGACACCGGCACCGGCCATCTCGGCCTGGCGCTGAACGGAGACGTCCGGCCGTGGCGCTGGTCGTTCACCGGCAATTACGACCGCACCGTCAGCGACATCGTCACCGGCACCGGCCTGGACCTCTCGGCGCTGCAGGCGAGCATCCTCGGCAACGACCCGCGGGTCGACCCGTTCGGCGCGGTCCCCGGCGACCTTCTCCAGGCGCGGGCGAGCGACCGCGCCCATTCCGTCTCTCAGGTCGCAAGCGCCGATCTCCTGTTCAACGGGCCGCTCGTCGGCCTTCCCGCCGGCGACGTCTCGACCAGCGTGCGAGGCCGCTTCCGAAGCCGCGACCTGTCGAGCCGCACCTTCCGCGGCGGCGCCGAGCAGTCGCGCGACCTCTCCCGCGACGAGTTCAGCCTGCAGGGCAATGTCGACGTCCCGATCGCCAGCCGCCGTCGCGCCTTCCTCGGCGGGATCGGCAACCTGTCCGCCAATTTCAACGCCGAGCTCGAGCATCTCTCGGACTTCGGCACGCTGTGGACTCTGGGCTACGGCCTCAACTGGTCGCCGATCGAGCAGGTCAGCCTGATCGCCTCGGCGACTCACGAGCAGGGGGCGCCGAGCATGCAGCAGCTCGGCGACCCGGTGCTGACCACCCCGAACGTGCGGGTGTTCGACTTCATCCGGCAGGAGACGGTGGACATCGGCCAGATCACCGGCGGCAACCCGGCGCTAAGCGCCGACAACCGCCGGGTCTGGAAGCTCGGCGCGACGATCCGGCCGCTGAGCGAGACCGACCTCTCGATCACCGCCAATTACACGAGCAGCCGGATCCGCAACCCGATCGCCGGCTTCCCGACGGCGACGGCCGAGCTCGAGGCGGCCTTCCCCGAGCGCTTCGTCCGCGACGCGAGCGGCCGGCTGACGGTCATCGACGCCCGCCCGGTCAATTTCGAGCGGTCGCGGCGCGACGAGCTGCGCTGGGGCCTCAACCTCTCCCTCCCGGTCGGCCCGCAGCCGCCGGCCGGCGGCTTCCGCGGCCGCTTCGGCGGCGGCGCGCGCGGCGCGGCGCCCGGGGCGGCGCCCGGCGCCGCTCCCCCGGCTCCGGGCGCGCCCGGCGCCGCTCCGCCGGCAAGCGGCCAGCCCGCCGCTCAAGGCGGCGAGCGCGGCGGCGGACGCGGCGGCTTCGGCGGCGGCGGAGGGGGCGGCGGGCGAGGCGGCTTCGGAGGCGGCGGCGGCGGGCGCGGCGGCTTCGGAGGCTTCGGCGGCGGCCGGGGCGGCGGCCGGCTTCAGCTCTCCGTCTATCATACCTGGCGGTTCCGCGACGACATCCTCATCCGGCCGGGCCTTCCCGAGCTGGACCTGCTTCACGGGTCGGCGACCGGAAGCCGCGGCGGCACTCCGCAGCACGAGGTCGAGGCCAATGCCGGGCTGTTCCGCAACGGCCTCGGCGCCCGCCTGTCGGCCAATTGGCAGAGCGGCACGACGGTGCGCGGCGGTCCGGACGGGCGCGGCGGCACCACCGGCGACCTCCGCTTCTCGCCGCTGATGACCCTGAACCTGCGCCTGTTCGCCGACCTCGGCCTGCAGCCGTCCCTGGTCAAGGCCTCGCCCTTCTTCCGCGGCGCCCGAATCAGCCTCAGCGTCGACAACCTGCTCGACCGGCGCCTCAGGGTCACCGACGCGGCGGGGACGACCCCGCTCAGCTACCAGCCCGGCTATATAGACCCGGTCGGCCGCTCGGTCCGCCTCAGCTTCCGCAAGCTCTTCTTCTAGGCCCGGCGGCCGCCTACAGGGCGGGGATGAGCGAGGACGGGCCCTTCGACCGGCGCCTCCGCCGCCTCCGCCGCGACCGGGCGGCGGCGGCGGGCGGCGACGGCGACTATCTCCACCGCCGCGCCGCCGACGAGATTGTCGATCGGCTGGACCTCGTCAGCCGCCGCTTCGGGCGCGCGCTCGATCTGGGCTGCGGGCGCGGCTATCTCGGCGAGCGGCTGCGCGCGCGCGGGATCGAGGTGGTCTCGGCGGACCCCGCCTATCTCTTCGCCGCGGCGGCGAAGGGGGTGCAGGCGGACGAGGACCGCCTCCCCTTCGCCGACGGCGCGTTCGACCTCATCGTCTCGGTGGGAGTCCTCGACACGGTCAACGACCTTCCAGGCGCGCTCATCCTCAGCCGGCGCGCGCTCAGGCCCGACGGCCTCTTCCTCGCCGCCTTCGCCGGCGCCGGGAGCCTGCCCCGATTGCGCGCGGCGATGCTCGCGGCCGATGCGGCTTCGGGCGCGGCCGCGGCGCGGATCCACCCCCAGATCGACGTCCGCGCCGCCGGCGACCTTCTTCTTCGCGCCGGCTTCGCCTTGCCGGTCGTCGATTCCGACGGCGTCGACGTGCGCTTCGCCAGCCTATTCGCGCTGGTCGCCGACCTTCGCGCGATGGGCGCGACCAACGCGCTCGCCGCCCGCAGCCGCACGCCGCTCCGCCGCGAGGCGCTCGCCGCCGCGCTCGAGGAATGGCAGCGCCACGCGGCCCCGGACGGCAAGGTGACCGAGCGGTTCGAGATCCTCCATCTGCTCGGCTGGGCGCCCTCGCCCGACCAGCCCCGCCCCGCCCCCCGAGGCAGCGCCACCGCCTCCCTCGCCGCCGCCCTGAAACGGGGACAGTAACTATTTTCCCCGGCCACTGGGGACAGTAACTATTTTCCACCCAACCGTCGGACGAAGCTCCTGGCCCTGCGGGAAAATAGTTACTGTCCCCATTCCCCCATTCCCCCCCTCAAAGCAGCCGCTCGAGCATCTCGACGAGCGGCGCGTCCGCCGGCGGCATCGCCAGCGCGCGCATCTCCGCCGGCCGAGCCCAGAGGAGCGCGTCGGCGTCGAGCGCCGCGGGATCGCCCTGCCACGACCGGCAGAGATAGAGGAGCAGCAGCATGAGCCGGCCGCCATTGTCGGCGCTGGCGAAGAGCGAGGGGACGAGCGCCCCCGCCTCGACCGCGATCCCCAGCTCCTCGGCCAGCTCGCGCACCAGCGCCGCCTCCGGCCGCTCGCCCGCCTCCACCTTGCCGCCGGGGAACTCCCACAGGCCCGCCATCGCCCGCCCCGCGGCGCGGCGCTGGAGCAGCACCCGGCCCTCGCGGTCCACCAACGCCGCCGCGACCACGGTCAGTGTCGGATTTTTTTCCATGATCGGGGCCGCCGCTAGGAGTGTGTTAACTAGGCCGGACGTATCGACCGGCCGAATGGGCAAGATGCCCGCGAAGGGGATTAAGGGCGATGCGGACCTTTGCAAGGCTGATCCGGGACGATCGCGGCGCCTCCGCCGTCGAATATGCGCTGATCTGCGCCCTCATCGTCCTGGCGATGATCGCCGGGCTCAGCGCCTTCGCCAGCTCGACGATCACCATGTGGAACAACGTTTCCAACGATGTCGTCACCCACACCGCCGCCTGATCAAAGGTTCTGCGGCGCTAACTTTTTGGAAACTTCCTCCGCTTAAATCGAAAGTCGGCCAAACCGAAGTGGACAGCGGGGCGGCAGGGGAAGCTGGGCTTCCACGAAGTGTTTGGAACAGGAGACCGGAAATGAATTTCATTCGCAAGATGCTGAAGAACGAGAAGGGTGCCACCGCCATCGAGTACGGCCTGATCGCCGCTCTGATCGCCGTTGCCGCCATCACCGCGATGGGCAACGTCGGCACCAGCCTCAACAAGACGTTCAACAACGTCTCGACCTCGATGAACGGCTAAGCCGCACTTCAAGGCGAACGAAAAGGGCGGCGGAACTCCGGTTCCGCCGCCCTTCTCTTTTGGGGCTCGCTCCTCTGGGGACAGTTACTTTTTCGCTCCTCTGGGGACAGTTACTTTTACCCGCCGCCATACTCCAGCTCGACCCGCCCCACGGAAAAGTAACTGTCCCCCTCCCCACCGCCGCATGGGGACAGTTACTTTTAACCCGCCGCCGTGCTCCAGCTCGAACCGCCGCGCGGAAAAGTAACTGTCCCCCTTCCCACCGCCGCATGGCTCCTCTGGGGACAGTTACTTTTACCCGCCGCCATGCTCCAGCTCGACCCGCCGCATGGAAAAGTAACTGTCCCCCTTCCCACCGCCGCATGGGGACAGTTACTTTTAACCCGCCGCCCCGCTCCAGCTCGACCCGCCGCGCGGAAAAGTAACTGTCCCCCTCCCCCCTTCCCCCTCCCCCCCTCCCCCAGCTGTACTACACCCCTAACACACTTTTCCCCTTGCGCTCCGTACCCCCCCTGCCCCATCTAGCCGGGGACGACGGAGGGAGTGAGAATGGCCACCGAGACCAAGCTCAAGCTGGAGGCCCCGGAAGCGCTTGCCGTGGTGGAGCCGCACGAGGCGGCCGGCCTGGTGCCGGTCGACGACGCGGTGAAGTCGCGGCTCGACGGGGTCGTCGAGAAGTTCGTCGGCGAGCTCGTCGCGGCCGACGCCAACAGCCCCGAATTCGGCAAGAAGGTCGACGAGCTCACCAACATGGGCCGCAAGCAGATCGCCGAGGCCGCCGGCCATTCCAACCGCTTCCTCGACCGCCCGGTCAAGGCGATCGACAAGGACAGCGGCGTCGGCGCCAACCTGCTCGAGCTGCGCCGCACCGTCGAGGAGCTGGACCCGGGCCGGCAGGGCAATCTCAGCGCGCCCCGCAAGTTCCTCGGAATCATCCCCTTCGGCAACAAGCTCGGCAACTACTTCCAGAAATACCAGAGCTCGCAGACCCACATCTCGCGGGTCCTCTCGGCCCTCGCCTCCGGCAAGGACGAGCTGCTGATGGACAATGCCGCCATCGACACCGAGCGGGCGGCGATGTGGAAGACGATGGGCCAGCTCGAGCAGATGATCCACATCTCCAAGGCGCTCGACAAGGCGCTGGAGGACAAGGCGAACGAGCTCGACGCCACCGATCCGGCCAAGGCCAAGGCGATCCGCGAGACCGCCCTCTTCTACACCCGCCAGCGCACCACCGACCTGCTCACCCAGATGGCGGTGACGGTGCAGGGCTATCTCGCCCTCGACCTCGTCAAGAAGAACAATGTCGAGCTGGTGAAGGGCGTCGACCGCGCCTCGACGACGACGGTCGCCGCGCTGCGCACCGCCGTCACCGTCGCCCAGGCGCTGACCAACCAGAAGCTGGTGCTCGACCAGATCACCGCGCTCAACACGACGACGGCGGGCCTGATCGATTCGACCGGAGCGATGCTCAAGAACCAGACCGGCGAGATCCACCGCCAGGCCGCCTCTGCGACCATCCCGCTGGAGACGCTGCAGCGCGCCTTCCAGAACATCTACGACACGATGGACACGATCGACCGCTTCAAGCTGGAGGCGCTCGGCTCGATGAAGCAGACCGTCGACACCCTCTCCTCCGAGGTGGAGAAGAGCCGCGGCTACATCGCCCGCGCCGAAGGCGTCGCTCAGAACCAGTTGTCCGGCGGCGGCGCCAGCTCGCCGCTGCTCGCGCCGATCGAGAAATAGGCGATGGCGCGCGCCGTGGACGAGGTCATCGCTCGGATGGACGCGACCTTCGCGCGCTATGACGGCCGCACGGCCGAGGCGGTGGGCGCGCAGCGGCGCTATTACGGCCGGGCCCTCGCCTCCGCCGTCCGCCGCCTCGTCGGCATGGGCGCGGCGATCGCCCTCCTCGCAATCGCCACCGTCGCCTTCGGCCTCGTCGTCGGCCCGATCGGCTGGAACGGCCTGTTCGTGGTCGCCTTGCTGACCCTCGCGATCATGGTCGCCTTCTCGCTCTGGCCGGTGGAGCCCAAGCGGGTGGAATATTCCGAGGCGCTGCCGACCCCGGCCATCGTGAGGCAGCTCGAAGGCGTGCTGGTGCGCGAGCGCCGCGCCCTTCCCGCCCCGGCGGCGCGGCGTGTGGACGCGATCAGCGCGCAGCTGCCCTTGCTCGAGTCGCGGCTCGGCGCGGTCGACCCGCTCGACCCGCTCGCCCAGGATGCGCGGCGGCTGATGGGCAAGCATCTGCCCGAGCTCATCGAGCGCTACGAGCGAATCCCCTCCGCCTACCGCCAGCAGACGGACGGCGAGGGCCTCACCGCCGACCAGCGGCTCGTCTCGAGCCTCGAGGCGGCGAAGGACGCGCTCGACGACATCGGCGCGCGCCTGGCGCAGAGCGACCGCCAGGCGTTCGAGACGCAGGGGCGGTTCATCGAGACGCGCTACAAGGACCGCGACCAGATCAGCGGCGGGTGAGGCGGATGGACCTGAGCGGCGCCTGGCGCGCGGCCGACGATTTCCTTCGGCGCCACATCAAGACCAAGGCCGTCCGCGAGGCGGAGCGGCGCCGGCAGCAGCGGCGGGCGCAGGCGATGTGGCGCCAGGCGCGGACCGCCGCGGCCTTCGGCGGGCTCTCGGCGGCGGGGGGCTTCGGAGTCGCGGCGGCGCTGGCCCCGGCGGCGACGCTCGTCGCGGCCGGCGGCGCGGCCCTGCTCGGCGTGGCGGCGGCGCGGCTCTGGGCCGCGCGCGGCGGCGACCGCTTCTCGAGCGAGGAGCTGGCGGCCCTGCCCGGCGCGGCGGAGGATTGGCTGCTGGAGAAGCGCCCGCTCCTGCCGCGGGGCAGCGACCCCTTGCTCGACGCCATCCTCGTCAACCTCGCCGACCTCCCGCAGCGCCTGGCCGCGCTCAACCCGAACGAGACCCTCGCCTGGGACGCGCGCCGGCTGATCGGCGACCATCTCCCCCGGCTGGTGGACAGCTGGTGCAGCCTCCCCGCCGCGACCCGCGAGCGCGACGAGGAGGCGCGGCGGCGGCTCCTCGAATCGCTGGCGACGCTCGCCGCTGAGCTCGGCCGGCTGACCGACGAGGTCTGCCGCGACGAGCGCCACGCCTTCGAGACCCAGGGCCGCTTCATCGAGACTCGCTACAAGGACCTGGAAGGCGGCGACTGAGTCCGCCCGGGCGGTCAGCGTGAGCGCCGCCGCCAGGCGACGAAGGCGGCGAGCGCGATCCAGCCGCCGGCCGCCCACAGGACCGCCTGGCGCGGCGGGCTCAGCAGGATGGCGGCGACTCCGATCAGCACCACCCCGGCTTCCAGCGCGGCGCGCAGCGGCGGAGTCGCGAGGCCGCAGCGTCGGCAGCGGGGCGCCACCGCCAGCCAGGAGAGGATCGGCAGGCGCGGCACGAGGCTGAGGCTCGCGCCGCAGCGCGGGCAGCGGCGGCCGGCGAGCACCCGTCCGCCGCGCAGGGCGGCGGCGAGCGCGCCGCCCCCGGCTATGCCCAGGACGAAGCCGAGCGCGGTCCAGGCGCTCCCCTCCGGCAAGCTCAGCCTCCGGCCGCGGCCGCGAGCGTGCGCTGCGCCTGGACGAGGTGGGGCCGGTCGATCATCCGCCCGTCCAGCGAGAGCGCTCCGGCGCCCGGAGCGGCCTCGAACGCCGCCACCACGGCGCGGGCGTGGGCGACCTCCGCCTCGCTCGGCGTGAAGGCGGCGTTGATCGCGGGGACCTGCGCGGGGTGGATCGCCATCATGCCGGCGAAGCCGTCCCTCCGCGCCCGGCCCGCATAAGCGGAAAGGCCGTCCAGGTCCCTGAACGCGGGATAGACGGTCTCGATCGGTGGAACCCCCGCCGCCGCCGCGCCGAACAGGCAGAGCGAGCGGGCGAGCTCGTAGGGCGGGGTGTAGCGGCCGTCCGGCTCGCGCGAGGTCGCGGCGCCGACCGCCGCCGGCAGGTCCTCGGCGCCCCAGGTGAGCCCGGCCAGCCGCTTCGCGCCGGCATAGCTGCCGAGCTGGAAGATCGCCGCCGGAGTCTCGGTGGCGATGGGAAGGATCTGCGCCGTGGCGTTGCCCCGCTCGGTCAGCCGCCGCGCCAGCTCGCCGACCGACGCTCCGCCCTCCGCCTTGGGAAGAACGATCCCGTCCGGATGGCTCGCAAGCACCGCCGCCAGGTCCCTGTCCGCCTCCTCGCCCCCGAGCGGGTTGATCCGCACCCACAGCTTCGCCGTGCCGTTCGCGTTGAGGAACTCGGCCACATGCCGCCGCGCCTCGGCCTTGGCGGCCGGCGCCACCGAATCCTCGAGGTCGAGGATCAGCGCGTCGGCTCCGGCGCCCAGCGCCTTCTCCATCCGGTCCGGCCGGTCGCCGGGGACGAACAGGAGCGAGCGCAGCCTCATCATCGAGAGCCCCCCCTCGAATGGGGACAGTAACTGTCTTTCATTCCCTGCGCGGCGCGGCGCGCGGGCGCCGGCCGAAAAATAGTTACTGTCCCCATTTCACCGCCTCCGCATCAGGGCGGTGCGCTCGCACACGCAGACGATCTCGTCGCGCTGGTTGAGCATGCGGTGCTCGAAGGTGACGATCCCCGCGTCGGGGCGGGACCGCGAATCCTTGAGGGCGATGACCTCGGTCTCGGCCCTCAAGGTGTCGCCGATGAAGACCGGCTTGGGCATCCGCACCTTGTCGTAGCCGAGGTTCGCGACCAGCGTCCCGAGCGTCGTGTCGCCGACCGACAGCCCGACGAGCAGCGCGAAGGTGAAGGTGCCGTTGACGACGATCCGCCCGAACTCGGTCGCGGCCGCATATTCGGCGTCGAGGTGCAGCGGCTGCGGATTGTGCGTCAGCGCCGAGATAAGGAGGTTGTCGGCCTCGGTGACGGTGCGGTGCGGTTCGTGGCGAAGGCGATCCCCGATCGTCCACTCGTCGTAATAGCGCCCCGCCATCAAATCCTCCCCGGTACGGGGAGGGGGACCGCCGCCGAAGGCGGCGTTGGAGGGGCTGTACCGCCTCCGTGCCGGCCCCTCCACCGCACTTCGTGCGGTCCCCCTCCCCGTGCCGGGGAGGATTGAGAGCCGATCGCACCATCAAATCCTCCCCGGTACGGGGAGGGGAACCATGCGAAGCATGGTGGAGGGGCTGGCACGGACTCCTCGGCAGCCCCTCCACCACGCGCTACGCGCGCGGTCCCCCTCCCCATGACGGGGAGGATCTGGGCCGCGTCCCTCATTCCCCCTTCTCCACCCGCACCAGCAGCATTCCCTCCTGGACCTGCGCGCCCGCCTCCGCGGCGAGCTCGGCCACGATCCCGTCGAACGGCGCGGCGAGGCTGTGCTCCATCTTCATCGCCTCCAGCGTGACCAGCTTCTGGCCCTTCGCCACCTTATCCCCCTGCCGCACCTCGACCGCAATGACCCGCCCGGGCATGGGCGACAGCAAGGTCCCGTCAGCCGCCGCGCCGCCCGAGGCGCCGCCGCCGCTGCCCGGGAGGGTGAAGGCGAAGGCCTGGCCGCGGGAGAAAGCGAGCACGCTCTCCCCTTGCGCGGTGGCGATCCCCTCGAGCGGCGGATCGCCCCCCGCCTCGACCACCCGGGTCGCGCCGCCATGGCTGATCGCCACGCCGCGGTCGGCCGGCCCGTTCAGCCGGAAGCCCTGAAGCGCGTCCCACGGGCTCTCCTGGCCGGCGCCGAAATCGGAGGCGAGGAGCGCGGCCGCGGCGAGGTTCCAAACCCCCTCGGGCGGCGCCGGGTCGGGCACGAGCCGGTCGATGCGCGAGGGGATGAAGGCGGTGTCGACGTCGCCGGCGCGGAAGTCCGCATCGTCGGCAGCGCGGGCGAGGAAGCCGGCATTGGTCCTGACCGGCCACACCTCGACCTGCTCCAGCGTGTCGACGAGCCTGTCGATCGCCTCCTCGCGGGTGGCGCCGCGGGCGATCAGCTTGGCGATCATCGGGTCGTAATAGGGACTGATCCGGTCCCCCTCCTCCACGCCGGTGTCGACCCGCACCGCGCGTCCAAGCTCGAAATGGTCGAGCCGCCCGGTCGAGGGCAGGAATTCGTGCGCCGGGTCCTCGGCATAGAGCCGCGCCTCCATCGCCCAGCCGCGGATCGAGAGCTCCTCCTGCCGCAGCGGCAGAGCCTCGCCGCCGGCGATGCGCAGCTGCCACTCGACCAGGTCCTGGCCGGTAATCTCCTCGGTCACCGGATGCTCGACCTGGAGCCGCGTGTTCATCTCCATGAACCACACCCGGTCCGGCCTCAGCCCCGCCGAGGCGTCGGCGATGAACTCGACCGTCCCTGCGCCGACATAGTCGACCGCCCGCGCCGCCTTCACCGCCGCGCCGCACACCGCCGCCCGGGTCGCCTCGTCCATGCCGGGCGCCGGAGCCTCCTCGATCACCTTCTGGTGGCGCCGCTGCAGCGAGCAGTCGCGCTCGAACAGGTGGACGACGTTGCCGTGCGAGTCGCCGAACACCTGCACCTCGATGTGCCGCGGCCGCTCGATATATTTCTCGATCAGCACCCTGTCGTCGCCGAACGAGGCCGCCGCCTCGCGCTTGCAGCTCGCCAGCATGTCCTGGAATTCGGCGGCGTGGTTCACCCGCCGCATCCCCTTGCCGCCGCCGCCCGCGACCGCCTTGATCAGCACCGGATAGCCGATCGAATCCGCCTCCGCCCGCAGCCGCGCCGGATCCTGGTCCTCGCCGAGATAGCCCGGCGTCACCGGCACGCCCGCCGCCATCATCAGCTTCTTGGCCGCGTCCTTCAGCCCCATCGCGCGGATCGAGGAGGCCCGCGGCCCCACCCAGACCAGCCCCGCCGCCTCGACGGCTTCCGCGAAGTCGGCATTCTCCGAGAGGAAGCCGTAGCCGGGATGGATCGCCTCGGCCCCCGCCGCCTTGGCCGCCGCGACGATCTTCTCGCCGACCAGATAGCTCTCCCGCGCCGGCGAGCCGCCGATATGCACCGCTTCATCGGCCTCCCGCACATGCAAAGCGTGCCGATCGGCATCGGAGTAGACGGCGACGGTGCGCACCCCCAGCCGCCGCGCCGTCCGGATAACTCGACAGGCAATCTCGCCCCGATTGGCGATGAGCAGGGATTTGATCGTCATACCAGCAGCCCGATAGCATTACCGAAGTTGTGGAGCAGCACCGGCAGCAGCAGGCTTCCGGTGCGGTAGCGAAGCCACACGGCGATGAAGGAGGGCAAGGCGGTCAGCGCCATCGTCAGCGGGTCGAGGCTGAGGGCCCCTTGGGAATAGCCCAGCGCGTGGGCGAGCCCGAAGGCGAAGCAGCTCAGCACCGCGCCCCAGCCCCAGTCGACGCCGAGGAGCCGCACGCGCCCCCGGAAGGCCTGGTCGAGCGCGAGCAACAGGATGCCGCGGTAGAACGGCTCCTCCTCCAGGCCGGGCAGGCTCAACTGGAACGCGACCTCCTCGCGGGTCGGGGCGTCGGAGGGGAATGCCAAAGCGAGGGCCAGGAAGAACAGGCAGTAAAGCGAGGCCACCGGGAGGGCCGAGCGAAGGCTGCCGGGGCGCTGCGCCAGCGTAAGGCCGACGCGCCGCCACCCGAACATCGGCAGGCTTGCGACGACCAGGGTGCCCGCCAGCGCCAGCACCTTTCCGATCCAGTTGCGCTCGCCGCCGGCCCAGTCGGGCAGGAGGCCGTAGCCGCGCGAGAGCAGCACATTGTTGAGCGCGACCAGCAGCACGGCCACGATCAGCCACCGCCAGTCGAACCTCGCGCGCCCCGCCAGGCCGAGCACCAGCCCGGCGGCGAGCAGCAACAAGGCGCTCGCAAGGTCGCTCATCTGCGCGTTCGTCATCGCGGCCGCACACCCGCCACGCCCAGCGCCGACCCCCTGTCCGCGATGAGCAAGGATTTGATCATTGGCTTGCACCGCCTAAAATCCTCCCCGGCACGGGGAGGGGGACCAGCCGAAGGCTGGTGGAGGGGCTGGCACGATGCTGACAGGACCTGGCCGAATCATCGCCCACGCACGAAGGCTTCGCCGCAAGATGACCCTGCCGGAAGTCCTCCTCTGGCGCGAGCTGCGCAAGCGCCCCGGCGCTTTCAAGTGGCGGCGCCAGCACCCGGCCGGCCCCTTCATTCTCGACTTCGTCTGCCTCGAGGCGCGCCTCGCGGTGGAGATTGACGGCGAGGCGCACGACCGAGGCGCGAACCCCGCTTACGACGAAGCCCGCGACGAATGGCTGATGGCGCAAGGCTGCCGCACCTGCCGCATCCCCGCCCGCGAGGTCCTCGCCGATCTCGAAGCGGTGGTGAGCTTCGTGATCGACCTTGCCGGCCAGCGCCAGCCCCTCCACCGGGCTCCGCCCGGTCCCCCTCCCCGTCCCGGGGAGGATTTCTAGGCCGCTCCGCCGCTCCCACTCCTCCCCGGCACGGGGAGGGGGACCGACCGCCGAAGGCGGGTGGTGGAGGGGCCGGCACGATGCAGACAAGTTCAGGGCAAACGCTCGGCAACGCACGCTCTCCAAGCGGCGGCGCGGTTCCAGGTCGACCTGGCCAGCCAGTGCCAGCCCCTCCACCGCCCTTCGGGCGGTCCTCCTCCCCGTTCCGGGGAGGATTTCTAGGCGCTCGCCCACCGCCTACATCCTGAAGATGCCGAAGCGGGCGCGCTCGGGTATCGGGGCGTTGAGGCAGGCGGAGAAGGCGAGGCCGAGCGCGTCCCGGGTCTGGACGGGGTCGATGATGCCGTCGTCCCAGAGGCGCGCGGTGGCGTAATAGGGGTTGCCCTCGTCCTCGTAGCGCCGGCGGATCGGGGCCTTGAACGCCTCCGCCTCCTCCGGCGTCCATTTGTCCGCGTCCTTGTGCACCGTCGCCAGGACGCTCGCCGCCTGCTCGCCGCCCATCACGCTGATCCGGCTGTTGGGCCAGGTGAAGAGGAAGCGGGGGCCGTAGGCCCTCCCGTTCATGCCGTAATTGCCGGCGCCGAAGCTTCCGCCGATCAGGACCGTCACCTTGGGGACCTGAGCGGTCGCGACCGCCGTCACCAGCTTGGCGCCGTCCTTGGCGATGCCGCCCGCCTCGTACCTGCCGCCGACCATGAAGCCGGAAATGTTCTGGAGGAACAGGAGCGGAGTCCGGCGCTGGCAGGCAAGCTCGATGAAGTGCGCGCCCTTGAGCGCGCTCTCCGAGAAGAGGATGCCGTTATTGGCGAGGATCGCGACCGGCATGCCCCAGATCCGCGCGAAGCCGCAGACGAGGGTCGCGCCGTAGAGCGGCTTGAAGGCGTGGAAGTCGGAGCCGTCGACGATCCGGCCGATCACCTCGTGCACGTCGTAGGGCGTGCGCACGTCGTCGGGGACGATGCCGTAGAGATCGTCCGGATCGAGCCTGGGATCGACCGGCTCGGCGAGGTCGAGGTCGCTCGCCTTGACCGTGTTCAGCCGGGCGACGATGCTGCGCACGATCGCCAGCGCATGATCGTCGTTCTCGGCGAGATGGTCGACGACGCCCGAGCGCCGGGCGTGGAGGTCGCCGCCGCCCAGATCCTCGGCGCTGATCACCTCGCCGGTCGCCGCCTTCACCAGCGGCGGGCCGCCGAGGAAGATCGTGCCCTGGTTCCTGACGATCACCGTCTCGTCCGACATGGCGGGCACGTAGGCGCCGCCCGCCGTGCAGCTTCCCATCACGCAGGCGATCTGGGCGATCCCCTCCGCCGACATCTGCGCCTGGTTGTAGAAGATCCGGCCGAAATGCTCGCGGTCGGGAAACACCTCCGCCTGGTGGGGGAGGTTGGCGCCGCCCGAATCGACCAGATAGAGGCAGGGCAGGCGGTTCTCGCGGGCGATCTCCTGGGCGCGCAGATGCTTCTTCACCGTCAGCGGGAAATAGGCGCCGCCCTTCACGGTCGGGTCGTTGGCGACGATCATGCACTCGCGGCCGGAGACGCGGCCGATGCCGGCGATCATCCCGGCGCCCGGCGCCTCCCCGCCATACAGGCCGTTCGCCGCGAGCTGGCCGATCTCGAGGAAGGGGGAGCCCGGATCGAGCAGCCGGGTCACCCGGTCGCGCGGCAGCAGCTTTCCACGCGCGACGTGCCGCGCGCGATGCTTTTCGGGCCCGCCCAGCGCGGCCGCCGCGACCCGGCCGCGAAGCGCCTCCGCCAGCGCCCGGTTGTGCGCCGAATAGCGGCGGAACGCCTCGGACCCGTCGTCGATCCTGGAGGTGATCTGTGTCATCCGTCCACCGTCAACCCCCTCACCCGTGCACCGGCTTCTTGCGGATGAGGTAGCGGTAGACGCCGATCACGTTGATCGCGAACAGGACGACGTTCTGCCACGCCACCGCCTTGCCCTCGTCGTTGAGGAAGCCCCAGGCGACATAGGCGACCGAGGCGGTGACGAAGAGGACGAACGCCCAGCCGGTGGCGCGCCTCCCGAGGTCGAGCGAAACCACCAGTGCGGCGATGGCGCCGGCGATGGCGCCATACCATTGGAAGACGTTCAGCAGCCCTTCGCTCATCCGCATTTTCCGTGCATGGCCGGCTGACTAACCGCTGAGCCGCGCGATGGGAAGCGCTGGCGCGGCCTGGAAACGCGTCTATAGTCCCACGACTACAAGACGTTTCGAGAGGTCTCCAATGCATCGTCACGCCCTTCTCGCCCTCCTCCTCGCCACCGCCGCCTGCTCGCCGGGAGGCGGCGGCAACGAAAGCGGGGCGGCCGCGGTGGAGGCGGCGGGGTCGCTCGCCGGCGTCGACCCGGCGCTGGTCGACAAGGCGGTGAAGCCGGGCGACGACTTCAACGCTTATGCCAATGGCGGCTGGCTGGCGAGGACGGAGATACCGGCCGACCGCTCCTCCACGGGCGTCGGCTACGAGGTGTTCAAGGTCGCCGAGCAGCGCAACGCCGAGCTCATCCAGGGGGCCGCCAAGGGCAATCCCGCCGCCGGAAGCGACGAGCGCCGAATCGCCGATTATTATGCGGCCTTCACCGACCAGCAGGGGATCGAGGCGCGGGGCCTCGCGCCGCTCAAGGGCGAGCTCGATTCGATCGCGGCGATCGGCGACCGCACCGCCCTTTCCGCCAAGCTCGGCGCCAACATGCGCGCCGACACCGATCCGCTGAACGCCACCAACTTCCACACCGAGAATCTGTTCGGGCTGTTCGTGACCCAGGACCTCAACCGCCCCGACGTCACCATCCCCTACATCATGCAGGGCGGGATCGGCCTTCCCGACCGCGATTATTATCTGTCGCCCAAGCCCGAGATGGCGGAGCTGCGCACCGCCTACAAAGCCTATGTCGCGCGGATCCTCGGCCTCGCCGGAATGCCGGACGCACAGGCGCGCGCGGCGCGCATCTTCGCGCTCGAGAGCAAGATCGCCGCCGCCCATGCCGACATCATCGCCAGCCAGGACGCGCACAAGGCCAACAATCCCTGGAAGCGGGCCGACTTCGCCGCCAAGGCGCCGGGCATCGACTGGAACGCCTATTGGAACGCGGCCGGCCTCGCCGACCAGCAGGATTTCACGGCGTGGCAGCCGGGCGCCGTCGCCGGCCTCGCCGCGCTCGTCGCCAGCGAGCCGCTCGACGTCTGGAAGGACTGGCTCGCCTTCCACACGATCAACCAGGTCGCCCCGGTCCTCCCCAGGGCCTTCGACGAGGCGAGCTTCGAATTTTACGGCCATACGCTGAACGGCACGCCGCAGCAGCAGACGCGCGACAAGAGGGCGATCGCCTCGGTCAACGCCAATCTCGGCGACGCCGTCGGCAAGCTCTATGCGGCGAAATATTTCCCCGCTTCCTCGAAGACGGTGATCGAGGCGATGGTGAAGAACATCGTCGCCGCCTTCGACGCCCGCCTCGCCTCGCTGGACTGGATGGCGCCGACGACGCGGGCGGAGGCGCGCCGCAAGCTGCAGGTGCTCAAGGTCGGCGTCGGCTATCCCGACGCCTGGCGCGACTATTCGGCGCTCGACATCCGCGCCGACGATCCGGTCGGCAATCTGATGCGCGCGAGCCTCGCCGAATATCGCCACCAGATCGGCAAGATCGGCAAGCCCGTCGATCGCGGCGAATGGTGGATGACGCCGCAGACGGTCAACGCAGTCAACCTGCCGCTGCAGAACGGATTGAATTTCCCGGCTGCCATTCTGTTGCCGCCATTCTTCGATCCGGACGCTCCGGCGGTCGATAACTACGGCGCGATCGGTTCGATCATCGGCCACGAGGTTTCGCACAGCTTCGATTCCACGGGTGCGATGTTTGACGCGCAAGGCAAGCTCGCCAATTGGTGGACGGATGCCGATCTCGCTCA
>JAFANP010000001.1 GCA_019232625.1 Alphaproteobacteria bacterium | reverse complement strand
CTGCTGCTGCGCAAAGCCGCCGAGCGGTCCGTAGACGCGACATGGAAGCGCATCGGCACCCTCCTCGACGCCTTCCAACCCAACGAATGCGCCAACTACCTGCGCAACGCAGGCTACGCTTCAATATGAAGAGGACTCACTCTAGAGGCGCATGATTCCGGGCCGGGGCTCGCGCGTTCCGAGGCTGTCGGCGGTGAGCGGGGCGCCGGCGTCCAGCAGGGCCCGGCGCCGCCCCTTCGGGTCGACGGAGAGCTGGGCCCGCTCGAAGCGCAGGGTCGCCTCGAAGCAGGGCTGGGCGAGGGCGCGGCGGACGAAGGCGGCGGTGCGCGGCCAGCGCGCCGGGTCCGGCTCGACGCCCGCATAGGCGGCGTTGCGGAAGAAGGTCGCGACGGCGATGTCGGCAAGGCCGATCGAGTCGCCGAACAGGAAGCCGGCCTCCGGAAGCTGGCCCTCGAGATAGGCCATTTCGCGGGGCAGGTCCTCGGCCAGCGTCCGCTCGACCCGGGCCTCGTCGCCGGGCCGGCCGAACACCGCCGGGCAGACGAACCTCTGGTAGAACAGGCCCCAGATGAACAGGTCGCCGAGCCTCGTGTCGGCATATTCCTCGAGCCACCGCGCCCGCGCCCGGTCGGCGGGCCCCTTGGGCATGAGCGGCGCGCCATGCGCTTCCTCGAGCCAGGCGCAGATCACCGAGGAATCGCTCAGCACCAGGTCGCCCTCGATCAGCACCGGGATCCGGCGGAGCGGCGAGAGGCGCTCGAACGCCTCGTTGCCGAAGAAGGGCGTGATCGGGTCGATCTCGTAGCCGAGGCCGGCGAGGTGCAGGCAGGCGAGCACCTTCCTCACATAGGGGCTGACATAACTTCCGACGATCTTCATGGTCCCTCCTCCCCCCTTTGCCGAGCCGGGGAGGGACTGGCAAGCGGGGGGCGCGGACGAGGGGAGGAAGGCATGGAGGTGAGGGGAAGCTGCCACTGCGGCGCGGTGACGATCGTGGCGCCGCACCGGCCCGAATGGGTCGGCGCGTGCAACTGCTCGCTGTGCACGAAGCTCGCCTGGCTCGTCGCTTATTACCCCGACGGCGCGGTGCGGGTGGAGGGCGAGACCGTGCCCTATGTCTGGGGCGACCGATGCATCGGCATCCATCATTGCCCGGTCTGCGGCTGCGGCACCCACTGGAAGACGCTGGGCGAGGATTTCGGGCGCATGGGCGTCAACGCCCGCCTGCTCGACGGCTTCGACGCGGACGCGGTCGAGGTGCGCCGGCTCGACAATCGGGGCGGGTGAAGGCGCTCAGAGGGCGCGGCCGATCACTTCCTTCATGATCTCGTTGGTGCCGCCGAAGATCCGCGTGACGCGCGCGTCGCGCCACAGGCGGGCGATCGGATATTCGTTCATGTAGCCGGCGCCGCCGTGGAGCTGAAGCGCCGCGTCGCACACCTCCCACTGCAGCTCGGTGTGCCAGAGCTTGGCCGCGGACGCCTCGGCGGCGTCGAGCACGCCCGCCATGTGGCGCCGAAGCGCCCAGTCGAGATGGGCCCAGCCGACCTGGAGCCTTGCGGCGAGCCCGGCGAGGGTGAAGCGGGTGTTCTGGAAGTCGAACACGGTGCTGCCGAACGCCTTGCGCGCCTTGGTGAACTTCAACGCCTCGTCGAACGCCCGCTGCGCCGCCGCCTGCGCCGCGACGGCGATCGAGAGCCGCTCCTGCGGAAGCCGGTTCATGAGGTAGGCGAAGCCTGCCCCCTCCTCGCCGAGGCGGTTCTCCACCGGCACCCGCACGTCGGCGAAGAACAGCTCCGACGTGTCCTGCGAATGGAAGCCGATCTTGTCGAGGTTGCGGCCCCTCGCGAAACCGTCGCGCTCCGACTCGACCAGGATCAGCGAAACGCCGCGGGCGCCGAGCGCCGGGTCGGTCTTCGCCGCGACGATGACCAGGTCGGCATGCTGGCCGTTGGTGATGTAGGTCTTGGAGCCGTTCACGACATAGTCCCCGCCCTCGCGGCGGGCGGTGGTGCGCAGGCCCTGCAGGTCGGAGCCGGCGCCCGGCTCGGTCATGGCGATGGCGGTCGCGGTCTCGCCCGACACCATCGCCGGCAGCCAGCGCCGCTTCTGGGCCTCGGAGCCGTAGGCGACGAGATAGTCGGCGACGATGTCGGAATGGAGGGTGATTCCGGCGGTGGAGCCGGCGTAGGCCAGCTCCTCGTCGATGACGGCGTTGAAGCCGAAGTCGAGGCCGGGGCCGCCATAGGCCTGCGGCACGGTCGGGCAGAGCAGCCCCGCCGCCCCGGCCTCGGTCCAGAAGGCGCGGTCGATGATCCCCGCCTCTTCCCAGCGGTCGATATGGGGGAGGAGCTCGCGGGCGAGGAAGCGGCGGACCTGGTCGCGGAACAGGTCGTGCTCGGCGGAGAAAGCGGTGCGGCGGGCCGTGTCGAGCATCAGGCGGGGTCCTTGAAGCGGGGGGCGGGGGCCGGCTGGACCACCCCGCCGATGGTGGCGAACGTGCCGCGCGACGCATTGTGGGGATGGCCGGGCGCGTCGGCGAGCGAGAGGACCGGCGCGAAGCAGGCGTCCGAGCCTTGCAGGGTCTCGCACCAATGGGACCGCGGATGTTGGAGGAACGCCTCGCGAAGCTCCTCGCCGAGCCCCGGATCGTGCTGGTCCGAGGCGAGACCCATCCGCGCCTTGAGCACGGCGAAGAATTCGGGCTCGAGCGCCCCCACCGCCACCCACCCGCCGTCGGCGCAGCGATAGACGTCGTAATAGGGCCGGCCGGTGTCGAGCAGATTCACTCCGCGTTCGTCCTTCCAGATCCCCGCCGCCTTGAGCGACCAGGTGAGGGCGGAAAGCAAGGCGGCGCCGTCGACCATCGCGCAGTCGACCACCTTGCCGCGCCCGCCCGCGCGGGCGGCGAGGAGCCCCGCGAGCATGCCGAAGGCGAGCAGCATGCCGCCGCCGCCGAAATCGCCCACCGCATTGACGGGCGGCGTGGGCGGCCCGCCGGCGCGCCCGTAGGTGTGGAGCGCCCCGGCCAGCGCGATATAGTTGATGTCGTGCCCGGCCGCCCCGGCGAGCGGCCCGTTTTGCCCCCAGCCGGTCATCCGCCCGTAGACCAGCCGCGGATTGTCGCCGCACAGCACCTCGGGCCCGAGCCCGAGCCGTTCCATCACGCCCGGCCGGAAGCCCTCGATCAGCCCGTCGGCCCCTGCCGCCAGCGCCCGCACGCGGGCCACGCCCTCGGGAGACTTGAGGTCGAGCCGCTCGACCGAGGCGCGGCCGCGCCCGAGTATGTCATATTCCGGCGGAATGACCGGCGGCCGGTCGTCCCGCTCCACCCGGACAACCTCGGCGCCATGGTCGGCGAGCATCATCGCCGCGAACGGCGCCGGGCCGATGCCCGCAAGCTCGATGATGCGGATGTTGGAGAGAGGGAGGGGCATGTGGCCTGCATAGGGCGCACTGGCTCCCGGGCGCAATTATGCGCGCCTTTAGGGAGTTAAATCCAACTTGGGCAGACTGCAGACTGCAGCCGTATGCAGTTCCTGTATGTGCCGTCTCCCAGCGGAATCACCCCGCCCGAATTTGATAGAGGAATAGTCTCAGACCCATTTCGATTGAACTTGTCTGTGGAAGGGCAATCCAGCGCACGGGGTCAATCCTCTGCTGCAGAAAAAAAGCCAAGTGGTGTCCAAAGTGGACCTACAGCAGAACATGAGAAAAATTGACTTAAGCATAATGGACTCTCCCCACGAAATGACTAGCCTCGGCACGGGGGAGGGCGACTCGTGGCCACAAACTACACTCTGACCCCGTCACCGACGACGGTGACGGAAGGGGGACAACTCACTTTTACAATCCAGCGATCGGGAGATTTGCCGTCGGAGACGGTATATTTTTCGACGCTGAGTACCGGAACCGCCACGTACGCTGAGGGTGACTACGCTACCACGTCAGGCGGCGCGCCATCGAACATAGCCGTGAGCTTCTCCTCGGGCGCCACGTCGCGGACCGTGACGCTCAATATCCTCAATGACGGGGTCGCGGATTCTGGAGAGCAGTTCAGGGCCATCGTGCAGCGCAACACGAGCGACCCCACTTCCACCTTCCTCGCCCAGAGCGCCCAGGTCACGATCAACGACGCAGCCGTGCAAGCGACGACCTATTCGCTGACGGCTTCGCCCTCCACCGTGGTGGAGGGGAACCAGGTCACTTTCACGATCACCCGGTCCGGCGACAAGCCGGCGGAGACCATCTATTTTTCAACGCTCGCCGACGGTACCGCCACCTTCAACGAAGGAGACTATACGACGACGTCCGGCGGCGCGCCCTCGAACATCGCTGTTAGCTTCTCGTCCGGTACGACTTCGCGGACTGTCACCCTCAACATCCTCAACGACGGGGTGGCCGACTCCGGCGAGCAATTCCGCGCGATCATCCAGCGCAGCACGTCGGATCCGACCACGACCTATCTGGACCGCAGCGGTTTCGTCACGATCAACGATCCTGCAGCCGCGGGAACCACCTACTCCTTGAGCGCCTCGCCCTCGACCGTCGTCGAAGGCAATCAGGTAACCTTCACCATCACCCGATCCGGGGACCTTCCGTCGGAAACGGTCTATTTTTCTACCCTCGCAGATGGAACCGCAACCTATGCCGAGGGCGATTATACGACGACCTCCGGGGGCGCGCCTTCGAACATTGCGGTGAGCTTCTCTTCCGGCGCCACCTCTAGGTCGGTTACGCTCAATATCCTCAACGACAGCGTGGCCGATTCCGGCGAGCAGTTCAGGGCGATCGTCCAGCGCAGCACCTCGGACCCCACCACGACCTTCCTCAGCCGAAGCGGCTTCGTCACCATCAACGACGCCGCGACCCAAGGCACGACCTATTCCCTGACTCCGGCTAGCACGAGCGTCGCCGAAGGCAGCCAGCTCATTTTCACAGTAACGCGCTCCGGCAGCATGCCCGCGGAGACCATCTACTTCTCGACTCTCGCCGACGGCACCGCCACCTACGCGGAGGGCGATTATGCAACCTTGGCGAACGGCGAGCCCCTGAACGTGCCGGTCACCTTTGCGAGCGGCGCCGCGACGGCTACCATCACTCTCAATATCCGAAATGACGGTGTCGCCGATGCAGGCGAGCAGTTCCGCGCGATCATCCAGCGCAACAGCTCCGACCCAGTCGGGACCTACCTCGACCGCAGCAGTTTCGTGACTATCACCGAGACTGCGTCGGGAACGACCTATTCGCTGAGCCCGGCAAATCCCTCTACCACGGAAGGCGGGCAACTGGTGTTCACGGTCACCCGCTCGGGCGACAAGCCGGCGGAGACGCTTTATGTGAGCACCACGCAGACCGAAGGCTACACGAACAGCAAGGATTATGCGGGGATCAACGGCCAGGCCCTGACTTTCTCTTCCGGCCAGACCTCGGCGACAATCACAATCGCGACGACGAACGATACGGCTCCGGAGACGAAGGAAATCTTCGGGCTGATCGTTCAGCGAGACGCGTCGAGCCCAGCCTCAGTCTATCTCGTGAAGACCACCTTCTCGATCGACGACAACGATTCGACCCAGCAGCCGCTCTACAGCGTCGTCGCCAATCCGAGCCCGGTCGCCGAGAATGCCGGTTCTGTTACCTTCACGATCACGCGTACGGGTTCGCTGGGCGCCGAGACGCTCTATGCGAGCACTCTGAACGGCTCGACCAGCGGCTATGCCACCAACAACGGCGACTACGCAACGAACGTCAAGAATCTGCCGCTCTCGTTTGCCGTGGGCGAAGCATCCAAGATTGTAACCGTGGCGATCTTCAACGACGCTATCGGCGAACCAGACGAGACTTTTGGTTTCATCCTCCAGCGCAACGCCACCGATGTCCCCTCTACTTATCTGGCCAAGACCGACTGGACGATCAGCAACGACGACGGAGTTACCAGTTCGAGCTACGCCGTTTCGCCAGCGACTACGCACGTGAGCGAAGGGGCAGGCAGCCTGACCTTCTCCATCACGAGGTCCGGCGCCCTGATTGCCGAGACACTTTATGCCAGTACGACTCAGAACGCGGGAGCGCGGAATGAAGGAGATTATGGCACTAATGTGAATAACTTGGCTGTTAGTTTTGCCAATGGCGAGATCAGCAAGATAGTGACGGTATCTATCCTGAACGATGACATTCCTGAATTGGAGGAGACGTTTGGATTTATAGTCCAGCGCAATATCGCAGACCCAGTGGGAACATTCATCGCCAGCACAAATTGGACGATAAGCGATGATGATGCCGGCGCAGTAACCACATACAAGGTTGTTCCAAACGCCTCGATTGCGCCCAGTACAAGCGGTTATGAGTTGATTTTCGCGGTAACTAGGAGCGGCGACCTCCCCGCCGAGACGATATATGCAAGTACAGTTCCTCATCTGGGGTCCGATAATACCGGGATTTTCAATGACATTTCTGGGCTTCCTGTCAAATTCGAAACTGGAGCTACTACTGCTACAACTCGGTTGTCCTTAACAATGCTGGGTGGCGCTATCACCGGAGCCGCGGACTACTTGTTGCAACTTTTTCGAACGCCGACCGCGGAAGCTTCTATTACTCAGACTCCTTTCAGTATCGGGAACAAAATCTCGGATACACCTACAACCATCACCCTTAAGCTGCCATTCGATGTGAATCAGCTGGGAAGTACGCATGTAAACCAAGGTTTCGGTGAGGGTTATCCCGATGGAAAGAGTAAGGTCGACGGAAGCACTGACAATGACCACGGCAAGACAAATACTTCTGCAAATATATACTTATATTATGCAGTAGACTTACGCGCTCCCGAAGGTACAAGCGTACTAGCGCAGTGGAGTGGAACCGTCATAAAAGTACGAAGCGATGCCCCGGAAGGAGGAGACAAACATTCGGACCATTTTGGAAACTATGTAACAATTCAATATGATACACCCGGTGGGCCCTTAATCGCCACCTATATGCACTTGCGGGGAGATTATGCGAGCGGGGGCGTTGCCCATCATTCATTTTTCATTGTTGAAGGATCACATGTCGAGATCGGTACTAAAATCGCCGAAAGCGGCAATACCGGTGGTGTTCCTCCCCATCTGCATATTTCCTATGGCAGAGGTTTCGCAACGTACAGCAGTGATCCGTCTAAGCTAATACAAGGCCAGTACCGTGCAAGCGATGGAAGTTATTCCATTATTGCCGATGCCTCAAGTCCGAACACAGTCGCTAACTCACCTAATAGATTCGGTGACCCAATACGGTTCTTCGCTGGTCCTATAATTATTGGGACTAACTTAACGGTGGACAATGCTCCAAGCGGTTCTAGCTTGCTTGGTACAGCGACTATCGAAGCCACTCCGGACACGTCCCACGTTATAGTGAGCGCAAGCGGACCATTGGTTCTTGTCAGTGACAAAACTACCGAAAAACCGATTAGTACTCTAGGATTAAATGGAGACGTATTTTTCAATCTGTTTCGCGACTTAGAAGTCAAGGACTTAAGCGGAACCCCGATCCTCTCGCATACGGTTTATTTCAACGGCACAAGCCTTGATGACAAGCTGAACGCGCAGGAGTCTGCTACGAGTGTCGTTGCATGGGGCGGGGAGGGCATAGATAATCTTACTGGCGGATTTGGAGACGATATCCTTGATGGTGGAGGCGGACCTGATTCTCTTTCCGGAGGTGCCGGTAGCGATTCCTATCTTGTGGACAGCTTGAATGATTCAATCACCGAGCTCGAAGGCGAAGGCGACGACCGGGTCTACGCCAGCGTCAGCTACGGTCTCGCTGCGGGAGTCTACGTCGAAACCCTCTCCACAGTCGACGACAAAGGCATCGACCCCCTCATCCTTACCGGCAACGAGCTCGACAACCGCATCGTCGGCAATGCCGGCGCGAACACGCTCTACGGGATGGGCGGCAACGACCGGCTCGAGGGAGGGGGCGGGGACGACGAGCTCTTCCTGACCGGCGACCCCGCTGGCTCGGCAGGCTCCGCCACCCTCCAGCCGGGGCCGGAAGGGCAGGACAAGTGGATCACCAACGTCTATTATGGCGGCGGCCTCGATGACGACCGGCTGCGGGTCGGCGGCTGGGGCGACGAATATGATGCGCTGCTGCGCTTCGACCTCTCCTCCTCGGCACTGCCGACGCATGTCACCTCCGCGGTGCTGCGCCTGTACAATATCAGCAGCAACAACGGCTCGCCCACCGGGCTTTTGGTCGACGAGCTGCATAGCGCCTGGACCGAGGCCTATGTCTGGGGCGCCTCGACGCTCGATTATGCGACGATCGGCGAGGTGGCGGCGCCGGCGCTCGGGTGGGTGGAGATCGACGTCACGCAGGCGGTGAACGACTGGCTGGCCAATCCGGCCTCCAATTTCGGCCTGCGCCTTCGCCCGACCTCGATGAACAACAATTTCGACTTCTTCGTCAGCTCGGACGCCGCGGGCGACCTGGCCGCCGATCGCCCCCAGCTGGTGATACAATGGGGGGCCGGCAACGTTGCGGCGGCGGACGCGGATGTGGGCATCGGCGGCGAGGGGAACGACACCTTCTACGTCGACGGCAGCGCCGATATCGTTTCGGAAGCGGCGGGCCAGGGCTATGACCGGGTGTTCACTCTGGGAAATTATGTTCTCCCGGCGGATGCCGAGATCGAGCTCATCGCCCCCGCCGATCCGTCGGCCACTGTTTCGCTGGACATCACGGGCAATGACTATGCCCAGCGGTTGAACGGCAATGCCGGGCCGAACCGATTGTCGGGCGGAGGCGGCGCCGACATTCTCGACGGCGGCCCGGGCGACGACCGGCTGGACGGCGGGGCGGGGCGCGACACGGCCGTCTACTCCACTGCGGGTGCCGCGGTTACCGTCGACCTGCGTCTGGCCGGCAGCGCCCAGGACACGGGCGGCGGCGGGGTCGACACGCTGGTCTCGATCGAGAATGTGGTCGGCTCCGCCTTCGCCGATACCCTCATCGGGGACGATGGCGACAACGGCTTCGACGGCGGGGCGGGCGCCGACACGATGGCCGGGCGGGCCGGCAACGACGCCTATGTCGTCGACAACATAGGCGACGTCGTGGTCGAGGCCGCAGGGGAAGGCACCGACACGGTCTACACCACCCTCGGCAGCCGCAGCGACTTCGCCGCGCTCTATTTCCTGCCGGTCAATGTCGAGAATCTCGTCGGCACCGCGGCGACGGGCCAGGGGGTGTGGGGCAGCGGGGCCGACAACGTCATCGCCATGGGGGTGGGCAACGACCTCGTCGTCCTCGCCGACCGCAGCGACTATTATGCCGCGGCGGCCGGAAACGACGACGTGAACGGCGGCGGCGGCAACGACTTCCTCTTCTTCGGCGGCAGCTTCTCGAACGGCGACAAGGTGAACGGCGGGGCGGGGTTCGACACCCTGGGCCTTCTCGGGACGTACAGCGTCACCTTCGATGCCGACGATCTCGTCGGAATCGAGAAGCTCGCCGGCTACGGATCGGGCAATGCGGCGGCGCCGAACAATTACGCCTTCACCACCATCGACGCCAACGTCGCTTCCGGCCAGACGCTGATGGTGATCGGCCTTTCGCTTCGCGCCGGCGAGCATCTCGTCTTCGACGGCTCGGCGGAGAATGACGGGCGGTTCAACCTCCGCGGCGGGTGGGACAGCGACACGCTCACCGGCGGCCATGGCAACGACCAGATCTACGGCAATCTCGGCGCCGATATGCTGAAGGGCGGGGGCGGCAACGACAGCTTCGAATATTATGCCGTCGCCGAGTCCACCGCCGCGGCGAGGGACTCGATCCTCGACTTCTCGAGCGGCGACCGGATCAACCTCGCCGCGCTCGACGCCGACGGCAATGCGGCGAACGGCGACACCGCCTTCACCTTCATCGGCTCGGCCGCCTTCACCGCCGCCGGCCAGGTCCGCGCGGTGGAGGACAATTCCAATCCCGGCCACTG